>CAYIHX010000015.1:0-74417 GCA_964363305.1 uncultured Bacteriovoracaceae bacterium | reverse complement strand
GTCCGAATATCCTTCTCCCGAATCCCAGAACGAGACCATAACGTAGCAACCAGGCGCGAGGCCAAGCTTCTCTGATAGGTCTTGCGCCACCATTACCTGGGACGTTGTAAGCCTGAGTTGACCGCCCTTCGGCATTGACTCTCGGGCATGAATCGAAAGATTAATAAACACCTGCTCAAGCTGACCTAAATCGGCTCGAACCAAACCAAGCTCCGGATCAAACTGGGTGACCAGCTCGCTATCCTCCCCAATCAACCGAGCCAGAGTTTGTCTCATCGACACAACGGTCTCGTTGAGGTTGATCGACTCCGGTGAAAGGACCTGGCGCCTAGCAAACGCCAAGAGCTGGCGGGTCAGCCGCCCCCCCCGTTCGATCACGAGTTCGATCTCCCGCAGATCACGGTGAAGCTCAGGAGTCAACTGCGGCGACTCAAGAACCATCTCGCATCGAGCCAACAGCGATCCTAGAAGGTTATTGAAATCATGAGCCACTCCGTTCGTCAGCCGACCAATCGCCTCGAGCTTCTGAGAATGCCTCAACTGCTCCTCAATCCGTTTCTGCGCGATCAAATCAATGACGAAGAGAATGGAAATCTCGCGCGTCTGGCTAGCCCGCGCGACGGTTAGCAACGCGGGCACGCGAGTTCCATCCGGTCGGCAGAGCTCACGCTCAAGGGGTTGAAGCTCTCCACTCGACCGCAATAAACTCAAGGCCTGACGATCCCTCTCATTCCCTTCGTTCGGAAAAAATAGAGAGAGGTGAGTGCCAATAAGCGCTTCCTTCCTACGCGCTAGGAGCTGAATAAAGGCAGGGTTTACATCAATCAGAGTGCCGTCAAAGCCGAGAGTCGCAATACCGATGATTGAGCTTTCGAAAAGCGTCCGGTACCGATCCTCCGCCTCAAGCAAGCTGCGTTGCTTTCGAGCCACCTCAAGATATGGCCTCTGGACGCCCGTAACGATAACGGACCGGTAAATGAACCAATAGCCAAAAATCTGCCAGACATGAGCCAAACCCTGCATCACGCTGCCCACTCCGAAATCGATGGAGAAACAGAGAGCCACCAGCGCCAGACAGACATTCGCGGTGAGGAAATTCCTTCGATCCAGAGACCGGTCAACCCGGCGACGAAAACTCAAAAGGGCGATCGTTACGACATGCAAAAGGAGGGTGACCACCTCGATGAACCCTCGATAACGCAATAATTCGACGCCGACGAGCTCAGTCAGCCCCAGGGAAACCAGCCCAACGAGGCCGACCATCGCGATCAGCCACGGTGTGCGATCAGCTTGGACGTTTCGCAGCCGCCTCGAAAGGAGCACAAACGCCAGAAGACTCAGAACCTGAATCCAGCGAGCGGCCATCCCAAAAAAAACCGATCGATTCAAGGAGGAGTCGCCGAAAAAAGGCGCCATCCCGGGGAAGGTCAGAACATGAAAAACAGTCAGGACTCCGGTGCAAAAAAAGGCGGCGGCCAACCAGGGCAAGACCCCGTTTTTTTTGTACCGCACGCAGGTGAGAGCCGCAGCGGAGACCATGAACGCGGTCACGACTGAGAAAATTTCAATCCCAGTATGAAACGCCAGGTAATCAGGAAGGACCCGCCTACCCCAAGGCGTTCTTGAAATACCGAACTGCATGACCGCAAAAACTCCAGCCAACGGCAGGATCGCGCGGTTCACAAACCTGAAAAAGGAATCCATGGGGCCAACGTTGGGTACGCGGGATGAAGTTTGCTCAGGCTGAGGGGTCACTCACCCATAGTAGGGGTGAATGGCCGATCAAGGCAAATAGGGGAAGGGGCGCAACTAAAACGGTCGAGGCCGAGTAAAAAAGAGTGCGCTTGAAGAATTTTAACTCTTCCACGGCTAGAAATATTGCGGAACTCCAGGACTCCTGTAACTCGGTGAAGTGAGGTCTTTCACATGAATCCTTGCCATACCGAATATGGCGGAGAGAGTGGGATTCGAACCCACGTTACACTTTCATGTAAACACGCTTTCCAAGCGTGCGCCTTCAGCCACTCGGCCATCTCTCCGCTGATACAGTGAGTTGGGGATAGCATGCAGCAGGTCGACCGTCGAGCGTTGACGCGTTGCATTTCGGCCAGAAAAGAACGACGCTTCCCCGGTATGGATAAAATCATCTGCGTCGGAAAAAACTATCTCGATCACGCCCAAGAACTCGGCGATGCCGTTCCAGAGATGCCCGTGCTCTTTCTCAAGCCTCCAAGCTCGCTCTTTCAGGCAAATCAGCTCGGTGCTGTTCTGGAAGTGGATCTTCCTCGAGGAAAGGGCGCCGTGCACTACGAAACCGAGATCGTCCTCCGCCTCGAGCAAGGCAAAATCACAGACGTGACCCTCGGGCTTGACCTCACGCTCCGCGCCCTCCAGGGCGAGCTTAAAAAAGCAGGCCATCCCTGGGAGCTCGCCAAGGTCTTCGCGGGCTCGGCCCTCGTCGGGCCCTGGCTGCCTATCAAAGACTTCCTCCGATACCTCGACACCCCGTTCTCTTTTTTCCTGAATGGCGTGCAAAGACAGAAAGCAAACGGGCACGAGATGCGCCTTCTCCCCGACCAGATTCTCCGCTATGCGGCCGAGTGGTTTCCACTCTGTGACGGAGACCTTGTTTTCACCGGTACCCCCCGAGGAGTCGGTGAACTCAGCCCCGGTGATCGCGGACAACTCAACTGGGGCACGCAAACCCTGTTCGAAGTGCAATGGCGCCCCTAAAGGCCCACGGCGAGCGCTTGAAACGAGCCGCTGATCACCGCGCTTTCTTCGAGCGCAGCTAAAATCGAGGCAGGACTCACGAGACTCACACCCGTCAACTCACTCAAATTCGCCACCTCAAGCGCCCAGATCTTGAATTCAATCACCTCGCTCGCCGCCCCAAGCGCGCACGGACCACGGTACCCGAATGGCACGGTTCCGAAATCGTTTGGCCCGAAGGTCGCCCCCTGGGGCAGTTCGACGATTCCAGTGGCCAGTGAAGACTCAGAGATCGGGAGATCGTAGATCAACCAGTGAACGGCATTCGACTCGCTGCGGTTCACCACGGTGATCACGTATGACTTGACCGCACTGGGCACCGCGCCCGACCAGCGCAAATGGGGCGAAGAGTTCGCGCCGCTACACCCAACGCCAAAAAGCTGGGCCGCCGGAACCGCTTTGTCAGGCACGATATCGTTACTCAGCAGACTAAGGCGGGCCTCGCCACATGCGGAGAGAAAAACCGCAACGAACAGCCCGAAGGCCCATGATTTACGATTTTCCAAACACATTGAAAAACGCGCCGGGTCTATCGCTTGCGCCCACCGGCACGGGGCGGGGGCTCGGGTTGCCGCTCAACCTCTCTTCCATCAAGTCTTTCTGATAGAGCCGCAGATACCAGTAGTAGTTCCGCGCAATCGACGCAACGTACTCGCGCGTCTCTCGAATCGGGAGGAGATCTAAAAATAACATGCGATTCTCAATGGGGTAACGCTTCACCCAGCGATCGACCCTCTCCGGGCCACAATTGTACGCCGCAAGCGCCAGCTCTACGTCGCCACCGTAACGCTTCAGCAGGCGAGCAAAGAAGGCGACACCCACCTTCACGTTGATCTGGGGATCATAGAGGGTTTTTCTGGCCCCACGAGTGAACATGCGCGCGGTTCGCGGCATCACCTGCATCAAACCCATCGCTCCTGCGGGGCTCTTCGCTCGCGCATTAAAGGCGCTCTCCTGCCGAATCAAAGAGATGACCACGTACGGATCGATCTTTTCCTCGTGAATGCGAACCAACTCGAAAATACTCAGCGGGTAAAGCATTTCCAACGTTTGTTTGGAGATCATCATCGGGTCGTTTCGCACAATCTGCGCAATGAGCTGAAATTTTCGAATAGTATCGCCATTTCGCTTAAATAGTACCGCCAGGTAGAGCTGAAACGAGGGCTCAGCCCCCTCAAGCTGCTCCAAGAGCGGTTCCAAAATTCTATCCGAAAGATTGGCGAAACCGATTCGATGCAGCGCCTCGGCCGCCATCACGATCGGATTGAGGTCCGGCCGAGTCGCTGATCTGAAATGCACCACGGGATCTGAACCGGCAATGATTTTAAACTCATTCAGCCCCTCGTCCGTATTAGCCAAGAGGCCGTGGATGCTCAACGGGAACTCGCGAACCAGACGTAACCTCATCTCTTCTTCAAGCGCCTCGTTTTTCATCTGCCGCGCCGAGAACTGCCGCCAAAAAAGCGCTCGCGACAACAAAACGTCTCCCTTGGGGTGCTCCGACACTCGAACTAAAACTTTCTCGGCCTCTGCATATCGTTTGTTCCAGACGTACATCAAGCCGAGTCGATAGCTAGCCTGAATCGCCGATTCATCGTCACCACATTCCGCCGCCTTCGCGTACAGCGACAGGGCATATTGACGATAGCGTTCGTCCGGAAAACCCTCTTCCGCTTTAATTCCGAAACCCGTGAAAATCGCCGGAGGCAAACACACAGGATAGTCTTTGAGAGCTTCAAAATACGGATCCATTCGATCCATCTTGCTCACCGGCTTCAACGCGCGCCCAACATCCCTCAGCTGGAGCCCCTCAGGAAGATCGACCGACTGTTTTTTGAGCCCTCTCATGAGGGTCGTCAACGAAAACGGGTGCCGAGGCGTCCGTACACGCTTGCCCCGCAGCCGCGGGGCACCATCCCCGATGACGTACTCGCAAAAAATATTGTCGTCCTCGTTCTCCGCGCAATGATCAACCATCTGCTTGCGTTGCGCTCGACTGAGTTTGCGATTCGTCTTAAACTCGACATATCCCCGGGCCTGCGCCAAAAGTCGTTCTCGCTCCTGCTGCGGAAGCAGATCGATTCCAGCCTCTTCCGCATCCACAAGCTGAGAAAGCCTCCTCGAAGCATTCCCGGAGGCGATCTCCCTCTCCGCGTCACCCGGAGAATACTGGGTCGCGCAGCCTATAAATGGCAGAAAAAAAAGCACACTCAGGAAAACTGGCCTTGGATTCATTGGGTTCCCGTTCTATTCACGTACCTGTACGAAATTAAGGCCCACGATGCTTTTTCCGCCAGATCTCGCAGTGGCTCGCCTCACATACTCGGTCAAGAGATCCGTCCGAATCTGGCCTCCCGGATTGGCGTGACGGAAATAGGTTTTTCCATCTCGTTGGAGGACGAACCCTTGATGCGTGATCAGAACCAGCCGAGCGGGCGTGTCTTCGTTTACGACATTCGCGACGGTCCCGTTCGGAATCCGCGCCATGAACCCACGAACATTCTGAATTGGAAGATACTTCACCTCGGCGCGAACATCCTGCCATACTTCACTGCCGATCGACGCCAGAGTGCGCTCAACCTTGTGGCGCCCGACCTGACTAGTGATCCACTCCCGCTTCTTAATCAGCTTAGCGACAGTCTTTGATGACACCGAGGTACTCATGGCAATGCGATCGGTCACATCTTCCAGAATTCCGTTTTGAAGATTATTCGGCAGCCAATCAGCATCAGGAAAATGGTTCCGAGAGGAGAATCGTCCCTGTCCATCTCGATACCGCACCCTCAGCAACTCATCGAAAAAGTGCTCCGGCCTCTGGCTCCTCGCAAGCGAAAGCACCGTCTCAACAAAGGTGGTGCAATCGTACTTCTCCGGAACCAAAGGAGCCACATCCTCAATGGATCGTTGGGCTGACAACGTTCGCAGTCGAGCGCTTGCGGCCGGACTATTTAAGAGCAGGTCGCTCCAAAACGCGATCCGACCTCCAACGTCTGGCGCCTCAGGTTGCGCCATCGCGCCGATCAGCGCGAGAAACGGGCCCCAGTTCTCCCTCTCGAGGGTAGCCTCCGAAACCTCGACTTTCGTGGCCGTCTCGCGCCCGACCTCGATTCGAGGGGACTCACCCTGGCCCACCCAATATCCTCCCCAGACGATGGCGCCAAGGATCCCGAGTCCAAATAGCCAACGCAACGGCGCCGAGATTTTCGCTACGACCCCGCGTTGACCACTCTTCGCCTGGGCCTTTTTCGGTACCGCTACAGCAGCTGAGCTCTTTTTCTTCACAGGTCTTTTTTTGGCCGTCACTTTTTTGACTACGGCTCGCTTCGCACGTCTCTTCACTGGGGTCGCCATGATCCATTTCCTCCGCGGTTTCTCAAAAACTCATCGGCACCTGAGGAAAAAAGTAGATAAAATCAGAGGAGGATGTGGAACTTCTCATCAGCCATTGAGCTGACACGCCAGCAGGAAGCCGAAATTGAAACCATTGTGAAGAACAGGCTCGCTGAGGGTTCGGACTTCCCTCTCTCCCAAACCCCGACTTGGGCGAAAATGATCGAACGTCTTGGCGTGCCGGTACACCTCATCTACTCCCTCGAGAGGCAGGCGGTCGCCGTCCTCTATGAGAGCGCGCCCGGAATTTTGGAATGCACGAATGGCCCCGTGCTCGATTGGAGGACGACCGTATCGGCAATGGAAAGCCTCACCGAGTTCGCTCAGCAGGCGCGCAAACTCCATCTCAAAGCACCCCTCCATGCCCTCAAAGTCAGTCCTCGCTTTTTCGTCCAGGACATCGAGGACGTGCTTTCGGACTTCCCTCTTTCTCCAAGCCGAATTGATCAGGCCAGCACCATCTGGGTTAGTCTCGACGGCGACCCAGCCTCCCTCTACCGTAGCCTGAAGGCGCGGTTGCGGCGTTCCATTGTTCGCGCAAGTAAACAGCCTGTGCGTTTCGAGTGGCGACCGGCGCGGCCCGAGAATCTCGATTGTTTCGCCGAGGGCATGTCCCACTTTGGAGTGAAAAAGAACATTTTTGCTCCCCCTCGTGAGTGGTACGAACCCGCGACACTTTCCCGCGAGCCCTACTTTTTCGTCGCGCGCGCGATCTTTGTGGCGCCCCCTGAAGGCACTCCCGCGGAAGCCGAAACGCAGCTTTTATTCGCCTGTATGGGAGACACGGCACACTATCTCCTCGGCTGGGAATTACGCAGCGATGCCGTGCCGACTCCACTCAGTACGTCAGCCTTCTGCCACTGGCAGTCCATGCTGCGACTCCAAGCGCTGGGCTATCTCCGTTATGATCTAAACGGCTACGTCAAAGATCCACCGCTTGATCACCCCTACCGCGGCGTTGCGGAATTCAAATCTCAGTTTGGCGGAGAGATCGTGACGTATGGCTCTCCCGAGTTCACAATCAAAAATGAATGAAAATCAGAATTTCTGAACCCTGGATTCCGATAGACCGCATTGATGGCATCGTTCAGCTCGAGCCGGCGTTTCTGATCCTGGGCGGCGCCCTCTGCGCCTGGCTCACCTGGAAGGTTTTGCTGCGAAAAGTATCAGACAAGCGCCACCTGCGCCTCAAGGATCTCTTTCGAAACCTCACGGGACACATGCTCGTTTTCACGCTTTTTCTTGTTTCATACGTCGCACTTCGAGAATATTTTCCCGAGAATCGCGCCGTTATTCGCTTCGCCTCCTATCTTGGGCTGATCACCATCGTCGGCGGGGCCGTTGTGATTCTGAAAACGTGGCGAATCCTAGTATTGGAATACCTATTTTTCAGCCACATGCGCGAAGGAGTTCCCGTTCTCCTCGTCAACATCAGTACGCTCATCCTCTCGATGATCATCGGGGGTTGGGTGATCGCCGAGGTTTTCGATATCAAGGTCCTGCCCTTGCTCGCCACGTCCGCGATTTTTTCCATCATCCTGGGTCTCGCCCTCCAGGAGACGCTGGGAAACCTGTTCGCGGGGATCGCGCTTCAGTTCGACAAGCCGTACGAGATTGGAGACTGGATTGAGGTCAACCCAGGGAATCAGATTATCGTCGGGCAAATCCAGGAAATCACTTGGCGGGCAACGGTCCTGGTTGCCCTGACTGATGAACTCGTCACTATTCCCAATCGAGTTCTGGCGCAGGCGAAGATTTCGAACTACTCATTGAAGACTCGGCCCATCATCCGCAGCCAAGTGTTTCGCCTCGACCCGAACGTAAACATCGAGGAGGCCAAACGCGCCCTGTTCGACGCCATTTCCCGGGTTACAAAAATTCGTCAATCGCCGGCCCCTGCTGTTTTAATCACGGAGACACACGAAAGCTGGCTGCCCTTCAAACTGATCTATTTTGTGGACGATTTTGGCTCTCAATGGTCGATTTCCGACGAGGTCATTACCAAGGCCGTTGAAGCCCTCAAACGAAGGGGGCTCAAACTCGCGCCCCCTCGGCTGCAGATCGATCCGCCCCCTTTTCAGAGTGAAGCAGGCCAAAAGGTCCATAGCTAGAGGCGCATCGCCCCTTCCACATCGGGGCAAAGTAGCCCTGGTTTCGCACCGCACCACACCAAGGCTCAATATTTTCAATGCGTTGGGACTGCCAACCCCTTGGCATGCGAACTGCTTTACTCAGGCTCCAGGAGGTGCCCGTGACTCAAACTCAGAGTAAGACCCAGGTCCGAATTTTCCTTGATGTTCCCATTCAGTGGAGCTTTTTTTCAAAGCCCCGGGGGCAACGCACCCAGGGAATGCTGATCAATTTGTCCGATCGTCAGGCCCTGCTGGAGACCTTCGAAAATATTCCTACCGGGCGTTGGTTGAGGCTGCGCCTCAAAATCGACGCGAGTTTTGAACTGATGGTCATCGGGCGAGTCGCGCAGAGCCATGCCGGGGCGCGGGCTGGGACTCACTTTCACCTGCTCGATCTTACGCAGCAGGTGAACCCCGTGATCTTGGCCCTGATCCGCCTCAGAAAACGGATGACCGGGAAAAACGACCCCCAAAGGTACTCGGGCGCCGCTCCAACTCCGGCGTAGCGCTTACTTCTCTTGCTTCACCTTGGCTTTTTCGAGGAGGAAGGAGACGGCTCGGTCCTCCTTCAAGCGAAAATCGAGGTCTTCGCGACGATTCGCGTTTTTCTCGTAGAAATCACGGAGGCGCTCAATGTCGACGTTCATTGATGCGGCCATCCTCGTCATTTCCTTCGAGAGATCGTCGGCGGAAACGCTCAGGCCCTCTTTCTTGAAAATCGTTTCAAGCAATAGGCTGGCGCGCACCTGGTTTTCGGCCTTCTTCTTGAGACCTGCCCCTTCGACCTGAAGCGCCTCACCGATCATCTGATCGTTGAAACCCTGCTGACGAAGATTTTGCGACACCTCGCTCATAAGCGAGCGCGTCTGCGCTTCCAAGAGCGACTGCGGCAAATCAAAAGGATTTTTTGAAATAAGCTCTTGAAGCAGGTCACTCCGTAGCTTGCGATCAACTTCCTGAGCGCGTTCGACCACCAGATGCTCGCGCGCTTTCGAACGCATATCTTCCAAACCCTCATACCCGAGGTTCTTGGCGAGATCGTCGTTCAGCTCGGGCACTACTTTTTCCTTCAGCGACTCGGTCGTCACGGTGAATTCCGCTTCCTTCTCCGCAAATTCCGCGTGGTATTCCTTCGGAAAGTGGATTCGAAAAGTTTTCGTTTCCCCCGCCTTCATTCCAACCAGCTCCTCTTCGAAGCCTGGAATCAAGCTGTTGGAACCCACCTCGAGAACGCGGGCGCCGCTCATTCCTTCCTTTTCTTCGATTCCAGCAGGAGTGACGATGCCGCCCTTGAATTTTAGATCAACATGATCGCCCATTTTCACGGCGCGCGCCTCCTCGACAGGCCGCAGCTCCGCTTGAGCGTCACGCAAGCCATCGATGACCTTCTTCATGTCCTCATCGGTCACATCCGCTTTACCGCGCGACACGGAAAGGCCCGTGTAGCCCTTGATTTCAATCTCGGGAAGAATTTCAACCGTTGCCGTAAAACTCAAATCCTGAGTTTCGCTTAATGCGTGATCATGCTCACCCTTGCCCGTCTGATGTTCCGGCGTCTCAATTTGTGGCCGACCCACTGCCCGAATTTTCTCAGAACGAAGCGCCTGCTGAAAACTCTCATCGATCAGGTTGTGAAAGAGGCGATGTCGTACGTCTTCCCCGTAGTATTGCTTAACGACCTGCAGGGGAACATGCCCCGGACGAAACCCCTTGAGTTTTACGGTGCGTGAAAGCTCCTGAAGACTCTGCTCAAAGCGGCGTGCAACCGTCTGCGCGGGCACCCGAATCATCAGCTTACGATGTACGTTCGACGTTTTTTCTACCTGAACCTGTAATTCCATAGGGGGTCAGAACTATGCGATCCAGCGCCCTAAATCAAATTACCAATTTAGTCCGGTATACATTACCTCCTCCAGCCAGAGAGCGCGACCTGGGGCCGTCACCCCAACGGCCTTACGCTCCTGCCTCAAGAGAATGTCGGCCGTTGAATCCGGGTGCCGGCGCCCCTCCCCGATTTCAAGCAAAGTACCTGAAATGCTCCGCACCATTTGCTTCAGAAAGCCCGTGCCGACCAAACGAATCCGAACCAAAAAAAACTCGTTCATGGAGCCAGAGTGCGCAAACGTTCCCAAGGTCGGTAAAGCTGGAAACGCTATTTTTTCCATGCAAAGTTCGGCCTCGAGAATCTCTCGGACCGTCGTCGTTACTGAAGATCCAGCTGCCTGAAATGGCTTGAAGTCATGCCGTCCCTTCAAGTGAGCAAGGCCCTGCCTCATGGCCGCAAGATCCAACCGCTTTCGAATCCACCAACTATACGGTTCGAGATGAGGGAGGGGGCAGGGACCCTGCTGAAAGTAGTACGAGTACTGCTTTTTTACCGCGCTCCGCTGCGCATGAAAATCAATCGAGGCCCGCTGAACCCCTAAAACTCGAATCGCCGGCCGCAACAGCGCATTCATCCCCCGATGCAACACGTCCGGATTCCAGTCCTTAGTCTCGATAGAGAAATGACAAACCAAGCCGGTCGCATGCACACCCGCGTCCGTGCGTCCGCTACCCACCACTTTGACCTTTTCCCCAGTCATGCGACTCAAGGCCTTCTCGATCGTGAGCTGAATACTCCGCTCAGCCTTCGGGCCGCCTCCCTCGATTTTCTGCTTCTGCCAACCACAGAATGAAGTGCCCTCGAAAGCAATCAAAGCCGCATATCTTTGCATCGGCTAGAACTCGTAAGTCATTCCAAAGCTGAAAGCTACGTTGGAATATCGGATACCCCCGAACAGAGGGGTTTGCACGGTCATGTCTCCGGTAAGAAAATAGCGCTGAACTCCGGTTGCATCATAGAGCTCAAAACTCGTACCGGGATTCAGCCAGTCGAGGAGAAAATTCACGCCGCCTCCGAAGGCGAACGCCAAACCGTACCCAAAGGTCGTGGGATGGTTGTCGTTGCGAGTTTCTGCCGCGCCCAGACCTCCGACCATGGCCTGTGCATACGGACGAAACATTCGTAAAAGATTCAATCGGTAATTGAGACCGACAAATGCCGGAAAAGAAAGAAACGAGAACGACGTTTGGGACACGGACCCGAACGAACTTGCAGGATCCCAAGCCTTGTTCAGCTCGAATGCGAAAACACCCTTACCGTAGAAATAACCAAAGCCCACAGTACCGACCAGACCCACGCTGCCCCAGTTCTCGCTATGAAAAAGCTGACGCTCGTAGAACAGCATGATTTCCGGATACCAGCTGGAGGAGTAGATTTCAGAGAATACGCGAGCGGAACTCGTAGCCGAGAAACCCCTCGTCGCGAACGCGTTAAACCTCATTCCGAACGCGTTAAGCGTCGTTCCTCTCTTCTCGGTAGATTTCCTTGTTCGTCCAGCCAAGGTATCCGCGATCGGACTCACCGCCGGAGGCTCGGGATCGACCGGCTTGAGCGGCCCCTCGGTATGCGAAAAAATATTCGGCTCGTCTTCCTTCAGCTCCTCCAGATAGCTCCCCTGGGGGGCCACACCGTCAACCTTGAGCGCTTCGTTCGGCGTTTTGAAACTATCCGGGTCCTCCTCCCTCATTTCGGTTAAGAGGCCATCAATATAGGGCTGCTGAACCGTTTCAATCGCTCGCCCATTTGCCGCCAACAGCGAGCCACACAGCATGAGGGCAAGCATTCAAACCCTCCTCCCTAAAACAAGGAGACCCGAACCACAGGCGGTCATCAGGAACAATACGAGAAGCAGACCCGGTCGCAGCAATAGCCACGCGGCGAATTCGAATGGAATAAGAAAAAAAAGCGCCGGCAATCTCATCAGAGCGTTCGCATCGACCCAAGCGGCCGCCCCGGGCGACCAAAAATAATAAAGCTCAATCATGCTCCGACCCAAGCGCGAGCGAGCCAAAAACTGATCCCTGAAGCGACGGAGCTCCTTCACTACTTCGTGCTCAGTCGAGCCAAAAGCGGCGGTCGCGACGAAACACGAATTTCCACCTAAAAAACCTTGAACCGCTGACGTTTGAACGCCGATCTCACCGGCTCCATCTCCGAGGCGACAAGACGATGCCTGAAGCGGCATGACACCTGCTTCGTCCATCACATTGAAAGCCAAAACGTACTGATTGTCGGAGCCGTCCGTCGTATTCTCAAAACCGGAGACGACATTCGATCCGGTCGGTAACACGTAGGCCACAATGTCGTTGCTGACAGAAGGCGGAATACCCGTATCCGGGCTGCCGGGCAGCTTCTCTCCCAGGACAACGACTTTTGCGATCGGAGCGGTTCCTGTCTGCCGTGCGCCGACTACCTTGTCCGAATTCAAGAGAATCTGCCCGTCTCCAGGAAAATAGATCTCCGACACGCTACAAGACACCGTAGGACCGTTCGACTGAACATTTAGAACGACCTTGAGTTCCTCTTTTTTCGTATCGCCGAGCAGTACCTCGGTCGCAGCCAGCGCCACTTCGCGAATCTGAAACTTGAGGGAGAATACCGCAGGCACTCCGTTCGTCGGTGTATCGATCGAAGTCGCCGAGCCGTCTTGGCAGCCGTAGGGGCGTATCGTACCGTCTCCGATATTCGCGCATATATCCGCGAGAAAAAACCCCACTCGGAGCGTCCGCGGCGCCGATCCAAAATCGACCGCCTGGTAGACGATCGAATTGGGGGTCGGAGCCGGCAACGCAGTCGGATCTTGGCTCGGTTTCAGATACGGGAAAAGGCAGCTCGCGCCCGCCGAGCACAAGGTATTTCCCGCTGAATAGAGGGGGATGTACGCATGGCGAGGACTCCCCTCTCGCAAATCGGTCTCGACCACGAGAACCAGCTTTTTTCCAGCAGTCGCTGTGACACTCTTTTCGATTCGAAAATCGAAATAGACCAAACCATCGTCTGTCGGAAGATCCGAGGTAGCCGCGAGATCCCAATTTTTAAAACTGAGGGCCGTATTGACCGCGAATCCCGCGTCGCTTAAGGCCGCAAAATAAACATTTCCCGTCTCTCGGGTCCAAGTATAGGGCGCCGGAGGATCAATAAAAGTCGTCAGCGCCGTAGTAGGACTAGGGGAAGGCGTAACGGTCTGGGCCCAAGCATCGCCAGACGCGAGCCCCCCGGTTAAGAGGCTAGCGCCGAACAGCCAAGAGAATCCGTTCTCCAATCTGAACCGCGTTAAGAGCTGCACCTTTCCTTAGGTTATCTGAAACCACCCAAAAATTCAGTCCTGAATCGACAGAGGCATCCTGCCGAATCCTGCCAACATAGACGCCATCACGCCCTGCGCCACACTCGACGGCTGAACCCGGCGCGGTCTGACCCATCGGATAAACCCCCTTTTCTGGCTCATCCTGCACAATGACGCCAGGATGCCCACGCAACACTTCACGGGCCACATCCACAGCACAGGGTCGTTCAAACTCAACATTTACTGACTCGCCGTGGCATGCCAAGGTCGGCACCCGTACCGCCGTTGCCGTAATGCGAAGCTTAGGTAATCCGAGCAAAATTCGGCTCTCTTGATGAATTTTCTGCTCCTCGCTGGTGTAAGCGTCTTCCTTCACCCCACCGATCTGCGGGATGCAATTAAACGCAATCTGGTGAGCAAAGGCCTGCGTAATCAGCGGCTTTCCGTCCAGGGCGGCGCGAAGCTGGTCCACTAGCTCTTTCATCGCTGCCGCGCCTGCTCCACTCGTACTCTGATAGGAGGAAACCACCACCCGCTTGAGTCCGAAGCGATCGTGGAGCGGCTTGAGCGCGACCACCAGTTGAGCCGTCGAGCAATTCGGCCCTGCGATCACCCGAGCAAGCTCCGTCTTCCCGGGCAGCCCCTCGGCCACCCTCCGATCCAGCAGTTCGCCATTCACCTCGGGCACAATCAACAAAGCCTCCGGATGAGCGCGAAACGTCGCCGAATTATCGACCACCCAGGCACCCGAGCGGGCCGCCTGAGGCACCCATTCCTTCGAAACGGCATCGGAAGCATCGAAAAAGGCGAAAGCGACCCCCTCGAAGCACCCAGGAGCAAGCTCTCGACAGGAATGATTACGTCCCGCGAAGGAAATCACCTTCCCGACAGAGCGAGACGAGGAGAACAGAAGCAGCTCGGACACCGGAAATTTTCTTTGCGCCAATATTGAAAGGAGCTGCTGGCCGACCGCCCCCGTTGCACCGACCACTGCTACTTTCAATGTGACGCCTCCTCTTCCGCTTCCGCGCGTTCAATTTCCGCGCGACGAGCCTTCGATGGGAACAGCCGATACAAATTCATAAACAAACCACCGATCACATAGCCAAAGCACAGCAAGAACAGGGTGATCTCAGGGCGAATCGCTACGAAGACCATCGCGAGGACGCCGATCATGAGGTACCCGAAACTAGCTCGCGAGCGCCAATTGAGCTCCTTGAAGGACGGAAACCTCAACGTGCTCACCATGAGCGCCGCCAACCCAAAGGCGAGAATCAACGACATGTTTTCGCGACTAAAAACCGAAGGCTCCCACGCGTTGGGCAAACCGGTCGCCTGATTAAAAATGACGAAAGTCGCGATCGTTCCGGCAGCGATGGGGCTGGCTACCCCTTGAAAATAAGCCTTGGGTAACACGGACGACGTTACGTTAAAGCGAGCCAGTCTCAGCGCCGCACAGGCGAGGTAAAGAAAAGCAGCCACCCCTCCGAGGCGTCCGAATGGATCCAGCGCCCACTGGTACAGTAGAATGGCGGGCGCAAATCCAAACGAAATCAGATCGGAAAGAGAGTCATACTCGACTCCAAACTGACTAGTCGCCCTCGCCAAACGAGCGATGCGGCCATCCAGCATGTCAAATACTGCGGCAGCAAGAATAGACCACGACGCCGTCTGGAAGTCCCCGCGTATCGACGCGAGGACCGAGAAGAAGCCGCAGAACATGTTTGCGGTCGTAACGATGTTGGGAACGATATAAATTTTTCTCATAACGCATGAGCCTCGTTTTCCATTCGGGCGGAACTTGGGTTTGATTCAAGTTTCTTACCCTCGAGTAGGTCCCTTGGGAAGAAGTCCCGCCTTGAGTTTCATCTCTGCGTCTGACGCGCGAAGATAACGGGGCTTCACCTCCTGTGGAGGCCTCCCCAGGCCCGCCTGATGGGCTTCCCACACCAGAATACCCAACGCCCGGCCCTGAACCAACGCTGACCCCGGAAGAGGGGCCACGATTCGTCGACGAGCCGGCAGCGCTTTCCAGATGTCCGGGTACCGAGTCCAGGCATCTCCGATACAGACCCAGCCATCCATCTCTTCCCCGTATTTTTTCTTCAGGGCAAGCGCGAGCTCCCCAGGAGAAATCACCTTTTCCTCTACTCCACGCTTCCAGATCCCCGGGCGATCGCCATCTGCCATGGCCACGCAGTCAACGACAGATCGCGCGCTTCCCCACAGAGCAAAAACCTCATTCTTGCAGGCGTCATTCGCGGCGACAATCAGGGTCTTGCGGCCCATGGCAGATGCCCAAGCAGCGGCGGGACGCGCCGCCGCCGCCAAACTCGAGACGCCGACCAAAGGCTTCTTCTGGACCAAAGAAAGAGTCCGCGCGGTTGTTACACCAATTCTCAAACCAGTGAAACTGCCCGGCCCAACCCCCACTCCAAATAAATCGACGTCCCCGAGTCGCCACCGGGCCGCCTCGAGTGTTTGGTGTATCCCCCAAAGCAAGCGATCACTATGAGCGGCATCGACATTCAGGGTCCATTCCGAAACAAGGCGAGGCAAAGACGCTTCGCCCTTTGCATTCTCGTCCCACTCGGTCGCGACGATAACACCGGATTTGGTTGAGCTATCCCAAGCTATTAGGCGCATTTTCTTCGCTTCAGCACTTCAGTTAAAAATGGGTAACCGGGAAAGGTCATTCTTCATCACCACGACCATCAGCAGGACGATCAGAGAAAGTCCCACCTGCTGGACGATCTCCATCTGCCTCAGGGTCAAGGGCTTGCCTCGCACCATCTCAATACCCAGCAAAAGAAGGTGTCCACCATCGAGAACCGGCACCGGCAAAATATTGAGCACGCCTAGTCCCACGGACAAGACCGCCATCGTCGTCAGAACCGCAATCAAACCCCGAGAAAGCGATTCCCCCGCGATCTTGCCGATTAAAATCGGCCCACCCAACGTCGCTACGGAAACATCCCCGGTAAACATCTTCCGAATGGAAACCAGATTACGCCACGAAAATACGGCCATCCTCTCCGTCGCCAGGTAAACGAGCTTGAAAGGATTAAAAACCCGCTCCACCACAAATTCTGGCTCAGCCCAAAATAGCTGCGGCACGACCCCGATAGTAAAAGCGACCTGCTTCTTCAACAACGGATCCCGAGACTGAGTGGCCGTCGGCGCAATTTCGCGATCAAAAATTTCGCCGTTTCGCTGCCACTTTACTTGAACCTTGCCATTCTTCTCTCCGCCATGTTGGATGGCGTCCTTCAACTCAAAAAAACTCCTCAGCTGCTTTCCGTCGATCGAAATGAGCCGATCGCCAGCCTTTAATCCCGCCTGATCCGCAGGGGAACCTTCAAGCGTCTTTTCGACAAACATTTCGGACGAGTATATCCCCGCAAGCGTTCCAAGATCATCGCGCATCGAAGTCTTCTGCAACTCGATCGCCTGGGGGGTAGAAAGAGCTTCCTTCGCCTGTATAGTCAGGCGAAAAGACTCGCCGACCGGCATATTGCGGACCCGCTGCTCAAGCTGCTCCCAGGTCTTCACCTCCACGCCATTGAACGCAAGGATTTTATCCCCCGTCTTCAAGCCCGATTCACCGGCCTTCAATCGCGGATCCGACACCCCCAATTCGGTCGAACGTGCCGTGGGGAAAATCCCATCGATCGTGCCAATCGATTTTTCCTCGCCATAGACCGAAAAGCCCGCTTCAGGCTTGGTCTCCACCTGAAGCACTTCGGGACGAGAATCTCTCGGTGCACCCTCTCGAATCACGCCAATTTGCACCCTCTGATTCGGTAGATCATGAAGGGCCGTCGCCACTTCCTCAAACTTGGTAACAGCCTTGCCCTGGACCTCGACAATACGATCACCCTGACGAAAACCGGCAATCTCAGCGGCGGAACTCTGAATGACACGGCCCACGACGCTTGCGATCTGTTGCTCTCCGATGATGAGAATCGCCATAAAAGCGAAGACCGCAAAAACAAAATTGAACAGCGGGCCACCAAAGAAAATAAAAAATCTTTTCCAGGGCGCTTGGCGATAAAGGGCACGCTTCAGATCCGCCTCGCTCAGCTCCTCGTCAGGCTCAGCGCCTAACAGCTTCACGTAGCCCCCAAGCGGCAACCAAGACAAACGGTACTCCGTCTCGCCCCATTGCTTCTTAAAAAGAGTCGGGCCGAAACCCACTGAAAACACCTCGGCCTTCACGCCAAAAATTCGCGCAAAAAGAAAGTGACCGAACTCATGAACAACAACCAATGGCCCCAAGACCACCATAAATCCCAGAATCGAAAGCACGTGCGGGAACCCCCTATCCGAAGATGCGGATGCAGGCGTACATCACCGGCAACCCAAACAAGACTGCGTCAAAACGATCGAGCACCCCACCATGGCCAGGAAGAATCGTGCCGGAATCTTTTAGATCATACGCCCGTTTCATAAAACTTTCCGCCAGATCTCCGACCGGAGCAATGGCCCCCACCAGCAAGGGGGTTACAATCGCTCCGCCCCAGCCCAACTTCTGAAAAAACAGGAGCTTGTAGATGATCGTGATGACTAGTCCCGTCACAAGACCACCGGCGAACCCCTCCCAAGTCTTCTGAGGGCTAATGGTCGGAAATAGCTTCCTCCGCCCATACGCCCTACCCACAAAATAGGCCCCCGTATCCCCACCCCACACAATAAAGAGAAAAAGGAGGGTCCAGTGAATGCTGTAACCCGAGTCGCTGAGAAGCGGAAAATAAAGAGGCAGGAAAACCAGATAGAAAAGGCCGAAAAGCGCGAAGACAAACTCACGAAAGTGACTCTCAAAGCTTGGCCCCTGATGGCGACGAGAGGTAAAAAGAAAATACGTAAAAAGACCCATGAAGCAAATCACGAGAAGCTCGAACTCAGTTCGAGGCATCCAGAAGTTCACAAACGTCACCATCCAAGTGGCTCCCAAAAGAACCCACCGTTTTTCTTGACGGTCCGGAAGATGAAAAATGATCGCCAAGTATTCCCACTGAAGGAGCAAAGACAAAAGTACGGCAAGAACAGAAATCCCGAATCGACCGCCGAACCAAATCAGAGCGACCAGGGCTGCGCCTCCAAAAACTCCAGTCATCACACGCTTCTGTAATTCTGTCGCACGAGTTGCGCTCAATTTGTTCCTCCTGGGGCCAAAACCCCCCCAAACCTACGCGTTCGGCTCGAGTAGTCGGCGACCGCGCGCTTCAAGTGCTCAGCCGTAAAATCCGGCCAACAGTCATCTGTGAAATAATATTCCGCGTAGGCGGACTGCCACAGCAAGAAATTGCTAATTCGCTTTTCGCCACTGGTTCGAATCACAAGATCGACTTCCGCGAGCGCACCCAATGACTGGGTCCAAAGATACTCATTCATGACCTCCTCGCACATTTCCTCGGGACGCCGCTTTCCATCCAGGCAATCCATCGCAAAAAGCTGCGCGGCCCGCACAAGTTCCCGCCGGGAACCGTAAGAAAGCGCAAATGTCAGCTGGAGACCGGTATTTTTGGAAAGCATGTCGATGGTGCTATCCAGAGTAGCACGCAGTTCGGGATGGAGACGCTCGATCTCGCCGATGACTCGAAGGCGGACATTTTCCCGATTCAGATCAGCCGCTTCTCTCACCAGGTACTTCTTGAGAAGCCGCCAAAGCACGTCGAGCTCGGCATCAGGGCGACGCCAATTCTCCGTCGAGAAAGCATAGAGAGTCAACGCTTTGACCCCTAGGCGATCCGCCTCTTTGACGATGGCCTTCACTCGGGATGAGCCACGTACGTGCCCAAAAACCCGAGGATGGTGGCGGCGCTGAGCCCAACGACCGTTACCATCCATTATGATTGCTACATGCTGGGGAATCGATTCATGAGTCATGCGGACTAGACCGTCATGATCTCCTTTTCCTTGCCGGCGACGACCTTGTCGACTTCCGCGACTTTCTCGTCTGTCTTCTTTTGAACGAGCTCAAGAACCTTCTTGGCCTCGTCTTCGGAGAGAACCTTGTTCTTCTCCGCTTTCTTCACTTCTTCGTTCCCGTCACGACGACAGTTCCGAATAGCCACCTTCGCCTCTTCGCCCATCTTCTTGACTAGCTTCGCGAGCTCCTTGCGGCGCTCCTCCGTCATAGCTGGAAGATTGATCCGAATGACCTTTCCATCGTTCTGAGGAGTCAGCCCAATATTGGCAGCAAGAATCGCCTTCTCGATGGCACCGACCATATTGGGCTCCCAAGGGGCGACCTGAATGGTGCGGGCATCGGGGGTCGTCACGTTCGCGACCTGATTCAACGGTACGCTTGAACCATAATAGTCCGCATGCACCGTATCCACCAAAGCCGTCGAGGCCCGTCCTGTGCGAAGCTTTGCGAACTCGCCCTTCAACGACTGGATGCTCTTATCCATCACCTGAGCCATAGTATCGATAATCACTTTAGACATATCGATGATACCCCTCTCAGCCTTCTGCCGCTTCAGATTGAATTAAGCCTTCGCCCAAAACAAAACGCGCGAAACGACGAATCGAAATGTTCTCTCCAAGCACCGCAATCGTCTCTTTTTGAAGCTGCTCAATCGTCTTGCTCGGATCTTTCACAAAAACCTGATGCAGCAGGCAAGTGTCCTCGTAGAACTTCTTGACCTTACCTTCGGCAATCTTCTCAAGGACGGCCTGAGGCTTGTTCTGACTCTGCATCTGCGCGACTGCGATCTCTTTTTCCTTCGCAATGATTTCGGCCGGCACCTCTTCCGAGCGAACCCATTGAGGAGAGGCCGCAGCGACATGCATCGCCACGTCTTTCACGAAATTCCGAAACTGATCGGTACGAGCCACAAAATCAGTCTCGCAATTTACCTCTAGCAACACACCCACACGGCCTTCGCCATGAATATAGGAGGTCACCGCACCCTCACGGGTAGTACGCCCTGCTTTTTTCGAGGCTGCAGCGATACCCTTCTTTCGAAGATACTCGATCGCCTTCTCAAAATCGCCCGAAGTCTCAACCAAGGCCTTCTTGCAGTCCATCATCCCGGCGCCCGTTTTTTCGCGCAGGTCTCTCACCAGATTTGCTGTAATTTCCATGTTCTATTCCTCTCGGAAACTCGACCGATGAATTACTTGGCTGCCTTCGTCGCCGCCAACTTAGCTCCCGCAGCCTTTGTGCCTGCAACCTTAGCCACCGCAGCCACTGCTTCAGCCGCCACCACTGGAGTTTCGGTCGCCACTGCAGCCGGGTCTTCCTCGGCTTCTGCAGCCTCGAGATCAGCCTCATCAACACCCTGAAGATCAATATCACCTTCGAAGCGAGAAACTTTCTTCTCCTCAACATCACCTTCGCGTTTGTCCCCGGCGGAATCCTGAGCACGGAGCTTTTCTTGGAAAATCTGCTGACCTTCCATGCAACTGTCCGCAATCAGGCGAGCAAACAACCGCACGCTGCGGATCGCATCATCATTGCCCGGAATAACATGGGTGATATTCGCAGGATCGCAATTCGTATCCACGACCGCGATCGTCGGGATACCCAACTTCTTCGCTTCCTTCACTGCAATATGCTCCTTCTCGGTATCGATCACAAAGATCGCGCCGGGAAGTTTCTTCATATCCTCAATCCCACCGAGCGACCGCTTGAGCTTTTCATACTCTCGGTCGTAACGGGACTGCTCCTTCTTGGGGACGTCCGTCCATTCCGATGATCCCTTGAGGGCTTCAATTTTTTTCAACCGATCAATCGAGCTCTTCACGGTCTGGTAATTGGTCAACATGCCGCCGAGCCAACGATTGGTCACAAAATACTGACCAGCACGACGCGCTTCTTCTTCGACAACATCCTTTGCCTGCTTCTTCGTTCCGACGAAAAGCAGCTTCTTGCCTTCAGCAGTCACCTTGGTGGCGAAATCACAAGCGGCGCGGGTCTGATCGACCGTCTTCTGAAGGTCGATAATATAGATGCCGTTACGGGCACCGAAAACATAGGGCTTCATTCTGGGATTCCACCGGCGAGTCTGATGACCGAAATGAACACCGGCTTCGAGCAGTTCACGCATTGTGACCTGAGGCATGTTTTGTTTTTCCTTATTCGTTGCGAATGCGGGGGCAAGACTGCCGGCGAACGCCGGATTTCAGAATGTGCTCACCGCGGTTACTGAAGAACACCCGGTCCCGAACACCGAAACCTGATTCACAAAGGCGTCTTCCCTCCACTCCGAAAACCAAACCAAGAACCCTGTCGGGTCCATCGTTCAGCACCACGTGATCGAAGTGTGCGTAGTTTCATGACCTTCTATTCAAAGGAGGCCCGAAAGGCTAGAGAAATGACTCGTCCTACCGTCGGAAAATCTGGAAAAAATGATGGCTTGCGGTCCAGAACGTCATCAATCCGAGCAAAGAACTCAACATCTGAGTTCCACACCCACCCCAGCGAAACATCAAAAACTCCATACCCAGATACCCGCTCTCCGCCCGCTCCCTCCATTTGTGTTGCTGCGCGGCACTGAATCGCAGTGCGAAGCCCACTCCATGCAAATCGGAGAGCCGTCGTCGAGGTCAACGCAGGCACCAAGGGAAATCCCCGGCCCGAGGCCGAGACGCGGCTCACTGCCCAGCCCACCTGCTCCTCAGCGCTGAAACCTCCGGCATTCCAACTCAGACTCGGCAGCACCCCCAGGGATGCGGCCCAGCCCGAGTTGTAGGGCCGAACCACGCCTGTCGCCACCAAGGCATTCTGCCGGTACTGCGCCATGGTATCCAAGGCCGCACGAAAACCATGAACCCGATGCAGAGCTACCCCTCCCTGCACCGTAGTAACCTCTTCCGGCTGCAGCCCTGGATTTCCCTCAAAGAACGGACCCACATAATAGCGATTCAAAAGAGAAGGAAACCTAGGAAGCCATGAGATCCGCTCACTCCACTCCAGCCCGGCCCCCTCTTGGGTCGCAGCCACCGAAAATCCAGGCCTTGCCCCGTACCGAGAAAGAGCCGTAAGACGGACGGCGGGCTCGAGAGTCGAACTGGATCCCAGCTGAAAAACATAGCCCACTTGAGCCTGGAGAGTACTCTCCGCCGGGGCGACATAGGTATCTTGGTCAAATCCGACCTGCCTCAGATTTAACGCCAACCTCCAGAGACGTAACCGAAGCACTTGGTCGAGGCCAAACTGAAATGAACGGCTCGTGTACCGAAAGGACGGCGGATCAGGATTTAAATAGTCGAGACGGCTCCAATCATAAAAAAAGCTGCTTTGATAACTTCCGCCCACGAAGGGAACAACCACCTGCGTGACCGGAATCAGGCGGGAGGAGCGCTGCGACGCTCCAGGAGTCGGGAGGCTTTGCGATCCGAATATGTCACTCTCCACGTGCGCCGCCAGTAAGTGGTAGCTCCCCCGAATCCTGCCCGATGCCCAGCGACCACTCAGCCCTACCGCCGGCCCACGCGAAGACCCAAAATTTCCGCCCGCGACGATAGCGATTTCACCCTTCTTCGCAAAATGCGCCGCTATTTGGACGAGATGAGCCGACGAATAAAGCACCTGACCGCCCCAGTTGTCGCCGGAGCGAGTCAATAGCTCTTCCGTTCGCGTACGTAACCGAAGAACCCCAGACGATGCTTTGGGGTCGAGCCCCCCGGCAGACGGCCCCAGATAAAATGAAAACCCACTCCAGAGAAACTGAGGAAAAAGAGAGAGGTCAAATCCTCCACCCTGCACTGAATTTAATGGGACACCGAGAGCCTCAATCTCCGTTTCTTCGGCCGAGCGACCCAAGCCGATCAGAGAAGATGCCGCACCTGGGCGGGAACCATCCTGAATCGACACCGGGAGCGATCGAAAGAGATCCCTTTGGATGCCGCCTGAGGCCGACTGACTGGTCACTTCTCCCTCGCCAACCGGCTTGCGAGAGTCCGCCTCCTCGGCGCTTGAAGGAAATCCAATCACATCGATCGGCGGGGCCCAAAACTCAGCCTCGTCCGCTTGAACTGCCGAAGTCCAGAGCCCCAGAATAATGAGAGCGATCATGAACACGGACCGTACCTCGAAGATTCACTCCTTCAAACCCTCGCGATAATCTCTCTCCACCTGCGAACCCGGCCGACGCAACCGTCCCCGAGAATAAAGCTCCTCATTATATGCATCCGCTAGTTCCTGAAAAAAGTCCCCCTGACGAAATCGAAGCGGCGAGGGGGCTCGACCTCCCGCGGCCGCCAGAAGGTGTTTTCGCATTCGATAGATGGGACCAACAATTTTATGTGAATAGACCAACCCGCCCACGAAACTCAGGAGCGAACTGATCATGAGCACCGAGAAAAAAATCGAAGACATCAGCAATTCTTGGCCGGCAATGAAACGATAGACCGGATGAGAGGGCATAAATCCCTCGGATCCGAGAATTTCGTATGTCCGAAAAAATCCATACCTCAAACCCAAAAACGAGAGCACTAGCGTTATCAACGAGACACAGAAAGTGAATCCGATCATCTTCAGCTGAAAAGACGGCTGGACGAATTTAGCTCCTCGAATATTCAGGCGATTGACCGCCCCGGTCAGCAAGCGCTCAAATCGCGCTCCCCAGGTCAACTGCAGACTCAAAAACGATTCCTTCCAGCGGGTGGCTGCCTTCATGATTTCAGTCTACACTGAAGGCAAGATGAACGTCTTCGCGCTTTTCACGAGCATCGCCCTTGCGGCAGCGTCCTCCTCTGCCACTCTTCCCGACCGTCCCGTCTCGGCGTTTTGGTATAGCCAGGGAGAAACTCCCAAGCTGCTAGCCCGCGATATTGGCCCCCTCCTGATCGCCCATGAAAGCGAGACGGGCGAAGAAACCCTGGTCGGCGTCTTCCAGCAAATTCCACATAAAGACATCAGTGCATTCGCCGCAAGCCTCAGCCGCTGGTGGAGAATCGGGGCTGCCGGCGCCCCCCACGGTCAGCTTCTCGTCATCGATCTGTCGAGAAAGCGTCTTGCATGGGCGGCGACCGACACCCCGTTGACCGATGCGCTGACGTTCACAGGGGAGGGAGATGCGACCTTCATCGCAAAAACGCTCCTGGACCGACTAGAAAACGAGGCCAGCCCGGTCGCCGAGTCGCAGGAATTCAAATCTGCTCGTATTAAAATAACGCCCACCCCCCCCTCCGTAACCCCAAGCAATACCCTCAGCTCGCCCGCCCTCTTCGTATTTCTGATGATCGGAATAACAGCCCTATTAACTCTGATCATCTACCTATTGAGCAGAAGAGATGCCTACTATACGCCCATCGGCTGGATCAAAGTGGCTACCTATGGACGACTCGGCAAAGCCGGGGCAGATGCTGGAGGAATCGATGGAAGCTGGTAAACAACCCATCTCGCCCCTTATCGAAGCCCTGGCCGAAGCGAAAACTCGAGCAGGGCTAGAAATTCACGTGCACAGCTCCGTCAAACCAGGGGTTCGCGATTCCAGAAGGGAAGCTCTCCGCTGGTTTTATCGGCACGGCCTCGATAAAATAGGGAATCGTGCAGGACTGTTGATCTACCTCAACAAAAGGACCCACAAATTTTCCATTGTGGCCGATATCGCATGGGATGCGTGGATCCGCCCCAGCGACTGGAAAACCATCAGCGAAGGAATGCAAGACGACCTCCTCTCAACTCAATGGGAGAAGGCCGTATCTATTACAGTTCGAACGTTAGAAATCCTAGTCATCTCGAGGTCCAACCCTCGAGAGCAGAGGATCTAAGGAAACGGGACTCCAGGCTGCCTACCCAGTGGGCGATAGATTTGCCTCAGACCCTCGAAAGCCCCCCTGAATTCTGATTTCGTCGTGGTCCAAATAAAATCAGGACGACTCGACGTGACCCAGCTTCCGCCCAGTACCTCACCTGTCGACGAGAGCTCGAGCCAGTAGGTGTAGACTTTCGAGTCCTGGCCGAATTTATCGGTTCCAAGTACCGGCTCCCACTGTTGCGGACTCTCGAGCGCAAACAACATTCGAGTCTCCACCATCACTTCCCGAACCGTTCCACGCGCTGCTCCTCTTCGACTAGAAGACTCTTGCAAGATCCTCGACTCATATCCGAATACGGGCTGATTCCAGACTTCAGAGCCCGAGTCGACATCCGCGACAAATCCCTGGTTCATAAGGCCAATTTGGTTGGTAAGCGCAAGGTGAAAGGCCCCCGGATGAATGTCGCTGCAACCCGCACTTCCGAACACGCTCCCGAGCCCACTGCAACGCGAACCCATCTGACTCACCTCCGCGTCGCTATCCCCCAGCGCGTAAAAAAGCTGATCAATCCCTTCACGTCGCTCGATGCAAACGGAACCACAATACCGTCTGGATTCACAAAATCCGTCGGCCGAGGCTCGTCGTAGGTCAGCGCCCCCTGAGACCAGCCGTTACAGATGCCAGCCCAGTCACTGGCGCGGGGGGAGCTGCTCCCCCAAGCCATGTGTGTCACCCGGTAGTTATAATCTCCGACTGCAATGTCGTACTTTTCCGCTGGGGACATGCGGGCGATCTGCCCACGATCCATACCGCGAAGCTGCGCGAGAGAAGCGAGCCGATAGCGGCTATATCCCTCATCTGTCTGCCAACGGTTCGCTATACTCGCACGGCGGCTCGGCCAATAGCTGTCGGACCAGGGTGTCTTGTCGTCAGATAGCCGGGCCTTCAGAGGCAGACGCGAAAAATTCCGCTCATAGTCCCGATTTAAATTCTCGGGCATATTGGCGCCATTCCAATGATCCTTTTCGCCCACCACTCGAGTTTCAACCCTCATCTCATCCGCGAATGCGGACCCTTGGAAAACCAGCAATCCAAAAACAATACTTAGCCCCATCCATTGACCGAATAAATTCATAAGCCTCCCGTTTCAGCCGTTGCACCGGTGAGTGCCTTAATTCGATGCAGCATTCTTCGCTGCATCAATCTGACGCATCGCATAATGCACGACACATTTCTCAGTCCGCGAAACACCAGGATGACGCAATGAGTCGCAGTAAAGAAATCTTTCCTCGCCTTTTTTCCACAACAATCAAAAAATTCATTTCGAAGGAAGGAGTCGCCGTGAATACCGCCGTAAACCATGAACGGGCTGACACTCTGGGGCCCACGGGAGTAACAGCCTGTGCTTTGCCCACTCTGTCAACGCGCCTTTGGGGCGTCGATTGGAGCACCTGCCTCCCGATCTTCAGCGCAGACCAATCACAGTGGGTCGAACACACACATTACGAGAACGTCGCCCACTTTTTGACAACGCCAGAAACGGACCCGCTGTTCCACATCCGATCTATCTTTTACGGGGACGTGTGCGACGCGTTCGCATTCTATCGCCGAAACGAGCACGGCGACCGCGTGCTCTTCGGCGCTATGATAGCAAACCCGTCCGACCCAACTACCTACTACCTTCGTTACGTCTTCCTCCAACCTCAGTTTCGAGGTTCTGGAATCTATGGAAAACTCATTGAAACCATCACTAGAAAACTCAGCTCCGTACCAAGCATTGAGAGAATAGATCTGGACGTGGTCCCCGACGACCCAGCCAATCCGACCCGCTATGCTCATTTCGGCTATCGCGTAACCGGACACTACCTCTCTGACAAGCTGGGAGGCCTGATCCGAATGACAGCACATCTCAAACAAGAGCATCTCGAGTCATTTCGGATCAGGTACTGCCCACCAACCGCGCTAACCGCGCATCACCAAGGAGAGCGATCATGAAGAAGAAATTTGCACGCATCTGTTTCTAATTAATTACCTACGCCGGGTTCGCATTAAAAAATGCGGGCCCGGCCCTCGAAGGAGGATTTATGATCGAAAGCATCAAAGTCAAAACAAAAAATGAGTGCGACGAACTCTGGAAAACACACCCAGCGCTCGCCGATGGTACCTCTTCCTCGATCACGGCGGAAAATTTTCCGCTCTACATTGCCGCAGTTGGACATCTCATCCTTTACTCGCCCGAGCATATTTCAGCCGCGATCAATACAGCCAAGCGAGATGGTCTTGATGTTCTCGAAAATTTTCTCAAACAAAAGAAAATCGAAGAAACTGGGCATGATCAGTGGGCACGATCAGACCTCGCTGCTCTTGATCGTGGAAACGATCTCCAAATTGAAACCATAAACTCTCCTGCGGTGAAATCGTTTTTGCTCTGGATCTATGACGTCGCCCGAAACGACCTGATCAGCTATCTCACGTACATTTATTCAGTCGAATATATTACGGGGTATCTTGGTCCTAAATTTTTAGCGCTCGTCGAAAAAAATACAGGCATCGCTCGAGACCGGTCGACGGTACTCGCCAAGCACGCGGACATTGACGGTCAACATGCCGATGAAATCCTCCCTTGGATCTCCTGGCTCGCCGAGACGGCTGCCGAGCCACATGTTCAGAATAAAATTTTCAGCTCGATAGAGCGTTGCGCCACGTTCACGAACGAACTCATGTCAGAAATTTTCGAAAACAAAAAAACATATGCACCAAATAGAAGCACAACGCCAGCAATCCAGATGGAAATTCACTGATCCGTTTTTTGAACACTTTCAAAAAGAGGGGCTCACCGGACATCTCGTGGGACTCGCGGCTACCCACACCGCTAGCGCCACCGAAGTAACAGGCAGCAGTTTCGACTTCATTGAAAAAATTGCTCTCGAAAAGGCCCGATCCGAGCTCTGCGAGCGAATGACCATCGTGGAGTTGATCCATTCAGGCAAAACCAGCCATTCCCTTAAGGACCCGAATTGCACGATCTCACGCTCGAATGGTTGGGCCGCACATCCTGACCTCGCGAATGCAAAAGCCAGCGCGTGCCTTGAGCTTCTTGAGAGAGACAGAGTTCTTCGCTACTGGTACTCCGGGCGAAAGCCGAAACCCCTTTCGAAGGACCTCCTGCCGTTTTGGCCCGTCGAACTACCTGACAGCGTCGGAAATCGAATGCAGCTTTACTCGCTCCCCGACCCCCATTCTGATGCCGAAGTCTGCATGGCAGCAATCGTGCCCAGACCGAATAGCGACCCACGATTTATCGTTCATGGGTTCGGCGCCGGCCTCGATCTAGAGGCGGCCATTGCCTCCGCCTGTCGAGAGACGATACAGAGATGGGCGTTTCTCTATGAAGAATGTGCCGAACCCGGCAACCAGAACCAGACAAACACGCCCGACTTTCACCAGGACTATCTTCTTTCCCCACTCGGTCAAAAAAAGCTCATTGCCTGGACCTCGGGCGATCTCTCCCTGGGACTCGAGATCCCTACGCCCAAACCCCTCCTTAGGGAATGTTCGGTCGAGATCTACAGTACGCCACTATCGCAAATCGCCGAGGCCAGAAACACATTGTTCGTATGCAAAGCTTCCCACCCGAACGCCCTTCCCCTGGTCTTTGGCTCGCAACCTCAGACAGTACTCAAGTGGCTGCCCAACAACTCAGCAAGATGGTGGCACCCCATCCCCTGAACTCCCTGCTGAAGTGATGGACCAAAACCCAAGTTTAGACGAAACGATGATCCATCCGGCCACGACAATTTTCTTCTTCAGGTTATGAATATGAACATCGATCGTCTTCGGATGGATCTTCATATCTGCCCAAACCTCAGCGAGGAGCTCTTGTCTGGAAACCGCCCGTGGAGCAAACCGATGCATGTACTCGAACAGTCGCGCCTCTTTTGGGGTCAACTCCAGCTGACTTGCAACCCGCCTACTTCGGTCAGAAACAAACTTCTGAGATGCCTGCTCAACCTTGACCTTGAGCTCAGACGGACGAAAAGGCTTCACTAAATAGTCATAACTCCCACGATGATAACCACCCCGGATGGTTTCCGAGTCATAAAGGGAAGAAGTAATAACGATCGGAAAAATTTTGGCTAAATCAGAGGCCTCTAGATCCAAGAACTGAAGAAAATTTCCATCCGCCAACCTCAGATCTGCGACCAATGCGACCGGCAAGGTATCGAGATTCTGATCGAGCGCGCCTTTAAGTTGGGCCAAAGAAGAAAAAGTCCTCACGTTGTACGCGTCTGAGAGACTCTGCTCCGCCACGAAGAGACAATCTTCCTCATCATCAAGAACCCAAACTGAATGATCATGTTCCATGCGTTGCAGCCTCCGCACTAGCTTCTTCATGTTTTGTATCGGCAAGTGGCAACGTCAGCAACATTCGGGTTCCAGCTGCTCCATCTTTCGCTGGCACGACCGACAAAGAGCCGGCCAATCTCTCAATCAAACGTCGAGTCAGCCGCAGACCCAATCCTTTTTGAGCCCGGCGATCGCTAAACCCCCCTTTTGACACCTTTCCCGATGTCATCGCTTCAAAATCGTCCACGCTCAAGCCACTCCCCGAATCCTCTAGCGACAACACTGCGTATCCATCCCCCACGCCTTCCAGGGCAACCTGGATCTGAGGGGTTTCTTTGCCTGTCTCGATCATATTGTCCAAGCTATTCCGATAAAGGTTATCGAGAATTTGAATCAGGTCGATCCGGTAGCAACGCAATGCGACACTTCCCACGCCTTCCCTGACGCTGATGACCTCATTCAACTGCCGCGGAAGCTTCGATTGAAATTCCAAGCCCAGAACCTGGAGAACATAGTCGTGAGCCTCAGCGAAACGAATGAGTGACGCGCCATTCTGACCATCTTTCAAGTAGGCCCGCAGAGATTGAACCAAGTTCACAGCCTTGTCCAAGCTCCTCTCGATCCGCAAAAAAAGCGTCCCGTCAGTCACTTTCTGCGGATCGCCTCGAATCAAATCAGTACAATATTTGACCACATGAAGGGGAGAACTGAGATCATGGACGACCAAGCCCGCAACTTCTCCAAGTGTCCTAAAACGGCTCTGATCACTTTCGTAACGAATTAAATCTGAAAGCTCGTCCTGAGAATCGCGCAATCGCCCAGACATGAGGTTGAAAGCCCGTTGTAAAGCATTCAGCTCAACCGACGTATGAAGAGGCAAGATGGGAGTTTCACGACTGAGATCGATTTTTCCCAAGTAGTGCAAAATATCTCGATTGGCCCGCACCTGTATCATCCGATTCGTGCAGAACAGCCGACCGAGGACGAGACAAGACAATAGAAAAAGAGCTGCAAATCGAAACCCGACCCGCTGCGTAGGCTCCTCCCCCACAAATGTGCTGATCGCCAAGGTCAACATCAACCCAAAACTGAGGGACATCACGGAGATATGAGCGAGGCCCTCGACCTTCATGAGAGAGGACCCACTGTCCGACGGCTCAACAGCCAAGAAAACATCGGCGTCTCGCGTATGAGCAAACAACTGATCTATGACCGAAGAAGCAACCTCATGAATTTCAAAAAATGCCAGAACTGAAAAGCAGGTAATGAGCGACAACTCGAAAAATACCATCTTCGCCAGTGCGATACCGAGATTTTCATGTGGCCAAACCAGAAGGACAATACAGGCGCCAGGAAGAACCTTAACAAGACTGATGGTCCATAAGTAGAGCGCTCTGCTTTGAGGAAATGTATAGATCGAGCGCACCATCAACTTTCTACACTCTGCGATAGCGCCGTCAAACGCGGTGGAATCCAAGACAGGAAAGATCGACCTTGCCTCCGGAAAAATAGCCAGAAACAAATACCGATCAACCAACATGAAGAAAAAAAGCGAAATCGTGTCGGCGGCAACCACCATTCCGATTTGCGAAAGACTGGGTGAAAAAAGAAGAAAGAGCGAGAAAAAGCCGTAGACCATTAATACGAGGTTACTGGTGGGGCTCAATACATGTGTAAACTTCAACTTCATCGAACCCTCTAATCCCCAAGCCATACCTCATGAGTCAAGCCCATCCCTTGGAAAGGTTTCTTTACCAGAAACGATTCCCTTGAGCGGTCCATCCGCATTGCCCTCGAGGTCTACCAAAGAGAGACAGAAAATCACGTCACAACGCATTATATCACATTAGATGGCGGACGCCCTTGAGTACTTAATTTTATAGCCTTTTACGACCACTCCGTTGGTCAAAGTGACGTAAAATTTCTCAATCAACCCAGACCGAACTGCTCGCTCAACCCAATCTCGGCTGATATTGACGTCATCAAAATTCTGTAGAGTGGGGAGTTGCCCATGCCGATGCCGGAAGTCATCGATGAACCGCAGGAGACGCGCTCTTATGAAGGGATCAAGCTGCATACTTCGCATGGAAAATGGTGGGCGCACAAGGGATTGAACCTTGGACCTTGGCCGTGTAAAGACCCTGCTCTACCACTGAGCTATGCGCCCGATTTAAAAACCGAACCTGGAACCTTGTTCTGCTTTTATTTTCCGGGCCGCTCGATATCTACCGAACGACCCAGATCACCTCTACTATTATCTGGGACCGAGATCAGCCAGCGCTAATCTCGGCTGCTGCCTCTTCCGCAGAATTCAGATCGACTGAATCTGCAGCATCCACATCAGCCTGCATACTCTTGTATTTCAACAAGCCCGTGCCTGCTGGGATCAAGCGACCCATGGCAATATTTTCCTTCAAGCCACGAAGAAAGTCGACCCGGCCGCTGATCGCAGCCTCCGTCAATACCTTTGTAGTTTCTTGGAACGAGGCCGCCGAGATAAAGCTATCAGTAGTAAGGGAAGCCTTCGTGATCCCCAGCAAGAGAGGCTCAGCCGTAGCCGGAGCGCCTCCCGTTGCCAACACTCGCTGATTCTCCAATTCGAAAGTCGCCTTGTTGGTGCTCTCGCCAATCAAGAAGTTGGCATCACCCACATCCTTAATCTTCACCTTCCGCAACATCTGACGAACGATCACTTCGATGTGCTTATCATTAATTTTCACACCCTGAAGACGGTAAACTTCCTGCACTTCATCCACCAGGTACTTTGCGAGAGCCTTCTCGCCGAGAACCCGGAGAATATCGTGTGGATTAATCGGGCCATCCATCAAAGGCTCGCCGGCCTTTACATAGTCGCCTTCGTTTACCGCCAAGTGACGGCCCTTGCCGATAAGGTATTCCTTCGCCTCGCCTACATCAGGCGTCACAATCAGCTTACGCTTACCCTTAGTGTCCTTACCGAACGAGACAATCCCATCGATCTCGGAAATCACCGCCGCATCCTTCGGCTTCCGAGCTTCAAAAAGCTCAGCAACGCGAGGAAGACCCCCAGTGATATCCTTGGTCTTCGTGGTTTCACGATGAATCTTAGCCAGCGTGTCGCCAGCCTTCACTTCATCACCATCAACCAACACCAGATTTGCGCCGACTGGAAGCATATACCGAGCAACTCGATTTGCGGCTCCTTCAATCTTGAGCGGATTCCCCTTACCGTCGGTAATGATCATCTTTGGACGCTTGTCGCTCGCCTTCGACTCCACGATCACCTTATGAGAAAGGCCCGTGACGCTGTCGAACTGCTCCTGCATCGTCAAACCTTCTTCAATATCCTCAAATTGAACGATACCAGAAGCCTCAGTGATAATCGGCGTAGAATAGGGATCCCACTCCGCAACCTGAGTACCCTTCTCAACCAAGTCGCCATCCTTGACGAGCACCCTCGCACCATAAACAATCTGGTACTTCTCACGCTCACGACCCTGAGAGTCGAGAACAATGATCTCACCGTTACGATTCATGACCGTAAGGTGACCCTCTTTGTTCAAGACCGTGGTCACATTAGCGAACTTGATCTTGCCCTTGGTCTTCACTTCCAGATTCGATTGCTCAGCACGTCTGGATGCAGCGCCCCCGATGTGGAAGGTACGCATCGTCAACTGGGTTCCTGGCTCACCGATCGACTGGGCCGCGATGACTCCGACTGCCTCACCGTTACTCACCATTCGACCACGCGAAAGATCACGACCATAACAGAGGGCGCAAATCCCTTTTTTGGCTTGGCAGGTCAATACCGACCGAATACGAACGCGGTCAATGCCGCCCTCTTCCACGCGTTTCTCAAGTTCTTCGGTAATTTCCTCACCAGCAGGCACCAGCGTTTCGCTCGTGATGGGATCGACGACTTCGTCCAAGACCACGCGGCCAAGAATCCGGTCGCCCATGCGTTCGATGACCTCGCCACCTTCGACTAAAGCTCCGACGTACAGACCATCGAGCGTCCCGCAATCCGGCTCAGTCACGATCACATCCTGGGATACATCCACCAAACGCCGAGTCAAATAACCCGAGTTTGCAGTCTTCAGAGCAGTATCGGCCAACCCTTTTCGAGCTCCATGGGTCGACACGAAATACTGAAGAACCGAAAGACCTTCCCGGAAGTTAGCGACGATCGGTGTTTCGATGATCTCACCAGACGGTTTTGCCATCAAACCGCGCATACCCGCAAGCTGACGAATCTGAGCGTTCGAACCTCGAGCGCCTGAATCCGCCATCATGAAGATGGAATTGAATGCAGGACCGATCACTTCCTTTTGATCCCCCTTCCAGCCAGGAGGCGCCTTGTAGGTCTCCACTGAAAGGCGTTTCATCATCGCGGAAGCAATCTGCTCAGAGGTCTGGGCCCAAATATCGATCACCTTATTATAGCGCTCGCCGTCGGTAATCAAACCTTCGACGTACTGATTTTCGATTTCGTGAACTTGAGCGTAGGCCTTCTCGAGGAATTCCTTCTTCTCAGGCGGCATGAGCATATCATTCACCGAGATCGAAATCCCTGCGCGCATAGCCTGTTTGAACCCGGTCTGCATGAGATGGTCAGCCAGGAGAACGGTCTTTTTGTTCCCCGTAAGCCGGTAACATTGGTCGATCAGCTCGGCCAAATCTTTCTTACCCAACACCTTGTTGTAGGACTCAAAGGGTAGTTCTTCGGGCACGATTTCAGACAACAGAGCCCGACCGACGGTCGTCTCCATCATTTTTCCGTGAATTCGGCACTTGATACGACTCTGTAAAGTCACAACGCCATTATCGAGTGCGTACTGTACCTCATGAGGACCAGAGAACATTTTGCCTTCACCCTTGGTGAAATAGCGCTCTCGAGTCATGTAATACAGGCCGAGAACGATATCCTGGCTCGGCACAATGATGGGCTTGCCATGTGCAGGAGACAGAATATTGTTCGTTGACATCATGAGCACGCGGGCCTCGATCTGGGCTTCGATCGAGAGCGGGACGTGAACAGCCATCTGGTCACCATCGAAGTCGGCATTGAATGCCGAACAAACGAGAGGATGCAGCTGGATGGCTTTGCCTTCTATCAAGACAGGCTCGAATGCCTGAATGCCCAAGCGATGCAGCGTAGGCGCACGATTCAGAAGAACCGGATGCTCCTTCACTACCTCTTCCAGGATATCCCAAACTTCTTGGCGCTGCTTCTCAACCATCTTCTTTGCAGACTTGATGGTCGTGACGTAGCCGTATTCAGAGAGCTTGTTATAAATAAAGGGCTTAAAGAGTTCGAGCGCCATGACCTTCGGCAAGCCGCACTGATGCAGCTTCAGCTCCGGGCCCACGACAATGACCGAACGTCCGGAATAATCAACGCGCTTACCTAGGAGATTCTGACGGAACCGGCCCTGCTTACCCTTCAGCATATCCGATAGCGACCGCAAGGGGCGCTTATTGGGTCCGGTGAAAGTTTTGCCACGTCGTCCATTATCGAAAAGCGCATCCACTGCTTCTTGAAGCATCCGCTTTTCATTTCGAATAATGATCTCTGGAGCATTGAGCTCCATCAATCTCTTCAACCGATTATTACGGTTGATCACTCGTCGATAAAGGTCATTCAAATCAGATGTCGCGAAGCGCCCACCATCCAGAGGAACCAATGGCCGAAGTTCCGGCGGAATCACCGGAATCACTTCGAGCATCATCCACTCCGGGCGGTTCGAACCACTCACCTTAAAGGCCTCGACAACCTTCAGGCGCTTAGAAATTTTTGTCCGTTGAGCCTCTGAGGTCGTCTGCTTCATCTCGCGGCGGAGCTGCCGAGAAGCCGTCTCAATATCGACTTTCTTCAACGCATCTCGAACGGCATCACCACCCATTACGGCAGTGAAGGTCATCCCCTCACGAACGAGCTGGGTATATTTCTCTTCCGAAAGAACAACGCCTTCTTCCAACCCCGAATTGCCCGGATCGATCACCAGGTAGGCTTCGCAATAAAGAACCTTCTCCAGGTCCTTCAGGGTGATATCTAGCAACGCACCAATACGGGAAGGCAAGGAGCGAAGAAACCAGATGTGCGCAACCGGGGTAGCCAACTCGATATGGCCCAACCGCTCGCGACGCACCTTCGACTGAATAACCTCAACACCGCACTTCTCGCAGACGACACCACGATGCTTCATGCGCTTGTACTTGCCGCAGTTGCACTCGTAATCCTTCACAGGACCGAAAATCTTCGCGCAGAATAGCCCATCACGCTCAGGTTTAAAGGTTCGGTAGTTGATCGTCTCAGGCTTCTTCACTTCGCCAAACGACCACTCCCGAATCTTCTCAGGCGATGCCAGCGCAATACGGATCCCGGTAAAGCTGACCGGGTCCTTCGGCTTGTCGAAAAAGTTCAATAGGTCTTTCATCGTCAATCCCTCTTCGCGTGATTCTTAAAGAACCGATCCTTTGAGTTCCTTTTCATCGTCTTCAATCAATTCCACATTCAAAGCCAAGCTTTGAAGTTCCTTAATCAAAACGTTGAAAGACTCGGGCAGACCCGGTTCAAGAATCTGTTCGCCCTTTACAATTGCCTCGTACATTCGATTCCGTCCGGTGACGTCATCCGACTTCACAGTCAGAAACTCCTGAAGAGCATATGCCGCGCCGTAAGCTTCGAGCGCCCAGACTTCCATTTCCCCAAGCCGCTGACCGCCGAACTGCGCCTTGCCGCCCAACGGCTGCTGAGTAACCAAGCTGTATGGACCGATGCTCCGTGCATGAATCTTCTCTTCAACCAGATGGTGAAGCTTAAGCATATACATCACCCCAACAGTGACCTCTTCAGTAAATGCCTCGCCCGAAATGCCGTCGAACAAAATGGCTTGCCCACGTTCCGGAAGATCTGCCGTCTTCAACATTCGAGTGATGTCTTCTTCCGTCGCCCCATCGAATACCGGAGTTGCAAAATGGACGCCCCTCTTGAGAAACTGCGCCATCTTCTTGATCTCATCATCCGAAGCCTTATCAATATACTTATCAAGCTCGACGTTTGCGTAGGTCTCTTTGAGGACCTTTCGCAGCTTTTCCGGCTGGAATTGCTCGAGATAGGCCTGAACCTTCTCGCCCACACCCCACGCAGCCCAACCCAACATCACTTCAAGCAACTGCCCAATATTCATTCGAGAAGGAACGCCCAACGGATTCAGCACCATATCTACCGGTGTTCCGTTGGCCATAAAAGGCATGTCTTCAGCGGGAACAATGCGGGAAATTACCCCCTTGTTTCCGTGTCGTCCTGCCATTTTATCGCCGACTTGCAGCCGTCGTTTAATGGCGATCTGCACCTTCACCATCTTGATAACGCCTGGAGCAAGCTCATCGCCCCGCTTCAGCTTATCCGTCTTCTCCTTGAACACGTACCGAATGGCTTCAATCTTCTCCTTCGCCTTCTTCATGATCGCGGTGACCTGTTCTTCCAGGTCATCCTTCACAGGAATAAAGGCCAAAAGATCAAAAGAAATGCCTTCTAGGATGCTCCGGTCAAGCTTCTGGGACTTCTTCAGAATTTCTTCCGAGCCGTCCTCCGAAAGAAGCTTCCCTGTCGTCACAGCACCATCGAGGAGGCCACCAATCTTGTTCAGAGACGAAACACGAATTGCATCGATTTCAATCTTTTCGTCGCGTCGAATCTTCGCAATGTGCTCTTCAAGAATCGACTTAGTCCGCTCGTCAGGCTCAGTCCCTTCACGAGCAAAAACCTGAGCGTTAATGACAATTCCCTGCACCCCAGACGGAACGCGAAGCGAAGTGTCCCGTACATCTCCGGCCTTCTCACCAAAGATCGCCCGCAAAAGCTTCTCCTCGGGAGAAAGCTGGGTCTCGCCCTTAGGCGTTACTTTACCCACCAAGATATCGCCCGGCTTCACTTCCGCGCCAATTCGAATAATTCCGCTCTGATCAAGATCCTTCAGAGCCTCCTCTCCGACATTCGGAATATCACGAGTGATATCTTCTTTGCCGAGCTTGGTATCGCGAGCGACACACTCAAACTCTTCAATGTGAATCGAAGTGAAGGTGTCTTCCTTGATCAAACGTTCCGAGATCAAGATCGAATCTTCGAAATTATATCCCTGCCAAGGCATGAACGCGACGAGGATATTCTGGCCCAACGCGAGCTCACCCGCGTCTGTCCCAGGACCATCCGCCAGAATATCACCAGCCCTCACCTTCTCCCCGACCTTTACGACCGGACGCTGGGTGATACAGGTATTCTGATTGGAACGCTGATATTTAGTGAGATTGTAGATGTCGACATCCGACTCCTCGATCGCACTCTTCGAACGCCGCACCACAATCTTGGTGCCATCAACCATAATGACATCACCTTCATGGCGATTCACAATAATCTGACCTGAGTCGCGTGCCACCACGCGCTCAATCCCTGTTCCGACTAACGGCGCATGAGTACGCAATAGTGGAACTGCCTGGCGCTGCATGTTCGAACCCATGAGAGCTCGATTTGCGTCGTCGTGCTCCAAAAAAGGAATCAAGGATGCCGCGATCGAAACGAGCTGATTGGGGGATACGTCCATCAACTCAATTTCGTCAGGATTAACGAGCGCATACTCACCACGACGGCGAGCATCGATCGCATGATCTGGTAGCTTTTTCGAACGCAACGCCTCTGGGGAAACCTGCGCGATGATCTTGTTCTCTTCTTCTGTCGCAGTGAAGAAACGAATCTCATCCGATACTTTCCGAGCATCAATCACTCGGTAAGGCGTCTCAATAAAGCCGAACTCGTTTACCCGAGCATAAGTCGAAAGACTCGCGATCAAACCGATGTTCGGACCTTCAGGGGTCTCAATCGGGCAAATCCGACCATAGTGCGTGTTGTGCACGTCGCGAACCTCGAAGCCCGCACGCTCTCGAGTCAGGCCGCCGGGCCCAAGGGCCGAAAGCCGACGCTTGTGCGTCACTTCGGAGAGCGGATTCGTCTGATCCATGAACTGAGAAAGCTGACTCGAACCAAAGAACTCCTTCACCACAGCCGATACCGGCTTCTGGTTAATGAGATCATGTGGCATCAGTGTTTCAATTTCCTGAATGCTCATGCGCTCTTTAATCGCGCGCTCCATGCGAACCAACCCAATACGGTACTGGTTCTCAATCAACTCGCCGACCGGCCGAACCCGTCGATTACCCAGGTGATCGATATCATCGATCGTTCCGCGCCCATTATTCAGCTCGCAGAGGTAATACAACGTCGAAAGAATGTCTTCCTTCGTCAAAATCAAACAATCCGTAGGCAGGTTGTTCTCAGGGAACTTATAGTTCAACTTGAGCCGACCCACCTTCGAGAGATCGTATCTCTCTGGGTTGAAAAAGAGGTTCTCAAACAGCTGCTTAGCCGCCTCAACAGTCGGTGGATCACCAGGGCGCATCCGCTTGTAAATCTCGATCAAAGCCTCTTCAGGTGTATTGATCTTATCCAGCGAAAGCGTATCTCGAACAAAAGGACCATGGGTCAGATTATCAGTGAAGATGACCTTCACTTCCTTGATCCCCTTACCGCGCAGTACCTCGTACTTCGCCTCGGTCAACTCCTCGTTACATTCAACGAGAACTTCGCCGGTTTTCTTATCAACCAAATCTTCGCAGGCCACGCGCCCGACAACAGCCTCGATCGGCACTTCGAGCTTCTTGATCCCAGCTTCTTCAATCTTCTTCACCACAGCTTTGGTGAACTTGCGATTTTTACGAACGATCACCTCGCCCGATTTCGGGTCGACGATATCGTCCTCGGCACGCTGACCCGAGAGAATCTCAAGGTCAACCATCTTAGAAAATTTCGCATTCGCTTCCAGAACGATGCGCTCGGTTCGATAGAAGTACTTCAGCACCTCTTCTGTGGTCATTCCGATTGCACGCAAAAGAATAGTCGCCGGAAGCTTCCGCTTCCGATCGATGCGAGCATGGAGAATGTCCTTATGGTCAAACTCAAAATCAAGCCAAGAACCGCGATGCGGAATCACCCGAGCGGAATAGAGAATTTTTCCACTGGAATGACTCTTTCCCTGGTCGTGATCAAAAATAACACCAGGCGAGCGATGCAACTGACTGACGATGACACGCTCAGTCCCATTAATGATAAAGGAACCAGCCTCAGTCATCAGGGGAATTTCCCCCATGTACACTTCTTGCTCTTTAATATCGCGGATATTGCGAGTACCAGCTTCCTCATCAACATCGTACACGACCAAGCGAACCGTAATCTTCAACGGTGCGGCAAAGGTCATTCCTCGCTGCCGACACTCACCGACATCGTACTTTGGACGCTCCAAAGTATAGCTCTCAAATTCGAGCGACGCAGTCTTATTAAAGTCTTCAATCGGAAACACCGACTTAAAGACCGCCTGCAAACCAGAACTGTCTCGCTTTTGCGGCGGCACTTCAGCCTGAAGGAATTTTTCGTAGGATTTTCTCTGAAGCTCAATCAGATTCGGAATTTCTACCGGGGTTGCGATTCGAGAAAATTCTTTCCGAATACGACGATTCTCAGAGAAAAAACTAGGCATGCTGACTCCTTAGAGAGCGCTCAATACAAACGCGCGAACAAGCCAGCTACCTTCGGAAGAAGTTAACTGACCCCCAGACGATCAAAATCAAGACAAAACTTTGGATTTCACCCGCGACGGCCGAGACTACCCATTTTTTCAGGTATGACAAGACCTTTGCGGTATTTTTCTTGCAGAAACTACAAAGAGGAGGATGACGCCAAGAGTCGCAGACCGGGAGCGTCGGCTCCCGGTGCTCCAGGTCTGCGATCAAAACGTACAATCACCTACTTCAGCTCGACCTTAGCGCCTTCGCCTTCAAGCTTCCGCTTCATTTCTTCCGCATCTGCCTTTGAAATGCCTTCCTTCACAGCCTTCGGAGCAGCCTCGACCAGATCCTTCGCTTCCTTCAGGCCCAGACCCGTAAGTTCGCGAACCACCTTGATGACGTTGATCTTCTTGTCACCCGCCGCGGCGAGAACAACAGTGAATTCAGTCTTCACTTCAGCAGCAGCAGCGCCAGCAGCGCCTCCAGCCATGACCGCAACTGGAGCCGCAGCCGAGACACCGAACTTCTGTTCCAGCTCCTTCACGAGCTGAGACAACTCGAGTACACTCATGTTTTCGATAAACGAAACTACGTTTTCTTTAGTAATAGCCGACATCTTAATTACCTCACCCTACTTCTTTCGCTCTCGGCCTTCCTAACCTCAAAGCGTTGAGACCGACATCGTCGATCTTCATTCCCTAGTCACTTTCCTGGTCACTAGTCGAATCCAAACCTAAGTGCGTTGCACCTACGCTCAGGAATTGGTTTTCTTTTTTTCAATTGCAGACAGAACCGTGACCAGACTTCGCGGAACCGCAGCAAGAACACCCACAAAACTACTGACGGGCGCGATCATCGTGCCCAACACTTTCGCCAACAAAACCTCACGAGGGGGGAGACTTGCGAGCTCATTCACCTCTGCGACGTTAATTCGACGATCACCCATCAAGCTATCCTTCAGCTTGAGCGCCTCATTTTCCTTCGCAAACTTGGCCATCACCTTGGCCGCGTTTGCCATGTCGCCATAAGCAAACGCTACTAAGGTTGGGCCAACCGTGGCGTCAACCACCAGCTTTTGATCTGGCGACCCATCCTTCATCACGAGGCGGGCAATATTATTTTTCAGAACCTTCACTTCGGTCTGAGTCGTCCGCAAAGCTCGCCGAAGCTCGTCCGCCTGCGACGACTTCAGCCCCTTGTAGTCGGCAAAAATAGCGACTTTTGCCCTGGAGAATTTGTCTTTGAGCGCCTTCGTCATTTCGACTTTAGTGTCGCGATTCATAATTCACCTACTCCTGATTAACCGTTGCCAGTTGCGGATAAAATATCAGCCGAATCAACCTTGATCCCTGGGCTCATCGTGGCCGAAACCACGACATTCCTCATGTACGCACCTTTGCTGGTCGGCGGCTTCGCACGTATGATGGCGTTTGCAATCGCAAGAAAATTTTCGATCAGTTTCTCGGCACCGAAAGATTTTTTGCCAATAACAACGTGAATAATGCCCGTCTTCTCGGTGCGGTAATCCACCTTGCCAAGCTTCTGGTCCTTCACGGCCTTCGCTACATCCATCGTCACCGTCCCCGTCTTAGGGTTCGGCATGAGTCCCCGAGGACCGAGAATCTTAGCTACCTTCGAGAGAGCAACCATTTGATCAGGGGTCGCGATCATTTTATCAAAATCCAGCCAACCACCGGTGATCTTCTCGATGAGATCCTCAGAACCCACAGTATCAGCCCCAGCCGCTTCGGCCTCACGAGCCTTGTCTCCCTTGGCTAGAACGGCAATCCGAACTTTTTTTCCGGTACCGTGCGGAAGAACCAAGGCACCACGAACCATCTGGTCAGCATGCTTAGGATCCACACCCAGACTGAAAGCAACGTCCACAGTCTCGTCAAACTTTGCAAAGGCAACTTCCGGAATCAGACTAAACGCCTCTTTCACGGAATAAGGATGTCCCACCTTAATCTTTGCCTGGGCGATCGCATATTTCTTTGTATTACGACCCTTTGTCTTCTTTGAGCTGTCGCCCATATCCGTCCTCCGTGGTTCAAGCGTTCGGTACAAGCCCGAACTCCCACTTTTTGTTTGAATTGATTTATACGACCGTAATACCTGCACTACGCGCGGTACCTTCAATCGTCCGCATCGCTGCCTCAACACTGCCTGCATTCAAATCAGGCATCTTGAGTTTTGCAATCTCTTCGACCTGCTTCTTGGTGACCTGACCAGCCTTTTTCTTATTAGGCTCGCCAGATCCCTTCTCTACTTTCGCTGCCTTAAACAACAAAACCGAGGCAGGAGGAGTCTTCGTAATGAAGGTAAAAGAGCGATCCGAATAGACGGTGATAATCACCGGAATCACGGTACCCTTCTGGTCCTGCGTTCGAGCATTGAATGCTTTACAGAACTCCATGATGTTAACACCACGCTGACCGAGTGCTGGGCCAACAGGCGGGGCCGGATTGGCCTGTCCACCTGGAATCTGCAACTTAATCTGACCTGTAACTTTTTTCGCCATAAGCGGCTCCCGTTAACACGCTAATTTAGATCTTTTCAACCTGAATAAAATCGAGCTCCACCGGTGTCGACCGACCGAAGATACTCACTAGCACCTTTACCTTGCCCTTGTCTGGATTGACGTCTTCAACCGTGCCATTAAAGTTTGCAAACGGCCCGTCCACCACCCGAACATTCTCACCCTCAGTAAATGAAACGCGCGGACGCGGCTTAACCTGCCCCTCTGCTATACGATTCGTCATCTTCTGAACTTCCGACTCCGGAACCGGAACCGGACGAACCTTGTCGCCGACAAAGCCAGTAATTTTGGGGGTGTTTTTAACAATGTGCCAGGTTTCGTCGGTCAAAATCATCTTCACAAGGATGTACCCTGGAAAGAAGCGACGCTTCGTCGTTTTCTTCTGACCCTTGACGAGCTCAACAACATTCTCCTCGGGGACAATGACCTCACTAAAAAAAGGCTCCTTTTTGTGAGTCTTAATCCGGTCCTCAAGTGCCAATTTGGCCTTATTTTCATAGCCAGAATAGGTGTGCACCACATACCACGACATCTCACTCTGTGGTTCGGGATTGGCTTCCGTCATGACGTAAACTCCTTATCTTGCAAGCAAACTACAGGACCCACTGAACCACCCGGGTCCAAAGATAGTCAAATGCACCCAGAATCAACCCAGAGAGAAGAACCATGATAATCACTACGACCGTAGCCGAAGAAGTCTCCTTCTGTGTCGGCCAAGTGACTCGCGAAAGCTCCTCTACAACCTCATTCAGGAACTGATTGGCCTGCGGCACCAAGTACCGAAACACCAACCCCGTCACCGCACCTAAGCCGATGGCTCCGACCTGAACGACAAAATCAATTTCCCGCACACGCGTCTCAAGATCATATGCCGCTACAAGGCGCATCACGAGCTCGTAAAAAATATACGCAAGCAACACGCCTGCAGCAACGAGACTGAGATTGACCCATTTTTGATGCTGATTTTCCATGGCCTATCCCGAAAAGATTGAATTGAAGTTTGGCAGGGCAGGAGGGACTCGAACCCACAACCTACGGATTTGGAATCCGCCGCTCTACCATTAGAGCTACTGCCCTAACCTAATACCCTCAAAACTCAAAAAGCGGGGAAGAAAGCGACTCGCCCTCCTCCCCGAGAATGAACCCCGAAGGAACCTATTGAATCTGCCTCACTCGACGATTTCCGCAACCACTCCGGCGCCGACCGTACGGCCACCTTCACGAATTGCGAAACGCAGTTCCTTTTCCATCGCGATCGGAGTGATCAACTCGACTTCGATCTGAATATTATCGCCAGGCATGACCATCTCCACATTCGGAGGAAGGGTCACAACGCCGGTAACATCCGTCGTGCGGAAGTAGAACTGCGGCCGATATCCCTTGAAGAACGGAGTATGACGACCCCCTTCTTCCTTGGTGAGGATATACGCCGAGCCTTTGAACTTTTTATGAGGAGTAACCGTTCCAACATGGGCCAGAACCTGACCACGCTCAACATCTTCTTTTTTCGTACCCCGAAGAAGTGCGCCGATGTTATCGCCAGCCTCGCCCTGATCGAGCAGCTTTCTAAACATTTCAACACCAGTAACAACCGTTTTAACCGTCGGACGAAGGCCAATGATTTCGCACTCTTCGCCAACCTTAATCACACCGCGCTCCACACGGCCGGTGACAACAGTTCCACGACCCGAAATCGAAAAGACGTCTTCGATCGGCATGAGGAACGGCTTGTCCTTCTCACGCTTAGGCTGCGGGATGTAACTGTCACAAGCTTCCATCAGCTTCATAATCGCCGACTCGCCGAGGTCGCCCACATCGCCTTCCATCGCCTTCAAGGCAGAACCTCTAATGATCGGAATCGAATCACCAGGGTACTTGTACATAGTGAGGAGTTCACGAACTTCCATTTCGACAAGGTCCAGAAGTTCGGCATCATCCACCATGTCGCACTTGTTCATGAACACCACGACCGCCGGAACGCCGACCTGGCGAGCCAGAAGAATGTGCTCACGTGTCTGCGGCATCGGGCCATCCGCTGCGGAAACCACAAGAATGGCTCCGTCCATCTGGGCGGCGCCGGTGATCATGTTTTTGACATAGTCGGCGTGGCCCGGGCAGTCGACGTGCGCATAGTGACGATTTACGGTCGAATACTCTACGTGCGTCGTATTGATCGTAATCCCGCGCTCTTTCTCTTCAGGCGCGTTATCGATCTGATCGTACCCGCGAGCCTGAGCCAGGCCCTTCTTCGCGAGAACGGTTGTAATAGCGGCGGTCAGGGTCGTCTTCCCGTGGTCGACGTGCCCGATCGTCCCGATATTGACGTGGGGTTTTGAACGGTCAAACTTCTCTTTCGACATATACCTACTGGCCTCCGCTAAGTGCTATTGACCTTCCTGGGGTCTTTAGCTGTTGTTAAAAAAATGGAGCTCTTGAAGGGGCTTGAACCCTTGACCTCTCCCTTACCAAGGGAGTGCTCTACCACTGAGCTACAAGAGCACTGGAGCGGGCAGAGGGACTCGAACCCTCGACCCTCAGCTTGGAAAGCTGACGCTCTAGCCAACTGAGCTATGCCCGCACCTACCCCTAAAAACCAAAAAACTGGCCCGGAGCTGATCTAGCACCGGGAACTTCCCCTAAAATCAGGAGTTCCGCAATGCCTTCTTTAGGGGCATTTGCAGCCTGACCTACGAAATAAAATGGTGGAGAGAGAAGGATTCGAACCTTCGAAGGCATTCGCCGCCAGATTTACAGTCTGGTCCCGTTGGCCACTTGGGTATCTCTCCATCAAATATGTCTTTTAGGGCCCCTGCTTGTAACAGGGGGGTCTCCGATTGAGAAGAGGGAAAATGGAGCTGAAGGCGGGACTCGAACCCGCGACCTACGGTTTACAAAACCGTTGCTCTACCAACTGAGCTACTTCAGCAGAATGGGCCCGAGGTAATACTACCCCGGGCCCACCGGCAAGCCAAATTGCAGGGATTTGTCTTAGAAGTAGTAATGCAAGCTCAAGCCGAACGGACTGCCATGCTCGCCCAAGCTGAAACTGAACGCCGCGGGGCTCGAGGCCAGGATCTGGAAATTCGGTCCCATATCCACATGAACACCGATGTGCTCCAAGAAGACCCAATGGAAGCCCACGGTAGGAATGATCTTGATGAAGAAGTTCGCGCCATTGGTTCCGAGAACCGTACCACCACCGGCATGAAAGCCTAACTTCCGGTCACCGATGAGAGTGTAACGAAAAATACCACCGCCCCCAAGCGTCACGGTCGAACTGCTAGCAGGCACCCCGGCAAGTGCCGCCGCAATGGCGGCGGCAGAAGAGGAAGAACTCGAGCCCACACCCATCCCGAAAATAATCTGCAGATTCGTGGTCTGAGACATATCGAGGTTCAAGCTGAGCCCCGACTGACCCACGGTGGTCAGACCAAAACCGACATCCACATCCGACATGTTGACGTTCGACCTCGTAGCCGCGCTCGAGGTGCGAACGACATCGTGATTCATCTTAGCATTCCGCTCCGCCGCGAAAACCGGCGAAGAGGCGATCAAGATCAAAGCCAAAGGACTCAATAATTTCATGTTCATAGGTAAGTCTCCTTAGGTGAGGACTTTAGAACTCTTTTCTGGGTTGTCAATTAATTCAAACTCCGTCGTAGTGGTAGGGATGAGTCAAAAACGCTACCTCGGACCCAATCGAAGACGGCCCGTACTCATTATTCAACATACCCCTTACGAACACGCCGCCGCGATTCGTCGCGCGCTGGAGAGCCAGGGGATTGAGACGCAGGTGATTCACCCCTACGAAAATGAGACCTATCCGGATGTTGAAAATATTCGGGGCGTCCTCTCGCTCGGCGGACCCATGGGAGCCAACGACCATGACGATCACTCATGGATCCCCAAGGAGTGCGAACTCCTACGCGCCGCAGTGGCGAACCAGTTGCCCATCGTAGGAATCTGTCTCGGAGGCCAGCTTCTGGCCAGAGCCCTCGGCTCCAAAGTCGAAAAAAATCCCCGCCCTGAAATCGGCTGGCATCCCATCCGAGTCAATCCGTCAGGCGCGGAAGACCGGATTATCGGTTCGGCGGGGGCAGATCCTCTGGTCTACCACTGGCATTTCGACACTTTTCAACTCCCACCCAGCGCCACGCTGCTCGCCAGCTCAGGCGCCTGTGCACACCAGGCTTATCGAATCGGAAGCCAAATCTACGGCTTTCAGTTTCACCCCGAAGCGGACCATCAACTCATCGGCGAGTGGCTCACGGAAGACGACATTGAAGAACATATTGAATCTGCGATTCGGACTTTTGGCGGGAGCACGATCCAGGATCGCGAAACGCAAAGAAATCTCGCTGCCGAGGGTGAAAAGGCGAGTCTTCGAATCGTCGCGGGAATCGGCCAGCTCTTTCAGGTGCGGCCGTATCAGCCCTCGCTCCATCCCCGAATCGACCGATGGAGAGCGAAACTTGACCAATGGACTGAGGACAAAACGTCGCTGGATATCGTTTTTGAAGGGTCCAATCGGAAAATCTGTCAATTAAGAGGTCATGCCCTCGGAAGCTTTAGCCTGCCAGATGGCGAGTTTTTGGTTCTCAAAGAAGAAACGACCCTGCTTTGGCCCTTTCGACTCGACTATATCCGAACCATCGGCCCCGCTAAGTTGAGGCCGAAGAAAGCTTCGAAATCAAAATTGCCGCGGCGACCGAAACATTCAAAGAAGTGACCACGTGCCCAAAAGGCGGAATCTGGCAGATCATGTCGCAGTTCTCGAGCGTCAGCCGACGAAGACCCCGCTCCTCATTTCCGACCAGAAGCAGCCAAGCCCGATCGTGCGGAATCTGATCTACGCTCTGGTCAGCATGCTCAGAGGCACCCAGGGTCCAAACGCCCATGTCTTTCGCTCGCTCCAGAGAACGCGCCAAATTCGTCTCGATGGCAAACGGAACGGCATCTACGCCTCCACATGCAACATCATAGACCGTGGCCGAGAGCGGAGCCGCGCGCTCAAAAGTCGTGATGATCCCTCGGACGCCGAAAAATGCCGCAGTTCGAAAAATCGCGCCGAGGTTGTGGGGATCCTGAATCTGATCCAGGGCCAGCCAAAGCCCACGATCTTCAGGGTTTTCCTTCACGCCCTCAAACAGCTCTTCCAAGGAGAGGGGATCACGCTCTTTGACCCAGAGTTCTGCTCCCCCTTGGCGGCCATCCTTCAGATCGCGGGGATCACGCTCTTTTCGCGCTGCTTCAAATACCTCGATCTTGTTCTTGCGAGCCAGGTTCATGACCTTGAGCCAAGCATCACGACCCAACAGGCCCTCGCCTCGATCGGAACGCAACAGGGCAGCGGGAACAATCACCCGCTCGCAGTCCTGCGGGCGATTTTCGAGAGCAGCTAAAGCACTGTGGGGATTTCTGAGATGGAGTAAGTCTGACACAATATCGGTCGCCTAACGGACAGCCGCCAACTCAGCAAGGATGTTCTGCGCCGCCAACCGCGGATCTTGCGCCCGACTGATCGGACGACCCACCACGATAGCACCGGCTCCATTCTGGGCTGCTTCCGAGGGGCTCATAATTCGTGCCTGATCTCCCGCGTCTGTCCCCAGTGGTCGAATTCCAGGCACAACCGTCAACGCCCGCGGATATACACGCCTCACGACAGCGAGATCTTGGCCGGAAGAAACAATTCCATCCATTCCTGCTTGTTTTCCCAATCGAACCAAACCCTCGACCGAAGAAATCACGGAGCAATCGACACCAGTCATCGCTTGGATGACACCCTTCCAACCCTCCGAGGAAAAAGAGGTGAGAACGCTGACACCGAGAATCTTCGGCCCCGGCCCATCGCACGCGGCCTTAGCCGCCAGAAGCATCTCCAGGCCACCCCCGAGATGGACAGTGAGGTAATCTACCTTTAACTGGCCCGCGGCCCTCACGGCCGATGCGACGGTATGGGGAATATCGTGCAGCTTCAGATCAAGAAAAACCTCAAAGCCCTGATCCTTCAAGGACTCAACACTCCTAGGCCCTTCCGAGACAAAAAGTTCGAAACCGACCTTAAAAATAACCGGCAAACCCTGAAGCTTCGTTACCAGGGCCTGGGCCTCCGCCCAGGTCGGATAATCAAGAGCCACCATCAATCGAGTTGGCATGGATGAACTCATCGGTTTCATGATCAATAGCTGCGTGCGAAAATGGCGGTCACATTGCCGGTTTTTTGACCCGTGATCATGCAGGGCCGATCATCCTTCTGAGGTTGAAAATTCGCATCCAGAGGAAGGCAGCGAATAGTGGCCTTCGTCTCTTCCTTCACAAGAGCCTCCGATTCTTTCGTTCCGCACCAAGAGGCCAGGAAGAAGCCACCCTTCTCGTCCAACTGTGTCTTGAAATCAGCGTAAGAGTCGACCCGATGAGTATTTGCCTCGCGATGGCTACGAGCCCGCTCGAGGAGGTCCTTTTGCAGCGCCTTCAAGGTCGCAATACATTTCACCGCCAACTGGTCCAGAGGAATAAATTCCTTCTTTCCGTCATCTCTGCGAGTCAAGACGGCTTGATTTTTTTCGAGATCTCGCGGACCGACCTCAATGCGAACCGGAACACCCAGGAGCTCGTACTCGTGGAACTTCCAACCCGGCTGGCGAGATTCATCGCGATCGACGACCACACCAATCTCGTAAGCGAACCCCGCCCGCTCCGCCTCTCGCCGAATCTCCGCGGCAATCCGGTCTGCCATCTCAAGAACCTGTGGCTTGGCTGCCGCATTCGCCATGATCGGCACGATGGCGACATGAGTCGTCGCCAAAGAGGGCGGCAAAACCAGACCTTTGTCATCCGAGTGAGTCATCACCATTCCGCCGATCAAACGCGTGGACACGCCCCAGCTCGTCTGATGCACGAACTTTTGCACGCCATCCTTGTCGAGAAACTTCGTCTCGAACGCGCTCGCGAAGTGAGTAGAAAGATTGTGAGAGGTTCCGGCCTGGAGCGCCTTCTTGTCCTGCATCATTGCCTCGATGCAATAAGTGCGCAGGGCCCCCGCGAATTTTTCGCTCTCGCTCTTACGGCCAGCCAATACCGGCATGGCCAAGGTCTCTTCTGAAAATTGCGTGTATACCCGAAGCATTTCTCGCGCTTCTTCCTCGGCTTCTTCGGCAGTCGCGTGACAAGTATGCCCTTCCTGCCACAAAAACTCGGTCGTCCGAAGAAAGAGCCGGGTCCGCATTTCCCACCGGACCACATTCGCCCACTGATTAATCAGCAGCGGCAGGTCGCGATAGGACTGCACCCACTTTGAAAACATGCTGTTGATGATCGTCTCGGACGTCGGACGAACCACGAGCTTTTCCTCAAGCTCCTTGCCGCCGGCATGCGTCACCACCGCTAACTGGGGAGCGAAACCCTCGACATGCTCCGCTTCTTTTTTGAGAAAACTCTCCGGAATAAAGAGCGGAAAATAAGCGTTACGAACGCCCCGCTTCTTGATCTTCGCATCTAGATCCTTCTGGATTCGCTCCCAGATCGAGTAGCCGTTGGGCCGAATCACCATGCAGCCCTTGACCGGGCTATAGTCGGCTAACTTCGCCTGCAATACGACGTCTTGGTACCATTGAGAGAAATCCTGGACACGGGGAGTGATTTTTTCTGCCATAGCGAGCGGAACAGTATGTCAGCTCCCCCCCTGTGTGCAACTTTCACCGCTACTCGCTTTCAATTCCGTATGACTTGATCTTGCGGTGGAGATACGAACGCTCAATTCCCATGGCGACCGCCGTCTTTGAGATATTCCAGTCGTTTTCTTTAAGCGATTTTACGATGAAATCTTTCTCAAACTCGACTCGGGCGTCTCGCAAATTTCGCGGCCCGGCTGGACTAGAGCCCTCCGAGTCAGAAGCGACGACCCCCTCCTCGCGGGAGGAGTCTGGCTCGAGATAAGCCAAAATAGACGCAGCCGAGACGGGCTGGCCCTCCTCGGACTCCGAGGTCAGGATGATGATGCGTTCGATCAAGTTTCGCAGCTCTCGGACATTGCCGGGCCAGGAATAGTTTTCGAGCGCCCGCAACGCTTCCGGGCTCAACACTCGCGGCCGCCGCCCATAGGCCTGGGCGTTTTCCACTAGAAAATGGGCCGCGAGGAGCGCGACATCGCCGCCTCGTTCCCGCAAAGGCGCCACCTGTATGGGAATCACGTTGAGGCGGTAATAGAGATCCTCACGAAACTGATTTCGAGCAATCTCGGCTTTCAAGTCTTTGTTCGTGGCGGCAACAATTCTAACATCCACCGACAGAGTTTGCGTGCCGCCCACCCGCTCGAACTTCTGCTCCTGAAGGATGCGCAATACCTTGGCCTGGGTCTTCAACGACATGTCGCCGATCTCGTCTAAAAAAAGCGTACCACCGTTCGCCAGATCAAACTTTCCTCGACGGAGGTGGGTCGCCCCGGTGAAGGCGCCCTTTTCGTGGCCAAAAAGCTCACTCTCGATGAGCTCTTCAGGGATGGCCGCGCAGTTCACTTCGACAAATGGCTTCACGAAACGCAAGGAGTGCGAGTGAATACCATGAGCAACGAACTCTTTTCCCGTTCCATTCTCTCCCGTAATGAGGACTGAACCGGTGGTCGGCGCCACCCTACGTATCAAGTCCATCAGCTGCCGCATTTGAGGACTCTCCCCCACGAGGAGCCTTTGCTTCCTCACCTGTTTGCGCAAAACTCGGTTTTCTCGGGCGAGGTCCTGCGCGCTCAGAGCGTTGGCCAAGGTGACCAGTAGCTTTTCCAGCGAAAGGGGCTTCTCAATGAAATCGTAAGCACCAAATTTGGTCGATCTCACGGCCGTTTCAATGGTGCCATGCCCGGACATCATAATGACTACCTGTCCGGGATCTCCCGCCTTGATCTGCTTCAGGGTCTCAATCCCATCGATTCCAGGCATCCAAATATCCAGCAGTACTACGTCGGGATGGTTCTCCCGGATACTCTCCAACCCGGCTTTGCCGTCCGCCGCAACGATGACGCGGTATCCTTCGTCCTTCAGCGCCTCCGCGAGGGTGGTTCGAATCGAGGCTTCATCATCGATGATAAGAATTTCGCGGTGATTCATTTGCTCTTCACCATCTTCTGCCGAGATCCAGTGGGTAACTCAATGAGGAATTTGGTCCCCTCCTCAGGAGAAGACTGAACCCGAATGAAACCATCATGATCATTAATGATTCGCTTCGCAATTGCCAATCCAAGGCCGGAGCCACCGCTCTTGGTCGAAAAATAAGGCTCGAACGCCCGAGTTCGGACCTCCTCGGGCATCCCCGGACCGTCGTCCGTCACCACCAAGGCAGCCATCTGAAGATCCGCATTAAAATGAGTCTCCACTTTTATTCTACGCGGTGAAACGGCGACAGCATTATCAATCAAGTTGATCAACACTCTCTTCACCTGATCTCGATCGAAATCGAAAACCGGTAGGTTTGTATCCGGCTCAAAAGGGAACTGAATTTCCCGATGCGCCTGACTATACAGAGAGACCACCTCAGCCAACGCGTGATTCAAGTCATGGGGGGCGGGGGAAATTTCTGGAAATCTAGCAAAATTTGAAAATTCGTTCACCATCTCCTTCAACTCGTCCGTATGGCGAATGATCGTATCCGTGCACTCTTTGAGGAGAGAGGCGTCTTTTCCTCGCAGATCTCCTAATCGGCGCTGGAGCCGTTGCGCCGAAAGCTTGATCGGAGTCAGTGGATTTTTGATCTCATGCGCGATTCGCCTGGCGACCTCGCGCCAAGCCATCTCGCGTTGGCCCTTGACCAGATGAGTGAGATCGTCAATGACGATGACGACCCCGGTAGGAGTGTCCCTCAGCAAATCTCGAAGTGGCGTCAATACCGCATTATAGGTTCGCACCTCGTCTGCCATTCTCATCGCCCATTGCACTGGTTCAGGCGAAGAGCTCGCCCCCCCTCGACCCTGATTCAGGGTAGCCAACGAATCCTTCACGGACGCGACAAGGTCCTCGCATTCAGGCGGCAAAACCTCCTCAAAAGGTTTACCTAATGCCGAAGCAGACGGGATGGAGAGCAAGGAGGAGGCCGACCTGTTGAAAGTGGTCACCTCCCCGGCCTGGTCCACGACGATCACACCGGTACCCACATTCGTCAGAACCGCTTCGAGCTGTAAGCGTCGCTTTTCCAAATCCGCGCTGGCCTGCACTAGCCGACGACGGTTTTCGCCCAGGTCGGCTGTCATTCGATTGAAAGACTCTACCAAAACAGCGATTTCATCATGGCCCGTCCCGGCGATTCGCACATCGAGATTGCCCGCACCCACGGCCTGCGCTCCCTGGACCAATCGTTCGAGCGGAACAGTCAGCTCTCTCGCCATATAGAGCCCCACCCAAATCGCGACGAAGATCAAAACGAGTGTGATCATGATCAGAATCACCAAATAGGTGGTCTTCATCGGGTATTTGAGCGGATTGACGTCTTTGTAATCCTCAAAAACACTGGAAATTTCATCGACCTTGTTCACCAAACTGACAAGAATGAAGCTATTGACGGCAACAACCCCGAGAACGCTTCGATCGGGAGTTCGCACTGGTATGATCGTTCGAATCAGATCTCCCGATCCGATGTGCTGAATGGCAGAGATGGTCTCGCCGGCAAATGCCTTCTCCAGAAGGTCGACGCTCAATCGAGGAAAATGATCTGGGCGCTCCTTGCTATACGGGCGCTGCGCAATAGAACGTTCGTCGACCGGGCCGGAATAATATTCGACCGCATCGAGAGCGAGGAGGTCCCTTTGCGCTTCAAGAAAAACAGGAAGCCACGAGGGAATCTGCAGGGGAGGCGCCCCGGCAGCCCCCAAGCCCTGCCGCTCCGTTAGAAGTCTCCTCTGCAGACTCTTTGCCATGTGCTCCGCGAAGTGGGTGGTCGTTTGTTCGGCATTCCGATAATAAGTGCGCGTAATGTCGAGCGAGGCTTGAAGCGTATTCTGGATCTTCAAAGAAAACCATTTGTCGAAACTCGAATTGATATAAAGCGCCGAGACAACAAACAAAACAAGAGTTGGCGTGATCGACAGCCCGAGAAAAGCGATCACCAACCGAGTTTTCAATCGCGAGCCTAGAACGCGCCGTCTACGTTCGATGAAAAGTTTGCCGATATTACGTGAAACCAGCCAAACTAACGCGATCAAGATAATAAGATTGATGTTAAGCAACCCGAAGAAAAAAATCGAAGTAACGAACGGAAGGGTGCTCGAAATTTTTGTAAAACGAAATTCAAGCGCCGTCAGGCCTGCAAACAGGCCGACAAGCAAAACGATAGCGAGCCACTCCCGCTTCCGCTTAATGTGCTCCTGCCCATCGAGCGGGGCCAATTTTTCGCTCATGAATCCCAGCGTATAACTAGCGTGGTTGCCAGGTCTAGGGTGTCCGTTGAACCGCCTGGGCGCGAAGATGAGCTCTTTCGAAAAGACGACTCATCACTCCATATACCCCATTGCCAAACTGGCGCATAGCCACGGAGGCGCCCGGGCCACCATTCACAAGGGGATTTCTGACTAAGCCAGAGATCACGTATCGGCAATAGATAGAGCCGTCGGGTTGCGGCTCCATGTACCAGGCGCCCCAAAAATCGCTAAAGGCACTGAAATCAGGCTTTGCAGCCGCACTAAATCCACGTGCGCGCCTCTCCGCCTCTGTGGGGTGATAGAGGACCCAAGTCTGGCCTATCCCTCCCCGTTCGTTTTCCCCGGGCATCAAACGCACTTGAATGAAATGCTTTGATACCTGGCTAAAAATCAACACCCGCGTCTCCATGTGGGTCCAGACCACGAAATCGCTCGCGCCAGGGATTACCACATCGCTAGCGATGAGATTCGGCATGCGCATCTGCCGATATTGCCCAAAAGCACGAGAATCTCTCAATATCGAATCAAAATCCGCCCCAGTCAGGAGCATCGACGCGTCCGTCGTGAACCGAAGTCCCGATCGCCAGGTCGAAATCGCAATTGCAGAGGCGGGAAGATGGTCAACCCGCCGCACGTCCGCGGGGGTAAGTCTCAGCTCGTCGTCCTCCTGGAGAAACCTCGTGGGATGAGCAGCATAGGCGCTTGCCGATGCCATAAGCCCAAAAACAAGCCCAACCCTTTGAAAATAAAAGACAAACCCAATCGTCCGCAAGAAAACCCCCAAAGCAAATACGCGCTATCACTGCAACGCATCAGGGGCAAGACTCAAGTGAAGCCGCTAGGCGAATGAGAAGACTTCGATTCGATTCGCTCCGGCCACCTTTGCTGAACGAAGGGCCTCGCTGGCATTCCTAAAAAAATCGTTGAGAGATCCCATCTCCTCACCGATTCCGAACCCAGCCACCCCGATAGACACAGTCACCTTTGCAAACTCCTTCTCCGAGCGGTGTTCATGGTTCTGAATCGTATCGCGGATGCGCTCTGCGACAAACTCAGCTCCCGCCAAATCAGTCTCCGGCAAGAGAACAAAGTACTCGTCTGCTCCCACGCGGGCCACCCGATCTACCTTTCGAATGCAACTGCGGACCAAACCGGCGACCTCCTTGATTACATAGCTACCGAAAGGGAAGCCATGCGCCTCGTTGATGGCCGAAAAATGGTCAATATCAACCAGGACAGCCGTCACCGGCTTTCGAAATCTCCGACATCGCGCGACGTCATCCTCGCCATGGCGGTATAGATATTTCATGTTCAGCAAACCGGTCAAATCATCGATAGCCGTCAACTCTTCAATGCGATGCTGAGACCTCCTCAGCTGATCATGAAGGTCCCGCATACGTACTGCACAGCTGAGACGCGCGATCACCTCGTTCTTCTTGAGGGGCTTAATTAAAAAATCATCGCCACCTACGGAGAGCATCTTCAACAGCTCAGGTGAAAACCCTTCCTCGCACAGCAACACCACCGAGACATATTCATCACTAGAAATCGACCTCAACGTATCAATAATGGAATCACGGTCATTTCTGTCCACGATCAGCCCACAGTCGATCAAAATCAGATGCGGCTTCCAAGCTCGTACCCGATGTAAGGCCGTATCGATGTCGGGAACATGAGTGAGGTGCGCGGCAAGCGGGACGAGAATATCATTGGCCAGCTCAAAGGCCGTACGCCCAGGCTCGACCACCAAAATTCGTCTTGATTTAAGTTCCATCAGATTCAATCCCGCTTCTCCTGGCCTAAAAGATCGAGCATCAAACGGGCCTCCTGATGACCGAGTTGAATCTCAAGAGTGGTTTGGAACTCCATACGCGCCAAATCGTTCTTTCCCTGTTTATGATAAATCCACCCAAGCTGATAATGGAGATCGGCATTAAATCCGATCTCTCCGACTCCCGCTTGCAGCACCGCTTGCGCTTTATCAAAAAGGCCGAGCTGCTCATAAGTTTGAGCCAGCTTGATATAGCCCTTTGCATTTGCGGGATTCGCCTCGACCGCCCTCTTATAATGCGGAAGAGCCGCGTCATACCCCTTTGTCTTGGTAAGGGCATCGCCGAGACCCCGAAGAGCGACATCGCTCTGTGGATCAATCATGAGGCTCTCCTCGAAAAGCTGAATAGCCTTGTTGTAATGAGCATGTTCAAGATGATCGAGAGCTGCCACAATCCCTTTCGTGGTTTTCGATCGAGCCGTTGTGCGCTCCATGAGAAATCCGATCCGCTTCTTGAGATCGTCGTTACTGAATGGCTTCAGCAGGTAATCGTCGACATTAGAACGCGCGGCCTGCATCACTTTGGTCCGCTCAATAGAAGTTTGAGACGTGATCATGAGAAACGGAATATCTCGAATTCTAGAATCCGCTTTGCACGCTTTGAGGAGCTCGATGCCGTTCATCTCAGGCATCTCCCAATCAGATACAATCAAGCTAACCTTGGCGAAAGCGGTCTCTAGATACGCAAGGGCCGATCGACCCTCCTTGAACGTCTTCACGTCCTGAAATTTTTCCTTTCTAAGATACTCCTCAACCATCTCTCGTGCATCATCATCATCGTCAATGACAACCGCGCTCCCCTTTGGCTGCTTGTTCTCTCCGTTGACGAGAGCGAGTACCTTCTCCTGAAAGGTCTTCACGCGAAACGGTTTGATAATATATGACGACACCATGTTCTCCGCCGCCAGGACAATTTTTTCAGTCTCCTGGGAAACCGGGGACGTCGCGATAAGGAACGGGATATTAAACCTCTTGGGACTCGAGCGGACTTTCTGAAGTAGATTCAAACCATTCAGCTTTGGCATGTCCCAGTCTGAAATAATGAAATTGATACTCGGGTCGCGGTCGAGAATCAACAACGCCTGTTGGCCATCCTTGGCTTGTTGTACGTGCGGAAAACCCATTGAGTAGAGATACTCGATGATTGTATCGCGGCTTGCATCATCGTCATCCACTACTAAAAAATGTGGGTCAGTCTTTTTTGTACCACTCATCTAGCTGGCCCCCCTAAGGGAATCCAAAACCGAAAATCAGCGCCCTGACCGAGCTGAGTATTGACTGCGATCTGGCCTGAATGAGCATTGATAATCTCCTTAGACACAGCAAGACCCAATCCGCTACCGCCCTCGCCCTTGGTCGTAAACGCGAAATCAAAAATACGCGGAAGCACTTCGGAAGGAATCCCTGTCCCCGAATCCGCCACGGAAACCTCGACGCCCGCAATGCCACCGGCCTCGAGAGATCGGCTCGAGATCGACACCTTTCCGCCCTTTGGGTTTTTGGCGACAACTGCGTGCATCGCATTAATAAGGAGATTGAGAACGACCTGCCCAATACGCACTCGGTCCATCTTCACGTCGGGCAAGGCCGGCAACAATCTCTCCACCAAAATTGTCTGCCTCTGATATTCATGACCGACTAGGGACAGGGCCTCCTCAATCACGGTATTCACACTCCCCGCTTCAAATACGGGTTCTGTCTTGGAAAAAGACTGCAGATTTCGGACGATCACACTGGCTCTCTCGGAAGCGCTGATGACCACTTCAAGATGGCCCTTCACTTTCGACATGTCCGTCTCGCTCAGGGCCAGATCGGCCTTTCCCATGATTCTTAACAAAATATTTCCGAATTCATGGCCAACGCCCCTAGCAACCTGTCCAATGGCTGCCAGTCGCTCAGACCGGATCAGCTGCTCATGGAGAAAATGAACCTCCTTCTCCCTGTTCCAGGCGGACACCATTTGGCGCGCTTTTTGGACGATCTCCCCTCGAGTAAAAGGCTTGTTCAAGTAGTCCCAATGGTCCTTAAATGCTTCGCCAAAGAGCGTATTGATCTCGTCGACCGAGCGATCATGATAGGCGGTCACCACGACACACCGAAGATCCGGGTCCAACTTCTTGATTTCCTGGATCGTGGTCAAACCATCGATCCCGCCCTCAAGCTTGACATCAAAAAATCCTGCTGCAACCCGGCGTCCCTCCGCCAACTCCTGTTTCACCAAGGCGATCGCTTCCTCGCCGGACGCCGCAGAGAGAAGACGATAACTTTCTCCCGAACGAGGAGAGGGAACCGCTTCCTGGGGACTGTTCGACGTCGCCTGGCGTGAACTCTTACGAGAAGCCGGCGCCTCACCAAGGTTCTCACACAGAAAATCTCGGTAGCCCTGCAAAGTCTCAGGTTCATCGTCAACAATGAGAATCGTATTGTTCCTCATGACCTCACCCTCGGTAACCAGACTCTGAATACCGCACCGGGCTGTCCATCTTCTCGGTCCACGACATCGATATCGCCGTCAAACGCCCGAATGATACGCCTACAAATGCTCAGACCAAGACCTGTTCCATCGGCCGCGCTCTTCGTCGTGACATTCGGCTCGAAAAGACGGGCACGAATCGCGGCATCAACGCCGGGTCCGTTGTCGCAAATTTGTACAATAACTCGGCCTTCGTCCCAAGAAGTTCGAATCCGAACCTCGGGCGCACGAAGCTCCCGAGTCTGCATGAGGGCATCCATCGCGTTTCGCACCAGATTAGAGAATACCTGAATCAGTTCATCGTGGTCAGCAATGATCACGAAGTTTTCTCTCGGGTCTTGGCTATATTCAGAAACCAACGAGACCTTCCTCTTCTGCGCAGCATCTTTAAGCGTCAAAAGAGTGTCATCGAGAGGACGGTGAACATCGATTGGCCGTCGCTCACCTCCGACCCTAGAAAGTGAGCGCATGTTATTCACGATGCGAGTGACACGAGCGATCTGGGAGGAGAAAAAAACCATATCTTCCCTGAAAGACGACAGCGTCCCTTGAAAGTCTTTCGCGATGCCATCGAGGTTATCGAGATCCTCATCAATGAGGCGTTTTTCCGGGCTCACGGATTTCGCAAGCTCCGAGGCCAGCTGACTCACCCCCCCCGCAGCCACGGCGGCCCTCCATCCGGACAAAATCTGACCTAAAACCTGCAAGTCTGACTCTCTCAATGCCGCGGTTTGCGCTTTGAATTTCTCAATTCGAATGTTCATGTTGTTCAACGGATTTAAAACTTCATGTGCGGTAACGCCTGCCATCTCTCCTAGCGTGGCTAGACGCGTGGTTTTTAGGAGATTCTGCTGCGCCTCGGCCGTACTTCTTTTTTCCGTCTCAAGCGACTGCGTCCGCTCTTTCACCTTCAACGTCAACTCATGCTGCTGCTGTTCAAGCGCCGCGCGTTGTCTGGCGAGTTCAAACGCCATGACATTGAACGAACTCGTTAAAACTGCGAGCTCATCCCGGGTATCGACATGGAGAGTTACATTCAGGTCACCCTTCGATATCCGCTCCGTAGCCTCAACCAAGGAAGACAACGGGCGGGTAAACTGACGCGCAAGCCAAGTACTTAGAATGATCGACAAGGTAACGATGATGCCGAAAAACACTACGGACCGCGCGATGAGCCCTCTGGCTGCGCGCAACGCCTGAGAAGAATCGACACGGGACAGAACCCTAACCCCTCCCAGCTCCGTCGTTGAGAAGGCCGCAAGCCACTCCTTGTTTCCGTCCCTGTAGTTGCGAACCTGAGTCCGAAGAGGGCTCTGGAGCGCCTCTTTGATCAGCGGATCCTCCTGTAAAAGCTTAGACACATAAAGATGGTCTGAACTGGGGTGCAGATACACCCTACCTGAAGATTCAACGGCAAAGACCTCCGCCAACGATCGTGCGCCCATCGCTCTAAGGATGAGATCAGCTTTATACTCGAGAACCCCAATAAGTTCCGCACCACGATCATTTTCCGCCAGAATTCGAACAGCCACGGAAATTGCGGGCATATCTTCCGGCACACGAGAAGAATTCCAAGTTACCAGTCCTTCCTTCTCGATTCGAGCCCAGGGGATGGAGGCTCGGTCCATAGACATCTGTTTTTGATCCCGCCCTGAAAATTCAACGAGCGGCTTCCACTCTTTCGCCCTCTCGAACAGAGCGAAATGAAGGACATCCTTGTCGCCAGCCAGCAGCCCTTCCACGATTTCCCGATTCGAGCTCACCTGGGCGAGAATGCGAATCTGCTCCCGGGCGGATCTAATGAAGGAATCTAACTCACCTGTCAGTGATCTGACTGTCGAGTGGTTCAATTCATACACGAGCTCGAGTTTATCCGCACGAAACACGGATACGGCGAGCGCAAGATAGGCTCCGGTCGCAAAAATAGTGAGAAAAGCGCACAGCGCCGCCATCTTTGTGCGAATTGGGTATTTCACGCTGCCGACCATAGATATAGAATCACAGATGGGCGACAAAGCTACAATGGTGGATGCTCTACCTGTTCAACAAAATACAAATAAGAAGTGGCCAACTTTCGTCGGCCTTTCGCTGCTGGTGCTGGCGGCCCAGATCTATCTTCTCTTTGATCTAGATCGATGGGTGAACTGGATCGCCGGGGACGCGTCCAGCCGACTTTCGGACAGACCGGAAATCGCCTCCTTGGTGGACAGCAGTCGAGACACGCGGTTGCGGTCCGAGGGAGAGTTAGCCTGGCTATCGGCCCCATCGCAGACCAACCTCCGGGAATATGACCACCTGATGACTGGCGAATCAGGACAGGCGGAAGTTCAATTCAATGACGGGCTGGGGATCATCATCGGACCTCAGAGCATGATCGAGGTCTCACGGTCTGACTCCTTCGCTCGCGGCGGCCCGGTTCGAATTCGCTTACTGAGGGGCACCCTCCGGAAAAGTCCGCGTTCTCAACAGAAAGCATTTGAACTCATCGTCGGGAGCGCGCATCTGCGCCCCAATGCGACAGCTGAGTTCTCCATCAGCGTCGCCGAAAGCGGAGAAACCCAGTTCTACCTATCCGAAGGAGCCGCGGAAGTGGTGTCCCCCACGGGGGTCGTCGATCTCAAACGCGGTGAGAAAGTTGTTCTCGCGAGCGATCCTACCTCCCAACTCGCCCCCCAAGTGGATACCCCCCCATTCATGCCCCTATATCCGGACGTAAATGAAGTGATTGAGTCACGAACATCAACGACCGAAGTCAATTTTTCTTGGAGGGGCTCTCCCTCCCCCGCTTATCCGGACGAGCCCCTTGTGCTTGAGGTGGCCAAGAACCAGCATTTCTCAGAAATCATCAAACGGATAACCATTGCGCAATCTCCTACACCGCGAGCGGAGGTTCAAGCCAAGGTGAGTCTCGGTCCTCCAAACGGAGTCGAATTGTACTATTGGCGCGTCCGCGGTGCTCGTAGCGGAAGCAGTAGTCCAAGCCGACCATTCAGAATTCAAAATTCCGCAGATGCACATTCCGTCTCCAGTCGAATTCCAAGTCACCCGACCGAAGAAGAGCTGCCCCCTCCCGATCTCGACAAAGCTGAGATCACAATAAAGAAGATGCCAGGCCCCAGCGCTATTCCCCCGGCCAAACCAAAGAAACGCACGAGTTGGCTTAGCCTCTTTATCTCGGAAGCTTGGGCGGCTGAGGAGCCGCCCGAGGCACTCGAAATTCACCTGACATGGAAATCTGTCAAACGAGCCGTTCGGTACCGCGTCGAGATTTCTGATTCTCAATCCTTCAAACAAACGATCGAACGCCAAGATGTCGAAGCGCCCGAGTTCACGTGGAGATTTTCACATTCTCCGAGCAATCGGCGCACCTACTACTACCGAATCGCTTCGATCCGCGAGAATGGCAGAGCAGGAAGCTATTCCGCGGCGAAAAAAATCAGTCTTCCTCAAGCAAATGAGATCTACGGGGCGGTCGACCAGGAACAGCGTGATCAAGAACCTCAGGAATCAAGCGCGCCATCTCCAATTCTCGTGACTGAGACGACAAAAAAAGAGCCGCTCGTCTTTCGGAACGCACGAATCGCCGCGTACACAGGAGTCGGAACTCGCGCGCAATGGGGAAGTTCAATCGTCGAACGTGTCTCACTCGGCTCGGCGGCCCTTCGCCAGAGTCTAATGATCGATACTGAGCTCGGAACGAGCACCAAAACACGCTGGATGATCGACCTCCAAGCCGACCTTTGGGCTTTTCGAGCCCCGCCGGGGACAAATTTGGCGTTTTCCGACCCGATTCGAGCAATTCAAGGACATCTTCGCGCCGAACGTCGATGGGGCAATTGGTCGCTCGGAGGAATGGCGAAACTCCCCTTTCGTTTCGTAAAAGGGGGTCCGCAATCGCTTTCAACCGAATATGGATTCACAATTGGACCCTCCGCCAGCTTCAATTTTAATTTTGATTCTAAACTTATTTTTCTGCCGACGAGTACGACGGCATCTCTCGCACTGCCGCTCTCAGGGCTCCTCTACGGCTCTCCTGCAATTGCAATTTTTGAATCGAGCACTGCATGGAGGTTCCCAATTTCAGGACGATGGTCACTCGATGCTTCGATGGATCTTCGTGCTTCACTCGATCGCTGGCTGAAGAGCTTCACGTCTTCCTCTCTCGATGTGAGCGCGGGAGTTTCTCTTCATCTCCGGTGGTCGCTCTAAAAAAAACGAAAAAAGTTTAGTAGAGTTCTTGATCTACGGCTCGATCCGAGTAACATTAATAAGTAAGCGTCACGGTGTTGTTGGTGAACGACGCTTTTTACGGAGGAAATGAAAAATGGCTACCAAGAAAAAAGCTGCAAAGAAGAAGGTCGCGAAGAAGAAAGTTGCAAAGAAGAAGAAGAAGTAAGTCTTCACTTGCGAAAGTAGTTAACGAAAGCCCCGGGTGCAAACCCGGGGCTTTCGTGTTTTTGGGAATGACATTTACATTCGAAATAGCAGCATAACCTGGGCGAAACCACCACCGAGCCAAAGTGCCGAACTCTCGCCCTGTAAGGTAATCGCCTGAGGGTTCAAGTACCGAACGCCGCCGCCCAACGACACGCCGAAGCCATTTCCGAGCCAGTAAGCAAACCAGAACCTGACGGTACCCTCGGGCGCGACTACGGTCCCCATGAAGGCCGCCCCGATCGTGGATCCAACACCCAACGAAAAGGGGTATTGAAAAAAGTACTCGTAATCACAAAACAGTCCCGTAAAAGCCGACGACACGCTCAGTTGAGTCGTTCCAACTGCGGTCGCGATCGAATAACCGCCCCTCAGCCCTAAAGAGATCCCGCCGTCATATAAATATCCAAACTCTCCACCGAAAGAGTGCCCCAACACAATGCCCTGATCCGATCCAGCCGCCGTAGCCAGCCGAGTGGAATTGAGCAACAGCAGCTCATAATAGGGGCGAAACAGCCAATGCCTGCGCTCGGAGACGCGAACCACCGGGTCAGCGTGAACGATCCCGGCATTATTGAGGTCCGTCTCTACCGTATCAGCCACTACCTGCGACGCTTCAACGTACCCAAACACGGTTGTTCCAATGGGCTGAGGGAGCGAGACTTTATACCATCCATTGCTCGACCTCGTGGCCATCCTCAGTACGTTGCCGTGCGCGATTCGATTCAATACCGGGCTCCGAGAGTCGGGTGCCTCGTGAATCGTCACCTCGTCCAACACGATTCGGCCGTCTTGGGCAGCCTGAACGCTCGAAACCATCAGCAAAAAAGAAATGATCACCACATCCAGAGCTTAGGGGATCATCCACATTCGAGCAACTTGGCCCGGTAGCCGAGGCCCTGCAAAGATCCACCCACTGTAGAGCTGCACTAGATCAGCACCAGAGCGCCTCCGAAGGCGACCCTCAGTCGCATCCATCACCCCACCCACCGAGACGATCGGTGCTTTCGAAACAGTACGAGCCAACAAGAGCTTTTCCCGCGAAATTTCCGTCAAACAGGCGCCGCTCCACCCTCCGGACACTCCGTGATACTCACCCACTCGGGTGTTGGTGAGAATCCAACCCGAAATTCCCATCTGCGAGCCCGCCATGAGAATATTTTGGAGTTCAACTGATCCGATTTCAGGCGCGAGCTTCACCAAAATCGGGGGCGCATTCGTCGGCCAAGATGAGATCTCTGCAGTGACAGCCGCCACGATCGGTTGAATCGCCTCAACACTCTGCAGACTTCTCAGGCCCGGGGTATTCGGCGAACTCAGATTGACCACGATATAGTCGACCAGCCCCCGAAAGGGTTTCACGGCATCTCGGTAGTCTTCGAAGGCGCGCTCGAGAGGGGTGTCTCTATTTTTGCCAATATTGATCCCGACACGAAAATGGGGCGGAAGCGCGGATCGAGCCGATCGAATATTCTCCGCAACGGCACGGGCCCCCGCGGAGTTGAATCCCATGCGATTGAAGAGAGAGAGGCGGGCATGATCCCGAAAAAGGCGCGGCCTGGGGTTCCCGGGCTGGGGTCTCGGCGTAACCGTACCGACTTCGGCAAAGCCAAATCCAAGATCGGGGAGGATTCTCAGCAGGCGTCCATCCTTGTCGAAGCCCGCCGCTAGGCCCACCGGGCTGAGAAACTCCATCCCCCAGAGCCTCACAATATAGGTGCGCTCGCTCTCCTCGAGAGCACCGGGCACCCGAATCCCAGCAAGCAGTCGGACCCCAGACGGAGAAACGCGATGCAGAAGAAGCAGGGCCCGAACCGCTAGATGATGAATCCATTCAGCATCAAAAAGAAAAAGGAGCCGCTTCAAGGCGCGCCAGATCATGCCGGGGCGCCTTTTCGGCGAAACGCCGCCATGAAAAACCCATCACAGGGCCCCGGACCGACGAAACCCTTCGCCACCAACTCAAAGTCGGTCGTGGAATCCAAGAATTTTTGGACCACCTCGACCGTCTCTTCTCTGCGAAAGGTACAAACCCCGAAGGTGACGAACCCTCCAGGCTTGGCAAGCCTCGCATAACCGTTCAGAAGCCGAAGCTGTAACGCGGGCAAATCGCTCTCGCCGACCGCGCAGTCCCACTTCCACTTGATATCGGGACTGCGCCTCAAAACGCCCCAGCCCGAGCAAGGTGCGTCAATCAAAACACGATCCGCCTTCGCGCCGAACTTCGCTTCGAGCGAGGCTTCTTCACCTGAATGGACGACGACCGTCTGGATATTGTTAAAACCCCATCGAAGCGCCCGACGCTTCAATGCACTCAGCTTGACCGGCGACACATCATAGGCAAAAGCTCGACCGCGCCCTTCCAGTAAATCCGCCATGGCGAGCGACTTCCCTCCCGCGCCCGCGCACGCATCGATCACGGTCAGGCCGGCGCTCCTCCCACGCGGAGGTTGGGTAGTCGCTGCATGCTTCCACGCTCCAGGTTTTTCATTCAGATATTTTGCATAGAGGTCTGGCCAAAGGGCGAAAAGAGACATGAACTGCGACCCCTCGTCCTGAATCTCGCACCATCCCTCGCGAAAGGGGCTGCTCTCGGCGATGGCCGCGTAACCCGCCACCCGAACGCCCACCGGCGAGACGTCCGAAAGGGCCGGCCCCCCATGAGAAAAATCCACTTCCTCCCGCAAGGCCTCCAGTAATTTTTCCGCGCCCCGATTTCGCCCGGCTCGCAAACTCATCGGCGGATCACTGGAAAGGGTCGCCGCCAACTCCTCCGCGGCCTCCCGCCCCCAATCTCTCTCCCACTCGTTGAAAAATTCAGGAGGGAAGTCAGACGCCGAGCCCGACTTCCGCTCAAATTTCTCAATCTGCGGCAACAGATTCACGAAGAGCCCCCGGGCGCCCTTCCAGCTCACCCTCTTCTCCAGGGGCACGGACCAGGGCTCTCCGTCGCCGATAGGCACGTACAAAGCGCTAGCGAGCGAGACAGGACGCCGCAACACGATGGGGAGCAAGCGAGACACGACCGGCTTCGACGAAGACGGTAATTTCGAAATCGCGGAATCTAGATGAACACGACTCGTAAATAAATCGCGCCAGATCTGAGTCAGGACAGGCAAAGTTCCGGCCGGAGCCGAATAGTGAGGCGGACGTGCAGGCATAGACGGGCTTGTAGCCGAAGGAAGTTGGATTTCACAGCCTATCTGACGTACTCTCATAGCCCAAGGGAGCAAACCCAACATGATCGACTTTGACCTTTCGGAAGAACAGAAGCAACTCCAGGACCTCGCCCGCAAATTCGCCAAGGAGGAAATCATCCCCAAGGCGGCTCATCACGACGAAAAGGGTGAATTCCCGCGAGAAATCGCCAAGAAAGCCTGGGAATTGGGCCTGATGAATACTCATATCCCCGCGGAGTACGGTGGCCTCGGCCTGGGCGTCCTCGAAGGATGCATCATCACCGAAGAACTTGCGTATGGCTGCACGGGAATTGCCACCGCGATGGAGGCAAACACCCTCGCGGCTGCACCGATCATCGTCGCCGGCAATGACGAGCAGAAAAAAGAATTTCTCGGACGTTTGACCGCCGAACCCCTCTTCGCCGCATACTGCGTCACTGAACCCGGCGCAGGCTCTGACGTCAGCGGCATTCGTACCCTTGCGAAAAAGGATGGCGATGACTACGTCATCAACGGCGCAAAAATGTGGATCACCAATGGCGGCGTCGCCGATTGGTACTTCGTGCTCGCGTATACGGACCCCACGCTCAAGCACAAAGGCATGAGTGGGTTCATCGTTCCCGCCAAAACCCCCGGCATCTCGGTGGGCAAGAAGGAATGGAACATGGGCCAAAAGGCGAGCGATACGCGTGGGATCACCTTCGAGAACGTGCGCATCCCGAAGCGCTACCTCCTCGGCAAAGAAGGAGAAGGGTTTAGAACCGCGATGGCGGCATTCGATCATACTCGTCCTCCGGTCGCGGCCGGTGCGGTCGGACTCTCTCGCCGGGCGATGGATGAGGCGATTGAGTACGCGAAGACTCGCAAAACCTTTGGTCAGCCCATTGCCTCGTATCAGGCGATCAGTTTCATGATCGCCGACATGGCCAAGGACATCGAGGCCGCGCGGTTGCTGACGCACAAAGCGGCATGGCTGATCGATCACGGGCATCGCAATACGAAATGGGCGGCGATGGCGAAGGTTTTCGCGGCCGATACAGCCATGAAGGTCTCGACCGACGCCGTGCAGGTCTTTGGCGGTTATGGTTATTCTTCCGAATATCCGGTCGAGAAGCTCATGCGCGACGCCAAGATCTACCAGATCTACGAAGGCACCTCGCAGATTCAGCGGCTCATCATCTCAAAAGAGATCTTCGAGCGTTAAACGGCCCCGTCTTCGCGAAGCGAAGCAAGAATTCGGGCGTATCCAACATATCGAGGCAGGGTGCGAGCCGCGCATCCTGCCTCTTCTTCATGAAGGCAGCCGGACGCCTCGCACGGAAGGTTGGCCATCTCGGGAAAGTGCTCTTTCAGATTTTCAGGCGTAACCCCAATCAGGCCAAATTCACGCACTCCAGGCGTGTCGACCCAAAAATTATTCTGATCGGTGCGGATGATGCGCGCGCTGCTGGTCGTATGCCGCCCCTTACCCGTGAACTCATTCACGTCAGCAACCTGGCCTACCGTCGTCGCGGTCAAGGCGCTCAGCAGGGAAGTCTTACCGACCCCTGAATGCCCGCAGAACGCGATGTGTTTACCGTCGAGACTCGCTCGGAGCTTTTCGACGCCCTCATGCCGTTTGGTCGCGATTTCGTGAACGTCATAGCCCAGCTGACGGTAAAGCTCCCAGGGTCGATCATCGTCCGGCGCCAACAAATCGGTCTTCGTCACTGCGATCACGACCGGAATCCCCTGCCTGACCGCTGCGACCAAGAAACGATCGACAATGCCGGGTGAAAATTCGGGGTTCTTCGCAGACACGACGATCACCAGGCAATCCAGGTTCGCGACGATGACATGAATGGCCTCCTCCTCACGGTCAGGGGCTGGGCGGGCGAGCTGATTCTTCCTCTCGCAGACACCTTCGACGATGCCGTCGCGGTCCGTGATTCTACTGATCTTCACGCGGTCGCCAACCGCGACGGGCGAGCGCTCTTTCAACTCATTTCTGCTATTGGCCTGAGCCCAAACCTGCGTGCGCCGATACGCGCAAAGCGGCTCTTTGCCGTCGTCCGTGACCACGCGACACTGGTTCTTGTACACCTCAGAGACCGTGGCATTCCCCTCTTCGAGCGAAAGCGCCTCTTTCTCTCCGATGCCCTTTTTCTTTTTGCGTGTCTGCGACTTCAGAGAGCGCATGGATGAGTGTTCGTCATCCATCCAATCCTCAGCCGCGCCCTTTCGGCCGCCGCCGTATTTGCCCATGCCATGTTGATTCTAGCATTGAGACTCGGAAATTCACCATTGCCTTCAAGATATCGGAAGATCTTGCTAAGATTTACATTGGATGCAGATTCACCCACATCTTAGCGTATTTTACATCGAGTGCCAATGGCGTCCGGATAAGAACGCGCAGCTTCTCCAGGCGAAAGTTGGCCGATCTGAGAATGAGCGCCTTATTCTTGCTATAACGAGCGTCCACTAAATCTTCGACCAGATCCAAAGCGATGCCGTTGATCCGTTCCGCGAACGTAAATCGCGCCCGCTTCGGGGATTTCTCGGAGGTCGGCGGTAATTTCACGGCCACGAACCATTTTGACGCGTTCTTTCGAGAAAGCTGAGTCTTTCATGCCGAGCAGCTTTTCGAGGGGCGCGTAAAGCTCGTTCTCAACCTGAATGCTATCGGATTCTCTCAAAACACCGGAGAGGCGGATGATGTCCGAAGCGTGCCGCCCCGCATGAGCTTCCATTCCTTGCGCTCCGATGAGGTTCACGTAGGCCAGAGCCTTCATGAGAATGATGGAAGTGACCCGCGCGACATTGACCGGTGCACCGCCCGGGCCGGAGAGCGTTGAAGCCGCATTGTCGCTGTTTTTTCAAATCGGCGGCGGTGCGAGCACTGGGGCAAAGCCCCGTAAGCACGAGATTTTCTTAGGGGTGAAATCATAGATCCGACACCTTCCGGCCGATTCTCTAACGCTTTGCTCGGTCGTAAAAGCAGAACTTTTCCATGGGCTGAAAAAGAGTCTAAACCGAGCAGCAGACGAACAGCGCCTTTTGGTCTTTCTTTCGGAACTTCCGAGCATCCTTTCGATGATGATGCGGCCGAGCAGTTTGCGATCGTGCGCACGCTACTCGAGCAATCCGAAAAAGTGATCGGCAGCTACGACATGATGATCGCCGCCATCGCACAGGCCCATGAACTCACTCTCGTAACGAGAAACGTGAAGGCACTCATTGCCGAGTTGTTGAGTAACCGCAAGAAGGTCTGAATATCGTCAGCTTTCGCTGTGAAACATTTCATATGAATGAGTTTTCATCGAGATAATGCGCATCTTTTGGACCAGAAATAACCACATAAAATCATTTGATAATTTCAGAAATCCCGCCGGATTCACTGTCTATGAAGTGAGCACCTCGGTAGAGGTTCTACAGTTTTGGGCGGCTGATCCCCACTCACTTCAAATACCTTGAAAAAAGGTAATATAACCTTAATATAAGGTACATATGTGGTCTGAACTTTTCACAACCTCAACTGCGGACAAAGTCCTCCTCTACCTCAATCAATATGAAGAAGGATACGCGCTCGGCATAGCTCGCACCTTCAAACTTCCCGTCAGCCAAATTCAGCGCCAGTTACTTCGCTTTGAGAAGGCAGGCGTTCTCGCCAGCCAGCTCAAGGGAAAAACCAGGGTATTTGTCTGGAATCCTCGGTGCTACTACCTCAAAGAACTCAGGGCTCTTCTCAAGCGAATCACCCAATTTTTGCCAAAAGAAATTATCGACGCCTACTTCATGGAGCGCCGCCGCCCACGCCGAACGGGTAAGCCCCTGTGAAAATCACTCCAGAAATGACCGTTCTCGAAATCGGGGCCCTCGTTTGCACTCGCCTCAAGGAAGCGGGCATCGATGTGTTTCTGTCCGGGGGCGCAGTGGTATCCATCTACACATCCAACCGCTACGAAAGCCATGACCTCGATTTCATAACCTACGGCGACTTCAAGAAGATCGAAACAGTAATGATTGCCCTCGGCTTCAACCGAGAAAAGGGCCGCCACTTTCTCCACCCGAACACCGAATTTTTCGTCGAATTTCCAGGCAACGCCGCTACGATCGGCGATGAGCCCATTCGAGAGTTCAGTGAGATCAAAACCTCAACTGGCCTCCTCAAACTCCTCACTCCCACCTACTGCGTGATGGATCGCCTTTCGTCATTCTATTTCTGGAACGATCCTCAAGGCCTCGAACAAGCGGTCATGGTCGCGAAGGCCCATCCCTTCAATCTCTCCATCATCGAGAAATGGTCAAAGAGAGAAAAATTGATGGAGCAATTTAGCACTTTCGTTAAACGGGTACGAAATTAAGCGCAGTATTGCTGATCAGGAGCAAGTAAACGGGCGGAGTCTATCACTCAAAAAACAACAGGCCCGGAGGACCACCCCCCGAGCCCGCTCCTGATCCGATGTGAGGAAGATCAGGAAAAATTTGTTCTGTGTAGAGTTATCGTTCGATGGGAACGCCGGCAGATTCCAACTCCATAGCCGGGGAATCACTCGCTTCTGCTTGAAGAATGACCCCCAGAGATTTCTGATTCAGGCGATGACTGACTCGTTGCTCGATCGGCATACTCTCCGAAATCAGGACCGTTCCGACCAGGACGCTCAGAGTGAGCAGCAGCCAGGTGAATTTTGAAGTATTTTGGGGATTCTTTCTGCGGGACCTCATGAAACTCGCTCCTCTCTCTGGAGTTTTGCCTAAGCAATCTATGTGCCAGCACAAAAGCCTCTTTTCAGGATCAAAGTGACACTGAAAACAACTCAGAAGGCGGCAAGCGGTGTCGAATGAGCACCGACCTTACCAGCGATGATAGGCAGGATGACCAGGTTTGACCGCCACGAACGTACCCCGGCAGGTGGCGCAAACCTTCCCCCCGGCGATCAAGGTGGCCTCGATCGTCGCTCGATCCTCTTTCGAATCGATAACCCGCGCGCTCAGGTGGATCGTCTCGTTCGTCGACGTCGGCCGCTTCAGCTGAATCGAATAGTCGGCGGTCACCGTGCAAGGTGGCTCGTCCAGGCCGTTTCGATTCATGAGGTGCCAGGCCGCCGTCCAATTTGAGTGGCAATCGAGAAGCGAGCCGATGATGCCGCCATTCAAGATTCCGGGGAAAGCCTCGTGATGAAGCTCGGCCTTCCAGGTCGCCGTCACCTCGCCGGCCGGATCATCCGGTGCCAGGCTACGAATGCGCAAACCCTTCGAATTGGCGGGGCCGCAACCGAAACAGATACTCTTCGCTGCAAAGCGTTCCTGGAGTGAGGGTTTCATCCTTCTTGCAACTGTAGCGCGCTTCGACGAAGAAGAGAATCATGGCGTATCCTCACCTGGAAATCGAAGCGAAGTGGCAGAAGCGTTGGCTCGACCGAAAGGAATTTAAGACGGCCGAGAACTCTTCGAAGCCGAAATACTACATCCTCGACATGTTTCCATACCCTTCGAGCTCGGGCCTGCATGTCGGCCATCCCGAAGGGTACACGGCCACCGATATCGTCGCCCGCTACAAGAGGGCGAAGGGCTTCAATGTGCTGCACCCGATGGGTTGGGATGCGTTCGGCCTTCCTGCCGAGCAGTATGCTCTGAAAACCGGAGTGCATCCGGCCAAAACCACCGGGGAAGCGATCGAGAATTTTCGGCGCCAGCTGCAAAGCCTCGGTTTCAGCTACGACTGGGAGCGCGAGATCTCGACCTGCGAGCCGAACTACTACAAATGGACGCAGTTCATCTTCCTCAAGCTCTACGAGCGCGGCCTCGCCTACCAGAAGGAGGTGCCGGTCAATTGGTGCCCCGAACTCAAAACCGTATTGGCCAACGAGGAAGTCGTCGACGGGAAGTCAGAGCGCGGGGGGCACCCCGTGTTTCGAGTCCCGATGAAGCAATGGATGCTCAAGATCACGGATTACGCCGAGCGCCTGCTGCGCGACCTCGACAAGCTCGATTGGCCGGAAGGAACAAAAGAGCTTCAACGCAACTGGATCGGTCGAAGTGAAGGGCTCAAGCTCTTCTTTCAGCTTGATGGGCATGCGGAGAAGATCGAGATCTTCACCACGCGACCCGATACGCTGTGGGGCGCGACTTACATGGTGCTCGCCCCGGAGCACCCGCTGATCTCGGCCATCACCTCGCCCGAACAAAAGAAGGAGGTCACCGCCTACCAGGTCGCGTCCTCTCAAAAATCCGAGATGTCCCGACAAGATCAAACCAAGGAGAAAACTGGCGCGTTCACCGGCGCCCATGCCCTCAATCCGGTCAATGGCGCCAAGATTCCGATCTGGATCTCGGATTACGTCATGATGGGATACGGAACCGGCGCCATCATGGCCGTGCCAGCACATGACGAGCGCGATCTCGAGTTCGCTCGGACCTTCCACTTGCCTGTCATTCAGGTGATCGATGACGAGGGCAAGGCGATCCACTCCGGTTTCATCACGGGGCAAACGACGCAGCAGGCGAAAGAAGCGGTCGGCCTCTGGGCCGAAGAGAAGCAGATCGGCCGACGAACGGTTCAGTACAAACTTCGCGACTGGCTATTTTCGCGCCAGCGTTACTGGGGCGAGCCGTTTCCGATCATTCATACGGCCGACGGCAAAGCGCACGCCGTTGATCCGAACGAGTTGCCCGTCACGCTCCCCAATGTGAAGAGCTACGAACCGACCGGCACGGGCGAAAGTCCCCTCGCGTCGATCACGGATTGGCTTGAGACTCGGCACGGGGGCCAGAAGGCCCGGCGCGAAACCGACACGATGCCCGGCAGTGCGGGCTCAAGCTGGTATTTTCTGCGCTACATCGATCCCAAGAACGACCAAACATTTTGCGACCCCGCGAAGGAGAAGCACTGGATGCCAGTGGACCTCTACCTGGGCGGAGACGAGCACGCGGTCGGGCACCTCCTCTACTCCCGTTTTTGGATGAAGGTGCTCTTCGATGCGGGCCTCGTCAGCCACGACGAACCTTTTCAGAAACTCATTCATCAGGGAATGATCCTGGGTGAAGACGGCGAGAAAATGTCGAAGTCTCGCGGAAACGTCATCAACCCGGATGACGTCGTGAAGAAGAGCGGGGCAGATACTCTACGCCTCTACGAAATGTTCATGGGCCCATTGGAGCGCGACAAACCTTGGTCGACTCAAGCCATTGAAGGCGTTGCTCGATTCGCACAACGCGCCTGGCGCTTGGTCTGCAGCGACGACGACCGGCTACTGGTTACCAACGACGCGCCCACCGAAGAGGACTTGAAAATCCTCCACAAGACGATCAAAAAAGTCGGTGAAGACATCGAGGGCCTGCGCTTCAACACTGCGATCAGCCAGATGATGATCTTCGTGAATCACTTCACGAAAACAGAGAAGGCTCCTCGCGCTTGCGTTCGGCCCTTTGTTCAGCTCTTAAATCCCTTCACTCCTCACCTGGCGGAAGAGATTTGGGAGCGCCTCGGCGAGAATGCGTCTCTGACCTACGAACCCTGGCCCACTTTCGACCCCGCCCTCGCGAAAGACGAAAAAATCACGATGGCGGTCCAAGTGCTCGGGAAAACTCGCGGAACGGTGGAGGTGGAGCCGGGGGCAGCCCAGGCCCTGGTTGAGGAGCTCGCGAAGGCTATTCCGCAGGTGCAGACTCAGATGGCGGGCAAGCAGGTGAAGAAGGTGATCTTCGTGCAGAATAAGATTATTAACTTCATTGTGGGTTAAGGCCGCAACTCCCGCATTCCGCGGGATTCAAGGGCGGCGGAAGCAAAGCCCTGCACGCTGCCGGACAGCTCGACCCATCCCACGCTCAGATTGTACCAGCTCGGGAAGGTGCGAACGCCCCACTCGGCGCGCAAATACTCGCCCCACTTGAAGGTCTCGCTCCAGGCAAAGGTTTCATTATCCAGGAGCCTCGCATGGCTGGAGACCCGTCCGCTCCCGCCGCCCATATCCCAATGAATCAGATGAGCAAGTTCATGAAAGAGCAAAAGCTCTACGTCGAGCGGTGCCGTTTCGATCACCGACAGTGCGACGTCTCCGTTGTTCAGATCCACAGCCGAGCTCGCCGGAGCATGAAGCCGATCCTGCCACTCGGGGGTCCAGTCCTCGAGGTGAAGTTGCGCGAGGCGTGTCTGCCAACCTGCCCACTCGGAGCGACTCATTCTGCTCAAGAGCCTCCTGCGAATGGCTTCCTGGTATCGGGGAGCCACTCTTTCGACGGTCTCTCGGTATTTTCCGGTCAACGTGCTCACCGGAAAGAGCGACAGGAACATGCTGCGCTGATCGCTGAATCTTTCAAGGCGATCTGACTCGATCAAAGCGCTCCAAGACTCCTCAAGGAACCGGGCAAGCTCTTCTCTGGCAGCGACTTTGGTTTCTGCACATCCATTCGGTGCAACGGCATCATCCAAACTTCGAACTCGAACAAAGAACTCAAC
>CAYIHX010000014.1:16954-74779 GCA_964363305.1 uncultured Bacteriovoracaceae bacterium | reverse complement strand
TCTTGTGTTGATACGGGTTGTTTTCCCTTCTCCTCCCACTTTTAAAAATTTACTAATAATGGGTACCCCCCCCCCCCGCAAATTCAATCGTTTGTGTTTACTTTTTAGGTTGGTAGGCAAATTTTTCTGATTTTTTGGGTTGTGCTCGTCAGAAGCGCATCAGTTCCATTCATTCGCGCATTCGTCGCAAGAGTAATTGGCGAGAAACAAGGGCTCAAACTCCCCGCTGCCATCTATCGGCAATATGAACTCCAAACACCCGCAGTCGATGCAACGCACCTCTATCGCGGAAGCCATGAGAATAGCGGCAGATAATTGATCAACAGATTTCTCGCCATTCTCAGACACGAGAACCTAACCCTCTGCCTCGGTGATAGCTGCTCGCCGCAGTTCGCGTTTAACTGCACGATAAACGCCCTCGAACTCTGGAAGCTCGCCCATTTGCGCGGAAAGGCGCGTATCCCATGTTTTCTTAAGTCGCGCCTCTTTTTTGTCGAATTCGCCTCGCACTTCATCGAGGGTCTTACCGCGAAACTTGAGCTTCTGCTGGATTGCATCCTGAATCTGCGCCAAATCTACACTCTTGCTCGTCGTCGTCAGATGCCAAAGATCAAAAAGGTCGCGAGGCTCCGTTCGAGCGCGATCGAGCAGTGCAACGGTCTTCTCCGTCGCGATCTCGGCAAGGGAATACACCCGAATTGAAGAATCTTCGGGCAGGTCTGAAAATTCTGGATAACTTTTGAGAATCGGCAGTTCCTCGACTGGGGTTACCAGGCATTCTTTGAGCGTAACGTCCACTTTGACTTCCCGGACCGCAGTCATCACAGGCAATGGGCCTTCGTAGCCTAAATAAAATGTGTAGCTATTGAGGTGAGACGCCGAATCCTCACGGATAAATCGAAACGTGATGCCCGATGACTTCTTTACCGCTTCATAGACTTTTTCTAACTCGCCCTTGAGGGCATCAAAAGAAAGATTGCCCGAGAGTGTGAAATCCATGTCCTCGGAAAAACGATACTCCGCGAAGTGGCAGCGCTTGAGGGCGGTGCCGCCCTTGAAAACAAGTTTTTCACGCAGCGGCATACGAGACAGCCCGATTAAAAACCAGGCGATGCAATAGTCCCGCTCAAGTACGGATTCGGGAATGCGCCGTCCGCCCTGCTCTTTGAGTAAGCGATTAGAAAGTTTTGATATCTGACTTTGCGCGATCATTTTTTCACGTTCTCACAATACCTTTGAGTTCATCTTCGCCCACGTTCAACCGAAGGCGCCATCTAGCGAGAAATTTACCTTCAGACTCCAAGTCAGGATCAAGGGAACAATATGTATCCGTGAGCTTTAAGTGTAGACGCTCAAGCTGCTCTGGCGCCTGCACTTGATAGAGCTCCATCAAATAACCCAGGCGGCGAATCACAGCGCCCACGTTGAGTCGCAATGCGTAGTCCACGATTTTTTTTGGATCAACCGCTTGGCGCTTCATCCAAAACCCCTTGGCAACCTCAGTGAACCCACCGCAATACGAGGGCTGTTTAAGTCCATCGAGGATCGTGCGCTCAAGGTCGCTTACCTGCACCCGTTCATTTTTTTCGACCCACATTTCGGTGGTTCCAAAAAGATCCGCTGTCTTGCAGCGGACAAAGCGGAACTCAGTTCCGAGAGCCGTGTGAGGACGAATCAACCGTGAAGAGCTGAGGTACACGATAAGCTGCGGCTGCGTAAGCATCTGGTGAAGATCAAAAGCCGAGCCATGAGAGAGGTAGTAGCTCTCATCAGCGGCGGTCGTACTCACACCCCGTCTGGCTCGAAAGAGTTCACGAGCAACGACGTAGGGATTGCCAAGATATTCGCGCTCAAAGCCAAGTTCAAAAGGCACAAGCTGGTAAAGACCGTGCTTAAGCCGTGTGGCAATTCCCTTTTCCACGAGGTCAAAAATGAGCTGCCGGGCTGTGCGCAGATCACCGCCCAGAATTTCATGGGCTTCCGCCAACCGGAAGACAAGATGCCTGCGCTCATACAGAGTCAAAACCAGATGCCCGGCCCTGGGGCCAAGTGTTTTCCGGAGGGAATGATGTTCTGAGTGCATAATATTAGCCATCAGCTAATATTATGCACTTAAAGCCTAATCGGGGCAAGAAAATCATTATATTCTAAATGCGAAATGCTAGCCATTGGCTGATATTTCGCATTTAGAATATAATGATAAATCCCTTAAGAATCAGGCCATTATACGAACACTCTATCGGTGAAGTCGAAAAAGCTCGCTGACATCCACTTTGAACGCGCGGGCGACTTGATCCAGCGTTGGAAGGCTCACACTGTATGTACCGCTTTCGATGCGTTGGAACCAACGCCTCTCAAAGCCCATCGAAATCATGTCCTCTTGCGTGAGTCCCTTCGCCTCGCGAATACGGCGAATGTTTCCTGCAACTCGACGCATCAATCGCCAATAGCGTTCATCTAATTGTGGTTTTGCTTTGGTTTTTGCCACCGTCTCTAAGATTGGGACAGGCGGTCAGTTTAACCCACGGTCGATACCGACCGCTAAAGCACGGCGTTAAAGTAGCCGATTAGATTTCATGGATAGTGGGATTGGGCAAAAATACGAAAAGACGCTCTTACTAGTCGATGATTCACATGATCTACGGCAGGTTCTGGCGGATTTCCTGACAAGCAAGGGCTTCGTGGTTCTGCAGGCATCCAGCGGGCTTGCAGCACTCGCTATCCTGCAAGAACATGCGGTAGACATCATTATTTCAGACATCCAAATGCCGGATGGAGATGGCTTTGCTCTTCTCCGCGAATTGCAGGCATCCTCTCCAAGCCATCCCCCAGTGGTCTTCATGTCTGGCAATGTTACCTTGGGCGTAGACGATATGAAGAAAATGGGAGTCTCCCACTTCATTTCAAAACCGTTTGATTCCAACGTCATGTTGCTTGCTATCACTACGCTTATGGCGTGACGGATCGCGCAAACGCCCCTTGTCCGATCTACTCTTCCACTGACGGCGCGTGATCACGCCCTCTCTATACACATTGAGTGTGGAGACACACTCATGGATTCAAAGCAATGCGCAGCGTGCAGACAAAAGTTTCAGAATTGCCCTCAAGTTCACCAGCAACGTTATTGTTCAGCGCCCAAATGCCAACGTGAACGGCGGCGACACTGGCAACAGGCGAAGCGGGAAAAAGACCCAGACTACAAAGACAACCAGTCACGGGCGCAGCAAGCCTGGAATAAACGCAATCCGAACTACTGGCGGGAATACCGCCGCACTCGCCCCAAATACCGCGAACGCAACCGCCTCTTGCAGCTGAAGCGGAACAGCAAGCGTGGGGCGGCCCCGATTGCAAAGATGGATCAGCCAGAAACAAATTCACCGCTATTCTCTGGCGTCTATCGCCTGATCCCTGTTGCAGGGGCAGCGGTTGCAAAGATGGACGCGTGGACGGTGGAAATTAGATTTCTATCCAAGAGTTAGGCCCCACTAAGTGATGATTGCAAAGAGAGGACGTAATTGGTTGAGCATTTCGCTGAGGCTATTGTGCTGTTCAACTAAACTGCTCTCAGTACGGCGCGCAGAACTCGATATTGAGCCCCCACATTCTATCAGGAAGGTGGTCTCGGCTACTATCGCAGCCAGAGCCTTACCCCGGAGAGCCAACATTCAGAGCGATGGTGGGAGACAGCAGAATGCAAAAAGAAGAAGCAGGGAACAGCGGTGAAGGCTTTCGCTTTCGTGCCGTCGAGTACGTTCGAATGTCCACTGAACACCAGCAATATTCAACAGAGAATCAAGCTGCCAAAATTCGGGAATATGCCGCTCAACGCAGTATCGAAATCATCAAGACCTATACCGACGCGGGAAAAAGTGGCTTGAACATTGGCGGGCGCCAGTCACTGCAGCAGCTCATCAAGGATGTCGAAAGCGGAACTGCCGATTTCAAAATCATCCTAGTCTACGACATAAGCCGGTGGGGCCGATTCCAGGATGCAGATGAAAGCGCCTACTACGAATACATCTGCAAACGGGCCGGTATCCAGGTCACCTACTGCGCCGAACAGTTTGAAAATGACGGCTCCCCTGTCTCTACAATCGTTAAAGGGGTTAAACGGGCGATGGCGGGCGAGTATAGCCGAGAATTATCAGCCAAAGTTTTTGCCGGGCAATGCCGCCTGATCGAACTTGGCTTTCGTCAGGGAGGACCGGCAGGGTACGGATTGCGACGAACACTGATCGACCAACGTGGATCGGTCAAAGGCGCGCTAACACGCGGTGAGCATAAGAGTCTACAGACAGATCGAGTCATTCTGGTGCCCGGCCCCGAGAGTGAAATCCGAAATGTAGAACTGATCTATCAGTGGTTTGTCGATGAAGGGCTTGTCGAATCACAAATTGCTGCGCGGCTCAATAGCCAGAGTGTTCGCACCGATCTCGACCGAGCGTGGACTCGCGCCACTGTGCACGAGGTGCTGACAAACGAGAAATACATCGGCAACAATATTTTCAATCGAACCTCGTTTAAGCTCAAGAAAAAGAGAGTCGTGAATACACAAGAAATGTGGATTCGCAAGGCGGGGGCTTTTGAGGGCATCGTACCACCCGATTTGTTCTACAAAGCCCAGGGCATTATTCTCGCGCGCACTCACCGCTACACGAATGAGGAACTCCTCGAACGCCTACGAAGTCTCTACCAGAATCGTGGCCTCCTCTCCGGCCTGATCATCAACGAGACAGATGGGATGCCATCCACATCAATCTATGCACACCGCTTTGGTAGTCTCATTCGCGCCTACCAGATGGTTGGTTTTTCTCCAGATCGGGATTATCGCTACCTGGAAACGAATCGTATTCTACGCAAACTACATCCAGAAATTGTCGCACAAACTGAAGGACATATCGCAAGCCTTGGTGGCTCCGTCATCCGTGACGCCGCTACCGACCTACTCCGCGTCAACGATGAGTTCACGGTTTCGCTCGTCCTGGCGCGGTGCCAGAACCAAGACAACGGTCGCAACCGCTGGAAGGTGAGGTTTGATACCAGCCTACTCCCCGACATTACGGTAGCGGTACGACTCAATCCGGCGAATCAGGCCGCCTTTGATTACTACCTACTGCCACGGCTTGACTTTGGCCAGCCACGCATCAGTCTCGCTGACCAAAATCCAGCCGAATTTGAAAGCTATCGCTTCGACACGCTGGAATATCTCTATGGCATGGCCGAGCGCACACGGCTGAGGAGAACAGGGTGATGGAAATCAAGAGAACAGGCGAGATACGAATGATTCCCATAGACCGGGTTGATGTTCTTAATCCTCGTGAGCGCAATCATAGAATATTTGATGAGGTCGTGGGTAATATCAAGGCAATCGGTCTCAAAAAGCCGATCACAGTTACGCCGCGCAAGGGACCGGACGATAGCGAGCGCTATCTATTGGTATGCGGTGAAGGCCGCCTCAAGGCATTTAAGTCTCTCGGCGAAACCAAAATCCCCGCACTCGTGGTCGAGGTCAGTGACGATGACGCGTTCATTATGAGCTTGGCCGAGAATATTGCCCGCCTTAAACGGCGTCCTTTAGAAATTCTGGCCGGAATCGAGCAGCTACGCGATAAAGGTTATAGCCCGAAAGACATCGCTGAAAAGACTGGGCTGACCAGCTCATATGTCTACGGCATCCTCACGCTTCTCCAACAGGGCGAGGAGCGGCTACTGATCGCAGTTGAAAAAGGTCGTGTCCCACTCGCCGCCGCATTAAGTATTGTCCGCGCTGGTGATGATGATACAGCGGTGCAGAGTGCATTGCAGGAAGCCTACGAGTCTGGAAAACTTCGAGGTCGGCGCTTACATGACGCGCGGCGGATCATTGAACGGCGAAAGGCCCTCGGACGATCTGTAGGCCGCAGCACCCCTCGTGAAAGGATGAACGTATCCACATCAAGTCTGGTACGCACCTATCAGCGGGAGGTTGGACGCCAAAAACTCATGGTTAAAAAAGCAGAGTATGCGCAGCAGCGCTTACTTTTTATCGTAGGCGCACTTAGGCAGCTCTATGCAGATGAGAACTTCGGAAATCTCTTACGCGCTGAGAGGCTTGATACATTGCCAAAATACCTGGCCGAACGAGTCTGGTCAGACGGGAGCCAGACATGAGCGAGGTCGTCCTTGGTTTTATTCCCGAGACTTTATCGGTTCCTCTTGAACGAATTCTTCCCTCACGGCAGACGCCAGCAGAAATCATCAGCTCCCGCAAGTTCAAACAGATTCGCGCATCTATTGAAGAGGTGGGCTTGATCGAGCCTCTCTCTGTTACGCCGGTACAAAAGAAATCGGATCATCACCTGCTGCTGGACGGGCATGTGCGTCTGCTTGCCATCAAAGATCTAGGATATACAGAAGCCCCCTGCCTCGTCGCGAAGGACGATGAGAGTTATACCTACAATAGCAGGATCAACCGACTCTCAACGATTCAGGAGCACTTCATGATCAGACGTGCAATTGAGCGCGGTGTTCCCAAGGATCGCTTAGCCCGCGCCCTCAGCGTCGACTTGAGGAGCATGGACAAAAAGATCACCCTACTAGATGGCATCTGCCCGGAAGCGGCTGATCTCCTCAAAGACCGACAGTTTTCCGCCGATCTTTCTCGTGTGATACGAAAAATGAAACCTACTCGACAAATTGAATGCGTGGAGCTGATGGTGTCCGCCGATAACGTGACCGTTTCTTATGCGGAAGCATTGTTCGTGGCAACTCCTGCTGAGATGCTTGTCGATGGCAAGAAGCCACAGAAGTTGCGTGGGCTGACACAGGTGCAAATGCTGCGGATGGAGCGGGAGATGGCAAACCTTCAGGGGCAATACAAATGGGTCGAGCAGACCTATGGCCAAGATATGCTCAATCTCGTACTGGCCCGAGGGTACCTTGTAAAAATTTTGGAGAACAAGGCAATTGCCCGACATCTAAAGCAGCGGCAGCCTGAAGTCTTAGAACAGTTCCAAAGTATAATCGAAACAACATCCCTCGAAGGTGCTGGCCAACTCGCGCAGCCCAGCCCTAGCGAATGAACGTCATGGCGAGCAATCGGGAAAATGTTGTGTCCTCCTTTATGATCGTCAAGGGTTCGATGATTGACGAAACTTATGCGGTTTTTTCCGCGTGGGATTATGGGCAATCAAAAAAGGAGAATTTAGATCGTCTAAGAAGCCGTAACCTCATTAGAGCCAAGAGTGACGCGTGGCTGCGGGACATCGCAAAAGTAATCAACCGGCGTTTTGACCCAGCAGGGCGTGATCGTCCCTTGGTTCTGCTGGCAAAGGACGGCTGTGATCTTGAGGAATGGAAACCTCTACTGCTTTGGCACATGACTCACGACGAGTTCTTACTCAAAGACTTCCTCATTCATTGGTTATTCCCTACTTGTTACGACAGTAGCTCTTATCGTGTTCGCAACGAGGATCTGCATGACTATCTCCTCCGTATTGGCAAAAGAGGCGGTGCGATAGAACATGCTTGGAGCGCCACTACATTGCACAGAGTGGCTGCGGGCCTTCTTAGACTATCTGCGGACTTTGGATTACTTCGAGGCCGCGCTGTAAAAGATTTCATCCCTTATTGTTTGCCCGAGCGCAGCTTCATTTACTTGTTCCAGGCCATGCTTGTTAAATATAAGAACCCGCGAAAAGTCATCGACGCGTTGGATTGGCGAATATTCCTGCTTCAACCGTCCGACGTGGAACGGCAACTCTTACAGCTCCAACAGCTTCCAGTTCCGAAGTGCGCAGACGGCTTGGCCCAGCCCTCCCTATAAAACGCAGTTGCGTCTACTTTTTCTGAGCAAGCATTCCGCAGAAATATCAATAAGCTGCGTTTAAATCACATCTGAACCTGTTCTTAAACAGGCGCAGTTGAGTTCATTTAATTACATAACGCACTGCTTCCATTGGGCGCGGTTTTCTGGTATTTCCGTGTGCGTCCGAACCCTTAGCCCTCATCTCGGGATGCTGCGCACTTTTGGCCCAAGGGTTGCTGATGGATCGACCCGATTCAGCAGTGGTCTGAAAACCGTCAGCACGAGGCTCGAGATGAGAAGCGCCATCACAGAATTATTTGCAGTTGCCCGCAGCGGTAGGTTCACGCCCTACGCTCAAGGTGTTTCTGTGAAGCTGCCCACAGGCGACGCCCTCACCATCAAGATCGAGAAGGTCAGCAAGTCCCTCCGTCCGCCCGGCCTGCGATTCTCAGCTTTTGCATTCATGACGGAGGTGAGCGCAGGCGGTTTTCAAGGCGTGGGTTTCGGAGAAGCTCCGACTCGGCTCATCGCCCTGCAAAAAAGTATCGCTGAAGGTGTCGAGCGCGTGCTCTACAAGGCTCTCAAGGGGACCGCATTCGGATCGGCCAACTCCAACGGCTGGGCCGCGCATCTTTCCTATGAGCAAGCTCTGAGTGCAGCGCTTGACGAACTGGTTGAGCGCGACGCCGTACTGGTCCATTGGCTTGGACAGATCCCAATGAAGGAAATTGCACCGGCTTCCTGGCCACGCCGGCTCACGCGCTGGACGCAAGATGAGCTGCGGCTTTCTCCCATTTTTAACCAGCTTCGCATACTGATCTCCGCAAGGGGTTACAAGCCCACGGTCACCACTGTTCTTGGCGACCATGACGGGTACGCTGTGCTTTCTCACGCCACAGCGGCATCGCTAGGCCAAGCCCTCGATAAAGCTCTCTCTGAAACTTGCCGCATCGCCCAAATCGCCATGGAGCAACCGCAGGCGGTCGCCTCTAGCAATATAGCAAGTCCCGAAGACCATGCCTTGTTCTATGCGTTCCATGAGCGCCTACCTACCTGGCTCTTTGGTGATCCCATCGGCTGGTCAGCGGCAAATAGTCAGTGGCGAGCCCACGAAAAACAGTTCTGCATGCCAGCGCTCGAGCCAAAGTTTCATCAGATCGCAAGCGGGCCACTCGTCGTCGGCTTTGCCACGAGCGATCAGATTCAAAGTCTTTATTTCGGTAGGACCGAAGATGCCCAAGAAAAAGGGCTCATCAATGTCCGCCGGATGAGAGTGATCAAGCCCGAGATGGATTTCTATCTCGAGCCTCACTGTGTTCCATAACTAACTGCCCCGGGAGATATCATGTCAGTCATTCAGAAATTCGTATGCGCAGCGTTGGTCGTAGCGGCACTTTTCTACGGAAATTCCCGCAAGCTCCAGGTCATGGCGGAAAGCGCCGAAGACAGCGAGTCTTCTTGCTGCGGCGGCGGTAGTGGCGCCACCTGCGGATAACGTCTGCAATTCAGGAGAGTGGGTGGGGATTTGTACCCTCACCCACTTAACCATCGACAATGAAGACCATAAAGTTCGCTATTCTATTTTTCGCCGTCTGTTCGCCGCTCGCCATGGCGGAGGGGAGCCCTATGAATGAAGTTCGTACCTACATGCCTTTTACCTATCCCGTTGATCCGGCCAAAATCGAGATCATCCCGGACATGGATATGTCCTACGCGCTCGCCGCAACACTTGTGGAATGGGACACGGAAAAACAACTCGCGGCGGGTTTAGCGGAAAGCTGGAAAGTTATAGGATATGACACCTACCGTTTTACGCTCCGCAAAAATGCCTCTTGGTCAAATGGTCGCGCACTCACCGCTGCTGATGTCAAAAAAAGCCTAGAGCGGGGAATGGCAACGCACCCTAACGACCTGCGAAGCCTCATCCAGATGGTCGAGCGCATTGAATGCCCGTCAGAGCGCGAGATTGATTTTAAGTTGAAGGTCCCAGCACGCGAGAGTGGCTTACTCGGGAAACTCACTGAGCCTAATTTTGGCATCTTGAACGTAACCCAAGCTGGCACGCTTGATCTCTCGGTCACGACCGGCGCTTTTGCGCTGTCATCGGCATCAAATCGACAGCAACTCACACTGGAGCGCAATACTCATTGGCACCGCTTTGAGAGCAACGCATCCCATGCTGATCGCATCACCATTCGTCGGTCGCCGGACGGAGCGGACGCTCAGACGGTTCTTCTCAATGATTTATGGCCAAACCTGATCGAGACTTCTTCGCTCATCAAAGCCGACCTTCTTAAGCGCTATGAACGTGATGGTTTTGAAATCTGGAGACGCCCCACAGACAAACTCTTTTATCTTCACCTCAGCAACAAGGCAGCCACCGCAGAGGGGCGCACCCTGATGCGCTTCCTGCGGCAAAAAGTCAGTCCTACGGAAGTCGTCTCGGGCCTGACTGGGTTCACTACGGCCACGCAAATTTTTCCAAGGGGCTTCCAGCTCTACGATTCTGAGTTCACCCAACTAGAAACGATAGAACGCCTACCCGAAAAATATAGAAAGGCACCACTCAGAATCCTCATCAGCCCGGCGCGCGTTTCCGCTGACTTAGCGGCCAATATTCGCCGCGTCGTCACTGCGGCAACAGGCGTTGAACCCCATTTTATCTCAGTGCCTCTCGATCAGGTCGGCGCACGCAAAGCCAGTGGTGACTTCGACCTTTATGCAGGCACCATCGGCCTCGCCGACCCAGACCCCGAAGGCGTCATGTCTTTCTACCTCGAGGGCAACACTCCCTTGATTCATCCCAACGGGAATAACTTCATTGCGCGCCTGGATGCTGCCAGGAAAGAGCCCAATGCCGATGCGAGGCTCGCACAGATGCGGACGATCCTCGGTGATGCCCTGAGGGCGGGGGATTTGCTGCCGCTCTTCCACCTTTCAACGGTGGGGATCGGCCGCCCTGAACTCGACTTCGGCCAGATTCCAACATCGGACGAATCCGTGACTCTCTCGAAAATCAGGTTTTGTTCTAGATCATTAGAGGGTTCGGGAAAAGGGGGCCAATGAACAAGCATTCAACGCCCCATAGCTTCGAGAGCTACTTCCGCTTACAGGCAGTCCGTTGGGCACTCATCGGCCTTTTGATCACCTTATTACTAGCGATTCCTTGCGCGCTGTATTCGGCCAAGATCGCGTCTGAGCGGCAGTTGCACGTCACGGCCAAATCGGCCGCACGCGCCTTTCGGCCTATGATTCTGCAAGACAACATCAGAGATGCCCAATACCAGATGCGCAAAGCCCTTGATCTGAAGCCGGAGGAGTCCGCCGTCGTCCGTGCCCCCGATCTGAGTGCGATTTATCCACTGGCCGCGAATGACAATACCCCACGGTGTCAAATGGCAGATCGGTATTGCTGGAGCCCAGGGCTTCGGAGCGTAAGCCTGCTTTACCCCATCTATTTCGATAATCAGAAACCGGATGTCCTCTACGGGTACCTTGAGCTGACTATGACGCCTACCGTCGACTGGGCTGTTCTCGGCCTTCTCGCCGTCCTCTTGCTCATTGCCTTCATTGGCCAAGCCTTTGGATTGTCTTCGGCATTCCGGCAGTCAGAAACTAACGCTCAGTTTTCGTTGTTAAGGGAAATAAGCCACGACCTCAAAACACCGCATTCGCTACTCGCAAAATATTTCGCACTGCATCTCGATACGGTCCGCACTACAGGCCGGGTCAATGCGGTAGAGGTTGCCAAGGTTGAAGCCACGCTCAAACGCATGGGGGATCTCATCCGCCAGGTCCGAATTGTACCCACGGGAAAGAGCGGCGCAGCAAAATCCAATAAAACGCTCGACACGTGTGACCTCGCGGCAGAAGCACGCCTAATTCTGGAAGACTTCGCCAATGACCCTGATGTTGCGGCAAAACAGATATCCCTGTCGGGCACCTACGGGACGCCCCAATCCCATGCCGCTATTTCGAGAGTCGGTTTTTATCGCATCCTCGAAAACCTGCTCCGCAATGCAGTCGAGGCCGCGGCGCCAGAGACAGGCAGCATCACAGTCTCGATCACACAACCCGGCAATCACCCGACCCTGACTGTTACAGACAATGGGTGCGGTATCGCGACGGACATCAGCGATAAAATTTTCGCCTTCGACTTTACCACCAAGGCCTCGCGCGGCACCGGCCTTGGCCTTGGGATCGTCGATAAAATCTGTAAGGAATTCGGAGCCACGCTCGAGCTGGAAAGCGCCGCCGGCCACGGGGCGAAATTCACGATCACATTTGAACCTGCCGCTGAGGCAATGCGCATCAAGAGCTATAGGGAGGTTTCTCATGTCCAAATATAATGTGCTCTTGGTCGATGACGAGGAGGAGAACCTATCATCCACAAAAGACCTCCTCCATCGCTGGGGATACCGGGTTGATGCCGTATCTAGTGGGAACGAGGCGATTGAGTGCATCCGTGCGGGCGCTAAAGAGTACGCTGTCGCGTTGCTGGACTACCGTATGCCTGAAAAAACTGGTGCCGAGGTCGCCACTGAGATTCGTGCTCTCAATGACGAGATCATCTTACTCATGCACTCGGCCTATCCCTCGGTAGAATCGCTCACCGCAACAATCCGCGCGGGAATTCTGAACTTCGTCGATAAGAATGAGGACCTAAACTACCTGCGCACCACCCTAGCTCACGCCTGCTCGGAGTTCGAGAAGACTAGAAAAGTGAAGCCACCGCTCACGGAAGATGATGCCACCCGCCTGATACGCAGCATTGGCATGATCGGCAAATCAGCAGGCCTCGCGCATGTAGCCGAACAGATCCAAAAGTTTCGTGGAAGCCAGAAACCAGTCTTAGTTTTAGGCGAAACAGGCGTCGGCAAAGAAATGGTGGCCAAGGCTCTTCATCAGGGCGGCCCCGACAAGTTGTTCGTCGTCAACTGCGCCGCCTTCCAAGGTAGTGCATTGATCGAGTCCGAGCTCTTCGGCCATGAGAAGGGGGCTTTCACCGGCGCGGTCACGCGCAAGGTTGGCATCCTCGAAGCTGCGCGCGGCGGCACGGTTTACCTTGATGAGCTTCACTATCTCGATATGCAGTCTCAGGGAAAACTGTTGCGGGCGCTCCGCGAAAAGAAAATCCGTCGCGTCGGCGGCCTTCAAGAAGAAAATGTCGACTTCAGACTCGTTGCATCGTCCTGGCCAAACATTGAAGAGCGAGTGGTGAACGGCACATTTCTTCCCGACCTCTATTACCGTCTCAAGTTCTTAAGTATCGAAATCCCGCCTCTTCGCGAACGGCCCGAAGACATTGCACCGCTCGCGCTACACTTCGCAGACAAACATTTCAAAGAGACGGGTGTCCGCAAGCAATTCCTCATGCGTACCATCCGCTATCTGGAGAAATACAGCTGGCCGGGCAATGTCGGCGAGCTGGACGGCTATATCTCTGCACTATTTACGGAAAGCCACGGAGATACCGTGGACGAGACGTTGATGCACTCCAGGCAACTGCTCGATACGACCACAGAAGACAGTACCTACGCCCAACTTGAAGCTCGGCAAGAACGTGAAAAGAGGCAGTTCATCGAATACTCCGTGCGCTCCTCCAAGTCGATTCTCCATGCAGCGAAACGCATGGGGATGAAACCCTCTTCGCTAAATACCCTCATCACCCGATTTGGGATGCGAGATGAGATCAAGGAAGTCAAACAGTCTTGATTCCTAACCGCATCAGCGCGTGTTAAACCCGTTCAGATGCGATACACTCGCCCTTATGACGAGCCCACGAGCCCACGAGCCCACGAGCCCACGAGCCCACGAGCCCACGAGCCGTGGCCGAGCTTTAAGGAAATCCTCCGCGCCTATCGCGCCTGCCGCCTCAAAAAGCCCGCCAACGCCAGCCAGTCCCGTTTTGAAAAGCATCTAGGACAGAGCCTCCTGCAGCTCCAAAAAGAGATCCACACTGGCACCTACCGCCCGTCACCGATGAAGTGCTTTGTGGTCACCGAACCCAAGCCCCGGGAGATTTTCGCCGCCGAGTTCCGCGACCGGGTGGTGCACCATCTTGTCATCACGGTGATGGAGCCCATCTGGGAACGGAAGTTCATCCACTCAAGCTTCGCCTGCCGCAAGGGCAAGGGCGTCCACTGGGCGCTGAAGCACCTCCAAACCCAGGTGCGCGAAATCAGCCGGGGCGGCAGATCCCCCGTCTGGGTACTCCAGCTCGACCTTGCCCGTTTCTTTGTCAGCATCCACCGCCCGACGCTTTGCTCCCTCATGGAACAACACGCGCCCTTTCCTGCCATCAAAGCCCTCATCCGCGTCATTTATCTCCATGACGGCCGCGTGGGTGCCAAGGTCAAAAACTCAGCCCTCCACCGCGAGCTGATCCCCGACGCGAAGAGCTGGTTCGGCCAGCCTCCGGACCGTGGGCTCCCCATTGGCAATCTCACCAGCCAATTCGGTGCGAACGTCTATCTCACGGCCCTTGATCACTTCATCCAGCGGCAGCTCAAGCCCACGGCCTACCTGCGCTACATGGACGACCTGCTGCTCATCGAGCGCAGCCCTGATCGCCTGCGCACCTGGGCCGAGCCCATTGATGCCTGGCTTAAAGAGCATCGCCTCCAGTGTCTCAACCCGGACAAGACAAAACTCGTTCGCCTCGAGGAAGGCATCACCTACCTCGGCTGCCACGCCGTCCAGGCCGGGCCACGGAGTCAGCCGCTTCAGTTTTTCCCAGTCGGAAAGAAGAAATGGAAATTCATTCAAGGACTGAGACGACTCGCCAATCTGGGCGGCCAGCCACTCACGATCCGGCCCCATCCCCTCTCACTTGCACTGCCCAACCGCGCACGACAGCAGGAGCTGGCGTCCATCAACTCTCGCTTTGGCAGCCTCGTTCACACCGAAAGCTACGGATTCAGAAAAAAGGCTCTGCGCCGATTTGAAAAAGACATCGCCGGGCCAGAGCTACCGCCCGAACTCGACTCTGGCTCTTGGTCGCCCTACGAAATCAAAGAAGGCTACCGGGCTCTTCGCTTGCGCTAGAGACACGGTAGCCCCCAAGTTCAGTATTCCCTCGCTAGCGGCGCGCCACGCAACGCACTGCATTGTTGTCTGCGTTATCGCGATTGTCGTTGTCGATGTTGCCCGTGCGCCCATTGAAGTCGTAGGCGTTATTGGAGTTGTCGGGGTGAACCGACGAAGACCGCCATGCACCCGTTACTGCACCCACCCAAAGGCCGCATTGGTTTGCGGGATCTGGGCTTCGATTAATCACTACAGAGTCAAACCCCATAGTCGGGCTCCCGTGGGAAAGTCAGGCACGCTCCCTGATTCCGTAAAACCAGGGATTCCGGCCACTGACCTCAGGTCTGTTTTGGCGCGGGGCGAAGCCCTTCGGCAAGTGGTTTTTTTACAGGGGCAGCGACGGCGTCCTTGCGATCCTGGGCATGCACCCACTTGAACCACGCATGGCTCTGCTTAGTGATGTCAGCAAGGCGCTCGGAGAGGAGCTTGAACTGCCCGGCGCTTATGGCCTTCAACTCATAGAGCAGTCGTAACAGCGCCCACTGCACCTCAACCTCAAGGATCAATCGACTCAGATAGCGGTCTTTTTTGACCGCACCGTTGGCCATCACTACGCACTTCAAAAGCTTGATGGAAGACTCGCAAACCTCTTGGCCCAAGTCATGTTTGATGGACTTCGGAAACCCGGCGCGCAGTCGATACACTTCGCGCGTGTAGATAAAAACAGACTGATAAAGTGGAAGGTGCTGGGTGCGGGCCATAAAATTTTTTAAGAGCGAAGCGGCCTTCGGCCGCTGAGGGTGAAAACGTAAACAGGACCGGGCGGCTGAGCGCCCGGTCCAATCATCCAATGATCAAATTAACTTTCCACGCTAGCGGCGCGCCACGCAACGCACTGCACTGCTGTCTGCGTAATCGCGATCGTAGTCGTCGACGTAGCCCGTGCGCCCAAAGAAGACGTAGCCGAAATCGGAGCCGCCGGGGTGAACCGACGAAGACCAAAAGTAGTTGCTCACCGAGCGACCATCAACGGTGCGGTACAGGTTGGGGAGCACCTGGGGGGTGTAGCCGGAACCGGAGTACTCTGATGCTGCCGTTGTCGCGCCCATGTAGCCGCGGAGACGGGCGAAGTCTTCACGACTTGGGAGCGTAGCGCCGATGCTCTCGCAGTAGGTCGTTGCTTGGTACTGATCCATATAGCGGATCGAGTGGTCATCGTTCGTCACGATGTCGCCCCAGATCATGCCGCTGGGATCGCGCCATGCTTCATTCAGGGCGGCGATGCTGGAGTCGCGGGTAAACGTCGTTTCTAGGCCGTTAGCGCCGTGAGCGATGCGGGTGGGAAGCGCGCCTTCCAGTTCAACAATCCGCGCATCTACGCGGGCGCGCAGAGCGCGACAGGATTCAAGATTCCTACAGACTTCTTGTGCCTGGGCACCCACGCTCAAGAGCGAAGCGCTCAACACAAACAAACTCAAAATTTTTGCCTTCATAAAAATCATCCTTCCTAATCGTTCGGACCAATTCATAATCTCTTGCGGCGCATCATAGCAGTATCCATACCAATTTACTACGACTTTCAAGGGCTCGAAATCATTGACCCGAGGCCCCTCAAAACCGTCCAACCGCTAGGCACTCGGCTAGATCTTGGGCGATTTAAATCCTAAATTAGTCCGGGGATTTAGCGCGATAGGGCCGGGTTAAGCCCAATTCTTTCTTGAGGTTATAAAAGGTGCGGCGGCTCTTGCCTGTGGTGGCCGTAAATTGCGCCTCCTGCTCCTTGGCTGAAAGCCCGGACTGAAGAATGCGGGCCACGGGGGCCGCTGTTTTGATCTGATCTCGAGGGAGCAGATGGGTGAACAGCTCCCGCCAGCCCTCGGGGTGGGTCATGGCTAGCTCGTAGCCCATCTTTAGGGTGCGTAGGTTCACCTTGGCTAGTTCGATGCCTGCGCAGTCGTCACAGAGGAAGCTAGCCACCTCGCGGGCCAGCTCAGGCTTGGCAAAATGGGCCGAGGAGGCCGCAGCAACCATCAGCATCTGCTTAAGCTCCTCATGCCCAATGCTGATTCGATAGCTCAGACAGCGGGAAAGAAACGCCTCTGTCTCCTTCCCCGCAGGAACGACATTCGTAAGCAGGATGATCTTCCCCGTGAAGTCGATGAACTCCTGCTCAACCTTCTGGGAGGTGCTCCCCCATGCAACCCGCCGCCGTGCCGGCGCGGAGCTGGAGGGACCGGTACTGGGCCAGGTCGCCGCCTTCAGGATGGCCATGGATTTGGGATCACTAAATAGGCCTGCGCAGTCATCAAAAACAATGAGGGAATCGGGGTGACTGCAGAGCGTGTTGTAAATGTGCAAAGGCGTTGCATAAGCGCCCGCCACCACAGCATTGACTTCAAGCTCTCCGAGCGCAGCATCAATGGTTGTGCTTTTGCCCCAGCCAGGAGGGCTCTGGACGACGAGAGCGTGAAAATTCTCGCTGCTCATAAGGGTTTTAATAAATGCGCGGATCGTTTGAACGTGCTTCAAATGGCCTCCCTCTTTTTCTTATTGCACAGCGGCAATCAGGCGGCCAGCGCTAGTGCATATAATGTGCAACTTGCACTTTTCATGGGTGACGCAGATACGTTTTTCCACTTTTGAGCCCATCTTGGCGGGAGCAAAGGAGTTTTCGGAAACTCCGTAGATCTGCAAACGCAATCCCGTTTGGAAATGTTCTCGCGCATACGAGGGCGTGCACCTGATTTTTCCAACATTCCCTCGGTAAATCAGCAACCTCCGTGACCTTGGCACGATCACGCTGGCCACTTGCACTCTTCTTTATCGAAAGGGGCGCGAATCAACTCGCTCCGAGGAGAAATAAGAATGCTGAAAGGCCAGACCGACCACTTCCGCGCTCGCATCGAGGCGGAGCTAGATAGTTTCACCGAGAGGACCACCGCCCTGAAGCGCGAGCTTCTTCAATCCGCCGAAGTCCAGCCCAGGGTTTTGCTTGATGGCTTGGACCACGCCAAAGAGGAGGCCGAACTGGGCACCCGCCTTGATCTCAATGAACGGGACCAGGCGCATGGCGCCCGCCTTCGCGCCGCCCTTCGACGAATTGAGCAGGGTGATTTTGGGCGGTGCGACGGCTGCGGTGATTCCATTGAGATGGCGCGCATGAACGCCGCGCCCGCCGCCGCGCTTTGCGTTGTGTGCCAAGACAACGCTGAAAAAACCAACGCCACAATGCGCCCGCGAAGAAAACGCCCTTGCGGCTTTCTCTTCGACTACCCCGCGCCACCCCTCAATCCACTGTTCGCATGATGGAGACTAAAATGACGGAACCCGCACAATCCCTGGCCGAGCGCCTCTGGCGACAGGCTCACCCCTATACCCGTAATATGCTCGCGGCCCTTATCGTGCTGGCGGTCCTTGTGACCGCGCTTAAACAACTCGAAGAGCCAGCCCCTCGACAACACTGCGCTGTGAAAAAGCAGGCACGCGCAGTGCCCTATGCAAAACCAGCCGTGAAAGAGCCCAGCGCACAAGAAAGCCTGAAGGCCGTGGTGCTTGAACAGGAGGCAAAGCAATGAGGACCGCCACATTGGCCATGACTGCCTGCCTCATCCTCGCTCTCTCGGCTTGCACAACCACTGGGGCGGCGAAGAAGGCAGACGATGCCCCACGAGAACACCTCCATCACATCGGACGCTTCAACGATCTTTAGTAACGCGCCCTAAAGACCCACTCGCGGCGCACCGGCGACGGCTGCCGTTTTAAATAGCTTCAATGATTTGAATCGAGGTTTTATGGATACCCCACAAGCGGTCGTAACTGCGAAGTATGAACTCGTCGTTGCTAAACTTATCGACGGAGAGCTGAAGAACCCCATGCTCGCAGGCTTCGCCGTGCAGTTCGAGGGTGAAAGCCACTACGTCGTGCGCCTCACCATGTTCCCGAACATCCCGTATTACGTTTGCAAGAACCGCGAGTCGCTGAGCTGCTACACGATCTTTGCCAAGGCCGTGAAAGATCTCGAGAGCAACGCCGTTCGTTTTCAGAATCCGGTCGGCTCCGGGAAGCTGCTCCCTGATCTCAAGTCCCATATGGAAATTCGATTTCCACTCTTAGGCACAAGCATCTTCATGAATCTCTATCCAAGAGCCTAGGGGTGTTTATGAAATTATCGAAGCTCGCCCTTCCGACTCTCGTAGTCGGCATGGGTCTTCTTTTGCCTCAACTCGGTTTCTGTAGCGTCGAGGGAAGCCTTGCCGCGATTCAGATGAAGCTCATCACCGTGATTCTGCCACTGGCGGCGATCCTGGGCTTGGTGATCGCGGGGCTGTCATTCGTCGCTGGTTCGCCAAATGCGAGGAATCACCTGATCCTCGCGATTTTCGGCGCGGCCATCGGCTTCGGCGCACCAAGCATCATCGCGTTCATTCGCGGCGTCGTGGACTAAACACCTTCGAGCATGTGTCGCCGGCCAACATCCGGCGGCACATGCTCTCCTGCTGGAGATTACCTATGGGATTAAAGACGACTCCCGTCGCGCAGTGCCTCGACAAGAAGCTCCTGCTTTTCGGCTTTGAAGTGCCGGATGTGCTTGCGATCTTCCTGACACTATCGCTGCTCAATTTTATCTTTGGCCAGATGCCGTTGAAAGCCATTTTCGTGTGGCTGCCCACGGCGGTGCTCGCCCTCGTGCTGCGCCTTGGAAAAAAGGGGAAGCCGGACAACTACCTCGTCCACTGGCTCCGCTTTCAAACAACGCCTGGCACGTACCGCGCCTTTCCTGACGCAACCCAATGGATGCGCCCACCCACGCTCAAGGTTTTGAAGGGAGGCCGGGTATGAAGGATATTCTGGCCGACAAGCTCCAAGTCTGGGGCTTTGAGAATGATTTCATCGTCTTCACCGACGGCTCGCTGGGCTTCGGCTTGGAGCTGGTGCCGCTCGACGTATCTTGTTGGAATGATGATGCCGTCAACTCGCTTGCAGAACGTGCAGCGCAGTTTCTCAATGGCATTCCCGCGCACACCGATATCCAATTCATTCAAGAGATAGTTGCGGGGAACGTCGAAACCGCTGCCGCCCACGAGGCCCTTGGCGTTGCGGAGGCTAGCGACGCCGCTCGTCAGATAAGCCGCGCGCGTGCTGATCGCGTCCGTGAACTCGATGTGCAGGGGCTCATACCGCGGCATCGGCTCAAAATTTTTGTCAGGCGCCCCTTTGCAGCAGCTCTGCTTGGCAATCAGGGTATTTTCTCGAAGAGCAAACTATTCCCGACCGTCAGCGAGGAACAACTGCGGCGCGAAGTTGCCGCCGCCAGACATCTGCTTGTCGATCTTCAAGGAAACCTGAACTCCCTGGGCATTTCCTCCACCCTCATTCCAACGGATGAGGTCATGCGCCTCTTGTATGAGCAGTGGAACCCGTGCCGCCCGATCGCTCTCGACCACTACGATCCCGAAGATATCCGCAGCACAGTTTTGTATACCGACGCGCTTCTGAGCGAAAAAGGCTTCTCACTCGCAGACATGCACTACCGGGTACTGTCCCTGAAAATGCTACCGGACCAGACCTTTGCCTCCATGGCCGCAACCCTTCGCGGTCTCCCGTTTGATTCGCGCCTCTTTCTCACGGTCCATGTCCCTGACCAGCAAAAGGAATTAGAAAGCCTACATACCCAGCGGCGGCTCGCCTACGCGATGGCACGCGGGAAGAAAACCGGCGTTGCGGACCTCGAGTCAGAGGCAAAGTTCCAGGACATCGAGACGTTACTTTCTGAACTCATTGCCCAAGGCGAGCACGTTTTTCAGGTGAGCCTGAATATCGTTCTGCGTTCAAAATCCCAGGAAGATCTCGAGGAAGAAGTGTCATTGGCACTTTCCACCATCCGGGAGCTCGGCGGCGCCGAGGCCATGGAAGAGAGCCTTGCCGCCTTCGATATTTTCACAGAAATCGCACTGCCGAACGCTCGAGCCAAAGAACGCGCCAAGCGGATGAAGACCTCGACACTCGCTGATCTTCTACCTCTATTTGGTCCGTGGTCCGGCCATGAAAGACCCAGCATTCTCTTGCGCTCGCGGATGGGCAGCCTCGTCCGATTCGACCCGTTCTCCCAAGACCTGACGAACTACAACCACGTCGTCAGTGGCGGATCTGGCAGCGGCAAGAGCTTCCTCACCAACATTTTACTTTTACAAATGCTGAAAGAAGCGCCCAAGATTTTCATCGTCGATATCGGCGGCTCCTACAAGAAGCTCTGCGACAACCTGGGCGGACAATATATCCCGCTGACCGTTGGCTCAGGCATGGCAGTCAATCCGTTTGATCTTTTGCCCGGCGAGACCACGCCGTCATCCCACAAGGTCAAGTTCCTCACTGGCTTGATCGAACTTATGACCAAAGAAGAGGATGAGACGCGGCTACCGCGCTTGGAACGCGCCGAGGTCGAGGAGGCCATCCAAAAGACCTATGAGTCAGGGAAACCCCCGACGCTCTCTGTCTTGCGTGAAATCCTCCTTGCCCACGAAGACGTGACCATTCGGCGGTACGGACGCATTCTCACGCCATGGTGCGGCAATACACCCTTCGGGCAGTTCGTTGATCGCAAGACTACCATCGAGTTTCATAAGCCGGTGGTCGCTTTCGACCTGAAGGGCATGGAGACCTACCCCGACCTGCAGTCGGTTTGCCTGTTTATCATCACTGATTTCATCTGGCGTGAGATTCAGAAGGATCGTGCTCGTAAAAAATTCCTGGTTTTTGATGAATGTTGGAAGCTCCTCGAGAACGACGCTGGCGCGACCTTCATCGCTGAAGTTTTCCGCACCTTTCGTAAATACTTTGCGTCCGCCATCGCCATTTCCCAAAACATGGATGACTTCGCCAAGAGCAAGGTCGCTGGCGCCATCTTGTCCAACTCGTCGATGAAGTGGTGCCTCACGCAAAAGGGCGCCGACCAGGCCCGCCTCAAAGAAGTGCTCCAACTTAATGATAATGAGATGGCGCTCGTCGCCTCACTGCATCAAGAACGGGGTCTGTACTCGGAAGCATTTTTGATGGCCCAGGACAATCGCGCCGTCGTCGCCATCGACTCAACGCCGCTCGAGTATTGGATCGCCACCACCGACCCGCGTGATCTCGCCGCCATCGAAGGCGAGACGGCAAAGGACACCGCACAAGATTCGCTTTCGATCCTCACGACCCTTGCCAAGCGCTATCCGCGTGGCGTCGTCGCAACGCAAGGGGTGGTACAATGAAAAAGCGCTTTGGAGTCTTTGTCGCACTCTTCGCTCTGATGATCCCCAATACGGCGCGCTCCGATATGTTCGGCGGCGACATCATGGTTTTGGGCCAGATTTTGGTTCAAGCCATCCAGCAGCTGGCCCAGCTCCGCCAGATCCTTTCCACGGGCCAAGACAGCTTGGGTCTCATCCGCGACATCAATCGCGGTATCAACGACTCATTGAACCTCATGCGGACCATCAGTCCGCATAGTGATCCCGGGATATACGGAAACTGGACTCAGGTGGAGCTGGCGTTGCAGGGCGTTCAAGGCATCTATGGCATCGCTGCGCCATCCAGAGACCTGCGGGTACAGCAAGATGCCGACCGCAGTGCCGCCGAAGCGGTCGCGCTCAATAATTCGATCTATGGCTACACGGCGCAGGTCGACGACGTTGGCGAACGCATCAAATCCGCCAGCCACACGGCATCGCCGGGGGGTGCCCAAAAGCTTACCGCCGAATCCCTCGGCGTCATGCTCCACGTCATGAATCAAAGTCTCCGCGCGCAAGCAACTGGCCTCAAGATTCAGGCGCAGACCCTCGCCATTGAGAACAAAAAAGACAAAGACACCACCCGTCAGATTCTTTCCGACAGTGCGGCGCTGAAGTCATCCATGCAGTCCGAGCGCGCCGACTTCAGCGTACCGAGGTTTTAATATGCTCAGTAACGTATCGTGGTTGGCCGGCCAGGCCCATCAGGTTCACGACATTTTTTACAACCTTTTCTATGCGCTCATAACCGTTTTTTTGTTGCTCGGTATTTTCCTTGAGTACTTCAAGTGGCCGCTCGGCGGAGTGCCGTCGTTTTCGGTTCTCGTCGGGCGCGCGCTGATTGCGGCGCTTCTTCTGCATACCTATTCAGAGGTGAGCAATACCATCGCCGATGCCGTTGATGGGCTCGCCGATAAGCTTGGTGATCTCAACCAACTCAATCTCGTCGTGGCAAAAATGGGGGACAAGCTGGGCGAATTCTCGCTCTCGTTATTAAGCCTTAAAGAAACCCTGGTGCAGATCATCTCATTTGTGACCTTTCTCATGCTTTTTATCGCGGTTCACGGAATCCAGGCATTCATGCTCTACACCTGGACGATCCTCTATGTTTTCTCCCCCCTTCTGATTGCCCTGTATGTTCTGCCGGCCACTGCGGGCGCGACCAAGTCGCTCTATCGCTCACTCATTGAAGTGGGGTGCTGGAAAATCGTGCTGTCGGTGCTTGCAACCCTGCTTTGGAGCTTTGCGCTCTCCGACATCAGTAAGCCGGATCAGAACGTACCCTTTGCTACGGTGATCTTTCTCAATCTGATTCTCGCTGGATCGTTGTTGCTCACACCCATGGTGGTCCACGCTCTCGCCGGATCTGGGTTTGCGGGTCTTGCCACATCAGCAGGAGGGATCGTTGCCGGTGCCACCATGGCGGCACCGTTTAATGCGATGAAGAGTGCCTATTCCAAAGGCAAGAAGACCTATCAGGTGGCCTCAAAGGCGAAAAACGCTATCGCCTCAGGCGTCTCCAAAGTTCAGCAACGGCTCAGCGGTAAGCCGCAGCCCACGGCACGCAAGTCGAATCCAAACCGCAAGGCTCAGACACCGCATAGCCCCACTGCTCAGAATTCACCGTCAGGACAATCACCTGACAAGGAGTAGACCATGCGTTTTAGTGCTGCGTGGGCGGCGACCGCTGCCCAGAACGTAACATTGAAAGTTGCCGTAGCTTCGCTGGCACTCGTGTCCACGACACTTGCCATCACAGCGGCGCGGCTTTCTATCCGAGAGCCGTTATTGATCGAGCGTGGTTGTTTTAGCCGCGCCCTTGATCCATCTGCCACGTCGCATAGCGCCGCTGAGATTGAAATCTTTGTGCGCGAGGCCATTCGCCAGCGTTTCAATTCCGACGCGACCCCGATTCCTGACTACCTGTCCACTGAAGAGGTCGTCTCGCGTGCCCGAGAGCAAAAAGAACTCAGTACGCGCAGCATGTCCCAGTTCGTAATCGTGCGTAGCATGAAGACAAATGGGAACAGCATCGCTATCGAAGCTGACCGCCTTATAGCGGTGGCACAGATTCGCTCAGCGTTCCTGTTTCCCCTCACGGCGGCGATTGCAACGACGCCTCGCACCGAGAACAACCCTTATGGGCTCCAGCTTGTGAAAACCGAGCAACCCAAGCCGGAGGGTAAGCAATGAAACGCATCACCGCCGCTTTGCGGATATTCCTCGATGTGGACTTCACTGCGATGTTCGTATTCTCCGTGCTCGTCGCCTTCTTCTGCTATCACCATGCCCACGCAAAGGGCGTCCGCACGGTGAAGCTGGACCAGATGACCGTCGCACGGATACTTGTATCGCCCGGTCGCAGCACCATCCTAAGTTTCCCCAGCAAGCCAGCAAAGGTCATCTTGGGGAATCAGGGCATTTTCGCCGTCGAGTACGTAGAAAATGACCTCGCTATCGCAGCACTCTCGGCGCGCTCACACTCTGATCTTTTTGTTTACCTCGAAGGACGACGGTTTGCGTTCGACCTGGAGGCGGTGCCGGCCGGAGGGGACACCATCGTCCTCGTTCGTGATGCGCTGGAGGCCCCAAAAAAGCCACCCATCTCCAAACAGAAGGGGAAATCACATGAGTGACGATACGCGGGTTTCCATCGAAGCCGACACAGGCACTAAGTATCAATGGGCGAAGGGCCTTTTCTATCAGCAAGATGGAAAAAAACGGACCCTCGTGTCCCGGCACGTCCTCTACGTCGCGGGCCTATCTTTCCTGGCGCTCACGGGCGCCATCATCATTCAAGGCACACCCGAGCCCGTCTCATCAAAATCGAGATCTGATGGGATCTCTTCGCCTGAAACCATTCAGACCCAGGCCGTGCATGATGTCCCAAGCGTCGCTAATAGCGGCGGGCAGTCCATCAGGCCCACGGCGAATGTGCGAGAAAACGGCACCGCACAAAAAAAGAGGTTCAGCGGCCCTCAACTTGTTCAACGTCCAAGGTCAGGCAAAATTCCTCCTGGCTCATTTCTCAAGGCAACACTTTTAAGTGGTGCGTCAAATGGCCCCGTCCGTGCCCAGGTCACTGAGGGATTCACGCTCAATGGCGAAACATTGGTTGAGCAGGGCACGATCCTCCTTGGCAATGGGCAGTCTGGGGATGACCGGCTCACGATTAGATTTACGCAGATGGTCTATCGCGATGGAGCATTCGACACGATCAGCGCCCAGGCGTGCGACGCGGATGATAAAATCCCCGGCCTTAAAGGATCAAAGGTTGGGAATCAGGCGCTCCGGCTTGCCAGCGGCATCGGCCTTAACTTCGCGGGCGGTATGACGACGGCTCTTCAGGATACCCAGGGCGAAGGCGGTGTCGCCATCACCAGGCCAACGCTGAGAAACGCCATGCTCAATGGCGCCGCAACCGCGACGCTCGATCAGTCCCGCGAAATCATGTCTGACATGCGCAATAAGCCTGCCACTTTCGAAGTCCCTGCCGACACCGAAATCTACGTCCTTTTTCAAGGGAACTGATGATGAATACAAATACGCAGCAGAAATCTAGCAGCAACATTGGGTATTTCTCCCAGGTCGATTGGTTCAAGCATGCCGAAAACGCGCTCTATTTTATCGCTCGGCCCTACATCGAAGCCTATCAGGGCATTCGTACCAAGCGCATTCCACTCGGCGAATGCATTTTGTGGGCTAACATGGTTGGCCTCGCCATCTTGCTGCATCTCGATTTGCGTGCCCTTCAGCGTTTTGGACTTGGACGCATCTACCCGGTGAATCCACTTTACTACTATCTCTATATTGGAATCGCGACCCTCAGCGGGTTTTGGATGTGGGGGCTGATCCAGGCGGGCCTGCGCACCAGGCTCATCCGCCGGCTGACTGAGGTCTTCTCGCAGGCTGGCCTGAGAAACGTCCTCGGGAAATTCCCGTCATTCATCTCCGATTATCCTGTGGATGAGTTCACGAGGAAACTGCGACTGGGCCGTGGCGGCTTCTCACGAGAGCAATTCGAGAAGGCAAAGCCAGTCCTTGAGAGCAGCCTCCAGGTCTACATTGACGAACTCCGGGAGAATCGGGTGCGGGGAACCCTGGATATCATCTACTCCCATTCACCGATGCCCGAGCTGACAAAGATCGAAAACATCCAGGCGATGCCACCGCTGACCTTCGTTGTTGGCAAGACCAGAGCCAAAGAACTGATGGCGTCACTCGCCAAGGTACCGCACCTCATGGTGGCTGGACAAACCGGCGGCGGTAAATCGACATTCCTGCGTGGCTTGATCACAACCCTCTATCTCAATAACGCCGACTTTGAATTCACCCTCATCGACCTGAAGGGTGGCCTTGAGTTCCAGACCTTTGAGAATTTGAAGCGGATCAAGGTCATCCCTAATGTCACGCAGGCCGTAGCCAACCTGAAAAATATTGAGTCGACCCTGACAGGCCGCATGGCGCTGCTGAAAGCAAATGACTGCAAAGATATTGATGCCTATCTCGCTCTTTCGAGTGAGAAAAGAAAACCTGCAAGGGATGTCCACTTTTCGGGAAACCTCGGCCGCCACGTCCTTGTTGTCGATGAAGCGGCCGAGATGTTTCTTGCCGGCGCCCATGCCGATGCAAAAGAAATCCAGACCGCCCGTCGGGTGCTCAGCCAAGTCGCTCGCCAGGGGCGTAGCGTCGGGGTCCATCTCGTTATTGCAACCCAACGCCCTGACGCAAAGTCCCTCGATCCCCAGGTGAAGGCGAATCTGACCGGAGTGCTGTGCTTTCAGATGCTCAATGATGCCTCGAGCATCACCGTGCTCGGCGTGGGACGGGCCACCGAGCTACCGCCCATCCCCGGACGGGCGATATGGAAGGCGGGCGCCGATATGGTTGAGCTCCAAACGCCGTATCTCGAGACGGAGACCGCCGATAGCCTCTTGGAGCCGCACCGTGTCTCAAGCACGACGGCGAGGAACCCTGAATGAAAAAGAATGTCGTCCTGTCCGAGACTCGCGACGTGCCGCTGCTTCTTTTCCTTTGGAAATGGAAAGTATCGACCATCGCGGCACTCACCAAGAAGTTTTTCCAGAATTCCTCACCGAAAACTGCCTACAACCGCCTACTGGCTCTGAGGCACGCTGGCCTCATCCAGATGAAGTCAGACGGCTTCGGCCAGAAGTTCGTTTGCTCCTTGGATCGGAGGGGATTTGAAGCCATCCGTGAATTCCTGCCGGAGTCGGCAGACGAAGGCTACAAATCAGAACACGCCGGACACGACCTGCTGCTTGCCGCATTCCATCTGGGGGATTGGTTTATCGAGAAGCCTAAGGGTGCGGCTATGTTTTCCGAGCAGCAACTCCGCCGGCTTCCGTTGGAAACCTACCCTGACTGGATACCACGGACTGATACACACCGGCCTGACGGGTACTCGCGGGTTTTATTCAGAGGACAGCCCGCGACGTTTGCCATCGAAGTCGAACTCTCCCAGAAGCGAGACGATGACTACGGGAAGGTCGCTGACTTCTACGGGTACTACAGCAGCATCACCCGTGTATTATGGCTTGTTCCCCGACGCTCCCAGGCATTGACCATACGAACACATATGCTTCGCCAGAATCATTCGGGGCAAGACCCGCATGACTTCATCTTGCTCGATGATTTTAAGCAGCATGGATGGGACGCCGAAGTCATTGCTGGCCCCGATCTAGGTCAGAGCATGGCAACACTGCTCATGGGAAAACCGCAGGAAAAGGCCATGAAGACATCAGGATCAGTCCTGGTTCACTCCCTTCTTGATACTCGAAAAAGCCCACATACTTCAGACTCTTACCGCAGTTACCAGCTCGGCGATTTTCGTGACTGAGTAGACCTTTCCATCTACTCCCGCTTTATTGCCCGCCTTTTCCATTGGAGTCCTGCCCATGACAAAACTCTTTGTTTTGTTCACAGCTTCAAGCCTCATGCTCACCGGATGTGCCACTATGAAGAGTAATGCCTTCATTGGAGCAACCATCGGCGCTACTGCCGGAAGTATCGGCGGCACCGTAGCCGGTCACACCATCGACTCACCAAACGGCGCCATACCCGGTACGCTCATTGGAGCGGCGAGCGGCGCCGCCATCGGTGCACTTATTGGGTGGCTGACCGAGCCCAAGAAAGAAAAGCGCGTCGAAGTCATGGGCACAGCGCTCAACCCTGAAGACCCCGATGCGCCGCCGATGCTGTCGCCCAGGGTACAGCGCATCTGGGTGCCTGACCACATCTCAGATGATGGCCACAGCTATGAGAAGGGCCACTACTCTTATAAAATCGAAAGGGGGACCGTATGGACCATGCCGTAGCCGGCGCCCCTGCGCTGGAGCCTGACAAGAAGCGGCGAGGACACACCCGACATCCTGATCGCATCTGGATCAACGCGGATGCCCTTAATCGCCTCACCCAATGGACCACGGAGGTCGGCGGGCGGTTGCCCGGCATCAAGCTCACCAGAAGCGACCTCGCTAATTTCCTGGTGTTGAGCCACGCCGAAGCTCTCACAGCTGGTGAGCTAAAGGAGCTTGAGGCCCGGTACTTCGACCCCATCAAGGTCGGCGAGTGGGCTCTGGAGGAGCTGAAGGCCGCCGTGGCACGGGGCGAGGCGGTCACAATTGAGGACATCCTCGCCACTCGCCGCCCCGCAGCGGCGAGTGCGCCACGCGTTAGGAAGCGAAAATCGGATGGTCCAAAAACTAACGGAAACACCGATAAAACAGCTCTAAAACAGGAACATCTGACTGCAAAAGACACACTGAATTCCGTCGAAAACGTTACGAGGAAGTGATATGTCTATAGGCATAAACAAGGCTGATGGAATTTCATCAGCGCAGCAGTTCTTTGAAATGAAATGGATGACATCGAAAGAAGCTGCGGCTTACATTCGCGTGTCGGTCGGCCAGTTGCGAAACTTGGTTTGGCGAGGGCAGATCAAATGCTACCGCCTCAAACACCGGCTGAGGTTTCTGCGTAGCGATTTGGACAAAATGTTGACTCCGCTTTTTTAAACAAGGGAACAATATAATGGCCATATCATCATACGTGTCTGACGTGGGCGAAACACTTTGGAAAGTGTACGTCAACGTCAGGAGTAAGACTCATGCTGCAATCCGTACGCAACGGAGACTCGCGGGTTGCAAAACCCAGAGGGAAGCAGAACGGGAAGAAACGAAACTGATTCGAGAATGTGAACGCGAACTCTTGGAAAAAGAAGCTCAAGGTTCAAGCTGGAAAGCGGTAGTCGATGCGTGGGCGGAGTCACTTTATAAAGAAGGCACGTCCCGCCTCGCTGAGACAACCCGCATCGACTACGTTGCCGCCGTTCGGAAGCGCACTTCCGGGTGGATGCAACGTCCGGCCTCAAGCCTCACAAAGTTCGACGTGAAAGAAACGCTGACTCAGCTCAGGACTGAGGGCGGGTCTCACGGCTTTCAAAAGCGAATGAAGGGCCTGCTCAATCAGGTCTTTGTGTTTGGAATTGAAAGCGGACTCATCGAGGAAATGGACCGCAGCCCAACCATCGGCGCCCAGCTCGACAGGCCGGAAGAAAAAAAACCGGAAATCCTGACGGGGGGCGAGATACGAAGGCTGCTGACCGAGGCTCACAAGCACCAACATCCCTGGTATCCGATTTGGGCATTGGCCCTTCTGACGGGGATGCGAAGTGGTGAGCTTTATGCCTTGAAGTGGTCGGATGTAGATTGGGAAAAGAAGGCCATATCGGTCAATAAATCCTACAACTGCCGGCTGAAGAGCGTGAAGAGCACGAAGTCTGGCTGTTGGCGGACGGTTCCCATCTCCAGCGAACTAACAATGCTCCTTCAAGAACTCCGACCCCAGACGGGGCACACCCCTTATATCCTGCCGCGTTATTGGCAATGGACACGAGGGATGCAGGCCCAGGAACTACGCAAGTTTTGTTTGGGCATAGGACTGACCTCGATCCGGTTTCATGCGCTGCGAGCCTGTTTCGCAACGCAACTGATTCAGGGCGGGGTACCAGCCATCATGATCCAAAAGATTTGTGGCTGGAAGGATCTCAAAACTATGCAGAGGTATATCCGCATGGCTGGGATTGAGGTTGAAGGGGCGACCGAAGGGCTGAGGATGCTACCAGGCGTGCAGACCGCTCTCACGAGCGATTCTGTACCGGCAATGGCGGCGCAGCTCTACGGCCTTCGTAACGGGGCGTAGTATGCCCAAACTGATCGGCTGGCTACTTCAGGGCTCAATGTCGTCTAAGTTCATGAAAATAAACGAGGTGCTTCGTCACCTCCAACAAAAAAAGCCGATGAGCCCGAAGGGTTCGTCGGCTTTTTGTGTTTCTGGGGATGATGAGAATCGAAGGGAATTTCCGGCCGCGACGGACATGCCCCAAGGCATGTCGGGCGCGGACAGCCATGCAGGATGCATGGCTGAGGAAATTCACCGACGACGACGAAGCCGACTGGAAGTCGGCGAGGAGGAGGATTCTCAGGTTAGGGGGCAGGCGCATTTCGCATCGTTAAAAAAAAGGCTCTCTAGCTCATTTCGGGGAAATACTCCGAAATCCCGCTAAATACTCTAGTTTGCAACAACCTGTAATAAACGGGCTGTAGTAAGCAAAAGTTTACTACAGAAAAAAACAAGCCTAGCCCACTCCACTCCGAACCGTCGATTTCGATCCGCAACTTCACGACCTCTGTGCAGATCAAGATAGCGAGCTTTGATTTCAATGTTTGGCATGAGCGCTAGTTATTACACTACTACTCGCCCCGAGACAACGACCGGGACTTGAAAGCCTAAAACCATATTCTGTTCCCGCCACGCTTCGGGATCTCTCAAAATCGCACGTCCCACGGCCGTAAGCGAAACCACTCCAGATGCAACTACGTCGTCGATAAAAGTGCCACGTTCGATGCCGCCAACACCGATCACTGGGATGGCCACGGCGCTCTGAATCGCGCTCGCCTCCGAAACCAAATACCCTTCACCTCGGCGATCGCGAGGTCTTCTCCAGCCTCCAATCCCAGAAGACACGTCGATTAAATCAACTCCGACGGCCTCGAGTTTTTTTGCGATCCAAACAGCGTCGCCGGGACTCAATCCGTCCTCGAGAAAATCCTGCCCCGGCATTCGAACCGCGAAGAGCAGCTCAGGATGCGCCGACCTCGCGGCTTCGACTATTTCTAGCAGAAGGCGAGCCCTGCCTTCCGATGTTCCGCCGTATTTGTCACTCCGATGGTTTGTGATCGGCGAAAGCCATTGATTGAGCCCGTATCCGTGAGCTGCATGAAATTCCACCAAGTCAAAACCCGCATCTGAAGCGCGCCCGACAGCAAGCTCGAATGAAGTCTTCCACAGATGAATTTCGGCTAGCGACATCCCATCGGGACGCTCCATCTCCCGATCCTTGACTGGAACCGCAATCGCGCTTGGCGCCATCAACACACCACCCGTCAAATCTCGAGAAGTCTTTCCTCCTGAGTGAGTGAGCTGAATCCCCGCGAGTCCGCCTGCCTGATGAATCGCGTCGGCAATCCGAGCCAGATCAGCGATTTGCCCATCACTGTAAATTCCAAGCTGGTTGCGCTCGCTTCTGCCGCTTGGATCGATATAAGTGTATTCCAGCATCACCAGGCCTGCACCCGACCTCGCTAATCGCTCGTAGTGCGAAAGCGTCTTCGCAGTCACATAGCCCAGCTCGTCCGCAGTCTCAGATGCCATCGGCGGTACGACCACCCGATTTCCCACACTCTTCCCGTTTCTAAACCCCAGCTCTGAAAAACGATTTAATCCGCTTGTCGTCATGGGACCGTTTTACCAAGAAATAACCATTGAAAAAGAAACATAGTTGCACTATTTGTTTCGATAATGGAAATATTCGAGTTGCGCTATTTTCTGGAAGTCGCAAAACACGAAAACATTCACCGTGCGTCGGAGAGACTACTTGTTTCCCCCGGATCTCTGAGCAAGGCGATCACTCGGATCGAAGACGAGCTCAAGACCAAGCTATTCTCCCGTGATGGAAGAAACATCCGGCTCACTGACCAGGGCGTGCTTCTCAAATTGCGAGCTTCACAAATCGTACAACTCGAAGAGTCGGCTCGCATCGAGATCGCAGGCCACCACGGACAGATTCAGGTCGTGATTGCCGGACCGGAGGTCCTGCTCGCAAAAGTGGGCATGGAGTTGTCCGAGAATTTAATCAAACGCCATCCTGGCGCTACGTTCGAGTTCCAATCCTGCGATGATGACGCCGCAACCGAAAAAATTGCGAGCGGCGAGGCGCATCTGGCGCTTGTGACTGGCGACGTACCCTCGGGGTTAACTGCAAAAACGATGGCCGAAGCCAAGTTCGTGACCGTCGCAGGCCCAGGTCATCCGCTCTACACTGCTGCCAAACAAAAAAGAGCTGTTCCGGTCGAAGACGTGCTCAAGCATCCGTTTGTAAGCCCAAGCCACCCGATTCTGGGCCGCGTCGGCATCAAGCAATCGCTCGATGGGTGGCGGGACGATCAGTTCACGCGTAAGGTTGCCTATCTCACGACGAATCTTGGGCTTCTCGGTCGCCTCGTTTCAACCGGCAAGGCGCTGGCCTATCTGCCCGACTATTACGCTGCCCAACTCGGCGTACTGCCGATCAAAGTGACGGGCTGTCCGTACTCTTGCGTACAAAAGATCAAGCTCGTTGCACGGAGCCCCAAGGACATCGGGTGGATCAATCAGCTTTTCTAAAAGCCGCGAAGGAAGCCGCTATCGCAAATGTTTGCTCGGGATCATAGAGGGCAGCGGCCTCGAAAACCTCGACTCCGATCTCGCGCGCTGGGCGTTCGACTCTCTCTGGATTACTATTTACAGTTCTCCGGCCGGAGGACTTTCACGCCCGACCGCTCTGCCCGCACCCGCAGGGCGTCTTCGTTGGCGTCATAGACGAATCGTGCGATCGTGCGGATGGGGAGATCGGTATGCCTATCAAACAAAAGCACGTTAAACCGATCGGCCGGGCGTAGATACGCGATTTGATAGTATTGCCACGGGCTAGGCATACCCGCGAGGCTGTCGATGGGGTAGGCAACTCCGTCTGTTCCAAAACCCCACCCGACTACGCGTCCTCCGTCGAGCGAGCAGAAATTCCGACCTAAGACATGGTCCTGAATCAGATTGCCGGTCTCCGTAGCGTGGGAGATTCCGCTGCTTGCAATAGTGAAACAGACATACGCCAAAATACGAGTGACTTGTGATTTCATGATTCCTCCCCAAAGAATAACGCACGTGATACTCGATGAATTGACTCATCGCAATGCAATGGCGGTATCCCGACTTCAGCGAACGGGATGTCGCTTTTTCTTACCCGGTTCGCAAAAGATTCAGTGCCTTCTCGAGCAGTCGAATCGCTTGAGAGACTCCTTGACGCGCCTGAGACTGTTCGGCCATGAGATCCGCAACACCGACCTTCAGTGCCATTGCGATCCCCGCTAAGTGATCGCCGGGGACCTTGCGGCCATACTCCCAATCCCGGTAGGTGGATAGCGAAACGCCTATAGATGCCGCAGTCTCTTTCATGGTCATCCGACGCTGCAGCCTGAACTGGCGCAACCTAGCACCGAGAGTCACACACCCTCCTCAGCGTGCCAAGGACTCTGGTCGCAGGTCGCGGGATGGTCTCGACAGTCTTGCTCGCAATGGTGGCCCCAGATATAGCAGGGACTTGCTCCAGCCATCGCTGGCATCGCGAACTGCTGTCCCAGCATCTGCGGAGCGACTACTCCGAAAGGAGCTTGTCTTGCCACAGACCGAGTGGGGCGATTCATGGTGACTCCTGCTTGCAGTTGAACTCAATTCTACGATCCCGGAAATCTAGATCGGCGGTGGTGTCACTCGGTCCAATTTGAGGCTGGATATGATGAGTGAGAACTACCGTCGCATTCGGGTTCAGAGCCCAAGTCTCTTCATCTATCCATTGCGTGTTCTCGATCTGCACCAACCTGCCTCTGAATACGAACTTTGCGTTTCGATCCTCTGGACCAGCGGTGTACCTGAACCAACTCACACGTTGGTGTTTGATTTCGAGCGTTTCTTGCCCACCGTAGCGTGCGGTACAGAGCAGGTCAGCGGCGTGAGCGGTGACGCTAGCGGCTCCGATCACGATATTCAGTCCGATCATTACAGCAGCCCATTTTGAAGTATTTGTCATGATATATCTCCTGGTTTTCGCTGAGAGAAATTCAAAGCGCGTGTTGTTGATCCAGGCATTGCCCCACTCATCGAAATGATAAAATGAACATTACATCACCATTTGTTTCTAAAAACGAAATAAATGACGCACAATGGTATTGATGGTTTCATTTCAGGATTCTAACTAAGCGCCTCGGAGAAATCCGCCGTCGCAGGCAATCGCCTGACCTGTGATGTAGTGGGCTTGTTCCGACGAAAGGAACGCTGCAAGAGCGCCTTGATCAGAAGGCTCTGCGAATCGACCTGCGGGGATTTTATCCAACAGGCTCTGACTGGGATGCGTCTCCTCGGTCGTAGTGTAACCGGGAAGAATCGCGTTGACAGTGACGCCATCCCGCGCCACTTCATCACTTAAAGACTTAGCAAGCATGATCAGCCCCGCGCGAAGTCCTGACGATACCGGCATTCCGGTTATTTGCAGTGCGCTGGCCAGCTCGAACAAGCGCGCGAACCAACCTCAGAGCATGTGCACGGGCGACATTGACTCGTGGTGCGTGGATCGCATCGGGTATAACCAGAAGAATCTGCCCGCACGTGATACGAGGCCGACGCGTCTCGCCGCTGGATCGGACGAAACGGGTCGAAGACATAACGATCGGTGTTGAGCCAAATAAATGATGAGCCGTGTATTTCCTGGCTGCTGAGAGGAGTTTCGATATCTGCGTCGATTGACGCGTATTCGTCACCTCCGGAAAGCCGAATCGAAGGGTGCGAATAACCGCAATGCGTGTCTCCGGTATGGCGACTTACATTGCAACGGTATTTACTCGGCTGGAATTCAGCATCGACATGAAAATCATAGCGGAAGCCGTTGGGTCCATAGAGAGATACCTCGCCGCTATCAGACAAACACACTTGATCAAGCTGCGTCTTGGGGTTTCCGCTTGAATGAATCGTGGCGTAGCATTCCGATAGCGTGGCTCCGAAACCTTGGGAACTCCAAAGTGCAGCAAGACCGAGAAGCCAAAGACCTGAGAAACTGAGAAATCGACAACGCATAGGATTCACCTCCGAGTTACGCCGAGATAAATTCAAGGCGTGCAATTGATTCAGAGAGATTGCCCAACTCGGCGGGTTTAAAAAATGGAAGTTACCGCAACATTTGTTGCGAAAATCGAAATTCAGAACGAGGGCTCTTCGGAACGCAGAAGCGCCGAAGGGATTGTTAGGCTCCAAGCTCGGACCCTTGAGGAAGATGCCCACCTAGTCTAATTTTTGAGGAGTAAATCACATTAGTTTACTCTATGGATTTTACTATCCACCAGGCTGAATTCGTTTTGCCTAAATTTTTCGCACAGAATCGATAATTTCATGCTAATATTAACCTCAGGAGTGGATTTATGCGCGCTGATGAACTCATCAATAAGCTGACCAAAACCCTGAACTATCCTCAGTACAAGGTGGCGCGCCTTGCTGGGCTCGACCCGCACACGCTCTCCAACGTGAAGGAACAACTCGTTTCGGACCTCACGCCCCGAACCAGGAACCGCCTCGGTGCCCTGTTCCAAGTCGTCCGAGACCTGGGGCCACTTCCTTCCGAGGCTCTTCTTGAGATCCTCCAGCGACAAGTGTTCGAAGATGAGTCCGGCCGTCGCGACTCCGTCGTGTCAGCACTCCAGCAAGAAAAATACCCTATCGAGGTGCTGCTGCAAATTGCGGAGATGGCCAATCAGGAATACCGCACTCGCTGGGTCTCCAACATGCCGGATATGCGCGATGCCCTCTCATTATCGGCGTAAGATCGGCCCTTGGCTTAAAGCCGAATTAGGGCGCCTCAAAGCAGGAAACGACACCGAACGACAGCGTTACTTTAACGCTCTGACCGCAATGGCGAAGGTCGAATCGAATCCTCTCAGCATGGATTTCAACAAAACGCTGCCCAATGCCTATAAAGCCGTCAACGTTCTCCAGCAATATCGCCTCTTTTTCAAATTGATTCAACCCGACATTGTGTTCTTCTCCTGGATCAACGACGAAAACTCCATTCACCGAGCCGGCCAGAGCGACGACGCTTACAAGGTCTTCAGAGATCGAATCGCCAAAAACGAAATCGACATTTACTCGCCCGACGAACAAGAGCGTCTCAATGAGGGATTCAAGTGCGACCACTGGGATCAAGAGTTCGTGTATGCCTCGTACTGGCGGAAATTCGCAAGCGCGGGAGAAATTTACGAGCGACGGGCTGATAGCTATCTCACACTCAACCGCTTGGCCCACAAAAGCTTCCTCCTTCAACACATTACGGTCTCAGTAGAAAACGAAGGTCTAGCTACGGCGCTCCTCGACCGCATTTGCCGAGAAGGGGATGCGAATCAGGTCGAGTTCACATTTGAACTCCTCAATACCGAAAGCCACTACGAGAAAAGCCGCCACCTGCTTGAGCGGTTCAGGTTTCAGCGCGAAGATACCATCGACGATATCGAATTCTGGATGAGGCCGCCCCAAAAGCAACAAACGAAAAGGCCTTGAGTCTTTCCCCGCATTTCCCCAGCGTTTTCTAAACAACCAAACAAGAATCCCCTTGCCCACTCCCGCACCTTTCCTACAGCTTGAAGAAATACGCCGTAAGTAGGCGAAATCTCTGTGGTGGCGCCGTCACCTCCACTTCCAAATCTTGGTTGATATAAACCATGATTTGGTAGATACTGGAATTCGTGCTCGAAGGGATATTCGGAAACAAGACCGCAGAGAAGGTCCTCCTCCATATCTTTCACTATGGAGAGGTTCATGCGTCGGCTATCGCCAAAGACTATGGCGTTGCCCTCAATCCGATCATCGGGCAGCTCGATCGCTTCGAGCGCGCAGGACTTCTGGCCTCAAAAGAAGTTGGGCGGAGCCGTTCCTACTTCTTCAACCCAAAATCTGTTCTGACTGCACCCATTCGAGAGCTCCTCAGGGTTGCTTACGAATCTATTCCACTCAAGGAGCGGGAACTCATTTTTGCCACCAGGCGACGGCCCCGCAGGAAAGGAAAGCCCGTACTGTGAGAGAACCCGATTGGGCCAAATGCACCGAGGAACAACTTTGGAAATACGTAGCAACCCACTTGGCAAGAAGCGGCATCGACACAATTCTCGTCGGTGGTGCCGTTGTCGCGATCTACACCGACGGTGCGTATCGATCGGGCGATCTCGATTTCGTCCAGCTGAGCTATCTCAACGAAAAGCTGCCTCAAGCCATGCTGGCCATTGGCTTTGAAGTACGCGAAGGCCGTCACTACAGCCATCCGCAGTGCAAACATCTCATTGTAGAGTTTGCTTCAGGACCGCCAGGAATTGGGGAAGATCACAAAATTGTACCCGCCACCATCGATTTTGAGGGAACCCTCATCAAAATCTATTCCCCCACGGATTGCATCCGAGACCGACTCGCCTCATACATTCACTTCAAGGCCATGGACTGCCTCGATCAAGCTGTCCTTGTCGCTCGTAAACACCCGTTCAATCGAAAAAAAGTGCGATCATGGTGTGCTTCCGAAGGCGCTCCCGAGGCGTTCGATGATTTTGAAAAAAAATTACGGAGCGCACGCATAGAATGATGACCCAATCCTTGCTCAATACTTCCGACCATACATTCCATTTAAAACGTGCAGCCGAAAACGATGCCAAAGGCATCCATCTCGCTCATATGCGCTCTATTCAAGAGCTCTGTTCCAAAGACGACTCAGCTGAAGAAATCGCGGCATGGAGCAGCCAGCCCTACATGGAAGAACAACGGATTGCCGCAATTCGAAATGATTTGGTCTGGGTCGTGCTTCAAAATGGAGAAATTGACGGATCGAAGCAGGGATACATCTGCGGCCTCTACCTCACCCGAAAGGCTTCAAAAAAATCACTCGGGCGCAGTATTCTGGACCAGATGTTTACAGAGCTCCGATTGGCGAAGGCAACGGAAGTTCGACTTGATTCGTCCGCGACAGCTCTCGCTTTTTACCAGAAAGCCGGCTTCGTCTCCTCGAAGCCTGAATCAACCCTGAAAATCGGCGGCATTCCCATTCGATGCTATTCGATTCTCACCGTCACGTCCGGTTTCTCGATTGCCGAATACCAATATCTGCAATCTTTTCGAGCAAGCAGAACTGGTCCCGATATCATACCGATTGGCAGAATTAGGCCATATTATAGTATGGCTAATTATACATAAATATGGCAATATCCATAACAGATGGCTCCAACGGTGATTTTCGGCAAATTCGAATGAGATGCAGAAAAGGAACGGGAGAATACTCGCAAACATGGTCTAGACTTCTATACTGCCGTTCTCGCCTTCCTGGACCCGCACCGCTTGATCGCGATAGACGAAAAACACAGCGCCTCCGAAGAGCGGCTATTCTGTGTTGGTAGAATCGGGAACAGAGTGGCTACGGTTAGATTTACGAGACGAAGAAACAGAATCAGAATTATTGGCGCAGGATTTTGGAGAGTCGGAAAGAAAATTTATGAAACAAAAAGATAAGTCCAAAGATAGCAATGCTCCGCAAGGCAAGCTCACCTCAATCCCCGACTTCCTCCCATCGCCTGATCAGCTGATGCCGAGCGATGAGACTATAAAAATCACGATTGCGTTAGACTCTAAGACTTTAAAGTTTTTTAAGGATTATGCGAATAAATCGGGCCAAAAATACCAGCGACTGATTCGAGAAGTCTTGAAGGGCTACGCCCGAAAGTATGGCTAAGTAAATGTGACCCGCGAATGAGTTTGACCCGATTTCTTAGTCAGTTGAACAACCTTGCAAAGGAAGCCCCGCCTCTGATCGCTCGGCGCATTTAGCAATCCCCTATGAAGCCCGCTGCTTTTGCTCGACCGCAAGACGAAGCCCCATAGCATCCAAAAGAGCACGAAGCGAGGACAACTCTGGATTCCCCGTTTCAGAAAGCGCACGGTACATCGCCTGGCGCGCCATTCCTGACTTCTCCGCGACTGCGGTCATCCCATGCGCTTTAGCCACCTGTCGAAGCGCGATCAGAAATCGCTCGTCAGCGCCATCGTCTGAGTCTTCAAGAGAAACATTCAGATACTCAGCCGCGAACTCGGCGTCTTTCAGCTTCTCGACCAAACCTTCTTCATAGTCTCGAACTCGCTTAGCCATATCTGTTCACTCCTTCAAATAATCGGCCCAGTATGCCTTGGCCTTCTCGATGTCCTTCGACTGGGTCGACTTGTCTCCCCGTCCTCAGCGAAATAGACCCGAAATCCTGGACCAAAATCGACCTTCAATTCCTGAATCCCGTCCTCGAACTTCCGGCACAAACCGAAATTCCCTTGAGCCACTCGAATGAGTCGATTTGAGATAATTGCCTGAGTCCGCTTATCTCTGAGCCCATCCAGCCACTCATCGAATGGACAGCGACCACTCTCGGTCTCGTACTTTAGGATTCATCTGGGGAGCGCTTCCAGCTGAAGCTAATTGTCACTCAAAAGTGACACACAAGCAAGTGCATCATTTCCTCTTTGCCGCTTCGGTAAGGGTGCCGAGTTTCTGATTTCAAAAGAATGAAAATTCCCGACATTTCCCCAGCGTTTTCTAAACAACCAAACAAGAATCCCCTTGCCCACTCGCCGCGCCTTTCCTACAGCAGGAAGAAATACGCCGTAATATAGACGAAATCTCTGTAGTGGCGCCGTCACCTCTAATTCAAATTTAGCTAGTGATATAAAATACTTGCATCAAAAAACCGTCTGTCTATAGAAAAGCAAGTCCCAGAATAAAGGTTTGCCTTCCCAATCACGAATATTGGGCAAGCCCCGACCCGTCGCTTCAGCAAGAGCACTATAAGAAGCATAATGCGGACAAATCTGATCGAAATATCTCGAACCTGCGAAGGACTGATTCACTGCCTGTTCCTTGCGTCTTTCGTGTGAGGTCAGATCTTTCCAGGGAAAGACCCATCATCCGTCTGCAAAGGCTGATGTTGGATGGAGGATGGTCAGCCGTGTTAATGGGCCGAGCAGCTCATTCTCTCGCGCGACTTCGCCAGCGAAGGTCGAAATCCGATTCCAAGCCGCGAAAGAGTTTGAGGACAAACTTCGGCGCCTCAGAGAGCTGTACTTCAAGAGGAAGGCCGGCGCGGCGGGCACAGTGCTCCACCCCAGCACCGAACTCCGCTTCAACTCAGATACCCGCTCAGGGTCCCACCCCCTACCGCCCGTACCTGCCGACGGCGACACGCCGCAGGTGCGAAAGGGCTTGCCGCCGGCTCAACCTAACAGAGTGGAAATGAATGAGACCCATTTCGCTTAACGTCCCTACAACTGTCGAGGTTCTCGACAGCTTCCGACCTCGAATGAGCCCATAAAAGCCCGATCGCGTGGCATCCAAATTGAATAGCAGGGGGAGCGATGAAAAAGAAAATACCCCACAAAAAGGTCCCCCTGATGACCCTCTGCCTGAGCCTTCTGGGCCTCGCCGGCTCTGTCGCCGCCCAGCCTGAAAACGCCTCGCCGCCCACCCCGGCTGAGCGCCGGATGACGCTCGATGCCTTCGGAGCCCGGGGCGGACGCCTCACTTACTCACCACGCCATGACCTGATGGTCCCCGAAACGAACCTCATCCTTCGCAATCCCCGCTACCCGAACTTCATCTGCGAAGTCACGGCCACCGCCGACGTCTACGTCAACGAGGAGCCCCTCAACCGCTTCAACTATGATCGCCTCCTCCGGACTGGGGGGATGGATCGCGAACCCTGGCAGGAACAAGTCGGGACCTGGATCAATGGCCTCGAGCAAGAAAGCCCAGCCGGTCGATGCATTACTCCACCCCTAGGCGTCACTCCGACCACGCCGTCCTGCACTCCTCCCCTGAGCGGTCAGACCCTGCGAGTCTATGTCGGCCCGCTTCGCGGATGCCCGATTCAGCCCCCGACTCGAGCCCCGGTCGGCTGGGAGAGTAATTTTGAGGTCTTCTTCGATCTCACCTGCTCCGACCTCAACGGCAGCCTCTCCTGCGATCGCCTGACCGTCGGCCAGTGGATCGACTTCCTTTCTCCCCATTTCGACGTCCTGAAACCAGCTCATCGTTAAAGTAACGCAACCCCTTGAAATAAAAGTCCTTCTATAATTCTTGACATAATAAGTACACTATATCTAAACTAGGAGAGTAGAGGGGTATCATGAAGGGGTTCATGTTCTTCGTATCCGTGACATATGCGCTCGTCGGGTCGGATCCAGCTTGGGCCGACACTGACGACATGATCGGAACCAGCATGGTCAGCGACTATTGGATTCCTAATGGGTCGGCCTCAAGCGCCGACATTCGAACGGCCTACTTTTTCAATGAGCTATCGTCGGGCCCGAGACGCCGGGGAGAACGAACCGAAGGAAATCGCTGCCGCGCGATTCCTTCTGACCCGCATAAACCAGAGCTGTGCAGCGCCCATGAAGAAGCCTACATCGAAGGGTTTCGAGATGCCCTCAATGGTCGACGCTTTCGGAATACTCCGCCCTACCAAGTGTCGTGCTGGAGAAGGAATGATGAGAACAATCCGACCGACCCCTCCCGTCGCTCCTGCCAGTCTTATCGGGTCGAAGGTGCTCACCCTGACGCATTGAGCTGCTGCCTTCGCGGCTATGATCAGGGGCTGCCGCGCCTCCTCAGCCACATCAGGAGGAACCGTGAAGCGACCGCCTTGGGCAGTCAAAGGGTACGCAGCGCCCCCGAACGGGTCGGCAACGTGGACTGCGTCGAAAGCGCCAACCAGGGGTACGCAGCCGGAGAACAATTCTGCCTCTCACTCCGAGACCCCGGATCGGCAACCTGCCCAGCAGTCTCCGAGCGAATTTCTCATCTGGGGTGTTACCACGCAGCCATTCAGGCCAAACTCGTCGAGTGCTCCGCCAACATGAACCAGGTTGCGCAAGCCTGGCTTCGACAATCCGGACTTTCTTCGCGTCGCCCTGCCAACGCCGAGCTTGAGCTCGTCGGCCCCTCCCGTGAACGCATCCGAATGCCGGGTTCCAGCGTCGGCGAGGCTCGTGACGGCTGCACCCAATCGTCCCCGACCGGGAGCTGCCGATGAATACCCGAATCTCGCAGGTCATCCTGCTCGTCCTCCTCTCCTCCGGGCCAACGCCCGCTCACGCAGCCCAGTCCGGCGAAAGTGGAAATTCCTTCCTCGTCTGGGACTTCAGTGGCCTGGCGCCAAATCCCGAGGAGAGTCCGTCGACTCCTCGACGCCACCTCCCCTGCACCCGCCTCGAAGCAGACGTGCTGGCCGAACGAGCTGCCGCCCGCGCCGAGCGCCGAAACAGAAGAACGCCCGCATCTTCGAGCGACGCTGCCTCACCGGACACGTCTGCACCCAACAAAACATCCAACAAAACCGGCCCAGTCACCATCGAGGAAGTCGTCATCAAATCTCCCGGCGTCTTACCTGAAAACGTCGCCGCCGCGCGCGACGCTGTCACGGATCAACCGCGGCCACCGGGAGTGATCGGAGCGATTACCAGCGCCGCGGCCGGCGCAGGTCTCGTCTCCGAGGCTGATGAAATTCTCCATGCTCGAGAGGCCCGAGCGGCGCGAACCACCGACACCCTTCAGCAGGCGTATCGCTCCAGCACGGCTGAAGAGCTCGAAAGCAAACTCCGCCAGTCCGAGAGCTTCAATCGCCAGCTCGCCGATGAACTCGAGCGATCCAGAGCCTCGAACGAAGAAGCTCGCCGACTCGCAAACGCCGCGCGCGACGCGGCCGATCGCGACGCGCGAGCCGCCGACTGGATGCACGAGCGGCGTTCCGCTGCGAGCACAGACCGTTCCTTTGACATCGGGGGCCCGGTCTTCGGCCCGAGCGGTGGGCTGCCCTGGTCCTCGTCCGGCGCGATGAACTCACTTTTCGGACCTCCTGCAAGCTCGGCGTTGACGACGGACGAAACCGCCCGAAGACTTGCCCTCCTCGGGGGGCTACCCGCCGCAGAGCGCGAGCGCATCCTCAACGAACTGGGAATCGACACCGAGACCATCACTCTCGCGGACGGAACCACTATTCGCGTGCCACGCAACGGAGGGTTTGGCGGAAGTCGGGAAACCGCCTCAGCGGGCGGCCTGGGGGGCGGTACCAGCGGCCAAGACCCTGCGCTTCCTTGCGCGTCGTTTCTCGCCAACGCGCTTCCGAGCGAGATGCGCCGCTCCGATCTGAGCGCGACTGACCTGATCACGCTCTGGGAGTTGCGGCGTTCGGGAATTTTCCCGGACGGCACCCGCTACTCGCCGACGCGTCAGTCCCTGATCAAAAGCATGGCCCCTCAATTCGATGCCGTCGACGTCTACCGCGCCAATAGTCGTCCGGTTCCGGGCGACGTCGTTCTCCTTCAGCCCGAAGGGCGCACCCTCATCGCGAAAAATTTCGATCCGAGCACTCTCTCGATCGAAGCGCTCGAGGTTGATCCGCGAACGCGGCGAACGAGATCCGTGTCCTTGTCGCTCGCTCGCGCGCCAGGAGAAATGCGACCAGGAATTCAGATTCTCCGTATCCGCCGCGCCGCCAGCGGCAACTGCGAGATTCGCCTGTCTCGCACCCCTCCTGCCACATGATGAAGCCCGCGTCGTTCCTCCTCCTGGGCTGGATGTTCTGTTTCTCGGCTTCGGCGGCGCCGCCGAAGATGATCGCCGAGAACCGCTTCACGAATCCGACCGACGTCATTCGCCACTATGCCGAGCGCGATAGCTGGGGCTTCGTCTGGAGCGGCCTCAGCCAAGATGAGCGCACAGCCCTCACGCAGTGGAGTTCTTCACCGCTGCCCCAAACCGCCTACCTGATCCGCAAGTACGAGATCATCGAACCCGTCAAAATCGCCGGCGATCAAGCCCGTGTCGAAATCCTCTACGACGTCATCGCCTACACGGACGGAAGAGGCACCCAGCTCCCCTTCACCGGACCCACCAAGCGCGTCATCTACGAGCTGAAGAAAACCGCCGGGATTTGGCGCATCTCCGGACCCTCGCCCCTGCAACAGCCCGCCTTTGTGCGACCGGATCGATATCCTCTACCGTTGCCCGAGCTGAACCCCTAGCCTCAGAGCTTCGCCGCGTGTAAGAAAGGCGCATGCCTTTGCTGATCGCCGTCGCACTGCTTGCCCACTGGGCCCACGCCTCCGCCCCCCTCTTTACCCCGGCCGACCTTCCCGATCTGGTCGAACGGGTTCTGCCCGGCGTCGTCAACATCAGCTCGACCAATGTCGTCACCTACACCGGCGACGGAATGGGCGAATTTCTCCGTTTCTGGGGCCTTCCGGAGGAGCATAAGCAAACCTCCCTCGGTACCGGCTTCATCATCGATGGCGACGGTCACGTCGTAACCAACAACCACGTGATCGAGTCCGCGGACGAGGTGCTCGTCACCCTGATCGACAAGCGGCAATTCAAAGCGAAGGTCATCGGTAAAGATCCCAAGCTCGATCTGGCCATCCTTCAGCTTCGGGACGAGAAACGAAAGGTCCCCGATGGCCTCAAACCCACCGTACTGGGCGACAGCGGTTCGGTTCGAATCGCGGAGCCGGTCTTCGCGGTGGGAAATCCCTTTGGCCTCAGCCACACCGTGACCATGGGGATCATCAGCGCGAAGAATCGCACGATCGGCATTGGGCCCTATGACAACTTTCTTCAGACCGATGCTTCGATCAATCCGGGCAATTCCGGCGGGCCACTCTTTAACCTCAAGGGAGAGGTGATCGGCATCAATACGGTGATCTTCTCGCGGACCGGCCAAAGCGGCGGCCTCGGCTTCGCGATTCCAGTCAACGCGCTCAAAACGGTGCTGCCGGATCTCCGGCGATACGGGCGCGTACCGCGCCCCTGGCTCGGCATTCTCGCTCAGAAAATGACTCCGGCCATCGCTAGGTCGCTTCGACTCCCTTCCACCGAGGGCGTCCTCGTGCTCAACCTCGTCGAGGGCTCGCCTGCAGATCGGGTCGGCCTGAACCGAGGCGACGTCATCGTCGCCACCAACGACTCCCCGCTCAAAGACCCGGACGAACTCGAGCGCTCTCTCGGCACCGAAAAACCCAAGGGGTCGATTTCTCTCACGCTGATGCGCAGAGGCCGGAAGTTGACTTTGAAGCTCAAACTGGAAGAACTTCCACGCCGAATCGAAAAACTACCCCAGGGAGTGCTATGAGCTATCTCGATAAAAGACTGAACGTGAATGGCCCCCGAATTCGCTCCTCCGAGCTCCCCGTCGACTTTCGCAGAATGGCCGTCGAGGTCTTCGCCACCCACTTCGACGAATCACTCAAGAAGGTGCGCGACCGAGTGGGCGCTGAAACCGATTTTCACGTGTTTGGCGCGATTTTTCTCGATGAGGTACGCCTCACCGTGACGCTCAGCCACCCCGAAATCGTCAACGCCACGAGCGTTCACTCCAGCTGCGACTTCGATCCCAAGGCCACGAGCCCCAAAGCGGAAGATCTCATCAACGCCTCGATCGACGCCATTGGCAGCGTCTTTCTTCAGCTCACGGAGACCCTCACGGACGAATCCATCGACGCCCTTTTCAGCACGCTCGACGACCTCGGGGATATTCCTTACGAATGGACAAAAGTTGAAATCAACAAGATCCCCCTCTTCCTGAAGGTCGACAAAACAAATCCAGGGATCGACCTCCTGGCGGAAGACTGGCTCGCCCGACACGACCCGTCTTACCGAAAGAAGGAAGAGGAAGAAGACCTCGAGACGGAAGAGCTGTTTTTTACCGGCCCGAAAAAGCCGAAGGACGAAGAATAGAAAAAAGGGGCCAGGCGCCGAGCCGGACCCCTTTTTGATCAGAACGTTTCCGTTTCGTCCTCGAACTCACGCTTCACCGAGTCGATGATGCTCTCCATCGGCTCCTGATCCATGTCAAAGTCGTCGCTCGTTTCATCGAGATCGAGATCCGTGATGACCTTCGCGAATTCTTTCTCGCTGCCGAGATCCTGGCGAATCGCATCGATGTACTTGTCCGGGTACTTGAGAATCAGCTCTTCGAGGTACTGATTGAGGCGACCTTCGCGGAGAATCTGTTCCTTGTGCTTAATTTTTTTCCAATTCTTGATGTAGTGCCCACGGCAATACCCGGCCGTCGTCGCCTGATTTTCGCAGGCGATTTCACGACACCCGCCATCCGGATTCCCCAGAAGCAGAGTCCCCGTTTCCATATAGAAACGGGCCGCACGAGGCGCGCGAGGCGCAGCAACGGCAGCGACCGATTTTTTCGCAGTCTTTTTCACTTCTTGTTTGCCCTTCACCGGAGCCGGTGGGGCCTCAGGGATGGTCACGACTTTCGAAGTGGCCTTTTTGTGGAGGACCGCTGGCGTCGAACTCTTCGGGGTCTTCACGGAAGCGCTTTTTACAGGCTCTTTAGCCGGACGAGCAGCTTTCACGGGGACCTTACCGACGGGTTTCCCCTTGCCCCCCTTCGCTGAGGCCGATCCTTTCGCGCCGAGGAGCATTGTCTTCAAGCGCGTGAGTTGAGAGGCCTTTTTGGAATCCTTCGACGTCGACTTTGTGGTCTGTTTCTTTTGTTTCTTTGCAGAAGCCATGTGCCTTTCGAGGTGCCACGGTCTGAGATTCAACGTCAAGCCAAATGCCATGACCAATAGCAGCACAAATGCCCGGTTTCTGAATTACGGAATTTTCGTTTGACGACCCCCCCTCCCCTCGGCTTACGTTCCCCCGGCTTTGAAGGTCTATCTCCACGAAATTAAAGAGACTGAAAAACGTCTCAGCTTCACCCAGAATGAACCATGGCTCGCCGAGGCAACCCGCCTGGCGGATGAGTCGGTGGAGGAATCCGCCCATTTGCCACGTCCCCCTGGAAATAAATCGACTCCGGAGACAGACCACCGGCCCATCGAAGCGCGCTTCAATCTCCGAAAAGTCGACAGCCTCTACCTCGTCTCCGGATTCCTGAATACGTCGCTCCACCTTTTGTGCAGCCGCTGCGCGAGCGAGTTTTCCTTCGCCATCGATAGCCGGTTTTCCTCCATGTACTGCAAAGACCCGGTGATGGCCGGAGTCGGCTATCTTGCGCCCCGCCAGGGCGACACGAGCTCCTCGCCCGAGCTCCGGCCCACAGGGCGGAACTTTGGAATGGCGAAATCAAAATCCAGCGAAGAATTGAACGACGAACTCGACGCGGCCGAGTTGAATGAAGTCGGCTCCGACCTCGATGTCACTTATCTTTGCGATGACTTCATTGACCTCGCTGCGGTGACTACCGAGCAGCTGCGTTTCCGCGTTCCCTTTCAACCCCTCTGCCGCGAGGACTGCAAGGGAATCTGCCCCAACTGTGGCGCAAACTTAAATGAAGGCAAGTGCGCCTGTTCGAAGATCAAGAAGGGATCAAGTCCCTTCGCTTCGCTCAGCCAGTTCCGAAGGAATTCCTGAAGATGCCCTCCCCCCTTTCGCTGCCTTATGCATCGCGCATCACCGGCACCGGATCAGCGTTTCCGGCGACGCGAGTCAGCAACGAGGATCTCCATCGAATCGTCGACACCTCAGACGAATGGATTCGAGAGCGAACCGGAATCACCGAACGTCGACGCTCACGCCCCGGTCATGAGCCCGATCGCAACTCCTCCCTCGCGGCCGCAGCCGCGATCCGAGCGCTCGAAATGGCGGGCAAGGCCCCGGAGGACCTCGATGCGATTCTCTTCGCCACTTGCACTCCCGATACCCTCATTCCTTCGACGGCCTGCTGGCTTCAGGCCAAAATCGGCGCAAAAAACGCCTGGGCCATCGACCTGAATGCCGCCTGCGCAGGTTTCGTCTTCGCCCTCTCGACCGCCGATCAATTCATTCGCACCGGCCAGGCGCAAACCGTCCTGGTCGTCGGGAGCGAGGTCCTGAGCGCCTTCACGAACTGGGAAGATCGCAACTCCTGTATCCTGTTTGGGGACGGCGCGGGCGCAGTCGTCGTCGAGAGAACCAAGGCCGATAGCGAGCACCGAATTCTGTCGTCCCACCTGAAAACCGACGGAACGCTCGCGGACTTCTTTCAAATCGTGGCCGGGGGCTCGAATCTGCAAACAACCCCCGAAGCCCATACCCGGAAGCTCGACAAAATGCAGATGCACGGCACGGAGATCTTCAAGGAATCCGTTCGAACTCTGGTCAACTATGCCGTCCAAGCCGTGAAGAGCAACGGCCTGGAGCTATCCGACGTGAAGTGGTTTGTTCCCCATCAGGCGAATTTGCGAATTATTCGGGCCGTCGCGAAACGACTCGAACTGCCTCTCGAGCGCGTGCTCATCAACATTGATCGTTATGGAAACACCTCGGCCGCCACCGTGCCAACCGCCTTTGACGAAGCCGTTCGCGACGGCCGAATCAAAAGTGGCGATGTGATTCTTTTCGACGTATTCGGAGCAGGCTTAACCTACGGAAGCCTGCTGCTTCGCTGGTGATGGAGATAACACACTCGATGAACGGCATGATTGCATGGTTTCCCGGTCAAGGCTCGCAGTATGTCGGGATGGCCAAAGAGCTGCTCGACTCCTTCAAAGTGGCGCGCGAAACTTTCGAAGAGGCCTCCGATGCCGCCGACCTGAATCTTCGAAAGCTCTGTCTCTACGGCCCCGAAGCCGAACTCATGAAGACCGAGTACACCCAGCCGGCGCTCTTGACGGCGTCGATCGCCGCTTTTCGAGTCGCTCAGACGGAGACGGGTTTCACACCCGCGGTCGCAGCCGGCCACTCGCTCGGTGAATACTCCGCCCTCGTCGCGGCGGGAGCCCTTCCGCTTTCGGTGGCCGCCCGCTGGGTTCGCGAACGCGGCGGGGCCATGCAAAGAGCCGTTCCGCCAGGAGAAGGAACCATGGCCGCTATTCTCGGCCTCTCGGACGACACCGTCGGGAAACTCTGCCAACAAGCCAGCGAAGAAGCCCGCATTTCTCGCCCGACCTCGGCCGAATACTCCCACCTCACGGTGGAACCGATCGTTCAGCCCGCCAACTTCAATGCACCCCATCAGGTCGTCATCGCCGGCTCGGCCGATGGAATCGCTCACGCCCTCCGCCTCATCAAAGAGAGCGCCGACTTCAAAGGCGGGAAGGCCGTCCCCCTCGCCGTCAGCGCGCCCTTTCACTGTCGCCTCATGGCACCGGCTCGCGCGCACATGGCCGACCTCTTCTCTCAAGGCGGAACGGCCACTCAACCTCGCGAGCTGGCCTTCCCCTACCTTCCCAACCGAACCGGCCGCATTTCGAGAGAGTCGAGCCTGATTCTTGAGCTCCTCATCGAACAGATTGACCACCCCGTGCTCTGGCGGCAGACCGTGGAGCACCTACACGCAGCCGGCTTCAAAAAGGCCGTTGAGTTCGGGCCGGGAAAAGTGCTGCAAAACCTGGCCAAGAGAATCCCTGGGGAGGACGAGACCACGATCCTAGCCGTCGGAGTTTCCGACGTCGCCACCCTGAAAGCATTCGAGGCACTTCAATGAACCCCCAGAAAAAACCCCTGGCCCTGATCACCGGGGCCAGCCGCGGCATCGGAGCCGCCATCTCCAAACGGCTTGCGCGGGACGGCTTTCACGTCATCCTCAATTACGCCACGCAGGAGGCGCGCGCGCGCGCCGTGTTGGACGAGATCGAGGCGGACGGAGCCTCGGGTGAACTGTGCGGGTTTGATGTTTCCCTCCCCGCTCAGGTCGACGAAAAATTTGAAGCACTTCAAACGCGCCATGGCGCCCTCGACGTTCTGGTGAACAACGCCGGAGTGACGATCGACGGCCTGCTGCTCCGCCTTAAAAACGAGGATCTCGATCGCACGCTCGACATCGACCTCAAGGGCGCCATCTACTGTACTCGTGCCGCGGCCAAAAGCATGATGCGGGCACGAAAAGGCAGCGTCATTCAGATCTCTTCAGTAGTGGGAGAATCGGGGAATGCAGGCCAAGCAGCGTACGCCGCGGCCAAATCAGGCTTGATTGGGTTCAGCAAGAGTGTGGCAAAAGAGCTCGGAAGCCGGGGTGTCCGAGTAAACGTCGTGACGCCCGGTTACATCGAGACGGAGATGACGGGGGCCTTGACGGATGCTCAAAAAGAAGCGATTCTCCGCAGCGTTCCACTCGGTTTCTTTGGCTCAACGCAAGACGTGGCCTCACTGGTCGCTTATCTTGCTTCGCCTGAGAGTCGCTATCTGACCGGTCAAGTGATCGGAATCAATGGCGGCATGTACATGTAAGATTTTAAAATTGGAGAGAGCAACGCATGTCCGCTTCTGTTGAAGAAAGAGTTCGCAATATTGTCTGTGATCAACTCGCCGTCGAAAGCGAGAAGGTCACCACCGCTGCTTCATTCATTGACGATCTCGGTGCTGACAGCCTCGATATCGTTGAGCTCGTCATGACGATGGAAGAAGAGTTCGATCTCGATATTCCCGATGAAGACGCCGAAAAAATGAAGACCGTCGGCGACGTCGTTAAATACATCGCCTCCAAATCGACCCACTAAGATCGCGCTCGAATGCTGCAAACGGGTGAAAAACGGCGAGTCGTGATCACGGGCCTGGGGGCGGTCACGCCCCTGGGGCTAACCGTCCATGAGACTTGGCGCGCCGCTACCGAAGGCAAGAGCGGCCTCGGCATGATCACTCGTTTTGACACAACCGACTCACCCGTTCGGATCGCCGCGGAAGTGAAGGCGTTTGACGTCACTCGCGCGGTCGGCCCTTTCCACCCAGCCCCAGGAATCACCCTCACGCAGGCTGCGAACTCCAAGGATGCAAGACGCGTGGGGCGTTTCGTACACCTCAGCCTCGCCGCCGCTCTCGATGCCTACGCTGACTCGGGTCTCGACTCTTACCGAGATCGCATCTCTGCCGAGCGGATGGGTGTGAACATCGGCGTCGGCATGGGCGGCCTGCCTGAGATCGAGGAGGTCCACCAGGAATTTCTCAACAAGGGTTATCGCCGCATCACGCCCTTCTTTATTCCACAGGTCATTGCCAACATGGCCAGCGGCCAACTCAGTATTTTGCTTAACCTCCAGGGCTCGAATCTTTGCAACGTCACCGCGTGCACTTCGTCCGCGCACTCTCTCGGAGAGAGTTTTCGACAGATTCAGCGTGGAGATGCGGATGTCATTTTCGCGGGTGGCTCCGAGGCTGTGATCTGCCGTCTAGGTATCGGCGGCTTCGCCGCGATGCGCGCGCTCTCGACCCGCAACGATAACCCGACCGCAGCGTCGCGCCCGTTCGACACGGGACGGGACGGCTTCGTAATGGGGGAAGGCGCGGCCGTGCTGATCCTGGAAGAATACGAGCACGCGAAGAAACGCGGAGCACCGATTTACGCCGAATTCATGGGCTATGGTCTCAGCGGAGACGCCTACCACATGACGACTCCCGCCCCGGAAGGCGAAGGTGGCCGCCGGGCGATGGCGATGGCACTCAGGGATTCGCACCTCAACGCCGAAGACATTCACTACGTCAACGCGCACGGCACGTCGACCCCGGCCGGCGATGTGGAAGAAGCACGCGCGATCGCCAAGGTCTTTCCGAACGGGCCGGATCACCTTCAAGTCAGCTCAACCAAGTCCATGACTGGGCACCTTCTCGGCGCCGCCGGCGCCATCGAAGCCATCTTCAGTATTCTCGCGATCCGGGACGGAATCATTCCCCCGACGATCAACCTCGAGAACCTCGACCCCGGCTGCATCGAAACCAAGCTGAACTTCACGCCCAAGGTGGCCACTCAGCGCAAGGTGGATTACGCCATTTCCAACAGCTTCGGCTTTGGTGGCACGAACGCGTCACTGATCTTCGGGCGGGTTTAGGTTTCCTCGCTCCAGAATTCCTGTCCCTCACACACCACCGCGCGCAGTTCATTTTTCCAGAATGAGGGGGATGTTGAATAGACCACCACTCGTACGGGCATCCTGCCCTTGCCCCTGCCCCGGCTCGGGCCATCCTGGCCCTCGCACGGGGTATCTCGTGGTGGTCTTGTACCAGCCGCTCTTCCCTCTGGAAAAATGCTGTCTGAGTACGGTGGTCTGTGATGGTAGGGCGTTTGGGCGGGGAAGAAGCCTAAACGGTAGGCAGGGTGATGACAAAGGTCGTGTTCGGAGCGTGGGTGTCCAGAGTTAATTTTCCGCCATGCGACTCGATAATCCCAAACGCAACACTCAACCCCAACCCCGTACCCGCACCGACATCCTTCGTCGTGAAAAACGGCTGAAAAATTTTCTCCCTGATTTCAGTCGGAACCCCAGGCCCGGAGTCGATGACGGCGATCTCAACCTGCTCTCCCAGAGAGCGGCTGCGGATCGTCAGCCATTTTTTCTCCGCTCCAGATACAGCATCCCTGGCGTTGTTGAGAAGGTTAAGCAGCGCCTGCGAAATTTCAACGGCTTTGCATAAGATCGAAGCGTCGGAACCGTCGCTTTCAACCGAGATTTTGACTCCATCCACGCGGAACCTCACTTGGCAAAGGGCAAGAGTGTCTTCGATGATTTGACTCACCTTCACGACTTGCTTGGGATCCGCGCTCCCGTCTCGCGAAAACGCAATGAGCCCCAACACGATCTTGTTGATTCGACCGACCGTTTTCAATATTGAGTTCAATCGCTCATCGATCACCTTTTGTTCAGGATTTTTCTCATCCAGGAGCGCCTTGGCGGTCATCTGAATAATGGCGAGCGGATTATTGATCTCGTGCGCAACCCCCCCTGCCATCTCCCCCAGAGCGGAGAGCTTAGAAGTCTGAAAAAGCTTGTCCTTGTATTCAAGGTCGGCCTCTAAACGCGCGCTCTTTTTTGCCACCTCCTCGAGAATCGCGGCAGGAAAGAAGAGAGTGCAGGCGATCACGAGAATGACTCCGACCGTAAAACCGGCCAACAGAAATTCAGGCTTCCCGTACGCATACCCGTAGTCGAGATTATGCAAACCATTCAGGAGCACGGTGATCGAAGCGCCCTTCTGGGTGATGGACAAAGTCTTCCAGCGCGAACCCAAAGCCTTGTAGCCAAAATACAAGGAAGAAAGGCCGGTCGCGATGCTCACAGGCACCACCCCCCACAGCACGTTCAGATTAAAAATATCCGTGATGAGGGCCATTAAAAGCGCGCCTCCAAGAAACGACAGAAAAAAGCGCCAGGGAAAGTGGAGCTCGATAATATCAGCCAGAATTTTTGCGATACCCGAATAGAAGAAAAAACAGATCGAAAAGGCCGCTATTTTCGGGAAAAAGCTCATCTCGGCGGTAATGCCCGAAGCCACCAGCACTCCGGCTACCGCTAGCCAGGCCAGGCCCATGTCGCGATAGTAGCGCACGCCGGACCCTCTCCAGAGGATGAAGAAAACCGTTAGGTTGATCAGAAAGATCGCAGCGTAAACGAGCAATAGGTACTTTAAAGGATCCATCGTTGGAAGTGTAACTATTGGCCCACGGAATATCAACGAAGCGCCGATGAGGTCAGGTCCAGCTGATTCCTGACGCCCGAAGGGCAGGCAAAAGATGGACGCCGAAAGCGGTCGCGGGCGTCAGCAAGCCCTTGGGAGGCTCGAAGTCGTCACCCAAAAGTGTTCGCGCGCAGGCGATGAGCAACTTCACGGTCGAAACATTACCGGGATCACCTTGAGAGAACATCTTGCGGACCAAAACCGCCCCGCACGCTCCGGTCGCGATGAAGGTTGCCTCAAAGAAACCCTCGTTCATCTGTTTTTCAGACGGCCCCGTACCCGGCTTCGGAAACACGAGGGAGGCTAAGCGCCGACCTGTGGAAGTTTTCAGCATCAACTGACCGCCACCCAGCGACCACGCGGTGGCGGTCGCTCCAATCAGCCCCCCCGGGACATCAATGCACTCGCGATACCGAAAATCAGACGTAAACCACGTGGGCGTGTGGGGTGCGAGGGCCAGGCTCCGAAAAATCACCTTGTTGTTGATCGGCTCCATAAAAAACGGAGCAACCCACTTTCGCAAATGGGCGACGTAACGGGGGCAGTACATTCCTTCGTAGACGTGTTCGGGCAGTTGCCGCGCCAGAAAGTGAGAGTTCCTCTGATCCCGCCTTTTGAGTTTAGCCCCCATATCGAGCGCGGTAGCGGCGCTACCTCCATTAATCCCACCTTTCATCTCGAATACCAGATCAACCGAAGCGACGGGCTGCGAGTGAAGTTCGGCCATCTCCTGGCCCATGAGATAAACTCCCATATCGGAGGGCACCGAATCAAAGCCTGCGAACGGAACGATCATGGCTCCATTTTTTTTGGCAAGCTCGTCGTACCGATCAATCATCCTGCGGGCAAAAAGAATCTCCCCCGTGATATCCAGATAGTGCGTTCCCAGTCTCGCGCACGCGCTCACGACATTTTCACCGTGAAGATCGAAAGGTCCGATGCAGTTGATCACAAGCCCGGCCCTGCGGGCGATCCGGTCGACATCGGCGGCATTTGCGACATCCATCGTGTCGAAACTCACGGCCGGATGCACCCGGCCCAGATCCGCCGATTTTTGCGCGGAGCGTGTCGTCGCAAGCAGACGCCAGCCTTTGCTTTTGGCCACTTTTTCAAGCTCGGCCACCAGCCGTCGGCCCACGTATCCGGTCGCTCCCAATACGACAATATCAAACTCCCGATCAGACCTCATTGTCCCCCGACTTTAGGCGGCGGGATCTCGATTGAAAAGAGTAAAAAAAACAGTCTAATCTAATCATTATGCGAAAGCGTCTCCGTACGAAGCTCATCTTGACGCTGACTTTCTCTCTTCTGGCTCCCCGCCTCCTGGAGGCTGCTGAACTCCAAACGATTGATGCTATCACTCCTTTGAATTTCAACCTCGTCCCTACCGAACCCGTAAAGGAGCGACCTCTCCCTCGATGGCCCGAGGCAAAGCGGGATCCCTCGTTGCGCATCTTTCCCGTCCTGTCAGACGCCAAGCGAACTTATGTCTCCCTGTTCGGAGACGGTTTTTCCATTTCCACGGGGCTCAACGAAAAACTACTGAAGGCTCAGGCGAAGAACACTCCCCCGGGCGATTTTTTCATCGATGGCGCTTTGGCGGATGAAGTCCTTCAGGAACTGAAAATTTCCCGCGATGAAACCCTGTTTTGGTTTCGGTTCTCAGAGCCGACCGAAGCAAAAATCCAAATCAATCAAATCAAGCGACTCTTGATCAAGCCGAATGGGATCGGCGGCGAAATCTTCGGAGCGCTGGGAATCGAGGTTGGCGCGCCGGGCAACAACACCCCCGAATCCCTCCTCGCGGCGCGGGGGATCGCGGTCATCGGAAAAACCAACCCACTCCTCCCTTCTCCCGGAAAAAACCCGAATTGGACCGCCACGAACATTGCGCTTCCTGAAGATAACCTTCTCGATCACGTCGACTTCCTTGCGCCAAAAAAGCGGGAAGAGTCGAGAGAAGTGAAAAAGCCGCTCCAGTTTCAGACAACCCCACTCGATGAAATCGAACTGATCCAGGCGACCGCCGAGTTCGAACGCCTGGATCCGCAAATACCGGACCGCTTACCTGAAAAACTCTTCGGGTACTTTCTGAGAGACAAAGCCGGAATCAGTACCCTCTACGATTTCTACCTCGACACGACCTATCATCGGAAACCCGAGACGATCCTCGTCGGTCAGTGGGTGAAAGGTTTTGATGCCACGCTCTATATCAGCTCAACCGGAATGGGTGACTGCGGACGTTTTGTGTTCGTGAAAGACTCCACGACCGTGGTGATTCACGTACGGTGCGGCGTTTGGGGTTGCTAGGATTTCGCTCAAAGCGAAGCATTGAAAGAGTCATTCCGGCTGAGTAGCGCAGGACTTCGCGTTGAGCGAAACATGCCCGCGCACCCCTGCAAGCACGCGCGCTGGCGCGTGCGCCGATGCCGACGCGACGACTCACTCAGCGGCCCCGTGCGCACTACCCCCGGGAAAACCCTGCCGGCAAAAGCGTCTCCAACTCGAAGCGGTCCGACGACAGCTGATCGACGATCTTCCCGCTCCGCTTCTCGATGAGCGTGAGCGATCCGCGAGCCGCCTTGGTGTTTTCCACCACCGACTCCTTGCGGTTCGGGTGAAGATACCGCAGCGAAGCCCAGGCACTTCCCTCGCCTTCGAGCGCGACTCCGAGAAAAAAATCCTCATTCTCGAACACGACGTCCCACGATTGGCGGGTCAGGCGCTTGACCTGCGGTCGATACGCCGCGCGTAGTTTGTTGAAATGAAACCACCCGCGCTCCGTACGCAACGAACACAGGCTTAAAAAGGGCGAAACCAGCGACGCCACCTTGATCTTGGCCGAAAACCCGTCAAAGAAGGCAACCCGGCCATCGTTCCACTCATTGCAGTCCGCGTACGCGTAGCAGTGCGCGTGCTCCGTACCCCAGTTGTGACCATTCATGCCAACGAAGCTTCCCGTCCACTTTTCAGAGGCCGGACCGGCCCAGGTGATCTCGCCCTCGAAGCGAACGAAAGTGTCGCGCGTGAGAATCTTCTTCTTCGGAAACGGCCCGCGATAAAGCCACGGGTGAGCGAAATGATAGTAAACCTCGTCCGAGCGGGAAAGACGAAGATCCCAACTCACCGAACCTTCCGCCGAACCGATCAAACCGGAAAGCGCGTCGCGGCCGATTGAAAACGCGAGCTCGTCACCGAAACTGAACGACAGCTCATCCCAATCCAGACCCGGTGAATCAAGCACCTCGATGAATTTCCCCAACACACGCGGCGATCCCCCGCCTTGCGGGAATCCGATCATCGTGACTTCCATCCGGACGGCCGTGCTTTTCTTGAACCGCAGCAAATTATGCTTCAGCCAAAAAGAAGGGCCCTGGCCGACCTGATTTCCCCGGAAATAGAACGACTCGTAGAGGCCGCGCGACGTCAATCCCATCTCCACTTGATGAGCGGGATAAATCAAAACACCGCTCATGCGAGTTCCCTCTTCACCAGATCCGCGATCCGCAACGCATTGGCTGCGATCGTCACCTGCGGGTTCGCCCCCAGAGGGCCGGGGATCACCGAGCCATCGACGATCCTCAGGCCGGACACTCCCCAAACGCGACCAGAAGAGTCCGTCACGGAAGACGCCGCCTCGGCCCCCATGCGACAGGTGCCTAGCGGATGATGCCCTGAGAGCGCGAAAAAATCCAAGGCTCGTGGCCGCGCTTCGGCAAACCGAGCGAGATCAGCGGGAGACGAAAGAATCTCGAAACCTCGCACGGGCAAGAGCACCTGCCGCGCCCCGGCCTTGAAGAAAATGTCGGCCAGGCGAAGCGCGGCGGTATGAAGACGGCGTCGGGCCCGCTCGTCGAAAGAGTAAAAAACGATCGCATCCCGCGCCCCCCAGAAGAGCAACCGCCCGAAGGAGGTGTCACTCAGCATCGCGGCAAAATTCGTATAGTGCGCTTGCTGATCCATGATGCGAGTCAAGGCATCACCGAAAACCGGGACCACGAGCGGAATCTCATCCGCGGATAGCGTATGCCCCTCATAGGTGATCCCTTCCTCCAGACCTCGAAACGTCAGGGACTGAGGCACGTAGTACTTGGGCCGCACCTCGCGATCGAACAAAGCGCCGACATTCA
>CAYIHX010000014.1:0-16944 GCA_964363305.1 uncultured Bacteriovoracaceae bacterium | reverse complement strand
GAATACTGAGGCCGCGCCCGAGCGCCCGCTTTCCCGACACCAGGCCCGAGCGCCTCAGTAGCAGGGGCGTCTGAAGGGTTCCGCACGCAAGCAGCACTTCTCGCGCGCGAATACGGAGACAAAAATCGTCACCGTAGCCGGGCAGCGTCGCCGTGATGCCCTGAACCCGGTTATTTTCATGAATCAAACCATCGACCCGATAACCCGTCAGGAGCACGCCGTTTTTTTTCAACATTTCGGGAACAAAAGAAACCCCCGTGCTTCTCTTCGCCTCGGTCGGGCAACCGAAGATGCATGAGGCACAGCCTTCGCAATCCAGCTCCGCCCGCATGAGCGGCTCGAGGCGCGCCGAGCCCGCAAGGCCTTTCTCCAGAATTTCTCGAAGCGGGCCATGGAGGTGATCGGCCACGGGCTTCGCCGAAAACATGGCCTCCGTCTCAGCGAAGTAAGGCTCCCAATCCGCCGCCGGAATACCCAGCTCATGTTCCCAGGTCGCGAGCCGGTCGGCGGACGGCCGCATGCAGGTGCCGCAATTGATCGTCGTCGTTCCCCCCACGCTTTTTCCCGTCGGCAACCAGATCGGCGCGTTCGAGAGCGAGAATGACATCCCGCCCGCGCGGTAGAGCAGGGCCATCATCTCCATGCGGTTCTTTCCCAGATCCTTCCGCTTGAAAAATGCGCCTTCTTCGATCAACACCACGGCCAAGCCCGCCGAGGCGAGCGAATAAGCCGCGGCCGCTCCTCCGGCGCCCGAGCCGACGACCACGACGTCGGCCTCCAACTCCTCGAGCTTGGCCGACGGAAACCGGTGCTGACTCTCCCAGCGGTTCTGCTCCGGGGCCACCGGGCCCACTTTCGCCTTCTCGCAGTAAAGCGCCGACAAGCTGATCACGCCGAGGGAATACGCGACGTCCTTCAGAATCGGCGTCCGCGAAAAAAACTCAGCCGCTTTTTCGCGATTTTCGAACCAGCGACTGAGCCACAACAACATGCGCGTGGCCAGTGCGAGCAAAAGGCGCATCCGTCTGCGGGTACGTCTCAGCTGGATCAGAATGTTCTGAAGCGGCTGAGGGTCATTCGCCCGCGCCGCATGAGCGGGCACGAGGACGCAAGCCAACGCCAGCATGCGGCGTGCGAGAGCCTGATGCTGCTCAAACGCATCCGCCTCTCGCACCAGGCGAACGGAAAGCGGAAATTTCCACAGTGGATCCCGATAAACCAGCACGCCCCGCCCAATTTTCAATTCTCCACGAAAAACCTCGATCGGCAGCTCGACCAGTGAGCGAATGAATCGACGGAAACGAAAGAGATTCCAGCGGTAAGTTTTGCTTCCCTTCACCCGAAGCGGACCGGCCTCACCGAGATCGACGCTGAAATCATAGTCGATGCCCCGGGGATAGATCCTCAAAGTGCCGTCGACGGGCGGTGCGTCTCCTTGCTGAAAAAGTGCAAAGCCCCGAATGCGGCCCCGGAACGCGTGCACGCGAATCTCAAAGGGCATCCTCGGGCCCTCATCCAGGACCACCCAGCCCGCCATGCGTTCGACAAAGCGGATCCCGTACTTCATGAAAACTCGATCTCCCGTCGGTTCGAGCTCCCACCCGCCGATGTCGACGGCGGGAACTGGGCCGCAAAACGCTCGGCCAGGGCGATGATCGTCAGACTCGGATTAACGCCCAGATTCGAGGGGACCACGCTGCCATCGCAAACATAAAGTCCGGGATAACCAAAGGCCTCGTGGTTCATGTCGACAACTCCGCTATCCGGTATAGAGGCCATACAGGCACCCCCCAGAACATGGGCCGTCGCGGGCGCGCCCAGGAGAACTTCGCTGAAGGTGTTTTGTGGCGTACCGCCGACCAACCCGCTCGCGAGGCGTGCCGCCTCTTGGGCCAGGGGAATATAGCTCGGCACGGGCCGACTCGAAGGCTCGGCGATCAGGCCTCGCCGGAAGCCCGTCAGGATGGACCGCCCGATCCGCAGCCGGACGCGCGCATCGTCCGCGCTCATGATCAGCAGGATGAGCGTCCGCTTGGCCCAATCGCGCACGCTCCAAAGCCGAATCACCTCGGGCAACCGAAGGAGGATCGTCACCATCAACTTGAGCGGGCGCGTGAGGCGCGTGCCGTTTCCCGTCAAAGGAACGGCGAGCAACCGCATCGCGCCGCTGCCGGAAGGATAACGAACCGCCTCGACCTTGAGCCCTTCGCGCGTGAGAAAAGCCGAACCGATCGCAATGCCTCTCGACAGGTCGTGATCGCCTCGTAGGCTCGTCGCACCGACCAGGCTTTCACCGTTGGTGCGCACCTGCTCGCCCACGAAGCGAGAAAGCCGCGGCAGCGTCCGGTAGACGTCTCTATTTTTCAGCAGGAGAGCGATCGTTCCCAACACTCCCGCCGCCACGATCACTTTGCGCGCATGAAATACCGTTTTCTTGGCTCGAAAGGGTTGAGTGCTGCGCTCGGTCTCAACCGCGTACCCGCCCTCCTCAGGCAGAATGCGAGTGACCCGGGTCTCGGGAATCACGCGCGCGCCCCATTTTTCAGCAAAATAGAGATAATTTTTATCGAGCGTGTTCTTCGAACCGTTATGGCAGCCGATCATGCAGCCGCCGCACAGATCGCAACCTGCACGCGCGGGCCCGGCACCGGCAAAATAGGGATCGGGTACGACTTCATTCGGAGCGCCGAAATGGATGGCCACGTCGGTGCCGTGAAACGTATCGCCTGCGTCGAGCTTCTGGCTGAGCTCTTTCAGAACGACATCCGCCTCCGTGAGGTGAGGGTTTCGCGTCACCCCCATCATCTTCGCGGCGAGCGCGTAATAGGGCTCGAGCACCGCGGCCCAATCGAGGCCGGTGGGCCATCCGTTGAATACCTCCCCGCTCGGTTTCATCAGCGTGTTGGCATAAACCAGGCTGCCGCCGCCGACGCCGATGCCATGCAACACCAGAAGGCCTTTGAGGACGCTGATCTTCTGGATCCCGAAACATCTCAGGAGCGGCAACCAGAGGTAGCGCGTGGCCTGCCAGTTCGACCGCGGAAGCTCGTCCTGCGTGAAGCGCTTGCCCATCTCCAGCAGCGCGACGCTATACCCCTTCTGCGCGAGCCGCATCGCCGAGCCACTCCCGCCAAAACCACTGCCGAAGATCACGAAATCGAATCTCTGCTCCATGGGCACGAATGAATGATAGCGCCGCCTCCGCCCCTGGCGACAGAACAAAATATCCACGGCCGACCGCCGTGACCATTATCTGCTTGTCCTCTGGGCGCACCCGTATCATCCTCAAAGCATGCACAACTCTTGCCCGTTCGGTGGAACCTGTTGGATCAGCTGCATCGCGCTTTGCCTGGGGTGGTTCTTGATCACTTCGGGCTTGCTCTTTTACACCTGGAATCAAGTCATCAGCCCGCTCTTCTCGATGAAGAAGGTGAAGATCTGGCACCCTTTTCTGATTCTTGCCACGGTTTGCGCGCTTTGCCTTCCCTGTGCCGGAAGACGCGGCGGCGGCTGCCATGACAAGTCCAAAGGGGATTGCCCTTACGACCGCGCGTCGTCGACTCCCTCTGACGACGCGGCCGCGAAATAACCCGCTCAGTTCGGGCGAAATCGGTAGTCGATCCAGGTTTCAAATGCTGAGAGCCGATAGGCGTCGCACTCCATGTTTCTCAGCTGGCCCACTCTTCGTGTGCCCGGGACCGCGCGGCCATTCTGGAAAAGCTCGGTCTCGAAGGTGGCGTTGAAAACGCCGAAGGGACAGACAAACCTTCCCATGACCTCTCCCATCGAAGCAAAGTCGACCTGTACTTTGACGATTCGATTCATGAGCTGCTCAGCAGAACCCAGATCATGACGAGTCATCTCATTTTCCATGGCCCCGTCATTTTCCATGGTCCCGCCCACGACTTGCTGGAAGGTGTATTGACCCTCGTCATCCACGCTCCAAAGATTCCAGTATACTCGAGCTGGAGCGCCGGTAAGAAGCCGCGCGCGAAGCTCGAGGTGACCCTCGGGCTGCACGTATGCAATCGTTGCTCGGCCGGTATTCACCTCCGCGATGTTTTCATCGATCAACCGAGCCAAGCGTACCGGATTCACCCGATCCGCGAACAAGAGAGCGACGAGCTTTCGGACCTCATCTGAATGGCCCGCGCGCCGATAGGTTCGTGCCATCTTATAGAGAATCTCGTGAGCCTTCAAAGCCGCCTGATCGGTGGTCCCGAAGGTCGGACTTTCAAAAGTGGATTTTTTCAGCCAAATCATCTGATCGCCATTGTGATAAAAGGCGAGTTGCCGCACCTCGCAAGGGCCGCTCACCTCGGGCCTGACCACGAGATGGTAGTCCAAGGTAGGCATCACATCCACCTCGGGGTTCGGGACCACGCGAAAGCGGCCATTCAATCTCTGGCGCCAGTACGAAACCAGCCGAGCGACGCGGGGCCGAAGACTCGCGATGCGGGCGATCGCTTCGTCGAGCTGCTGCTCGGCAGGCTCAACGCGATCCGGGATCACGAGCGCATTCTCCTGATCATCGAGTCCGACCAACCGCCCTTCCCAGAGGTCGAGCAAATCGACCGAGGTCATCTCACCGCCGCCATCGCGACAGATGATCGAGCCTCCTCCGTTTCCGATATCGCCACCGGCGAGGACCGGGGTGCTCAGCAAAACTAATCCTGCGAAAACGATCCCATTTCTAATGATGGACATGACTGCTATCTCCTAGTGCATCAAACAGCTGCACGTTGATTTGATAAACCGCGTCCCCTTCGGGGGTTTCCAGAAAATCCGCGATCTTCCGACGAAAATCACGGATCATCTGTTTTGCTTCGGGCAGCTTGGCTTTTGAAATCGTCACGATATGTGCCGAGATATCCCGATCCTCGATTCGTTGGCTTTCAAGCGCAAGGAGAGCCTTTCGGATCATCTGCGCATGAAAGCTTCGAATCGCGGCATTCGGGACATCCGTCGACGTCGCATAGTGCGACACTTTTTTCTTAAGCCTGCCGTCGGCTGCCTTTTCGAGCAGTCCGACGCGCATCAACCGATCGATGGCGGCGTTCACCTGTCCTTCATTCACGCTGCCCCCGAGGCGCAGGCAGATCCATCGGGGGTCGGAGTCGAAATCTTTGAGAAGCGTCATCTCCAGAATGGCCAGATGGTACCAGTCCGAGATCACGCGAAAGTGATCGAGCGAAACGTCGGAAAACTTCTGGTCGGGCCGCAGGGACGAAAGGATTTTTTTGTAAAAGAGCTTTTCGTCCTGACTCTTGGCATGGGAGAACAGAACAAGAATGTCGAAATAGCGGGCCTCGTTCTCCGTGAAGCGATGGGCTGCGATCAGGTACTGGGTGATTTTACTCGAAAGCGTCGGAAGCAGCTTCCGCTTCCGGTTGAGCACCATCGAGAGCATTGACACATGCGGGAGGCCGAGCTGCTGGGTCCAGGCGCGAAGCGAGAGCTGCGGGTTTTTCGCCTGCTTCTGCTGAAAAACCGCGTTGAGAAACTCGACGGGGTCGTTGAATTGGAAGACGCTCGTTTCCATGTCGGCTGAATACCTTGCGATAATGCAACACGTCAACCGACTTGTGAACAAATTGAAACAATCTGTGAACAGATTTGGACACAGTGATCCCCTTGAAACACCTGCGCCAACTTAGAAAACAAGGCGGTACTGCACGCCGCGACCCTTCCCAAACTTTTGCAGCAGCCCCAGCCGGGTAAGGGCGGACAATGAATAAACGGCGGTACGTCTTGGGAGACCGGTTGCACGAACGATCTCGTTCGATGAATGGCGTCGAGTTCCTCGGCTGGAAGCTGGCGGATCACGGCATACTGGTTGGCGATCGACTCGTTCAGCGTGATCAGCTTTTAGTGAGTCTGGCATCAATACGAAACGAGGCCGTGTTTGAATGATAGTGAATTGAGCAATATTTCTTATCCATCTATTGCTCAATTTTACTCAAAGAGCGTACTCCAGGCGATCGGGGCGCTCCTGGAACTGCGGGTTTTTCACCTGCTTCTGCCGAGCTTGTGCGAACTGGGACACCCTGAGCGCACTGGAATCCCCCGCATCCAGTTGCCCGGGTTGCCTGAAGTGGGGCTGCCGAGGCTCCCTTTGACGCTCACAAAACTGAAAAGCCGACGGCGGCCGCCGCGCGGTTGAGCTGTTGATCATGAGTGAAAAAGGTCCAGTTCGCCGAGGGGACTTGATCTCGCAGCGCCAGCGCCGTTGATAAGTGAAGGGCATCCAACGTCCCCACGATGAGCCCGAACGGTTGAGCGGCGCGAGCCAAGATTCTAGGCTGAAGCGGAACGAGCGCGATGCCTGAAAGCAGGCGATCCAGCGCTACGAGCGTTTTCGTGAAGTGCTCTTCGGAGTAATGGTTTTCAATTTTCATTCGTTCGATGACCCGACGGGCTTCAATCCGGACGAGTTCGCTGGCAAACGGGGCACTGATGCCATCCCAATCGGCTTGACTCATTTGCGGCGCCTGATTGAGGACTCTTGACAAGAGAACGGACGAATCAAGATAGGAACTCATTTAGCGCCGAGCCCGGTCTTCCTGAAGGAGATCCAGGGCCGAGCGTAAGGGCGGATGCTCAGGAGCCGGAGCACGAACGTTCCTCACTTCGTTGAAGCTTCTCAGAGCCGGAAGGAGACGCAATTGATCCGGCATGGTGATCGCCTCGATCCTAGCTATGTCCTGACCGTGATCGGTGACGATGACCGACTGGCCATCCCGCGCCAGCCTCAGTACCTCAGAGAGCCGCGCCTTGGCTTGGCTGACGCTAAATCGCTCGGTACTCGTGGAGGTCATCTTTTTTCGTCTTGCCGTCGCCAAGACAACTTTGCGCTGAGGTTTTTTTCTTTCTAGTCTGCTCATGACTAGATTATGACCTTAATTGAATGGGAGCGCAAGAACGAATCTCCACCTTGAAAGACGCGGGACAAGCCAGCCCACAGCGGAACAGGATGATTACTTTTCCAGCTGTAGGCAGCAGTAGCAAGATCATTGACAAGCAAGCTGCCGCTGGACCGTCGCGCTGAGATCAATAAAATTATGCTCGGCAATTGCGCGTCCCATGGTCACACCTTTGCCGTGACCGACGAGAACGCCACTAGCAATTCTGACTACGGCTTTGGCGAATGTGAAGCCAAATTTAACGGTGGATACGTCCTCGTTCAGTGGGATGTCTCCCCAGGATTTGGCAAGAGCTTTTCGCTCGTTGGACTGGATTGCGCTGCTCACACCAACTGACCTAGGTCCGGAAACCCTCTGAAGACGACCCAGTTGGATTCACGGTCTAAAACCCTTGGTTTATGTCCGACACGCCCACTAAGCTAAAAAAAACAGACGACAGTGGCCGCTAGTTGCATTACTTCAAAAGGCTCTCGAGGATACCCGGTTCAGCCACTTTTCCAGCGCGGAAACAAGCGGCCCTTCGCCTCAGGTCATTGTGATAGTAAGTCATCCTGACGAGCGTTCCCATCGTTTCATCTTGCTCGAAGCCATTGATCATAAATCCGAGTTTTAATTTCGCGATCAAAACCGCGTTATTCGTGCAAAGATGGCGAGAGCGCACGCCACTAAACCCCTCTTGTGCGGTCAGCTGGAGAATCTTCTTCACCATTTCAGAATAGAGTTTTTTTTCGCGGTAATCCGGGAGCACTAGCGAACTCGCCATATAAAAGTCGCCGGTATGGATGGCGTCTTGCCAGCCATGGCTCCAGCCAATCCACTTCTCGTCAGAAGTAAGCAGGGCGAGCCGAATTTGAAATTTCTGCTGGAGCCTCTCATCGAGCAGCTTCTGTTTTTCTTTCTCTTCCTCTGTCTGTACCGCACGCCAAGGGAGAATCGGATATTCCGCGCACATGTGTTGATTGAAAAGTTCGAGATATCGTGGGTCTGGAAATTTTTCGACTTGAGCGAGGGTAATGTCATTTCCGGCGTCCCAAGATTGCAGAATTCCCATTTCATTTTCCATCTCAGCGAGAGTTACTACGGCGATCATGCCACTTTCAAGGAGCAATGAGCTGCAGTCTGGGGTAGGCGGTTCGATAACGGGACAGATCTCGAGTCAGAAGGACCCAGCCTTCAACGGCGGCGTGCGCACCGATGTAAAAATCAGGAAGAATGGCGGGCTGCGACCCTTTTCGGCGTTTGTATTCCAGAAATGCCTTCCCGGCCAAAAAACCAGCCTCCCATGGCAAGGCAGCCCTCAAAAAGTCCCGCGTCAACACATCGATGATGACGTTGCTATCGACGAGCGTGGCGGCCACGGCGGCGCCCCCCTCCCCCTCGAGTCATGGCCATGATCTCGTCCGTCGTCAGCCGTAACACCCCCTTGGCGCTACTCAAGCGTTCGACGAGCGCCCGACCGGCCACGGAAACTTTAACCGCGCTTTTCGTCATGCGAACGGCGTTTCCATCGACCTCGAACTCGACTTCCGAGTTCGGCTGGAGTCCCAGCTTTTCCCTGATTTCAATCGGGATCGTCACTTGTCCCTTCGAGGTCATTCGCATCCTTAGCCTCCAGACTCCTCAGGTAAGAGTAGCAATGGAGCAAGAAGCGATCCTAGTCGTAAAACCACTCCATCAGGCGCAATGGATCAGCGTACAGCCAAATATTAAGAGCAATCAGGCTGACACCGTAAAACCATTTCACCCGCTGAGGTTCGGCCCCCTTCACCAGGATGGCCACAAGCGCCCCAAAGGAGACCAGTGGCGTTATCCAAATCGCGGGCCAAAACAGAAACTGAGGGCCGAAGGCGATCAAAAGAGTCAATGATAACAGGGCGAGCGATCCGGCAATTTTCCAAGTCGGGAACTTCATTCGCAAGCTGACCAGACCGTAGCCGCAAATAAGCCATGGCATCAGATAAAGAAAAAGCCACAAAAGCCCGAGGTGCAAGTCCATGCCCAGATTCTTAGGATCAGGATTCGCATCACTCGGGAGATGTCCGGTTTCAAACGTCGCTCGGGCCACAAACAAAAAAAAGAACGCGAGCCATGCTGTCGGGGCGAGCTGCAAAGCGGCACTCGAAATGCGGTCTACACGAGGGTATGCCATTACGCCCTCCCTTGGTTCGACAAATTATTGAAGATCGCCTGATCTCTCCTCGTTCGGATGTAAGGCTCGCCGTTACTCGGAAAAACGGGTCTCGCGTTGTCGATCTGATGGTGACAGGTCAGTTGAAGTACCTGCTCAAACCCGAGCCAGCCTTTTCCAGGCACATAGTAAGAAACAATTCGCTTTTTCTTGTCCCGACGCACGTCGGAGATCACTTGGATCGGGCTTCCCCATCGGATTTCTTTATAAAGGACCAGGTCTCCGAAATGTTTCTCAGAAACGGCCCTCTTCGAGATCACCGAGACACGGAGATTAGAAGCTTCGTCAAATACTTCAGCGGTGGAGAGGTCGTAAAACTTCCACCAACTCTTGTGACCTTCGATCGCACCACCGTCAACGCGCTTGAATCCATCTACATCAACATCCACAGGTGTCTTGAACCCAGGACTAAGAACCCGAGCGATGGGGCGACCTGATTCCGTTTCTAGAACCCAGAGGGACTTGGAAGAGAAGTTTTTCACCTGGCCCTTGATGCCCAGCTTTTTCCAGATCTTTTTGAGTTCTTCAAACGCGCCCATTTTGAGTGACTTGATCTTTGCACCCATCAGGTGAAATTTCAAACGAAGAGATCCTCTCGAGGGATTCCGACTTTTGGACCCATGACACCCGCTCGCATCGCGGTCAGCATCTTGCCCGTCTCAATACATACCAGGAGGACATGCATGACCAACCGCGACTCCAAAGACTGAAGCAAAGAATCCCGAGGGCGAAGAAGCGCACGTGACCTCGTACCGAGTTGAGTACGCGAGGGCGGCCGCCAAGGTCCTCGAGAAAATGCATGCCCATCTCTCCGCTCCCATTCGAAAAAAAATCGGAGAACTCGCCGCGAGCCCCCGGCCTCAAGGAGTGATTTACGAGATCCAAGATAACGAGCTTCTCGTGCTCGTCGTCCGAATCGCCAACCGCAAGGACGTGTACTGGGACACCTGAAACCCTTCCTGTCGCAGACCGAAGCCGCGAAACAGGAAGGGTTTCAAGTTGGGAGGGGGGGCAATGAGTGATCGTTACTGCTGCGTGGTGCGCAGGATGACTGAACGGGTGTTTGTTATCCAACCTTGACGAGGAGGTAGGGTCTCAAGACCAAAATCCCAAAGCACTGTCGCTCCCTGACGGACCTGCAACGAAATCATAGGATCTCTTCGAGGAGACTTTAGACACTGCGCGCGGATAACCGTTCTCACTAGCGCGGACGGATTATTCCCAAGGGGGACCACGACCACTCCGTTTTGACCACTCATTCCCTCAATACCCCAAAAACGGGCAAAATGGGGACGAAAATGCGTAGTTCCACGGTGAATCATGTCCTCATCATAGATATCAATCCTACAATTATTCCGGTCTCCGGAAGAACGAAGAACATACTCAATACGCTCGTTCGAACGAGGATTCATTCGCACAATGTCAGCTTCGCCCCGAAGATAGTCATTACGCCAAGCTAAGTTAAGCCGCCGACGAAGTTCCGCAGCGTTTACCGAACTCGAGAACAAACCCGCGACCACCGGTCGTACCAAGCGCGAGGAATGGGCGGAACCCTCAGGGTTGAGCGCGCGTGCTCGCCGATAGACGGCCTCATGGACCCAGAGGGCCGCCTGATCCGTCGTCGAAAGTTTCTCGAAGATGTTCAAATCGCCCCGTACGGAGCCATTTCTGAGATAGTTGATCACCACCTCATAAGCGCAGCCCTCCGGAACTTGCGTGGGCAGATCGTCGCCCACTGGGGTGAGCCTCATCGTCCGACGGATGAAAACAACGCGCCTTCTCACATCACTGACGTGATCCTGCACGTCCTGCTGCGCGCCCCGATCAAAAGAGAGCTTGGAAAAAGCATCTTCCAGCTGCTCATCCACGCCGCGGTCTGGATTTCGAAGAACGGGCTCGCCGATGATCTCGGAAGCCTCGAACAGATCCATCAGCTCAGCTCGGCCGACGGTTCCATCCGCGTTTCTACAGACCATCGCCATGCCGCCGTTGCCTTCGGCATGCCCTTCCGCAAGCGCGGACGCTCCGGCAAGCAGGATTGAGGCCATCATAAAATACACATTCACTCGTTTCATAATATCTCCTGAGAGGGGGTTTGAGGGTTTCTACTGAGGGGGATGAGCTGAACGCAAAGTTTGTACACTTCCGTTCTTCGCTCGGCTTCGAGATGCGCGCACAGTCGATCTCGAAATTCACGGATCATTTTTTTAGCTTCCGAAATTTTAGCGGGATCGATCGCCATCGTGATCGCCGTGAAGTCACGCTGCTCGATCGGGTCGTTCTCCAAAGATCGCTGCGCGAGCTCGAGGTTCTGCGCATGGCTCTTTCGAAGAGATAAGTTAGCGACCTCGTCGGTCGTCGTGAAGTTCGGAGGCTTACGAATCCCTCCCCCCCCGGGCTCCACCTTCAAAACTCCGAGCTGCTCCAAACGCTGAAGCGCGGAAGCCGCGTCTTTTTGAGTGATCCCCAAGCGACCCGCGATCCAATACGCATCGTGCACGTAGCCCTCGGTCTCCGAGAGCGAAAGAATCGCGAAATGGTGCCATTCGGAGATGAGCCGATACTCGTCCACTTGAAGCTGCGTGTAGGCCAAGACGGAAGCGGAATTCTTCCTCCGCGGCAGGAGTTCGAGCGCTCCCTGGATTTCCTCCGGATCCACCCCGACTTTTTTCAGTATTTTTTGAATCAACAATGGGGACGCGCCCCGCTTCCCTTTGATGAGCTCGGAGAGCGCCGAAGGCTGCAAGCCTAATTTTCGGGCGAAAGCCCGGAGCGAGTATGCCGGGTTTCTCAGGCGAGAGTGCTCCATCTCTCGAAGCAGAATGGACTGGAATGTCTGTTTTGGCTTCTCTGGTTTCATGTCTGAAAATCCCTTCGAAAGCGCAAATAACTCAGAACAACTCGGTGCGCTATCTGTTTAGGTACAAAGTGTACCAGTCAAACAAAAGGGCGTGGTACACGTCCAGAATTTACTCGTGGAAAAATCCACTCCAACCACCGAAGTTCATCAGTATTACTTATGCAATAAGACAGGATCAAATCACTTATTGTTTTTATCTTTGTTGGCTATATCCCGCTCAACTTCGGACAACAAAAACACATAAGGAGTTCCCAAATGAACCGATTGAAAAAGGTGGCCATTCTTTCCATGCTCATGATCTCGTCCCTGGCTTCGGCCAATCCACGGATCATCCCAGGTGCGCCCCGCGAACTGACCGGTCCTTCCCTCCGAGTCATCGAAGCGGTGCTCCAACACGCAGACCTGCTTGACGACGCCCTCCGCTATGGCCACGTGGTCACCGATGTAGCCGTTCTACAAGCCATCGAGTCGACCCAATACTTGATTGGCTTTGGCAGCTGCACCATCGATCCGGCCTTCATCTGCACCACCCGCGCGATCCTGACGATCGATCGCGGCTACCTGCCAGGCCAGGGTCTCTTCAGCCGAGCTTCTGTAAGCGAAGTGGACGCTGATTACCGCATCCAAGGCGCGCTCACCGACACGACCGATTCGCTAATCCAAGCGCTGGCCCACGTCGCGCACGAGAGTCAGGAGCTAAGCCGCCATGGAAACCGCCTCCAACAGGCCTCCACGCAGTTCATCTCGCCTTCCCTCTCCCGCTTCCGCGTCAGCGTTCAAGCTTGCTCAAACTTCGACGGCGCTCGCGCCTGCCTTGGTGGCGCAACGCTTCAAATCGACGCCCGCACGGTTCGACATGGAATGCTTCATCGCACGACTTACACGGCGCGATTCACTCCGCACCGTGACTGAACGATCCGCGGGTTCTCTGAGAAAGCGCGGAGACGCACTGGAAAAAACTCAGAGAACCCCGCACACTCCCCCCATGAAGAAAACCACCCACGCGCGCCCGGTCATTCTCATCGCCTCCGATCACGCGGGCTTCGAAATGAAGCAATGGCTGACGAAAGAGCTGAACGAGTTCGAATGGCAAGACCTCGGCCCCCCCACCCATTCACGAGTGGACTACCCGGATTTCGCCGGCAGAGTAGCTGACCTCGTCAGCCGGAGGGAAGCGCCCTTCGGCGTACTGATCTGCGGCTCGGGCACGGGCATGTGCATCGCCGCGAACAAGTACGAGGGGATTCGCGCCGTCGTCGGGCACGAGCCGATCAGCGTTCGCCTCAGCCGCGATCACAACGACTGCAACATCCTCTGCCTGGGCTCGCGCTTCCTCGCGCCCGAGTATGCGGCCGAGCTGATCCGCCTCTTCGTCGCCACGCCCTTCAGTCGCGACGAGCGCCATCAGAGTCGGTTGCGCAAGATCACGATGATGGAGACACGGAGATAAAACCACGCCACGGCGCTACCAAATGCTCCAGCGTGCCGCATCGATTCGATCCAGCGCGGTGTACTCCATTCCGAATCTCCGGAAGAGCGCATCGAAACTGCCTCGATAGCAGTCGGGCGAGAAAAGCCATCCGTCGAGTGCTGCGTTCGTATGATTCACCCGCCGAGAAGAGAGATCATAGCAGATCAAGCGCGCCGACTGGACAACGTCGAGAACGCTCCAGGAATAGGGCCACGCCCCGCCCTCCTCCTGAGCCTGAGCGCGCGCAGCTCGCTGCCCCTCGATGAATCCCGCCAGCACGAAGGACGAATAAGGAAAAGGCCCAAGCAGGCTCGCATCGCAGGCGTCTTCCGCCCCGGAGTCGCAGGAACCATGGGGACCGTATCCATCGCTGTGCCGCGCTTCATGCACGAGAGTATGGATCCTCCCCAAGGGGCTCCCGACCTGCTTGTCCCCTGCGGCCCCGGAATGGAAATTGAAGAAGTCTCGATAAAAAGTGACCGTGCGCGCGCTCAGTCCGCCGCTCCCGCTCGCCTCCCATTCGTTCTCGGCCGCAAGGCGTATGTCACTGCCGGGATCATAACGAAACAACGAGGAGCGACTGAGGACGTAGTTGAAAATGCGACAGTTCGAATAGGCCGGATGATCCGTCCTCAAATCACACGGGGCGGGATCTGAAACGCAGCCCAAGACTTTCTCAGGCCCCTCCGTCATGCAACGCACATCCAGGGGCGTGAGGCCAGCGGGCGATTCGGGCCAAACGCTCGAAAAGGCCTTCCCTTCCGGCCCAAATACGGCCGGTTCGGAGATCATTCGGTAAAAGGCTTCAAGGACGAGAAGACGGGCGGGCACGGAACCGATCCAGCCGAAACGGTCCGCCTCGCTGCCGGGCAGCCAGCTCGGGTCGTCGAAATGCGCGCTCAGCACTTCTTCCAATGCTTCTTGGCAGCCCGGAGGAAAACGAGGCGCATAAATCCCGGTCGCCGGATCGGGCGCGTGATCCGCGCCGGTTCTCGGCAGGGATTCGTGGCAAACGTCGTAGACCTGCGAAAAATAGTCCGTGCCGGTATCCAACCCAACGCAGCTCACCTGGCTGGCGGCCAATCCTAAACTTGAAAGGAGGATCATAAACCTTGGGAAAGCCACGAGACCTCCATATACGCTCGGCCCGCAACCCAAGTGGACGGCATCCCGAAGGAGCTCATCAGCGGATCATGCTCGATCGTCCCGGCGACGCCGAGCCCCAGACCGAGAAAATCGAGACTCGACGGGAGAATAAAGCGCGCCGAGGTGTCGAGGTCAGCCTTGAAGCGCAGCCGATCGAACGAGAAGCCGAAGGACTCCTGCGGCGCCACGGACAGCGTCACTCGCCCCCGAAAATGGGGATTCAACCACTGAAGCGCCAGCTCGACGGGAAGTTCCTGGCGTTCGACCGGCACGGCGCCATTCCACTGAAATCCCTCCCAGCGGTAACCGGCCGAGAGATCCGCGTAAACCTGCTGGCTGAACAACATCCGGTAAAGAAGCCGAGCGCCGGAGGAGACGAGATCCACGAAGCCCCGGTCGGAATCCGAGGTGAATCGAACGCCGTCGAAGGCGAGCCCGATGCCGGTCCCCGAATGCACGGCCTCGAACTGACCGGCCCGCCACGTGCGACTCGTCGCGAGCGAAAAAACCGGAACACTCTCTTCATCGTAATGCACGAGGCCGTTCGAGCTGAAAATGAACTCCCCGACGCGGATGACGCCCGCGCCCACTTCAACCGCAAAGCGCGTTCGAACGCAGGGACAGCCTTCGATTGAAATCCCGATGCCGCCTTGCGCGCGCGCGACGTCCGAGCCCGCCTGCACCTCGATCATGGGTGCTCGCGTTTGCGCGAGGGCGGAGCCAGAAACCAACGCTCCGAAGAGGATAAAACCTGAAAGCATGAGGCCCCCCATCGACTAGAGACTGATGAACTCAGATCCTTGCGTCATGAGTCTCACTTCAGATTGGGTACAAGCTCCGCCAATCGCGCTCTGGCAGCCCAACAGGATCCCGAGAACCTCACGAGCGATGCCGTCGAGACCGAAAGCGGTACTTCCAGAATGAATCTGGGAAAAATCCGAGTACGCCCCCATGCACCATCCATCATTGACCATCGCATGGAGGGAAATGCCCAAACCGCGAACGGGAACCGCCCGGGGCAGTGGGTAGTGGGGAACATCGAGTTCGTCACCCAAATGAACGTCGATCACGTAAGGACGACTCAGAAAAACGCTCGGCTGAATTTCAACTACGAAGGAGAGAGCGAAACCCTCGCCAGCAGAGTTCACGCCAGGATACCCGGGCGGCAAGTAGGTCGAGTCAACAGAGGCAGCTAACACATCCACGGCGTAATCGGATAATGAGCCGTCGGTGGCGCTAACACATACGGCGACTGGACCCGTTACGGTCTCGCCACCCACGGTGACGGCAGATCTGCGAATTTCACCACGCAAGCCCTCAGCACAGTAAACACTGTCCCGAGCGGGCAGCACTTTTTTCAGCTCTTCGTAAGCGTTACTCACCGAAGCCCAAAGGCTGGCAAGCTGCTCCTGAGAAACCGTGCCGGATGCACGGAGAACGTAATATGCGGCAGTCGCGCCGCGAACCGCCTGGTACTCCGGGCTTTGGCGAATCGTATCCAAAATGCGGTTGATGCGGCCGTCGCGATCATATCCGTTCAGGTCGAGAACAGAACCGATCTGACGGGCCAGGGCCACGGCCTCATCCCTCAAGGGGGTGACCGCCGCCCTACAAGCCGGAGAAATCGTCTGTGCTGAGGCAGAGGAAGCAGAAAGACAGACAAGGAGGGCTAATGGCGCAATTTTTCTCATCATTTTGTCCCATTTTGGCCCCGAGTCTGCGGGAGCTTATCCCCTTGAAACAACACGAAGCACAGTAGTTGACGAATTCAATACAACACAAGTGATCCACGCACAAGACAAATGACGCACAGAATTACAGACTGGCGGCGTCACTCACCCGAGTTCAACGAAAGGCCCGAAACACAACCTTCACTGCGCGACCGCCCTGGCGAACGCTCCCTCTCGACGGTGAGCTCTTGGCCACTGGTTTTGGCGGCGACGAGCATGGATACCAGGATGCCCTGAGTCGCCGCATCCTGCCCCGAGCAAAAAAGCATCTCGCTCGTGTCGTCAACCGTTCGTGGCGTAACTCCGAAGGACACCGGAAAGGGGACATGCTTCGCTGTCACACTCACGGAGATCACACGAACATTATGTATGACATCCGTGATCGCAAAAGCGGAAGGGGCAACCAGCGTCACAGCAAGCATCGACATCATCTTGATTTTCGTTTTCATGGAGATCCTCGGGTATCGCTCCGAGTTTGTAGGGGATGATCCCCCTTGAACAACCGGAGCTCCTTAATGTTGACAAAATGAGTACATCAATAAGCATATACATGCAACAAATTATTAAAATAATGTTGGTAGCAAAATATATGTCCGCTTTTGTTAGCAATACGAATGTCCTGCCTG
>CAYIHX010000013.1:0-80005 GCA_964363305.1 uncultured Bacteriovoracaceae bacterium | reverse complement strand
CTCGATCCAAGCTCTACCATCTGGTGCGCAGCTATTTTCACGAGAATGGGTTTGGCGAAGTCGAACCCCCGATTTTCGTGAAGTACACGCCGGGGGGGGCGAGGAATTTTCTGGTTCCATCGCGGCTCAATCCGGGCTCGTTTTACGCGCTGGCGGAGAGCCCACAGCTGTTTAAGCAGCTCTTGATGGTTTCCGGGTACGATCGTTACATCCAGATCGTGAAGTGTTTTCGCGACGAGGATTTACGCGGTGAACGTCAGCCCGAATTCACGCAGATCGATGTCGAGATGAGTTTCGTGAACCAGGATGACATCTTCTCGATGATGGAGAAGCTGATTTTTCGTCTTTGGAAAGAGCTGCTGGGAATTGATCTGACGCAGCGTTATCCAGGTGGCGTGTTTCCTCGCCTGAAGTTCGAGGAATCGATGCGGCGTTTCGGAAACGATAAGCCCGACCTGCGCTTCGGGCTCGAACACGTCGAGCTTACGGACTTAGTGGTTGTCCATGGGGGCGGGGGGGTGCCGATGCTCCAGCCTTTGGCGAAAAAATTCTCAGAAGGCGCCTATCGGAAGGACCTTCCCGAGGAAATCGTGAAGGCGATTCGCATTCCAGCGGCGCAGGCGACTCAGTTTTCTCGCGCTGAAATCGACAAGCTGGAGGTATTCGTGAAGTCGATGGGCGCCGGCGGTTTGGCCCGAGCGAAGGTGGGCCCGGCCGGAGAGTGGATCCAGAGCCCGATGGCCAAGAGCGCGACACCTGGGTTTGTGAAGGCGGTGAACGCTGCTTGTTCTGCTCAAGAGGGTGATCTGCTTCTGTTCCAGTTCGGAGCGGAGCAGATGGTGCATACGGTGATGGCGAATCTGCGCTTGAACCTTGGGAAAAAGCTGGGGCTGATTCCCGAGATCGGCGCCTCCGGGGATTGGAATTTTCTATGGGTCGTGGAGCCGCCGCTGTTCGAGCGGGGCGAGAAGGCCGGGACCTGGGCTGCGGCTCATCATCCCTTTACGCGGCCTCACGATGATTCCGTGCCGCTCCTGGAGAAGGACCCCGGAATGGTGCTTTGTTATCGTTACGATCTGGTTCTCAACGGTGTCGAGCTCGGTGGCGGTTCGATTCGCCTCCATGATCCTGAGGTTCAGCAGCGGGTTTTCAACGTTCTCGGAATTCGTGACGACGAAGCGGCTGAGAAGTTCGGTTTCTTTTTGAATGCCCTGCGGTTCGGAGCACCGCCGCACGGAGGGATCGCGCTCGGTCTGGACCGCGTGGTGATGCTTCTGACCGAGACGGAGTCGCTGCGCGACGTGATCGCATTTCCAAAAACTCAGAAAGGGAACGACCTCATGACCGGGGCTCCGGGCGGTGTTTTGCCGCAGCAGCTTGCGGAGCTGAAGGTGCGCTCCACTTTCGAGCCTGCGTCTAATTAGGGAACGGGCTCCGCCGTGAATCTTGGAGGGTGGCTTGGAGCTCGCGCATGCGCCGGGACCGAGCGGCGTCGAGGGTCTCTCGGTACTGGGGAAGCTCTTCAGCAGTGAGTCCGATTTTCTCGCCGAAACGCCGAAGAGTGGACTCCGTGACGGCCCGTTTTCCATGGAGTATTTTCGAGAGGAAGCTGGGCTCGACGTGAAGGAAGCGCGCGAACGCGCGGAGGGAGTACCGTGGGTTATGGTGCATCCGACGGGCCCATTCTTCTTTGAGTCGCATCGCGAAAGGAGAAATAGGGTGATCGGAAGCGAGCTGGGCTGCGGTGGCGGGAGACTGTTCGTTCAACATAGCGGACACACTATAATCAGAAGAGGCCTGTATTGCCATCTTAATTTAACGCAATGAGTCATTTTTGTTTATATTAGACTTTCCGGCTGACTTTGACTCCAGGAGCTAGGCCGCCACCGATTTCATCCCGTTTTCGAGCACGCGAGCCACCTCTTGGGCGGTCTGCAGCGGGTCGAATCGGGGCATCTCGATCGTTCCAGGGAGCTGCTCCTCAATGAAAAGCATGGAAAGCCCATAAGTCACGGCCCAGAAGGCGATCGCCTTCGAGCGGAGTTCGCTCTGCGGCAGATCCCCTCCTACGCAGCGAAGGATGAGCGAGGACATCGCAGCAAAGCGTTCCTGGCGGGCGGCGAGGAGTTCTGGGTATTCACGGTCGTCTTCGAGGTCAGCATGAAAGATTGCGCGGAAGTAACCGGCATTCTCGAAAGAAAACTGAACGAACCTTGCAACGCCTTCGCGAAAGAGTGGCCAAGGGTCGGCGCTTCGGTCGAGAGACTCGAGTCTGGCCCGAATGTCCTCGACGGAGCGCACGAAGTGAGCCACTCCTTCGACGGCGATCGCCGCGAGTAGATCTCTTTTGTCTGCAAAGTGCCGATAGGCGGCGGCGTGCGTGACGCCGAGCTTCTGAGAGATTCCCTGGATTGAAAACGAGGCCGTTTCGCGTTTGGAGAGAGAACTGAGCGCTTCAGTCATGAGGGAGCGGCGGAGGTCGCCATGGTGGTAGGCCTTCTTCTTTCGTCGAAAGGGATGGGCATGGAGGTTATCCGTCGGAGCGAGAGGTTTTCCAGAAGTCATATGTTACAATCTGTAACATTGATCGAATCGGAAGCAAGAGCGAAGTCACACGGGCCTTGCCGGGGGTGCTGGGCGCATGACAAGATCGCCGCCCTATGACTGATTTCCGCGATGAAGATGAAGTTGAAGCGCAGCAGGAAAAAGAAAAAAAGGCCCGTGCTGCCGAGTTTTCCAAGTTGCTCGACGCGTCCATGAAGTCGACGTCGCGAAAGCTCTCCGTCGGTGATCGAATCAAATCCGAGATCCTGGTGATCGGCCAGGAGGAGGTTTTCGTTTCGACCGGAGGTCGCCACGACGGGAGCGTGCCTCGCCGCGATTTTCTCGATGTCGACGGCAACATGACGCACAAGGTGGGGGATAAGGTTGAGCTCTACGTCACCCTCGTGAAGGGCAACGAAGTTCGTCTTTCTCCCAACAAGACTTCGAAAAATTTAGCGGAAGATCTCGAAGATGCATACGACATGATGCTTCCGGTTGAGGGGCGAGTGGCTGAGGTCGTCAAGGGCGGCTTTCGCGTTTCCATTCACGGGGTACTGACTTTTTGCCCGCTCAGTCAGATGGATGTCGTTCGGATCGAAGTGCCAGAAGAGTACGTCGGGAAGAAACTCGAGTTCCGAATCACGAAATTCGGCGAGGGCGGCAAGAACGTCGTCGTCTCGCGGAGAATGTTGCTCGATGAGCAAAAAGAAGAGAGCCAGGGCTCCTTTCTCGCTGAGCATAAGGCCGGCGAGCTTGTACCGGGCAAAGTGCGGCGACTCGAGGCGTTCGGTGCGTTCGTCGAGCTTGCACCGGGCGTGGATGGCTTGGTCCACATCTCTGAAATCGCGTGGTCCCGAATCGGCGCACCGGGAGAGGTGCTCACCGTCGGGCAAGAGGTGGACGTCAAGATCCTGAAAATTGAGACGCAAGAAGACGGAAGAACACGAATCGCATTGTCGATCAAGCAAGCAGGGGAGCGTCCCGCGCGGAGCTTGAACGGGGATATTCCCGTTTCCGACGCGGGGGGAGCCTTAGATCCTTGGTCGCAATTTGCGCAAAAATGGGCAGTGGGAACGGTGGCCAAGGGCAAGGTCGAACGGAAAGAACCGTATGGATTGTTCGTGAAGCTGGCCGAGGGCGTGACAGGGCTGCTGCACAAGTCTCGTGCGCTCGATCAACCGCATTTCAACTACGATAAAGTAAAACTCGGAGATGAGATCGACGTGCAGATCGCGGAGGTTCGGGCTCAGGAGCGCCGAGTTTCCCTGGAGATCCCGTCGGACCCCGAGGCGGGCGAGTGGAAGAGTTATGAGGCGAAGGCGACCGGTTCCGCCGGTGGCTCGTTCGGCGGATTGCTCGGCGAGCAACTGAAGAAGGCCCTCTCGAAGCGAAAATAGTGCAGCTTTACGAAACTCCAAGCACCTGGAAATTCTTCTGGGGACGCTGATGGATGGACGGTGGTAAAGTGCTCGCGATCGTGTTCTCGATGGCGCGGATGATGGCGAGCTTCCAGTGGTCGCGTCGATAGATCAGACTGATTTCGCGCGTGGGTACGGGTGATTTGAACGGGCGCAGGTGGGCGGCCTGCTCATCCTTTCTGAGGGACAGAGCCATGAGTGCAGGGAGGAGCGTGTAGCCAGGGTTGTTCATCACGAGCCGTCGAAGAGTGTCGAGGCTGCCGCTCTGAAACCGGACATTTCCGAGGGCTGTTTCTTGGCGGCCGGGCACGGCGCAGAAGTTCAGTACCTGATCTTTAAAGCAATGCCCGTCTTGCAGGAGCCACATTTCCGAGAGGTCCAACTGGGTTCGCATCACCTGGCTCTGCGCGAGCAGGCGATGGTCAGTCGAAAAATAGGCGAAGAAGGGTTCATAATAGAGCGGGTGAGTCTTGAAGTCGGTGCCATCGATGGGAGTCGCTAAGATGGCGCCGTCGAGGCGGTCGTTGTTCAGCTCGTGGAGGATCGTTTCGGTTTTCATTTCCTCGATGATCAGGCCGACTTGAGGGAAACCTTTGGCGAACGCCTGAAGGAACACCGGCAGGAGGTAGCTCGAAACGGTCGGGATGATGGCGAGCCTGAATTCGCCGCTTACGGTGCCGTCCTGGGATTTTTTCGAGATCTGAACCAGTTTGTCGTATTCCCGGAGTACGATGCGCGCCTGTTCGAGGAAGTTCCGTCCTTCGGAAGTGGGGAGAATCGGCTTTTTCCCTCGGTCAAAAAGTACGACGGCGGCCTCGTCTTCGAGTTTCTGCAGCTGCTGCGAGAGCGTTGGCTGACTGACGTGACAGGCCGAAGCAGCCTTCCCGAAGTGCCGGTGCTTTTCGACGGCGAGGGCGTATCGCAGCTGACTGAGTGTGAACATCGAGCTACCTCATCCTGTTGGGATGATCTTATGATAGTCATACGCTATTAAGCGATTATTATTATCGATTTTATAGATCATTCAAAATGAACGATAGTAAAGCCAAGGAGACATTAATTATGAATACCCTAATCAATACGAAGGTTCCCGATTTCAAGGTTCAGGCCTACCATGAAGGCCAGTTCAAGACGGTCACGCAGAACGATCTCAACGGAAAATGGTCGATCTTTTTTTTCTATCCCGCGGACTTTACGTTCGTCTGCCCGACTGAGTTGGGCGATATGGCGGATAAGTACGAAGAGCTGAAGAAGCTAGGCGTCGAAGTCTACTCCGTGAGTACGGACACCCATTTCGTACACAAGGCGTGGCATGACGCCTCTGAAACGATCAAGAAGATCCGGTACCCGATGCTCGCGGACCCGACGGGCCACCTGAGCCGCGCGTTCGGCGTGCATATCGAGGAGGAAGGTCTGGCTTACCGTGGGACGTTCGTCGTGAACCCCGAGGGGCGTATCAAGATCGCCGAGATTCAAGACAACGGCATCGGTCGCAACGCCGATGAGTTGCTGCGAAAGGTACAGGCTGCCCAGTTCGTCGCGACTCACTCCGGCGAGGTTTGTCCCGCGAAGTGGCGTCCGGGAGCGAAGACGCTCAAGCCGGGTATCGACCTCGTCGGCAAGATCTGAGGTTGGTTCCAAAAACGAGGGCGCTCGGGGAGCAGTTTGCCTGCCTGAGCGCCCGTCTTGGTCCGCGATGAGAGGAGAACTCCGATGCTTGATCTCGATCAAAAGGAACAGTTGAAGGAAGTCTTTTCGGTTCTGAGTCATCCGGTCACGTTGAAGGTGAGCTCGAGTGCTCATGCGGCTCAGGCCGAACTTCTCGAGCTACTCAGCGAAGTCGAGGGGACGTCAGATCAGATTCGCGTTGAGCGGACCGGCACGGAAATGGGCGGGCCACCCCAATTTGAGATTCACGGCAGGCGAGGTCCTGGTTCGATGAAATTTCGAGGCGTGCCGGGGGGGCACGAGTTCTCTTCCTTGATTCTTTCCATTCTTTACGCGGATGGAAAAGGCAAGCAGCCCGACGCCGGGGTGGTTGAAAGGATTCGTGGGCTGAAGGGGCCCCTACGCCTCAAGACTTATATTTCGCTCTCCTGTGAAAATTGCCCAGAGGTGATTCAATCGTTGAACCTCATGGCGACCCTGCATCCAGATTTTCAGCACGAAATGGTCGACGGCGCCGTGGTCCCGAGTGAGGTCGAGGCGCTGGGAATCCAGGGTGTTCCCAGTGTCGTTCATGAGGGAAAACTTCTGCATACCGGAAAAATTCAACTCGTCGATCTCTTGAGCAAGTTAGAGGAGGTTTTCGGAAAGACCTCGTCAGGCCAGGTGGAGAAGAGTCTGGGTTCGTTCGATGTCGTGGTGATTGGCGGCGGTCCTGCGGGGGCCTCGGCCGCCATTTACAGTGCGCGAAAGGGACTGGCCACTGCGATCGTCGCCGAGCGATTGGGCGGTCAGCTTCAGGAGACCAAGGGGATCGAAAACATGATTTCGGTCGCCTATACTGAGGGAGCCCAGTTGGCGGCTCAGTTGAGTCAGCATGTTTCAAGTTATCCTATTCAGATTTTCGAGCACCGCCGTGTGAGTTCGGTCACGGGTGAAGTCATCAAGCGCGTGCGGCTGGAGAGCGGCGAGTATCTCGATTCGAAGACCGTGATTGTCGCTACCGGTGCGAAGTGGCGGCAGCTTGGCATTCCCGGCGAGAAGGAGCACATCGGCCAGGGAGTCGCGTTTTGCGCGCACTGCGATGGTCCATTTTACAAGGGGCGCAGAGTGGCGGTCGTCGGGGGCGGAAATTCTGGCGTCGAGGCGGCCATCGACCTGGCGGGAATCGCGAGCGAGGTGACCCTCTTGGAGTTCAATGAGCACCTCAAGGCCGACGATGTGTTGGTGGCGAAGCTGAAGGCTTTGCCGAATACGACCCTCGTGATGAACGCCAAGACCACCGAAGTATTGGGAGACGGAAAGAGGGTGTTCGGCCTCGCCTATCAAGATCGACCCTCGGGCGAACTCCGCAAGGTCGACGTCGATGGAGTGTTCGTGCAGATCGGGTTACTGCCGAACACGCAGTTTCTCAAAAACACGCTGAAGCTAACGGCCTTCGGCGAGATCGAGGTCGACCCGCGGGGCCGAACGACCGTACCGGGAATCTACGCGGCGGGCGATGTGACGACGATTCCTTTCAAGCAGATCGTCATCGCGATGGGGGACGGCGCGAAAGTGGCTCTGACCGCGTTTGAGGATCGGCTTCGTGCTCCTCTCCATTTGGCAGCGGGGGTCGACCGGCCCTAATAAGAGCCTTCGAGAAAGTCCTCGGTATCGAAAAGATTGCCCGTCTTAAACCAAGAACGGAAGTAGCCGCCGAGCTTGGTCAGCGTGCCGGAGCCATCCACGCTCACAAATAAAATACCGTAATCGCCCATGGCGGCGACATAGTTGCCCCCGCCGAGTGGCCTCACTTGCACGCCGCCCACCGAAGACGGAGCGTTCCCCCCCGGATAGGGGAGCGAGGAAATGATTTCCCCGCTGGTTGCGTGATAAGTTCGGATGGAATCCAGGCGAATGGAAAGGAGCGATGCGCCCGGTCCTTGAATCGATGACATCAAAAAATCGTTATCGGGAACATCAGCCGTGAGATGCGTCACCCCCGTGATCGCGCCCGCGGAAACGCCGTACACCAGGAGGCCCGCATATTGATCCGTCACGAGGATCGTGTTCGTGCTCAACGCCTGGGCGTCTTGGATGAAGAGCAAATCAGAAGAAGGAAGATGACTGACCTCGGTGAGAGCGCCTGCCGCGCTCAGCGCAAAGGTCGTGATGACACCGGAACCCGCGCCTACGCCGGAAAAGCAATAAACGTGATCGCCTGCACCAACGGCCTTGCGGCATCCCCGCATGCTTGATCCCGTGACTTCCGTGCCGGCGACGTTGGCATATTTGATGATGAACGTTACATCCGAAACTGACGAATCGAAATCGCCATTGATACTCAGGAGCATCGCATCAGGCCCCACCTGCTTGAACTCCGAGACCACTCCGCCCGCGGTTCCTGGAATGGAAATTCGTTTCTCTTCCATCGGGTTGGAAGGGTCACCCAATCCATAGACACCCACGGACATGTCCTGCGGGGTGCCATCCAGCGCGTATCCCCAGCTCGCGGCTAAAAGTTTGTCGCTCACGACCAGAAAATTTTGATCCATTCCAACGTCACGCGTTTCCACCAGGACGGGCGACGCCGGGTTTGAGGCGTCAAAAACCGTCAGCATCTGCTCGGCGCTCGGCGTGCCCACGGTGCTGAATGAATATCGATAGCTGCCCGATGCGTAGACGTAGTCCTGATAAGAAGAGACGTTGAGAATGACCAGCCCGCGGCTTGGCTCAGCCGAGGGCTGTCCCTCACACCCAGAAGCCCACAAGCAGAATACTGCTATTCCAATAACTTTACTGAGCGAACAAACGAGGGCACGTTTCATAGGGTTCTCCATGAGGATTTAACTCGTCGCGTCATAATTGAATAGTTTCGCACCGTCAACCTCATTCATCAAAACAAAAGCATGCTTCCTCACCTTATGGCCTCCCTGTGTCCGAGATGAAAAAAGCGCTTTGATGAATGAATCCACCAAAGCGCTTTCGTCATGCTCGTAGTTACTGCCGTTTGCAGGTGACTGCCGAAAAAGAGGTCCAGTAGGCTATTACCGGCCCACAATGAGATTTAGAGCCAATGCTACAAAATTCATGGCCCGTTCCCGTAACGCTGGTCATATGCCCAGAGCCATCATCTGCCATGGCGGAGGCAAAATGATCCTGCCTCGAGGTTGCACTGAAGAGCACTTCTCCATATCCAAGGGCAGTACAAACCGTTTGCGCCCGATAATTTTGTATTTCAGATTCCCTGCTCACTGAAACATAGCGCCTTTCGATGCCTTGCAAGGCCAAGAAAACCTGACCCTCATATTGGGGATTCCTGATGGTCACCGTTCCGACCTCATCAGGCAATTCTCCAAGTAAAGCCGCCAGATCAATAAACTGAGAGCGAAGAGCCACCAGTAGTCTTGCCGATGTTGTATAGTCGTCGTCAGTTTCCGCGCCAGCGATCATCATGTATTCATGTGCGGCCAAGGGAACAATCCGCTCGGCGGATCCTGCTTCGGTCAATCGAGCTTTGTAGAGCGGCACATTGAGTAGAATATCGCCCGTTCCGCTCGGTCCCGCTTCACGGGGCTGTCCGTCCGCTCCCAAGACAGAGTCTCGCGGGAGCACGCGGGCGGTACTGACTGCTCGGGAAAAAGAGGGCCGGACTCGGCAGAGCGAGGCCGTTGCCGGGGAAGGCACCTGGCAGAGATTTCGGTAAACGACGTCCAAGCGGCCACCGATTCCAGCAAAGTGGGCGGCATAACCGTCGCCTCCGCCACTAGTCTCACCGCCGGCAAGCGCCGATGACGCACTCACCATTCCAAGGGCCAGAACAAAGCAACCTTTCGAGACTGATTTCCAACTTTTCATAACAACCTAACTTACTTTCTGGGCCGCACCGAGCCCTGGTTTATATAGAATTAGACAAATATAGTCAACAATTTAAATCCGCTTGTACCAGCGCGAAACCAAAGACCTTTCCGGGTGCGGCCCGGTTTTTTTAGGTCCCCAGTCCGCGCTGGCAAGTAGGTTTATATGATGCATTGCGCTGTAAAAATAGATTAAGTTAATTTATTTATCAGTAGTTTATTATGTTAAACTTTACATGTGCCCAAGCCCAGCGCCCAACCTCCAGTCCCGAATGTCTTTGAATCTCAAAACTATAAGACCTACATCAACACCTGGATTGCGGCTCGGTCCGGAGGAGGGCGCGGCGAAAAATCGCGCATCGCGGAACGCGCCCAGTGCCAGCTGGCCTACATCTCCCAGGTGCTCTCAGGCACAGCCCATTTCAGCCTCGAACAGACCGAAGCCCTCAGCCGGTTCTTCGATCACACGGAGGATGAGGCCGAGTTCTTTATCCTCCTCGTCCAGCGCGCGCGCGCCGGTACCCGGAGCCTCGAACTCTACTTCGACCGTAAAATCCAGAAACTCTTGAACCAAAGACTGATTTTGAAAAATCGATTCAGCGATAAAAAATCCCTGAACCGCGAAAATCAGACCCTCTACTACAGCGACTGGACCTACTGCGCCGTACACATGGCCGTACTCGTCCCCGAGTTGCGCACGCCTCGCGCCCTCGCCGAATACTTCGACATCAGCACTGAAAAGACCGCGCAGGTTCTCGCCTTCCTTGAAAGCGTCGGGCTCGTGGAGAAAAAGGAAGGCGGCTTCTTCCCCGGCGACGTCCGGATCCACCTGGAAAACGATTCCCCCATGATTTCCAAGCATCACGTCAACTGGCGACTCCAAGCGATGCGCGCCCTCGATCACGAGACTCCATCCGAACTTCACTACTCGAGCGTCATCAGTGTCGCGCGCGAGGACCTTCCGCGAATACGCGAAGTCCTCGTCAAGGCGATCGAACAGGCGCGAATGATTATCAAAGGCTCGGCAGACGAGGTGATCTACTGCTACGATTTGGACTTTTTTGGATTAGGCCGGACTTGAACGTCCGCAGAATCTGCGAAGGTATTCATCTCTTCTATTCTTTTGGAACAGGAGGGGGCTGGAAATCCATATGGCATCGAGCTTCAGTCTTGCACGCGGCAGGTGAAGTGCATGACGCCGCCCATGTGATCGCCGGCTTGGAAGATGTAGACGGCTTCGCAGCCGTCGCCCAAGCTCTTATCGATCAGGAATTGACCCCACATTCCGTCCTCCATGCCGTCAGTGTTGCGCGCGTCGAAGTGGCGGAATTGGACCATGTTTTTGTACCTGCGGGGTCGATAAGCAGGATTGGAGCTGATCTCGGTGATTTCAAAATGGCCGATGTAGGCGTTGTCTTTGGTGAGGGGGCCGTCGGCATCGATGGCGCCCACTTTGATGGTGCCCTGCACTCCTTGCAAGGTCATTACCCGGTCCACGCTTTCGACGTCGAACTCGAGCTGGGCTTGCGTTGGGAGCAATCCGCCGCCGCTGTTGGCGGTTTTCTTGCCGTTGGCGGTGCATACGACCGAGAGATTGGCGTGAGCGGCCGGAGCCGCAAGCAGGCAGACGAGCAACAGTAACAAAGATTTTTTCATAAACGAGTTCCCCTTTGAGCCGAGCACTAGCGGCCGCCTTGGGAAATGTCCCCGTGTTTTCATCGGGTGAGAAGTCTAAAATGATTTCAAGAGACTGAAAAGGCGATGGGATGATCGGGAAGGAGCAGGCCCGACAAAAGTGTCGAGCCTGCTAGAATGGCGAGAGTAAGGAGGAGGGATCTCACAGTGACCTTCGACCTCAATGGGAGAGGTCGCCTTCCTCGACATACAGAACGCTCTTCACGTCGGTGACTGCGTCGTCGAATAAGCCGCCGAGTTGGATCGCCCCAATTTCTCCCGGTGCCGGATCTGTTTGGAACGCCTGAGCCTCACCTGGACCGACGAGATTCAGGGGAAGGTTTTCGTCGGTGACCTGTGTTTTTGTGGGTTCCGGGCACATGCGAGTCCTGCAGTAACGGACGTGAAGCTCATACGGCTGACTTACCTCTGCGATCACGTCGAACGAGGGTTTGCCCTGAATGAGGTGGGCGGCGAAGTATTCGCCCTTTTCGCCGAAGACGAGATATTTTTCCCGCTGCTGAGGAGGCGTCTCGCCGTTCAGCTTGGACGAGAAGACGATCTTCTCGATCCGAACTTTGAGATTTCCGAGGTTCCGCCCCCCGCGTTCGAAGTGCCCATCATAGATCGCGGCGTTGAATTCCACCTTTGTCCCATTCACGATTTTCGTGAGATCCATGAGCTCGGGCTCCAGGGTGAACAAGGTTTTTCCTGTGCTCTGGGCTTCCGCATAGGCCGCTAGGGCACCTGACCCTGGCACTCCCTTGAGTGTGATCTTGAGAATGACCTGCCAGTGATGCGGAGCATGAAACATCGGGAGGTGCGAAGCATAGGTTCCTGCCTCGTGTCCGAAGACCAGCATTCCGTGGGTGGAAGGTGCGTCAGCGCGAGCTAAAGTGCCCGCTAATAGAATTGAACATATAAAACTCATGAGGATCTTCATTTGTATTTCTCCGTTTCTGATAGTGAATTTAGTGTGATTCATTAAAACAGTAAAATTGATTGATTTAATAGATCGATCGACTTAGCTAATGATCAATATGAGGTCACTTTCATCGATTCACTTGGATGCGTTCTTCGCTGTAGCGCAGACCCGAAATTTCTCCAAAGCGGCCGAAAAACTCCACATCACGCAATCGGCGCTTTCGCAGCGGGTGCTCAATCTGGAAGGTGAACTGGAGGCCACGCTTTTCATTCGGGATCGGGCGGGAGTTCAGGTGACTGAGCTGGGCCATGAGCTCTTGCGCTACTGTCAGAGCAAGGGCGCGCTGGAAAGCGAGTTCCTTTCATCGCTTCAGTCCAAGGATACCGCCGAGCTGGTAGGCGAAGTGAGGATCGGCGGATTCTCGTCCGTCATGAGATCGGTGATTTTGCCTGCGATCGCTCCGCTTTTGAAAGCGAATCCGCGCATCCGTCTGAACTTGTTGACGCGTGAGATGCGGGAGTTGCCTGAACTCCTCAGGCGAGGCGAGATCAACTTCATGGTGCTCGATCATCAGTTAGAACGAGACGATCTTGAAACCATCAAGCTGGGAGTCGAACGGAACGTGCTGGTTCGCTCTCTTCGTTCTTCGTCTGCCGATGTTTTTTTAGATCATGATGAAGAGGACCCCGTTACGCTTCGCTACTTGAAGCTCGCGGGCAAGAAGGCGGCGAAGATCGAGCGCAGGTATCTGGGTGACGTTTACAGCCTGCTGGACGGTGTGAGGCAGGGGATCGGCCAGGCGGTGTTGCCGCGTCACCTGATCAATGGCGTCAGCGGGATCTCGGTGATCAGCCCAAGCACGGTGCTGGAGATCCCGGTCGTGTTGCATTACTACTCGCAGCCTTATTACTCGCGGCTCCAGCAGCAGATCCTGGAGAGCCTACGCGAAAGCTGCCCGAAGCTCCTACTTCAGTAAGGGCTCAGCGAAGGCCACGCATGAAATCCGAGGGCAGCTTTCCCGTGATTTTCCGAAAGGTAGTGATAAACTGGGAAAGCGAACTGTATCCCACCTCGAGGGCCACGTCCGTCACGGTCGATTCTCCGGTTTGAAGAAGGCGAGTCGCGTGGGTGATCCGGTATTGAGTCAGCGCCTGCTTGGGCGTTAACCCGAGTTCCTCCAAAAATAAGCGATTCATCGTGCGGACACTCAGGCCCGCGCGTCTTGCCACCTCTGCCATGGAAAGGTTTTTCATGAATTGATCTTGAATCTGTCCCAGCGCCTTTTTCAGGCGGCCGTCCTGCGCCATGCCTTCCAAGTGATCGGAGGCAAGTTCGCCAGAGCTGCTCGCCATCTCAAGCGCCTCCGCGCAGGTTTGGATCAGCACGGCCAGGATTGATTTCGGTTTTTTTATTTTTGGATGCAGGAGCAGGTAGAAGATCAGCTCTTTAAGCAGTTGGTTCGTGGCAATGACCGCGGGACCAAAAATCGGCGCCTTTTCCCGTTTCCAGTATTTTTCATCGATGATTACAATCACGCGTTCCCCTTGGCCGGCTGACGAGGATTCGAAGGCGTGGGCGACCTGGGGTGGTAAATAGATCATCCGCCCAGGTCCGCAAACGATTTCTCTGGAATCCAGGCAGACCCGGATCTCCCCTTGAAGGGGAATGAAGAGCTCGTGCCCCGAATGGTCATGGGTCCCCGCTTTTCGCCCGGGGATCTTCTGGTGCACGATATAGATACCTGGAAATTGCACTGAGATATCTTGACCGCGCTTCATCGTCTGACTCTACCTTGGCCAGAAACAGAAAATAAATGGCCATTCTTGGAACGCGTCCCGATGGGATATCCGTTAGTTCCGCGCCAGGAGGAAAAATTTATGAAATTCAGATCAGTATTTTCCATGGCGATAATTTGGAACGTTTTTTTTGCAACGGGCTGCTCGGCAGGGCCTTTCCTGAGCAAGCGCATGGTCGCGACGGACGGGAGGATCTACGCATTTGAGTCAGACGGCAACGGGTTTAACACAAAAAGTTTTTTTTACGACAATGGCGAAGAAGTGGTCGTTTTTGACGGTCAGTTCACGTCGGAGATTGCTCAGAAATCAGTAGAGTTTATTCGTAGTAAAACGAGGAACCCGATCACCTACGTTGTCCTCACTCATCCCAACCCGGATAAGTTCAACGGCATGAGCGTGTTTCAGGCGCTTGGCGCGAAGGTCGTCGCATCAAACAAGACTGCCGATGCGATGCCCGGCGTTCATGCCTATAAGAAATATTTTTTCGTCAACATGGCAAAAATGTTCACGGACGAAACCTATCCGAAGCTTTCGCAGGTGGATGTCACTTTTGTCGGGGACTATGAGCTGCGTTTGGCAAACGGTGAAACGATTTCACTTCACGAGCTAGAGCAGCCGGGGGTGAGCTCGAATCAGACTATTGCATCCATTCCCTCTCTCCGGGCGGTGGTGGTGGGTGACTTGGTTCATCACAACGCGCATGCCTGGCTTGAGGGCGGAATCGTGAATGGGAAGCCAATACCCACTTTGGACGGTTGGATCGCGGATCTGAATGAGCTTCAGGCCCTCTTCAGGGATGAGCCCTTGACCCTGGTATACGGTGGTCGCGGAGAGGCCGCGCGCCTTGCTACTGCGGTAAACGCTCAGATCCGCTATCTCAAGAGGGCGAATTCGATCGTAGACGCTTATATCGAGAAACTGGGCGTGAAAAAGAACGAACTTCAGGGGGAGCAGGCCCCTGCACATTATAAAAATCTCCAAACGGAATTCGAGAAAGTCTTCCCCAGCTACAGGCTGGGTTACCTGATTCAGTATGGCGTCTACGGATTGGTCAATTCGAAGCTTTAGCTGGTGTGGGTTGCCTCAGTGGTGTGGCTACCATTTTGCGGAAAAGAGCCAATCTCCGGTATTTTCGCCTCCGATGATGCGGATGGTGAATGGGGACCCAGCCATGTTCCGGCTCATGACCAGAGTGAGTTTACTTCCGGTTTGGGTCGTGAGCTCGGAGAGGAAGGAAACGCCATCGGAAGTCAGCGCATCTACTTCCCGGCGGATCGCTTTTTTGAAGACTGGAACGCCTCCGAAGTATCGGTTCAAAGTCACCAGTACTTCGGTCAGGGGAAAAACGTGTTCGCCGAGGGCGTCTTTGATCCCGAGAGAGACTCGCGATTCAAGGGGCGTCCACTCCTCTCCTTGCACCCACGTGCTGATCGTTCCCAAATGGAATTCAATTCAAGTTCTTGGCAAATCGAGAAACGTCTTTCTCGATTTGCCAAGAACTTGAACTGGGCTTAAAAAAAAGATGACCCATCTGGGCGCAAGAGATGCCTCTCTGCCTGTCGAGCTTTTTCTCTAGTGGGATCGCGTACTCATGGCCCGTTTTGACGGCTTGAACCGTTAGTATTACAATTAGTCACACCTATGAGATCCGCAAAAGTTGCCATTTCTTTGAGCCAGAAAACCCTGAATCGTGTGGATCGGCTTGTGAAACGGAGGATTTTTTCCAGTCGCAGCGCCGCGATTCAGTCGGCGCTCGAAGCGGACTTGGACCGCCACAAACGAAACCGATTCGCCGAGGAGTGCGCAAAGCTTGACCCAAGGGCTGAGTCAGACTTGGCAGATGAGGGATTAGAAAGGGTTCTCTGAGAAGTATCTCTATGTGGCCCGGTGTGTCATTTCGTGATTGGAGCACGAAGCGGGCCGAGTCGTCTGCTTGAATGTCCGTGTTGCACTACGGATTCATCCGCCTGATTCTTACGGCGGTGGAAGTGACTACGGCGAACTTTCCGATCAGTTCCTGTCCGTGCTTCTCGACTACTGCGGAAATGATGTCGGCTTTGTCTGGCGCCGTGACGCCCTCTAGACGAAAAAGCACTACGCCGTTGTTAAGCATTTTCTGGCGGTACACTAGATCGCCGAAGTCCTTGTCACCGGTCAATAGAACCTGTTGATTCTTGGTGGCCCGGTTGAGTACCGCTAAATCGGAAATGCCCGGAGCCATTTCCGCGACGTATGCGACGTCATGCCCGTCTTTTCGGAGGCGAGCGACGATGGGTCTATCGACGCTCTCATCGGCAAGAAAATTCACTCTCCCGCCGCCCTCTTGATCGGGTAAATGGTGTCGGTCTTGAGGTTTTCAGAAGCAAAGGCGATCGTCGCTTTGATCGCATCTTCGGTGAGGCGCGGATGGGCATCGAGGATCTGCTGGTAGGATTCACCAGCTGCCAGTTTGTCTAAAATCAACTCCACCGGGATGCGCGTACCCGTGATGCACGGTTTTCCACCGCTGATCGCAGGGTCCGCAGATATCCAGTCCTCTGTGCCTTTTTTCATAAGTTACCTGGGCATAATCATACAATACAATTGCACTATTTTTCAATGCACAGGGATCCTATCACCTTGAAGAGGGCGATAGGATCCCTGTCGCGCGGCTATTTTTTGTCGTGTCATGATTTCAGATGATCTCGGTTATGGCCGGACAGAGTTCTCCAGGAAATCCCTGTAGTAACCTACGTCGTTCGAAAGGTCCGTTCGTCGATACAAGGGAGAGTAGTAGGGAAAGGCCCACGTGGCTACCAGTTGTGGCTATAGCGATCTACCCCTGAATTACGCTATGCACAATGCTGTTTGATACGAAATGGTTCAGATAGAAGCAGATAGCAGGGGGTTCAAACTGCCCGGGCTTCTTGAATAACTTGCCTTCTGTTTGGAGCCCACATACGAAATCGGGACAGCCCAAGGAGGGCGCCGTGAAAATCACCATCATCCCCGCAATTCTTGCCCTGAGTCTCATTCTGCCTCGACCCGTTTGGTCCGAGGGAGGTGGCTTTCGGTGGTGCACCAATGCGTGCTTCAGCGAATGCACACCCGCCGCTAGGTCGGGAAAGAATATGTATGTGTTCGGCGAGTGCGGCTACATCGCCGGAAAGTATATCGTCGATCAGGATCGCTCCAAGCAATCGGTGGCGGGTCTTGAGCTGCTGGATTCCGTCGTTTCGCGTATCAACTTCAAGGAAGCCGATCTTTCGTCCTTTCGGGCGATCCGAACCGATTTCACCAAGGTCAATTTCACCCGGGCGTCGATGGATCATGGAATGCTCGTATCTTCCAACTGCTACGGCTGCTCTTTTGCGGCCGTTCAAGCGCCAAAGTTTTTTTGTCGCGACAGCTCGCTGTTCGAGACGCCATTTCGGGAAGCCAACCTCCCGAGGGCTACTTTTGAATCGTGCCGGGTTCAGGGCTTGAATTTCAGTGGGGCCACTCTTGATTCTGGGCGCATTCATCATTCGTGGTTTACCCGGGTGGATTTTCGCGATTCCCACCTGGCCGACCTGAAGGTGACCTCGACCGATTTCCGTGAAGCGGATTTTCGAGGCGCCGATCTACAAGGTTGGACCTTCGAGGATTTCAATTTCCCGCCGTCGGATTTCCGCGGCGCTCGGTTTAACTCCAAAACGAAGCTGCCTTTCAGCAAGGCGGAAGCGCTTTCGCGCGGGATGATCGAGGTGCAAGAATGAGCGCGTTTATCTGGATTTTTTGGGCAATTGCGGGCTTTTCTTCATCCTCGTCCGCAGCGGATTTGAATCGGATCTCCAAAATTCTCTGCGTGCGAGCTGATCCCTTGGCAGATGCGCCGACCGGTCTGTCGAGCTTCACCCTGGCAACTGACCGTCACGAGGGGTTTTACGTTGCCTCTCTGGAGGTGATCAAAAGCGGGAGATTCCAGAGCTGGAGAGCCTACAAGATTTCTCTATTCAACAGTGCCCCAGGCAGTGGGCTTCAAATCGAAGGTGAGCAGGATTCTCTGAAGGTCATCGTCCATATCAGCCCTGGTTTCGCGGAAGGTACCTTGATGCATCCTGCAACGGTGGAATCTCGAGGGGCCTGGGAGGGGGACCTCAGCCAAGAAATGCTTTGCGGCCAGGTGGTCGATCTGGCGCAGGTCCCTTTTCAGCACATGGGGGCTTTTTTCAGCGGACAGAGCCAGTGATCGGTCGGCAAACCTATCTGAGAGTGGTTCGCATTCGTCTCCTGATGTATTGATCGTGCCTATGATATAGATATGAATAATCTATTTTACCTATATCTACGTATGCCGTAAGCCTCGGCACCAGGAGATAGAAACACATGAAACTTCAATTATTGAATTTGAAACTCACCTGGGGACTCAGTGGTTTGTTGATGATCGTTCTGGCCTCGTCCCTCGCGGGAGAGGCTTTTGCCGCTGACGAATCGCTCTGTTCAGCCACACCCACGACGCGTCCTGTACGCACTGATCTGCCCGATCACACTTTTCAGCTGTGCACCGTCTTCCGCGCCGTCTTCGCCACGTTGGGAGAGGCGTTGGACGGGGGCTCGGCCTTAAACACGCGCGAAGCCAGCAGCATTTGCTCCCAAGATCGGTTGTACCCGCAAGAGGTCGGGACCCCTACGGTGCTCATCCCTAGCCGGACCAGGCTTCAGGTGATCCAGAGGTTCCGATGCAGCGGGTTCTAGGCAATGGGGAGGAGGTCGGTTCGGTCTCCTGTGGTAATTATATGGATATTATCTAGTTTATGTTCGTATTGTAATTTAGCTAATTTCGGTATAAATAGATGATCTATGGACCCGATCACCAACCCATACTCCCCGGGAGCAGGCACCCCTCCTCCGGAACTTGCTGGCCGCGCTTCATTACGCGAATCGGTTCGAATAGCGATCGAACGCATTCGCCTAGGCAATCCGGCGAAGAGTGCGCTCATGGTTGGACTCCGTGGAGTCGGTAAAACGGTCTTATTGGATCAAATGCGAGCCGACGCTGAGGCTGCGCATATCCACACTGTCCGCATTGAGGCGCCCGAAGGTCGGTCTCTGCCGGCGATACTTGCTCCTCAACTGAGACTTGCACTGCTGCGGCTCAGTAAAGTCGATCAGGCGAAAGAACTCGCGACCCGGGCCCTCCGTGGACTCGCCGGTTTCGCCAAGGCTCTCAAAGTTAAGTATAACGATATCGAGGTGGGATTCGACTTTGATCCGGAACCAGGGCTAGCGGACAACGGAGATCTCGAGGGTGATTTATCCACATTACTCGAGGCCACGGGGCGAGCAGCCAGGCAGGCTGAAACAGCGCTCGTCATTTTTATTGATGAACTGCAGTACGTCAAAGAAGCGGAGCTTGCGGCTCTTATCACGGCGCTCCATCGCTGCGCCCAGCAAAAGCTTCCCGTCTGCATTGTCGGGGCCGGACTGCCTCAGCTTCGTGGACGCGCAGGTAACGCCAAGTCCTATGCTGAGCGGCTCTTCGATTATCCTGAGATTGGTCCTCTTCCGGAACTCGCGGCCAGACTGGCACTTGAAAAGCCTGCTGACGATCTTGGCGTGAAATTCAATAAGGACGCAGTGGATGCCATCGTTGTGCAGACACATGGTTATCCCTATTTTTTGCAAGAGTGGGGCAAGCATTCTTGGAGTGTAGCAAAATCAAGTCCCATCACACTCGACGACGTGAGGTCCGCCTCCGTTCAGGCAATCGCGGCGTTGGACGAGAGTTTTTTTCGCGTGCGTTTTGACCGTCTCACTCCGGCTGAAAAGCGTTATCTTCGAGCGATGGCGGAACTCGGGCCCGGTCCGCATCGGTCCGGTGACATTTCGGACAAGCTCAGGAGGGAAGTTACTTCACTTGGACCGACGCGAAGCAGTCTGATCAACAAAGGAATGATCTGGAGCCCCAGTCATGGAGATACGGCATTCACGGTTCCTCTCTTCGATGAGTTCATGAAACGGATTATGCCCGGTAAGGAGTGGATCGAGGACTAAGCACGAGCCACCCCCCGGAAAAGGAGAAGTATGATCTCTTTTCCGGGGGCCGGCTATCCTCATGGAAGCCCAATCCATCTTCATACCGCGAACCTCTTGCGGCCAGACACATCAGATCTTAGATGCTAGAACATTGCAAAAGTGGAATTCGAACGATGGTTGATCCCAAGCACAACGTTTCTGAAAAGTCTCGTTGGGGATCCATTCTGGCGTTTCGAAGGTTGGGATAGAGGGTCTCACTCAACCAGGCCCCTTCGTCCTCAGTTATATTGATTGAAAAGGATACATCCCGACACTCTTGTTCCCGTATCCAATCATGGTAGGGCACACTAGCTCTTATCCCCGGCCTATAGTTGATATGTGGAACCCAGTCGGTAGTCGCCATGACATTAACGTCCACCGACTCACCAACCCGAAAGACTCCCAGCGAAAGAGTGTTTCTCCTGTGAGAGGTCGGGCGTCTCTCACCGCTATTACCTGCGCGGCCACGAATAAAATAAACATTTTCTTTGATACCCCTTGTATGTGCAAAAAGAGGGTGCCTACCGATGCCTTCGCTGTCCGATGCCTCCCTTGCCCATTGAGCTGATCGCTCCTCATCCAAGCCAAAGCAATGGCCCGCTTCGTGAAGCAGCTTTTCCGCTAATTCTGAAATCACGAGAAGGTCATCCCGGCTGGATCTGGACTCGACGGCCTGAAACAGCGGACGCAATACCGAAAGCTGACATGAAGGGGCCGTTTGATAATCCAGCTCGAGCGGCTGGCCGTTGCGAGTCCGATCCGTCGTGTCCGAGAGGTGAACGGCACTTGGGTTCAATGCCTGCGCGAGCACCGACCGGTCGATGCCATATCGCCGCGTGAGCGATTCAGGCAGGCAATCCAATCGGCGTGATGTTTCGTCGATCGCTCGAATGATGAGCGGACTCGCATGACGATACGCAAACCCACCGTTCCCTCCGTCACTGGTGCTACCAGCGTCTGCTTGCACGTTGGATGTCCAAACCAAAAACAGTAACGCTAACACATTGCCGACTTTCATAATGTCCCTCCTGAGGAGACGGGTTGAGTGAGTTCAAAAAATTGAATATTGAGCTGAAAAACACCGGTCGGTTCTCCGCCCGGCGCGGAGAGCAAATCGCCCAGGTGAAGCCGAAATTGGCGAATCTCCTCTTTGGCGAGCGCGATGCGCGCGGGGTCCATGGCGATCGTGATGCCGGTGATGTCGCGCTCCTCGATGGGACGCTCATCGAGCGCCTCCATGGCTTTGCACATGGTTTGTTTGTGCAGGGAACGCAGCGCCCGGCTCGGAACTTCGTTCGTGGTCGTGAAATGCATGTCCACCTTGCGGAGTCTGCCCTTCACGCGCTTGAGGTGACCGAGACGGAGCAGTCGCTCGAGCGCCTCGCTTGCCGTCTCAGCGGAAATTCCGAGGCGCCGTCCGATCCATTTCGCGTCTTCACGAAATCCGCTCGTGGTCGTCAGGTCAAGGATGGCGAAGTGGTACCAATCCGCGATGAGTTCGAAGCGATCCAACGCGAGGAGGGTTCGTTCGCTTGGCGCGCCCCGGAGTCGCGGAGAACGAACGAGTTCGCTCTCTGCCGATTCCACGAACTCCTTGAGTTGGGGATCATTCAGGCCCAGGGTTTTGCCGAGGTCACGAGCGCGATCCGCCGAAAGCGACTTGCTTCCGCTCAAAACACCGGAAAGAAACCCCGGACTCAGCCCGATCTGTCGGGCAAACGCACGGAGCGAAAAGCGGGGGTTGATCCGCTTTCTCCGTTCCAATTCTCGTATCAGCCAGCTTCGGTACGACATGATGCGTCAGTAGCGTGGGATGCGGAGCAATACAAGCGGGTATGATACAAAGTGTTTTCTGGACTTGGAAAACAGCTGTACTCAGGTTGGTGAGCTGACTCGCGCCTTCAACCAGTCGTAAACTTTCTGCGGTGAAACGCCAAGTTCTCCTGCCGGGAGGGGCCGACGCCAAGTGCGCCAAAGATCGGCATCAAAGCGCATCGGCGTAGGGGGAACTCCCAACAGTTTTCCTGCCAGCTCCGAGCAGTAAAATTCGTCATCGGACCAATTGAAATTCAAGTCATAGGCGCGTCCGATCCAATCATGCACCTGCTCAAGCGTCGGCGCGGAAATCGTTTCGTCGTTGACGATCTCGGCGACTCGACCGTAAGGAGCCAGATCGTCGGTCCACTCAACTCCTCGCCCGGGGTGAGCGTGTAACCATCCGCCCTCCACCCGAATCGCCAAGTGGGCGAAGTTAAAACCGGGTTCAAGCTGAATGGTTTCGCCGTGCCAATTGCGGACCTCTATGAAGGCCACTTCAGCAGAATGGGCCGGTGTGATCGTGCCCAGAAGAAGGCATCCGAGGAACCAGGCGCGGACCTTTGGCGTCACTTGGGACGCCGCTAAAGCCGCCATCAAACTTTTTAACAGATCGCCCGGCAGGAAGGGCCAGAGCCCCGCCGTTAACAGGCCTTGCGGCGGTATCCAGAAGGCCAGCCAGCCTAAGCCGCAAGCAAACACGCAGCTCGACCCCACGAGGGCAGACAGGAAATTCGACCCTAGGCTGGGCCGGGGGAAGGCCATCGCGATCTTGCCGATGATATATGACGACACCAGCATTCCGACCAAGTAGCCGGAGGTGGGCCCAAACACCCAAGGCTGTGCCCCCGCTAGGATCGGCAGGCCGAGCGCGGCAGCGCCCAAGTAACTTGCCACCGCCGCCGGTGCGCGCTTGGGGCCCAGGGTCAAGGCCAAGAACGCGACCATCGCCGTCTGTCCGGTAATGGGAACGGGTGTCCATGGTAAGACGATGCGCAACTGCGCCGCTAGTGCGATCAGGGCGGATCCCAGCAGGACCAGCCCAAAAGATTTTCCAAGCCAACGAACTTCCATTCTCGATATCGCCGCGGTGGTCATGAATGATTCTCCGATCGGGACTTGTTATTCCATTCGCCGCGTTTTACGAACATTAAATTCATTGAATCTAGGTATATTTAATTCACAAATGAAATTATTGAGCCATTCAAATAAACGACTTCGGATCACAGAATTTCTTGATGAAAGCCCCCTGTTCGCCATGGATCGTGCTTATGAGACCCTCCTCTGCCTGCTCAAAAAGAGGCTCGACGCGGATGGCCTCAGCCTGAATCAGTCTTTCATTCTTCTTTCGTTGTTCTTCGAGGCCAGGGGGGCGATTACTCCCAAGGATTTGACCAATACTTTGCGGATGACCGCGCCCAACGTCAGCCACCAGGTCACCTCTTTAGAGAAGCGAAAACTCCTGGGCAGGCGTCTCAATCCAGCAGACTCCAGAAGCTACGTGCTCGAACTCACGCCAGAAGGTCGAAAGCTTTCTCAGAAGCTGGTGCGGATTCATCATTCTACCCAGGATGGCTTCGAGAAGGCCGTGGGCGCGGAGGCCGTTCGAAGAATGATCTCGACCCTGAAGATCATCGAAGGGATGTCATCCAACGGGTGATGAGGTCCGAAAACCGCTAGTTTGGGCGTAACGAATCGATTACATGACCATTGATGGATCTCAATGACAAGCCGCTCCTTTATAAGATCGTTCGCGCGCGTGACAGGCGGTATGATGGCCGGTTCTACTTCGGGGTGCGCACGACGGGGATCTATTGCCGGCCCATTTGCCCGGCCCGACCGAAGTTGGAGAATATCACTTTTTATCGAAGTTCAGCGGAGGCGGAAAAGGCCGGATTTCGAGCCTGTCTCCGATGCCGGCCCGATCTCGCCCCCTACTCCGTGCAGTGGAATGGAACCGCGGCCGTTGTCGGGCGGGCGCTCATGATGATTTCGCGGGGCGAGGCGGACGATGTTTCGCTCAGTCTCCTTGCAGACAAGCTGGGCGTCTCCGACCGCCACTTTCGGAGGCTTTTTGAGGCGCATGTGGGCGCATCACCTATTGAGGTCGCCGCTTCGAAGCGGCTTCATTTAGCAAAACAACTTCTCACGCAATCCTCGTTGTCGGTAACAGAGGTCGCTTTTGCTTCCGGATATCAATCCATTCGGCGATTCAATGAGGCTTTTAGAGAGAAATTCGGAGCGACGCCGTCGATAGTGCGGAAATATTCGGGCGAAACTTTGGATCGGCGTTCAAATTTCATACATGTAGAGATTCCCGTCATCGCTCCATTCGATTGGGACCATATCTTCGGATTTCTCAAAAACCATGGCGCTCAAGGCGTGGAAAGTTTTTCTGATGGAAAGTATCGGCGAAGTTTTTCCATGGAGAAAGCCGTGGGCGCGGTCGAGGTCGGGTATGAGCCCAAAAAGGGACAGCTCTTGGTGGCGCTTTCAATTTCAGATCTGAGCTACCTGAGAGGGGCCATCGAGCGGGTGCGAGATCTTTTTGATACGCGCCTGAATCCACATGCCCATCTACGGGATCTGAACCTCAAAGATCCTATTGCCGCATGTTACCTGGATGAACTGGGTATTCGTGTTCCGGGAGCCTGGGAGCCCTTCGAAACGGCCGTTTGTGTCATTCTTGGGCAGTTGGTCAGCGTCGAGCAGGCGAGAATCAAAGTCGGAAAATTCGTAGCGCAATTCGGCCGAAAGATTTCCACCCCACTTTTCGACGGCTGCACTTATCTGTTTCCCAGCGCGCGCGTCTTGGCTGAGGCCGACTTCAGAGCTGTTGGGGTCACCAAAGTTCGCGGGAATGCGATTCGTGAGCTTTCAAAGCAGGTACGGGATCGGCAAATCGACCTTTCTCGATCCGCTGATGTTGAAAAGACCAAGGCACAGCTGCTCGCCATCCCGGGGATTGGTCCGTGGACGGTTGAAATGATCGCCATGCGCTGCATGGGCGACCCAAACGCATTTCCAAAAACCGATCTCATCATCAAGCGGGCGCTTGCGCATCATGAACACGAAAAAGGAGACTGGAGCCCATGGAACGCATACATCGCCCTCGCATTGTGGAAGAAATCCCTCAGTACAAAACGATAACTTCACCGGTGGGGCCCCTCACGCTCGTTGCGCATAGTACGGCACTGCTGTGCCTGGCCTGGGGCGAAGACCTATCGAACCTGGCGGATCACCTCCGTTCTGCCACATGTGGGCGGGGCAACTCCATTCTGAGTAGGGCGGAAACTCAACTGGGGGAATATTTCAGCGGAAAGAGATTCTCTTTTGATCTTCCTCTTGAGCCACGGGGAACTGACTTTCAGAAACAGGTGTGGAGGCAGCTTCTCAAAATTCCGTATGGGCAACACATCACTTATGGAGAGCAAGCAAGACGCGTTGGACGTCCGAAGGCGGCGAGAGCTGTCGGTGCGGCTAACGGAAGAAATCCCATTGGTATCATTATTCCCTGTCATCGCGTGATCGGCGCTTCGGGGCACCTCACCGGATTCGCGGGCGGCCTTGAGACCAAACGACAGCTCTTGAGCCTGGAGGGCGCTTTTGGACTAAGAATGAGAGGGACATGAGTTTTACTCCCTCTCGCTCGACCTTCAGGGCCTGTCCCGCGTTCACGGCGTCGAAGGCCAATTGGCGCAGCTGGGGCATCTGAGGATGGGATCTTGCCGTTCAAAACTCCCCTGCAACGGTTCGTAGACTGAGAATTTTTTTGAGACCGTCATGGCTCCTCCACGGAGAACGCGGCGAGGGTGCCTGCGAGATTGAAACGCGAGTCCCTTCTCTTTGGCCATACGTTTGTATCGGGCCTGCTCCATGCTCCTGAGCATTGAGCAGCAACTCTTCGCAAACGAGTTGAGCGGAGAACGACCTCACCCCTAAAGCTTGGAATAAGCCAAAGAGGCGCTCATCATCGGTGTGCTCGAGGGCGGGAGTGGAAGAACTCAGGGAGAGTATCAGTGTTCCTCCAACCACAGAACACTTCGTTCCCTTGGGTGTTGTGCGATGCACCATTTTAAAGTAGTGCCTGCCCATGGTTCGTTATTCGAATTACACCCAACTGCTGCGGAGCAAGCTGGCAGAACGTCAGGCGTTGAATCCGCACTACTCGTTGCGGGCATTTGCCAGGGATCTGGGGTTGGCGCCCTCTCGAGTGTCGGAAATCTTGAGCGGTAAGCAGAGGCTGTCTGCCCAGAGGGCCGAGACGGTCTCGCAGGCACTCCATCTGAATCCACAAGAAAAAGAAATTTTTGTTTTACAGGCCGCCGCCGAAGCGTCGCGTTCGCATCGTTCCCGCCGACAGGCTCGGGAGGCCCTCTCCAAAATCGCTCTCGAGCACCCAGTTTCTGAGTTGGCGGAAGATCAGTTTCACGTCATCTCCGACTGGTACCACTTCGCCATTTTAGAGCTTTTGCTCACCGAGGGATTTCAGAGCGACGCGGGGTGGATCGCTGGTCGACTCGGAATTACGTCAGAGCAGGCCAAGCTGGCCCTGGAGCGCCTACTCCGCTTGAGGGTTGTCAAGCGGGTGGGGAAGCGATTTGTTTCAACGTGTGCTCAGCTGGAAACGACAAAAGACATTCCCTCGGAATCGATTCGCCGCTTCAATCAACAGATTCTCGACCACGCCAAACGAGCGGTGATTCACCAATCCGTCCAGGAACGCTATCTCAGCACTCTCACCGTGGCCATCCATCCGGACGATATCGACGATATCAAGGCGTTCCTGCTCAAGAAGCGTCGGCTCCTCAATCGCAAACTCACTGAACGGTCAAAAGTTCGCAAACCCACGGAGGTCTACGTGCTGGCCACGCAGTTTTTCCGATTAACTCAACCACTGTTAGGAGAAAGAAAATGAAGATTTGGATTGTGTTGGCGTGCATGCTTTTTGCTACGAATGGATGGACTCGAGACCTCGATGGACAAGGAACGAATAATGGAGGTGATCCGATCATCGCTCGGGCCGAATCTATTGAACTCTACATTCAGACTCGTCTACGCGCGGAGCTGCTGGTCTTCGTTCAAGCGGTTGATCCCGAGATGCTCATCGAAGAAGACGCCGCTGTTTTCCAAGACCTCATTCAAAGGGGGGTGCGTGAAGACCTGCTGCGCTCTCCCTATTTTGTCGCCTCATCATGCTTAGACTCCCTGGGGGAAGAGCGGGCCGCGACGGCGCCGAGCGGAGATCGGTCCGGACCGATTTGCTTTAACGCCGGACGTCTTGCCGCCGAGAATGCATCCAATGGTGAGATCCTGGGCTTGGCGCTCCACGAACACGCCCATCATTTTGGTTACGCGGACCCCGAGCATCGCATCAATCGCTGGGTCGAATCGCTGGCTCGAGTCTCGCCCTTTGAAAGAGAGCAGATTCGCCGACGGGAGATTGTCTTACGGTTGGCTGATTCACTGGCCAGGATTGCGTCTCAAGCGACGGGTGTCGACGATCTTTCGCTGAGTCGGCGTCTGTCCCTGCTCGAGTTCAGTCGTTTGGGGGAGGACGGCGTTCTCGTTCTAGAAAATATCACTGCTCAGTCGGCTGGACTGCGTGAGAGGGTTCGTCGGGTTTTTGCTAGGATGAACACAGGTCTAATCTCCGGGCCTGCACAGCTGCAAATCGCGCGTGCGGCGATTCGGGAAGCGTTTGGACTGTAGTAGTTGAACGCGTCATTCCAAAAGGCTTTCCAGAAACAGTCGACGGCACCTCGATGTATTCCCGATTGGTATGGGCCCCGCCTCCGATGGGTTCGAGATCGTCGATTGCGATGAGGTCCGGATGAATCATGGCATTGAGATCGGCGACGCCATTGATGTGAACGGATTTGCGTGAGGTAGTTTCCAATTTTTTCAAGATCGAGAGATACCGAGTGAGGAATGGTTTTGAAGCGTCATTGGTGGAAAACGGCATTTTTTTCGATTCGACAGTTACCTCTGCCCGAGTGGGTATCTCTTTAGCTCAGTGGGTTTATGACCTCGCGGTCGCTCTCTCTGTGGGTAAGATCCTGGCGCCTCACTTACAGTCTACAGTGCACAATCCGCCCATTCCGGCTGTAAATCTGATTGAGGTTCAGTGATGCTTTCTTTTTTCACTTTTTCTGCCGTGATCAGCTTGCTTGCGACGGCTGCGCCTGCCTTTGCTGATGTTCAGACAACGTTTTGGGCTGCATTTCAGGAAGCGAGAATTCAGGCCGAATTTGCTGACAGTGAACAGATTTCGAGGGACGCTGTCGAAGCCTGCCCAGGACAGAGCGAAGAAGTGAGACGGAACTGGATACAGGAGGTCTTGGATGACGGACGTAGGCAGTCTGTCAATGTCGGAGAGATCGGAGCTGCGCCTTCCCTCCTTCGGTCGATCTATGAGCGAGCTATGAAGCAGGGAGTGGTGGGCGTGACCCGAGTAGCAGATGACCCGAGATTTGCAGAAGCGCTGGCTTACTTTGGGCAAAATGCAGAGGTACTCGGAAAGACTGCGTTAATGGAAATGCGCTATACTGACCCTGGTTTTTTCGGTCAGGGATTCGGTGGGCCTGGCACCATCGCTGACGCCAATTATTCTGAGACGTCTTTTCCTGCTTTTCATGATCAGGATTTGAGGACTGTATATTGGTTCACGCCATTGGTTGCTGGATGTAGGAGTGACTATTTCCAGGTCAGTAGATTCATTTTTCGAGGCGGCGTTGAAACTTTTGTTCGAGTGCTTCATGAACATCTAGGAACCCGTCAAATCATTCGCTATTCCACCGAGGCCTCGACTTGGCCTGAGGTCTTTCAGTCGTTGATGGTTCACGAACTCAAGCACATTCTTGACTACGTCACTGATCTGAACATGAGTCGTGAAGATTTGGTTCGACAAGAGGAGGACATAGCGGAGCAGTTGGGCTTGGCGACGAGAGAAAGTTTCGATCAGTTTATCCAAGAGGAACCTGACCGATATAGCGTTCTGGTAGCCGAAGTAGAGCGGAGTTGCGCTTCTTTCATTAGAATTGAAATCGCTTCATGCAGAGATCCCATTCTTGAAGCTGTCAAATACTCGTGGGATCGAAATGCAGTTGATAATTGGGGATATCACCACCGGCCCCTCGAGTGCCGAGCTTTTCGTGAACAGGCGCGCTTTCTGAAATCCCGGTACGGTTGGGACGCTGAGGAAATCGCCCGGCTCTTTTTTTTGAGGTCAAAAAATTTTTCATTTCTGATGACTCCAGAGATGCATACTTCGCTTCAAATCGCTCTACCGAATGGCGCCGTCGATCTTCTGAACGCTATTCCCGCTGTTCCAGTCCCTCGCGCTGGGATCCAGTACGTCGAATCTCTACTGAACGATGGTGGCGCAGATCCCTGTGTTAGTCGCGTGACGAGATAGTCGCTAACCCGCTTTTCTGTCGGGTTGCCGCGTGAGTAACAGGCGTTTCGTGACGGAAGCCGTCACCTAAAGTAGAGCCGACGACCGGGATTGAACCTGCGACCTACGCTTTATGAGAGTTATTTGTGGAGGCACCGCTGTGAACCATATTCTCCCGTAATCACAAATAGGTGTACCCCTTACTGTTGTTCTCTGCTATTCGCTCCGGGGCACCGCGATGGACCACCGTGGGACCACGGGATTGAGTGTCTGCCGTCGTGCCGGTGTTTAAGATTCTAATTTGGAACCTTAAAGAATCGGTGGATGGGCCGCCGAAGGGGCGAGGAGCAGGATGAGCGCAGAGTTATCGGTGAAGGAAATCGGTCAGCGGATCTACTTCGTTCGCGGGCATCGGGTGATGCTCGATAGTGATTTGGCTGAAATGTATGAGGTGCAGACCAAACAACTCAACTTGGCTGTCCGAAGGAATGTGGACCGGTTTCCTGAGGACTTCATGTTCCGACTAACGCAGAAGGAGTACGAGTCTTTAAGGTTTCAAATTGAAACCTTAAAGACCGGGCGTGGAAAGCACCGAAAGTATCTGCCTTTGGTATTTACCGAACAAGGAGTAGCGATGCTTTCGAGCGTGCTGAACAGCGAACGAGCGGTTCATGTGAATATCGCTATTATTCGCACCTTTGTGAAACTGCGCGAGATGCTCGAAACGAACAGGGACCTGGCGAAGAAAATCGATCAGATCGAACGCAAACTCGGCCAGCACGACCAGCAGTTCAAGGCCGTGTTCGAGGCCATTCGACAACTGATGGCGGTGGGGACTCCCGTTGCTCAAAGGCGCATCAAAGGACTGGGAGGGATCGGCCGGTAAGAGCCGCCTCCGTCGAGGACAAGAGCAACTATTCGGAGCTCCCTAATAGTTGGATGCGGTGAGCAAGAATGAAGGCGAAGATCGGCAGCCGATTGATCACTGCGCTGCAACTCGCGCGCGCATCGATCCAGGAAACGTTCGGACCCTAGTAACCGAACGCATCATTCCAAAAGGCTTTCCAGAAACAGTTTTAATCCCTCTGCGCGGGATTCCAGCGACGGCACCTCGATTCGACAGTGCGGGCCCTAGTGCAAGTTGAACTCAGATCCTCTGAAGTAGGCCTCGGTGAAGATTGGGTTCAGCTCATGATAAAACTTGATCACGATGGAGTTTTTTTTTCCTAGTTTTGGATATTTTTTTCCAAGTGCAAAAAGCGCCTCGCTGTACATGAAAAGTCGTTCGGCGATCAGATTAAAATCGTTCTCAAATGAAGAAAGAGCATATTCACTTAGAAATCCATTTTCCATCATGCCCTCATTGAGAGCCGTCGCCGCTTTACCATCAATGACCGCCTGCACACCATCGTCTCCGTATTGAAAGCCAACTGGCAGTACCGCATCCCATTCGGGGCGATTTAATTTTTTTTGATAATTTCTCAGCAGGATGCTGGAAAATTCATGATGGATACCTCTTTCAATGATCTCATCGGTGTACCACTTCGAAACTCCTCCATTGACATGGTATAGCCTCTCGCGTGAGTTCGTTCCCCCGCATGTTATTCCGCTGAAATCTAATTTTCCTACTACATACAGTCGCTCTAAATTTTCATGAAGCAGGCTGTTCGGATACTTGGCTAGGGCTCGTTTGACAATGGCAAGTGAACGCTGCTCTTCGCTTCGATCCAATGGGCTTGCTTCAGCTTTGATGCCAGCCTGTAGCCACGTTTCGGGAAACATTTCGGGTTCCACGCCTAGTATGATCGAGACGTCGCTCGATTCATCCTGAAAGCGAACAGGGGGTCTGATGGTCGAGCATGCACTACAAGTCACGAGCAAGGGAGCTAGCAATCTAAAACGGAAATGTGTCTGACGACGAATCATATCCTGAGCGTAAGCACGATGGGCGTTCCGTGCACGCATATTGAAGAATCGGGCCGGGCGAGAACCCGCCGGAAGAAGAGCATCTCAGAATCACGAAGAGTGGGTCGCGGTGAACTAAGGCGAACAGCTGTGAACAATAATCCTCCGTAATCACTAATACTTGTACCCTTCTCTATTGACAGGATTGAGAGCTGTGCCGGCGTCTAAGATTGGAACCATAAAGAACGTCGAGGCGAGTTGCTGAAAGTGTGAGAAGTAGGATGAGCGCAGAGTTATCAGTGAAGGAAATCGGCCAGTGGGTCTGCTTCGTTCGTGGGCATCGAGAGATGGCTCGATAGCGAGCTGGCTGTACTTTACGAGGTTGAGCCCAGGGCGCTCAATCAGGCCGTTCGTCGGAACTTGGATCGGTTTCCAGACGACTTCATGTTGCAGCTCACCGAGGCTGAGTACGTACTTTTACGATCACAAACTGTGACCTTGACGATGGGGCATGGGAAGCATCTCGCTGGGCGTCCCCGCGTTAAATGGGAACATGTTGCAAGATTTGATGGTACTTCAGTCAACGCCGCAGGTGCATTCGTAGTAGCTCACCACGTGATTAGGTCCGGACGACATGGAGCCGGAGACAAGCGTGCGCTTCAACACGGCCGATCCGACTCCCTGGCTTTCACAGAGGCGGTCGTTAAAGACATAGGTGGAGTCAATGATCCCTTCGGGAGACTGGCGGGAATAGGTGACCGTTACCCGAAAGAGGACGTCGCGTACCCGGATAGGACGAACGGTGCGCCCATCTTCCGTAAGAGTCCAATCGCGAGCCAGGTCGAGCCCGACATGGGCAGGGGCTTGAGTCACACTGGCGGCGTCCGATTGGCCGATGAGGTGGCATTCTAGATATTCATCAGCCAGGGCTGCAGGTCCGGTGGCTAGGATCAAGGCGGCGGAGAGGAACAGCGAGGACGTCTTCATGGGGTACTCCTTTCAACGAGTGGTGGCCACTTACTCCGTGGGCGCGTTGATGTGGACGGATAAGCGGAATTCAGGTCTATAAAAACGGGATAAGCTCAGTCCGTAGCTTCCGGATTTGCACCTCGATCTCGTTCATAATCTGAAGCAAGGACGCCTGGCGGGGTAAAGACCCCACCAAGAGTTCCGAAAGACCTACCTCTAGGGCCTGAGCCAGGCGCACGTAGGGTTGGCCCCGAATGGCTCCTCCGTACTCCCAATTGCGATAGGTCGATTCAGGGACCCCGACGATCCGGGCTACTTTTTTTTGCGTCAGTCCCCGGTTTTCACGGAGGCGGCACAAACGGGCGTGGAATGATTCGTTTCGGTCTCGCATCAGATGCGCAGAGATCTAAACCGTGAGCGATGGAATGGATATTATTTAATAAAATACTCGGATGAATGATGTTATTATTAATAACGATCATGAAAAGCGCCTACCTCTACGACGAATATTCAGACTTTCTTCGCGACAGCGTGGTCTTGAGGAAAAAGACCTATCCTTCGTTCACCCTCTCACGGGTGGCCGATCAGATCGGCGTACAGCGCTCGTACCTTTCGAACGTCCTTCATCGGCGCTGCGATCTGAATGCGGATCAGCTCTATTCGATGGCGCAGGCCCTGCATTGTTCTGTGGACGAGTCTGATTTCTTGCTTCTCCTGTTGGAGATCAAGAAATGCAGAGTCAAGACGCGTATGGAGCGTCTGGAAACCGCGCGCGACCAATGGCGAGATCGCAAGATCCGCACGGACGTGACTTTGGGGAGAAAGGGCGTCCGCCCGGCCGAGCCCGTGTTTGCCGAATATTTCACACACGCTGTTTATCCGTTGGCGCACATGTTCTTGACCCAGTCCGCGGTTCAAGCGAGTCCGGCGTTGCTGGCCGAACGACTTCGGGTGGAGGAGGCTTCAATAGAAAAGATCCTTTCCGTCTTGGAGAAATGCGGTGTGGTGAGGCTGGGACCGGGAAAGAAGTGTCAGGTGCTCTCGTCGGTTCTTCACTTAAGCAGTGAATCCCATTTGGTACGGGCGCATGGCATCGCGTTTCGTCAAAAGTCGATCGAGTACCAGCAGAAGTTGGGCAATCATCGCGACTACTTCTTCACCTCCTCGTTCTCCGCCAACGACGAGCTTCGGGCCGAGATCAAAGCTCGATTTCTGGAGTTCCTGAAGTGGGTTGCCGACCGCGTGGAAAAGGCGCCGGCAAGCGAGGTTTTTCACATGAACTTCGATCTCTTCAAGATCTAGCGGTCCAGGCCGAACACCAAGTGGATTTGGTAGGCGAGGGTGGATTCGAATTCTGCTCGGTCCTCCCACATCGGGTCGTTCGCAAACCAAATATATCCGCGCGGGGGATTTCGTCGAACCGAGTACGTGAAGGCGTGAATCTCGCGCCCCTCCAGCTCTAAGGCCTCCTGCACCTGAGGGGTGGTGATGCCCAAAAGTACCGCCAGTTCGTGAGTGGACGCGCAATCCACCTGCGTGAATCTGGGGTGTGCGCCGATTCGATCTGGATGGGTCTTCGCGGTTTCCTTCAACAGACGAACGATCCGTTTTACAGCGGTCTTCTGCTCGACCGCGAACTGTGCGGTCTCTTCGACGCAGAACTTGACCTTCGTCATCCCCTGAAACCAGGGGAAGGGAGAAACATGGCCCATGGGATCACCGCTGCTCACCATGCCTCCGGCGTGAGCGAGGGAAGGAATGAGTACGGGAAGAATGAATAGCAGCGGACGCATAGAGGTCGTTAATATGAATTTCCGGAGCGCGGCAACCGGGAAACCTCGATCTCATGGCATGATCGGCTACTTTGTGGAGTCAGAATTTCAGCTTCGGAACTCCGAGTAGAGTCTTGACCGAATCGACGCTGATATAGTTCGGCTTCAATCTGGGCCTTCAGCCCGGGGCATCAGGGAGCGCCCCTAACTTTTTCAGGAGGCGCAGATGCGACCGAATGCCGTGGATAAACGAGTATTCGTAGTAGGGGACTCCAAACTCTTTCGCCGTCTCCTTTACGATTTTTGTCATGATCGGCAGGTGGATCTGCGAGATCGTCGGAAAAAGGTGGTGGGCCACGTGGTGGTTCAAACCCCCTGAGATCCACGTGTAAAAACGGTTGTTCGGGGCGACATCAGCCGTGGTCCTCAGCACGCTTCTCGCGAATGAGTCGTGAATTCTTCCGAGCGGGTCCGGCTCCAGAAATTCGGTCGCCTGGTGGAGGTGAGTGGTCATGAAGATGATGCCTAATGCGAGACCGCACAAGACGTGGCCGAAAAGCCATCCGAGAACGACCTCGCTGGCTGGATTGGGCAATAGCCAGAGAGGGAGGATGAGCGAATAGCCGAGGACTGCCAGCTTCTGAACCAGGAAGAGGAGCGCCTTTCGTCCCCCGGAGGTGTCGCTTCTGTCGAAACCGACCAAGCCCTGGGCGATCGAGACGAACTCAAGGAGGTAGACCTGGAATAGGGTCGCGACTGAGTAGATCCCGAACATGTAGAGGTGTTGGAGGCGTTGAATTCGGTAGGCCCGGGTTTTCGGGTGAAGACGCATCAGCGAGAAGGATTCGATGGCTGAATCCATTCCCGGGACGTTGGGCGACGAGTGATGGGCATGAATGTGGTTTTCAATCCAGTGCTCGGAGCTGATCCCGATGGCATCGAAGAGGTACATGATCGCTCGATTGGATCTTTTGCCACGCGTGTAGCAATCATGTGCGGCGTCGTGGGCGATTCCTATGGTCATGAGAAATTGGGTGAACATCCAGAGGGCCATAACGAGGATGAACGCGGCACCGGTTAGGTTCGCGAAGTAGACCAACCCGCCGAAGAAGAGAAAGAGCACGATGATCGTGGCCGTTTTCTTCCACATTCTCGGCCCCGCGTATCTCGACTCTCCACTGGCTTCCAGGTAAGAGTCGATTTTGGCTTTCAGTTGAGCGTAGAACGGGTCGTGTTGGACAGCATATTTAATTTTCGGGCGGCTCACTCCGGGTTTCATGGTCACAGATTATCAGGGGAATGGCCTCTCGTGCATTCGTCTTGCGGTCGCAGGTAGGACGTCGGAAGTGTGGACAAATTCAGTGATGACTGGGTTGGCATTCATATTTCGAAGGAGAATCAGTTGAAGGTCTTTGGTCCAAAAAAAGCACCCCGCCAAGATCGAGCGAGAGAGACGGTCGATGCGATTCTTCAGTCGGTGGTCTCCTTGGTCGACCAGGGGGATGCGCAGGCATTGACCACGACGAAGATCGCCGAGAGAGCGGGAGTGAGCATTGGCTCTCTCTACCAATACTTTCCGTCCAAGGAGTCGATTTTCTCGGTGCTCATTGAGTTCCATTTCAGGAAGGAATTCGATTTGATTCAAAGTTCGCTTCTCGCCCATCGAAATCACGCTTTGGAAGCTGGAGTCGACTCCATGATTCTAGGAATTATGGAGATCCGAAGAAAGGGCCTCAGGCTGGAGCGTGCTCTCATGCGTTTCTTCTCCAGAGTGGGGAACTTGGACTTTCTTCGAGAACTGGATGAGCGTTTAATCGAGCAAGTCGACGTCGTGTTGATCGAGGCGGCCTCGCGTGGCATACTCAGAAGAGCGGATACGACCGCATTTCTCCTCTTTCATATCGTACGTTCGACTTTTCTAGCGGTGACGCTTGAAAGGCCCGAGCTTTACGAAACGGGCGAGGTGGAGCTTCGGGTTAACCTGAGGCACGTGATTTTGGCTTTGCTTGCGCCGTAAATTGGGACTCGTGTTGGGAAGTGGAGCCGACGGCCGGGATTGAACCGGCGACCTACGCTTTACGAAAGCGTTGCTCTACCACTGAGCTACGTCGGCGCTTGAACAGAGAGTGTTGCGAGGGATAACTCAGTTCGGAGAGGGAATCAATCCTGGCTGGCCAACGATATGCGTTAATTTGCCATTTTGGGCGGTGGACTTCCGCTTTGGCGCTGGGCTCGAGCCGACGTCTCGAGTAGCTTCGGGAGGGTGATTCAGCGGAAGGTTCAAGTTTGGATTTTCGATCGGCGGGGGCGCGTGTTGCTTCTGAAGCTGACGAAGCGGAGGGGTGGGTTTTGGCAGCCGGTGACCGGAAAGGTCGAAGATGGGGAACCATCGCTGGTGGCAGCGTTGCGGGAGGCGACCGAGGAGACGGGGTTGCAGGTTCGGAGTCGGCCGAAGCCGGTTGGATTTTCTTTTCGGTTCGACGGCCGCTGGGGCGAGGCTCGAGAGCGCGCTTATATTCTTCGGTTCGACGATCGGGTCGAGGGAGCCTCTCCCGTCCTCTCTGAGGAGCACTCTCGTTTTGAATGGGTTCGTCCGGCGGTCGCACTGGCTAAAATAAAATTTGAATCGAATCGCACGGGCCTGCGTCGCGCACTGAAGGTGTTTCGCAACCTCGGTCTTGCGGTCGCGTTGATTCTGGTCGGGGCGAGTGCGGCCGTCGCGGCTCAAAAGGCCCGGGTGGCCGCGGCTGAGGCGCAGGTTTTTCGATTGCCTAGCAAACAGAGTGAGCAGATCGAGCAGCTGGCGGCCGGTGTGCCGGTGAGTGTGAATGACCAGCCCTTTGTTGATGAGCAGGGGCTATTTTGGTTCAAAGCGAGGCTGGACAGTGGGCAGATCGGCTTCGTTGAGGCCAACTCGCTTGAGCTCACAGCGCTTGGAAAAGAATCTCGCTCAGCGGGCATTGCCCAGAAAATTTCATTTACCGATGAGCGCCATGAGTCCGAGTGGGGCTTTCAGCTCAAGGTTGGCCCGGTGGGGGGAGTTTCGGTTTTTCCCAGCGAGCGGGGCCTGCTCGGCGGGGAGGCGGAGTTTGCAACCAACCTTCTGCTGGGTGCGCGCGGGTATCTGCGCCGTATGTTGGCTGGCGCGGCTTGCGTGACCTGGTTTCCGTGGCAGGTGAGTCGAATGATCGTCGCCGCGGGGCCGGTGTTTCGTTTTTTCGGTGAGGGCCTCTCGGAGCCGGAGTTCAAGCTCAGAGCGGGTTACGAGCTGACGCAGCGACAGTTCGTTTTCGCGCCATCGTTCGCGTATTCGTTGCAATTGGGCAAAAATCCACGAGCCCATTTTATTTTATTTTGGGATCTCGGCCTTTGGTTGGGCCCGGCGACGAGCCCTGGGAGCCAGCTGTTCGTAGCGCCTTATCTCACTTCTGGCTTGGGCGCCCGCTTCTGAGTTGACAGTGCACAGTTCCTTGTTCATCATCCGGTTTGTGTGCGGGGAAACCCGGCTCGTTGGAAAAAACACAAGGTAGTGTCAGTACAATGGAGAATACTGAAAAATGAATAAGGCACAGTTGATTGAAGCGGTAGCGAAGGTAGCAAAGCTCACGAAGACGGACACCGAGATGGCCATCAATACGGCTCTCGATGCGATCAGAAAGAGCGTCAAGAAGGGCGAAGATGTCACCCTGATTGGCTTCGGAACTTTTACGAAGGCGAAGCGCAAGGCGCGTACGGGACGTAATCCACAGACGGGCAAGGAAATTAAGATCCCTGCCATGACGGTGCCTAAGTTCCGCGCCGGTCGTGAGTTCAAAGACGCCGTTCGTTAAGAGCGGCTCTTTCGTTTTGATATTTTCAAACTGGGCGCCTCGTAAGAGGCGCCCAGTTTGTTTTTTGGTTGGCTCCGAGAGCTACATTCAATAGATTTGCTCTACATGCTCGAGCTAAAAGGTGTCCGTAAAGCTTTTGCCGGAATCGAGGCTTTGAAGCCTCTGAATTTGACGATTCACTCGGGCGAGTTCTTTTCATTGCTGGGCCCGAGCGGCTGCGGGAAGACGACCCTTCTTCGGATGATCGGAGGGCTGGAGTCCCTCTCGGCCGGGGAGATTCATCTCGATGGGACTCGGATCGATCATCGTCCCGCTCACGAGCGCCACTTTAACTTGGTCTTTCAGCGCTATGCATTGTTTCCTCATCTGAACATTTGGGAGAATGTGGCCTTTGGCCTGAGGGTGAAGGGCGTTCGAGGTCAGGAGCTTCGCACTCGGGTGGATGAGGCGCTCTCCCTGGTTCAGATGCAATCACTCGGCCATCGAAATATAGAAACTCTTTCAGGCGGCCAGCAACAGCGAGTGGCGTTGGCCCGGGCCTTGGTCAATCGCCCGAAGATCTTGTTGTTGGATGAGCCGCTCTCTGCATTAGATCTGAAGCTTCGCCAGCAGATGCAGATCGAGTTGCGGGATCTTCAGCGTCGGTTAGGAAATACGTTTATTTTCGTAACGCACGACCAGGAGGAAGCGCTGACGCTTTCAGATCGAATCGCGGTGATGAATCACGGGGTGGTTGAGCAGGTTGGGACCCCTCAAGAGATTTACGAATATCCCAAAAGTCCGTTCGTGGCCTCTTTCATCGGTTCAATGAATCTGTTCGAAGGGGAGGTCAAGGAGGTGAAACCTGATGCGGTCGACGTGACCGGGTCATTCAGGCGCCCCCTGATGGTTCGGCCTTCCCGAGATGGGATGCGACCGTTGCCTGGAGTGGTGATCGGAGAAAAGGTGCAGGTTCTGGTGCGACCAGAGAAGTTGAAGGTTTTGAAAAGTGCACCCGGTCCCGAGCAAAATTCGATCGATGGGGTTTTGAAGGATTCCTTGTACCTGGGCCCTACGACTCAGTTTTTTGTGCAACCCCGCGATAGCCAATTGCCTCCTATTATCATCATCCAGCCCAACACAGCGATGACTGCGCGGAAGACCTTTCAGTCTGGCGACAAGGTTTTCGTGGCGTGGTCCCCTGAGGATTGTCTGGTTCTTTCGACCCAGACGATCGCGCATCCGGCGCTCGCGGCCTCTTCGGCCGTGGGTGTGGCGGGTTCGGTGGCCGTCGTCTCGGCGATCGGAGGATGAGGTGATGTTTCAGGCGAATCGGCGGTTTCCCCCCTCGATCGCGTTGCCGGCAATCGGTTGGTTGCTTTGGTTTTTGCTGATCCCGCTTGGCTTCGTGGTGGTCTATAGTTTTGCCCAGAAGGGGATGTATGGAGGAATTGTTTTTGAATATTCCTTCGAAAATTACATCCGCGCGGGGGACTGGCTTTATCTTCGGATTTTTTTCAACAGCCTGAAATTGGCTTTTTTTACGGCGCTTTCCTGCCTTTTGATCGGTTATCCACTGGCCTATGCCATGGCGACGGCGCCGGCCTGCCTTCGGCCGCTCCTGATGGGCCTTGTGGTTCTTCCTTTTTGGACCAATTTTGTGATCCGGGTTTACGCCATCAAGGTGGTTCTGTCTGAGCATGGGCCAATCAGTTGGCTCGCAGTCGCGCTGGGTCTCTCGGTCGAGCCGGTGAGCTTTCTGAACGGGTCGCTTGCCGTTTGGCTCGGGATGGTGACGAACTATTTGCCGTTTGCCGTTCTTCCCCTTTACGTGGCGCTCGAGAAATTCGATTTTTCCCTACTTGAAGCCGCGCGGGATCTTGGTGCCTCGAGTGGGCAGATGGTGATGCGGGTTTTGTTTCCTCTCACTCGGCGGGGCATGGTGACCGGTTTCATATTGGTTTTCACACCGGCGCTCGGGGAGTTCATTATTCCCGATCTGCTCGGGGGCGCGCGGGTAATGATGATTGGCAATCTCATTTCAGAGCAGTTTCTGAAGACCCGTGATTGGCCATTTGGCGCGGCCCTGGCACTTATCCTGATTGTCACCGTGATGGTTTCATTGGTCGTCTATCTGAGAAACTCGGAGGAATTCGATGGCGCAATCTAGAGAGCGCTCAGATGAGAGAGCCAGGCCGCGTCCGTCGCGGAAAGTCTGGGGTGTGACGTTGTTTGCTTTTCTGCTCATGTACGTTCCCCTGATCACTTTAGTGACGTTTTCTTTTCGGGGATCCACCGCTGGGCCGGGTTCGCCGGAGGTGTGGACGCTGCACTGGTACCGAAAGCTTCTGACGAATGAATCGATTCTTGATGCTTGCGCTTTAAGCCTTTGGATCGCGTTCCTGAGTACCACCGTTTCATGCGTATTAGGGACGATGGCCGCATATGCCGCGACGAAGTTTCGGTGGCCCGGTCGGGGGGCGTTTAAAGTCCTGACTCACTTTCCTCTCATCATGCCCGAGATCGTGCTCGGTCTTGCGCTTCTGGTCTGGTTTGTGGCCCTTCGGATTTCGCTCGGGGTGTTTTCCGTGGTTTTGGCTCATGTGACTTTTAGCGTGTCATACGTCATCATCAATGTGATGACCCGCCTCGGGGAGCTCGACTCGTCCTTGGACGAGGCGGCGCTGGATCTCGGCGCCACGCCAGCTCAGATTTTCTGGCGTGTGACCTTCCCGTTGATTGGGCAGGCCATCTTTTCGGGAGGCGTGATGGCCTTCACTCTTTCGTTTGACGATTTTCTTATTACCTTTTTCGTTTCGGGAGCAGGAGCTGACACACTTCCCCTGAAGATCTATTCCATGATTAAATTTGGAGTGAGCCCGGAGGTCAACGCGTTGTCGACTCTTTTGGTGGCTTTCACTTTTGTGGTGATGTTTGTTGGTTCGCGCATGGGAGGCGCAGCAAGATGGCGGGTAGGAAATTAGTTCTTGGGTTGGTAGTCGGATGCCTGTTTTTCAGTGGGTTCGCATTTGGGAATATCGCGCAAAGCTACGGCGACCGGGCCTGCAGCGCGACGCGGGAGTTTGTTTCAGTTCTGGAGTATCTTCGCTCGGTCAAGGAGTTTAGTCTCCCGGAGGCGGATGCACGGAAGACGGCGGACGACGTTGCGCGCTCCTGCACGGGGTCCGCCCGAAGATTTATTTCGGTTGCTCAGACTTTGCTTAAGGCGGGCCTGAGTGGCAAGGATGCGTTGAATACGGCTCGCGAGCTGGCGGCCCGGTCGGAAGGGGAGGCGCGGTCTTTCGTGGGCATCTTTCGTCTGGCGTTCTTGGAGGATGGGCTGGATCTCGATCTCATGAACTCGATGCGCCTTGCCCGTGAACTTTCGGTGCAGTTCGCCGGGGAGTCGGCCTGGGCGTACGATGATTTCCGAAAGGTCGTCGAATTTTGCATGAAGGAGCGGGGCCTGGACCTTCCTAAAGGGGTGTGCGGAGTTCTGGCGGCGCGGATCGCCAAGAAATCGGAAATCGCTAATGGTGGGGTGGCTTCCGACTTCATTCGGGTATTTCACTTTGCTCGCGATGCGAAACGAGGCGTCGGGACGACCACGGGGCGTGCTTTGGAGATCGCGGAAGAAGTGGCCATTGCGGGCCCTGATGCGACGGACAACTTCGTCAGTGCTTTCAAATATGCCATGAGCACGAAGGGCCTTGGGCTAGCTGCTGACGAGGCCTTTTCGTTTGCGCGCAAGATGGCTCTCACGATTCCGAGTGGTCAGACTTCTAAAACGCGAAACTGAGCTGCATTCCGGGGGCAAGGCTGATGCGAGAAATGCCAGGTTCCGGAAGGATCGTCGCACTCGCGATGGGGCCGTAGATGCGTTTCTTATAGTCGTGCTGTTCGGAGTTGGTTCGAATCCAGCCGTATTGAAATATAAAAGGCACGAAGGAAAGCGCTGCTGCCCCGGCCCCAGCAAAAAATGCGGCCGAGCCCGGCCGGTTGAGAGCCACGAGGGCGCCGCCCCCAATGAACTGGGTGACCGAAGAAAGAATGGTAAGGCGCCAGGCCAGGGCCGAGGTTGCTTCCAGTCGTTCTTCCGCCATGCGTTCACGCAGCAGCTCGTCGCGACGGCTTTTCCTTGGCATGGCACTGATCTTTTCAGTTCCGGAAGCGTAGGGGCGGTAGGCGGCGGCGAGGCCGACGGTCAACCCGAGCCAGGCTCCTCCGATACCCATGGGGATGGCCCACAGGGGATAGGTTGAATTGCTTTGATTGGCCCTATCCGCCAGCATGATGAAGCTTCCCGTCAATAATCCAACGGATCCGAGCTGAACGGGGAGATGCATGAGCCATGCATTACCCCGTTCGTCCTTTGCCTCCATTTCGAGCCTTTCGCTCGCGCGGGGGGTGACTTGCAGCTCGGGGTAGTCGAGATCGGCGGCGTAAGCCTGCGTCATGCTCATGGAACTGAGTAGAAGGGTGGACACGAATTTACGGAAGCTTGTGCTGGACACTCGGGGTGTTCTCCTGGATTCTTAAAGTTTGATTCCTTAAATATTCTTCACGGTTTTCGTGCTTCGCGCAAGGAGGATGGATGAGAGTTTTTTTAATTTCTTTGATGAGTGTGGTGTTTGCTCCGGCCATGGGTTGGGCAGCTGGAGATCAGGTAGGGACGTTGGCCCAGGTCGAGGGCGACGTTAAAATTTTTTCGCATCCAGGAAAGGCCATTCAGGGCCCCGCTCCTCATGCGCTCTATGAGGGGGAATATTTTTCAGTGAACGAGGCGCATCCGGGTGATCGCGTCGAGCAGGGAAACATTGTTCGTACCTCACCCGGTTCTAAAGCCAGAGTGCTTTATGATAACGGCGACCAGCTCACGCTCTCCGGTGGGAGCGCCTACCGCGTGAAGTGGTCGAAGGACGGTAGCGGGGCTGATGCCAAGCCGGATCTCAATTTGATGTACGGCAAGGTGCGGGCCATGGTGGCCAAGGGTGGACCGCGCTCAAAGCTGACCGTGCGCACGCGTTCGGCGACCATGGGAGTGCGAGGGACGGATTTTTTTGTCGCCGACGGTGGGGCCGGTCCGAATGCAGGAACTGAAATTTCGGTTATTCGCGGCGAGGTGGCCGTGCAGGGGCCGGAGCAGAAAGCGAAATCGATTCCGGTGAAAGCCGGTTTTTCGGCGGAGGTGCCGCCTCCGGCGCCTATAGCCCCTAAGGCGGAAAAAGCCGTCGAGAAGAAGGGCTCAGGAGTGGAGGCTCCGGCACAGATTCCCGAGCCAGTTATCGCGCTTCGGCAAACCACGCAGCAGGCCTTGTCCGCTATCCAGAAATCCAGCGAAGTGAAGGTGGCGATCGCTGACGAAGTGAAGAAGGACGACAAGCTTGCGGTACAGTTGGCGACTCTTGAGAAAAAGGCCGTAGAGGCCACCATGACTGACATCAAAAAAGAAGATCCAAAACTGTTTGCGCAGTTGCAGGCGAATCCTACGATGTCTGCCGTTGAGATTCAGGGACGGGCGGTCGAGGTTATCAAGAAAGAGGCTCCGATGGCGCCAGCTCGCGGAAAACCGTCGCGTAGCGAGCTCGAAAACCTCGAGAACGGTGTTTACGAGCAGTATTTCAAGTCGGTAGAGTAGTTTCGCACCGATGCGTAGGTTCCTTTCGCCCCGGTAGTGGCATTTAGCCGCTGCCGGGGCTCTTTTATGGGCTTTGGCCTGGCATGGTGGTTGCTCTATGGGCAAGCACGACTGGCCGAGGTGGCCAGCCCGAAAGCCGAAGGGAGTACCCAGATATGAAAAAGCGATTCTTAGATTCCGTGATGGGCGTATTAGCCGCGAGCGGCCTGATGCTCGCAGGATGGGGAATCATTACAGCCCCTGACGAGGCGGGCCGAGATCTCTCGGCGTGGGGCTGGTCATGGAGTATTCAGAACCAGCAAAATTAACCCCCAAACGCCCCCCAAATCCGACTGGGCTCGCGCGTCATCCCCGTTCTAGGGTTGGCCGCGAGCCCTTCTCTTTGTAGGCTAGGGAGCTATGAGCTCCACGAATTTGACTGTTGGCCTGCAAGAGAACCGAAAGTTTCCACCATCGAAGCAATTTTTATCAGGCGCCAGGATCGGGTCCGCGCAGATTCAGGAGTGGCGCCTTCAGGCTGCCAGAAATTTCGAGGAATACTGGGCCGATGCTGCGCGAGAGTTGCGCTGGGACCGGCCGTTTCAAAAAAAATTAGAATGGAATCCTCCGAGCGCGAAATGGTTCAGTGATGGGAAACTGAACGCGAGCGTGAATTGTGTCGATCGCCATCTCTCCGATCAGCCCCACAAGGCTGCCATCGTTTGGGAAAGTGAGCCGGGCGAGGTGCAAACCTGGACCTATCGCGAGCTGCATACCCAGGTGGAGCGCCTGGCCGCCGGATTGAGAATTTTGGGTCTGAAGAAGGGCGAGACGGTGGCGATCTATTTGCCTCTTGTTCCTGAAGCGGCGGTGGCCATGTTGGCCTGTGCGCGGATTGGATTGACCCATACGGTGATTTTCGGCGGCTTCAGTGCCGAGGCACTCAAAGACCGCATGCTCGACGCCCAAGCTGTGGCAGTGATCACTGCCGATTTCGGATTTCGTAAGGGTTCGAAGGTCGAGCTTCTCCCCCAGGTCGAAAAAGCATTGCTCTCGACTCCGTCGGTAAGAACGGTCATTACCTTAAAAAGGGATCAAGCCGGACGGGTATGCCCCCCTGCGGATCGCTCTTACTCGAGGGCGGCGGTTCAGGCTGGGAGCGACGGGAGCACCGTTCTCCGGCATGACTGGCACGAGTTGCTTCAGTCCGTCCCGCACGGTCGGCTCGGGACGTTGGGTTATCCCGAGGCGCTCGAGGCTGAGCATCCGCTATTCATCCTTTATACCAGCGGTACGACGGGCAAGCCGAAGGGCATCGTTCATACCACGGGGGGCTACCTGACAGGCGCTTTGAGAAGCTGTCGCATGGTGTTCGATCTGAAGCCAGCAGATCTCTACTGGTGCACTGCTGATATCGGCTGGATTACTGGCCACACCTACGTGGTCTACGGGCCGCTCGCCGCTGGCGCGACGGTCTTCATGTACGAAGGCGCGCCTACAACCCCGACGCCAGATCGTTTCTGGGCGATGATCGAACGTCACAAGATTTCAATCCTGTACACCGCTCCGACGGCGATCCGCGCCTTTATGAAAATGGGCGAGGAATATACGGCTTCGCGTGATCTTTCTTCTTTGCGGTTGCTGGGGTCCGTCGGTGAGCCGATCAATCCGGAGGCGTGGATGTGGTATCACCGAAACGTGGGAGGCGAACGCTGCCCGATCGTCGATACTTTTTGGCAGACTGAGACGGGCTCAATTGTTATTTCGCCTCTCCCACAAGATACCCCAACGACGCCGGGCTCCGCGACGCTTCCTTTGCCAGGCTACGAGGTCGATGTGGTCGATCGAGCCGGGGCTAGCGTGCCGCTGGGCTCCGGGGGCCTTCTCGTCATCCGCAAGCCATGGCCTTCGATGGCACGCACTATTCATGGCGATCCAGCCCGATTTCAGAAGACCTATTTTTCAGAGTTTAAGGAACCGATTTATTTCACGGGAGACGGGGCTCGGAGGGATGAGGAGGGCTATATCTGGTGCATGGGCCGAGTCGACGACGTATTGAATGTCAGCGGCCATCGGCTGGGCACTATGGAAGTCGAGAGTGCTCTGGTTTCTCATCCTTACGTTGCCGAGGCGGCGGTTGTCGGAAGGCCCGATGAGCTCAAGGGTCAGGCGTTGGTGGCGTTTGTCACGTTGAAGAGCAGCGTGCCGGTAGAGGTTCGACGGGATGTTCTGAAAATCGAAGGCGACCTGAAGGCTCATGTCGTGCGCGAAATCGGCGCGATCGCCCGCCCTGATGATATTCGGCTCGCCGAAGCACTCCCGAAAACTCGTTCTGGAAAGATTATGCGACGTCTTTTGCGTGAGTTGGCCACGGCCGGGAAGATTCAGGGGGACACTTCGACGCTCGAGGATTTCGGAGCCATTGCGGCTCTTCAGAAGGAAGAAGAGTAGTCTTACATCCAGTGCAGGGCGACTCCAACGCTCGACGCGAAGGGTAGACCCTGTGTCGTCGCGCTGAAGAGGAGTCCGACGCGCGCACCGATCTCGAAATTGACGGAGGAGGTTCTGAAGAGGTGAACACCCGCGACGAGGGCGCCGGCGAAGCCGGCCGAGTAGCTGCCGGAAAGTAATGCCGTATGACCGATTCGCGATGCGCCCACGCCGAACTCGCCGCCGACGTAGGGGGCGGCCCAGGTTTCTGTGATAAAATATTTCGCGCCGAGGCCGACGCTGAGAAGTATTGCATCGTCCCGCCAACTCAGGTCAGTGAGAATGGACAGCATCGCGATGTTGAGATCCCAAAAAATCCCACCGTTGAATTTGATGCCGATGCCACTCACGTTCAGATTGTTGAGCAAGGTGGGTCCGAGCCCGAGGGAGTAGCCCCGCCGCGTGCTTCGTCGATGTAAGCCTTCTTCGGTTTGAGTCTCGGTCACTTCGCTTACTTTTTCTTTCGCTATGGGCTTTTTTTCAGCGAGTACTGCTCGAGTGAGTTTTTGGGCGATGAGGTCGAGCTCGTCCTCGTGCGCGGCTTTGAGCTGCGAGGAGAATACGATTTTTCCGCCGCGTGTTTTTTCGATGATGAGCATGAGGGTGGCCCCGAGTCTCATGAGCTTGGGTCTGAGAATGTCTTCTGCCTCTGAGCTGTTGTTGACGAGATCGTGGTCAGAGTCTTCGGTGACGGTCGAGCGGATGAGTTCCGTAGTGGTTGCCTCGAGCTCGGCATCGACCCCTACTCCTCGGGTGGCTTCGACGTAGACACGATCGGCGAAGGCGGGGGTTGCGATGAAGAAGGCGATCCAGGCAAGGAATTTCATGTTTCCAGGGTAACGTGCTGGGTGCACAGGTCAAGGCTGTGATAGGCGTGGACAATGTTTCGAGGAAGAAGCGGAGAGCAAGTTCTGGAGCTTTGGCGGAAAGAACTCGTGGAAGTGACCTCGAAACTCGAGGCTGGAAGCAGTCGCGGGGAAGAGAGACTTTTTCAGTTGGAGCGCCTCGGGTGGTGTCTGGTTCAGTTGGCTACCCATTGGGTGTTCAGCGGGCGCCTTGGAATTCCCGGAAAGGAAGATGAGGCATTTCAAATCTTGGCCCGTGCGGAGAAAGTGAGCTTTGAGGAGGCGCGGAAGCTTCGATGTTTGGCCGAGTATCGAAAGCTGAGTTCGCGCCTTCTGCACGAGATTGATCCTTCCCTACAGGAGGCCGGGCCGCTTCCAGATCTCGAGCTGGCGCGTATGTTTGGCGGTCGAGTCCCCTCCTGATTGCGCCGGAGAAATAGAAAAGAGAGCGCGCCAGGCTTGGCCGCGCTCTCTTTTCAGCTTTTCTGAAGAGGAAGACCTAAGGCTTGCTCACGAGCAGATAGCTCGCTTGCTTGGCGGAAGAAACAGCGCCACCCGACATGCCGGGCCCGGAGCAGAAGATCACGTTTTGGCCGCTGCTGGCCACGTTCTTAGACGCCACGCAGACTCGGCTCTGCGTAGGTCCCCCGCCTGAAATCGTCATCAGGGCTACGCCGTTGACCGGCGTGGACAGATTCGCGAAGGTCAGATTGGCGGTCTGAGTGGTGCTCGCGGCGCCTGTCACGACGTCGTCCATGACGGCTCCGGTCCCGGTCCCGGCAGCCACCAATGTCGCGCTGAGGGGCTTCGTCGAACCACCGCTTTCGGTGGAATTGTCGCCTTCGTCGAATGCTAAGCCGATATAGTCGCCAGCGAAGTCGGAAACGGTGAGTGCCACCGATGGAACCAGGATGATGGCCTGGCTGTGGGAGGTTCCGCCTCCCGTGTGAACAATAGCGCCCCCGGATCCGGCGTTGGTAAACATCATTTCAGCGCCGCTCACCGAGCCGAGGCCCTCGCTGCACGTGACGGTCATGGTGTTGGCGCTGCTTCCACTTCCCGCGCCACCCGCGGCCGTGTAGGTTGACGCATTGACCGCGATTGAACTGTTCGAGGCAGTGAACGCGACGGTTCCGACGAGCCCCTCAGTCGAATAGTTCGGCGTCCCGGTGTTCGAGTCTTGCATGACGACGTATGCGCCGTTGAAGTCGGCGCTGGGGCAGGCACCGATCGCAACCATCGGAATGATGTCGCCGCCACTACTGCCGATGGGCTTGAGGATCAGAACGTAGCCTGGGATATCCAATGCGTAGGCCTGCACGGTCCCGGCGGTAATCTCGGCAGCTGCCGGGCAGTTACCGGTGCTTGTTTCGCTGCACTCCCCGACCGTTAAGCGGAGAAATCCGGAATCAAGGCGTTCGAAGTACCCTTTGAAGGTGGCGAGCGCGGCCGTAGAGGTGATGCTATCGCTGTGGGTGATTTCGAAGGCGCCGTTGGTGGAGCGGGAGCCGTAGGCCACGGTGGGGTCCAGGGTGGCTTTCCAAAATGATCCAGATCCGCCGTAAGTGACCTTGGCCGTATAGCCCCCTACCGCGGATGAACCGCAGCTTGGCGTGAATACGGTCGCTGATGCCGCAACCGCTGCGACGGCAACGAAGGCGACGCTCTTGGCGTTAATATACTTTGAAGTCATGAGTTCTTCTCTCCCGATGGTTGTTACTTAGTGGTTATGTATATTTACGGTGCATTGGAGAGAATTCTTAAGAAATTCAGCGTTCGTCCGGATTACATGCGGAAAACCCCGAACTGTGTTTTCGGGATCGGCGCGTTCATCGAGGCCGAGAGGGCCAACGCCAGGGTTTTTCGTGTTTCCCAGGGCGCCAGGATTCCGTCGTCCCAGATTCGAGCGGTCGAGAAGTACGGAGAGCCATCGCGCTCATACTGTTCCCGGATGGGGTCTTGAATTTTTTTGATTTCGGCTTCGGAGAGCTTTTGTCCCTTTGCCGCTAACTGCTCGACTTTGACCTGCGAAAGAACATGGGCGGCTTGCTCGCCTCCCATGACTGAGATGCGTGAGTTTGGCCACATCCAGAGAAACCGTGGCTGAAAAGCGCGCCCACACATTCCATAGTTACCCGCTCCAAAACTTCCGCCGATGACCACCGTGAATTTCGGGACCCGCGCGTTCGAGACAGCGGTGACCATTTTCGCGCCATCTTTCGCGATTCCGCCTGTCTCATATTTTTTCCCCACCATGAAGCCCGTAATGTTTTGAAGAAACAGGAGCGGAACCTTTCGCTGGGAGCAAAGCTCGATGAAGTGAGCGGCCTTCAGGGAGCTTTCGCTGAAGAGAATCCCGTTGTTCGCAACGATTCCGATCGGATAGCCATAGATATGGGCAAAGCCGGTCACTAGCGTGGTGCCATAGAGTGCTTTGAATTCATGAAAACGCGAACCGTCGACGAGGCGAGCAATGATTTCACGAACGTCGAAAGGCTTTTTCAGGTCTGTTGTCAAGATGCCCGCGATCTCCCGCGCGTCATGGAGTGGCTCTTCGGGAGCGACTCGCGCGATCTGGGCCGGAGGCTTTCGATTGAGATGGCTCAATATGTCGCGCGCGATCTCCAGCGCGTGCTCGTCGTTGTCGGCGAGATGGTCCGTCACGCCGCTGGTTCGGGAGTGCACGTCCCCTCCGCCGAGCTCTTCCGCGGTGACTTCTTCACCGGTCGCTGCTTTGACCAGAGGAGGGCCCCCGAGAAAAATCGTGCCTTGGTTCTTCACGATGATGTTCTCGTCTGACATCGCCGGTACATAGGCGCCTCCGGCCGTGCACGAGCCCATGACGACCGCAATTTGTGGAATACTCGCCGCTGAAAGATTGGCCTGATTGTAGAAGATGCGGCCAAAGTGATCGCGATCCGGAAAAACCTCGGCTTGCATCGGCAGGAAGGCGCCGCCTGAGTCAACTAGGTAGACGCAGGGAAGATGGTTTTCGAGTGCGATCTCTTGGGCACGCAGGTGCTTCTTCACCGTCATGGGGAAGTAGGTCCCGCCCTTGACGGTTGCATCATTCGCGACGATCATGATCTCTCGCCCGTGTACGACTCCGATGCCGGTGACGATCCCCGCGCCTGGCGCGGCGCCTTCATAGAGGTCAAAGGCCGCAAGCGGCGCGAGCTCGAGAAAGGTCGTACCAGGGTCGATGAGGCGGGCCACTCGTTCGCGCACAAAAAGTTTGCCCCGTTTTTCGTGGCGGGCGCGTGCTTCGGCGCCGCCCCCCTCGCGCGTTTGTTTCAAACGCGCTTCGAGCTCTGAGGCCAGGCTTTCATGATGCTGGGCATTGGCTTTGAATTCGGGACTACTCGTTTGAATCTGCGATTGTATGACCGGCATGATTTTTATCTACCACAGGGGCCGCATTGAGCCGTCCCGAAATTCAACTTAACGCAACGCAGTCAATGGCCGATTCGGGCGCGATCGTGTTAGACCCTTGAGGATGCAACTTCCTTCGTTTGAATCGCTTCAAGTTCAATGGGCGCCCCGGGGCGTGCTGACGGTTTCGTTGAACCGACCTGAAGTGCGCAATGCCTTCAATGAGGTCGTCATCCGCGAGTTGAAAAAGGTGTTTGAAACACTAGTGCTGGATCCGATGATCCGAGCTGTCGTGCTCAAGGGCGAGGGTCCGGTGTTTTGCGCTGGTGGCGACCTGAATTGGATGAAGAAGGCGATTGATTTCGATTATTCAGAGAATCTCCAGGATACCCAATTGCTCGCGCGGATGTTCGCGGTGATGAATGAATGTCCGAAACCCGTAATCGGCGCTGTACATGGCGCGGCCATCGGGGGGGGCGTGGGGTTGGTATCGATCTGTGATTTCGTGGTGGCCAGCTCGGAGACCCAGTTTAGTCTCAGCGAAGTTCGTCTGGGGATGGTGCCGTCTTGCATCGGCCCTTTCGTGATCGCCAAGATCGGCGCGTCCCACGCCCGTGGTCTCTTCATGTCGGGCATTCGCATTACGGGTGAGCGTGCCCGAGAAATCGGCTTGGTGCATGAGGTGGTGGCGAAACCTGAAGAGGTAGGGCCTGCCGTCGAGAAAATTCTTGAAAATGTTTTGCACTGCGGGCCCAACGCGATGAGCGTTGCCAAGAAGCTGGTGCTCGATCTTTCCTGGCCTGAGCGGCGTGCGACGCTCGGTGATCCGCTTTCGTATGTTGCGAAGCTCTTGGCTGACTTGCGGATCTCAGCGGAGGGGCAAGAGGGCGTGAAGGCTTTTTTAGAGAAACGTAAACCCTCTTGGCTGCCGAAGGGATGAGAGGGAAAAGCGCATGCCAAAAGTCTTAGTTGCGAATCGCTCAGAAATTGCCTGCAGAGTCTTTCAGGCTTGCAGAGAGCTTGGGTTTCCGAGCGTGGGAATCTGCGCGCCGGGAGATGAACAGGCGAGGCATCTCACCTACGCGGACGAGGTGGTCGCGGTACCCGGCTACCTGGATATCCAAGGCGTGGTTCAGGCGGCTCGAGGCGTGAAGGCGACGATGGTGCATCCGGGGTACGGTTTTCTCAGTGAAAGGTCGGCTTTTGTGCGCGCGATCGAGAGCGCCGGCATCGCGTTTGTTGGGCCGACTGCGGATACGATGGATCAGATGGGCGGAAAGATCGCCGCAAAGGAGATCGCGGAGCGCGCGAAGGTACCGACCTTGCCTTGGGCGCGAGTCGAGCGTGGGGGCGACCTGCGAGCCTTGGCGGCAAAAGTGGGGTTTCCGCTTTTACTTAAGGCTTCTGCCGGAGGTGGAGGAAAAGGCATGAGGCGGGTGGAGAAACCCGAGGAGCTTGAGGCGGCCGCGGAGAGCGCCTCGAGCGAAGCGATGGCCGCTTTTGGTGATGGAACTCTTTTTTTGGAACGCTGTATTGATCAGCCCCGCCACATTGAAGTCCAGGTATTTGGCGACGGATTGGGTGGTGGCGTTCATCTCTATGAGCGCGAGTGCTCTCTTCAGCGGCGCCATCAGAAGGTGTGGGAAGAGGCACCTGCTCCGCATTTGGCCGCAGAGACGCGCCAAGGATTATTTCGAGCCGCGATGAATCTGGTTCGCGAAGTGAAGTATCGTAGCGCGGGAACGCTGGAGTTTTTGGTCGATGCGCAAGGGGGCTTTTATTTTCTGGAGATGAACACCCGCTTGCAGGTCGAGCATCCCGTCACCGAACAAGTGACGGGAACGGACTTGGTGGTGGCGCAACTTTTGCTCGCCCTGAAATCTCCAAAAAAACCGGAGGACTCTCCCTTGCGAGAGGTGGGTGCGCCCCGGGGCCACTCGATCGAGGTTCGTTTGTATGCCGAAGATCCCTCTCAGGATTTCAGACCCACGCCCGGCCGAGTGCATCGCCTCCGCTGGCCCACTGGTACGGGGATTCGCGTCGAGAGCGGAATCGAAGAGGGGCAGGAGGTGGGGATTTCTTTCGATTCGATGCTTGCGAAGTTGATTGTGCATGCGCCTTCTCGAGCACAGGCCATTGAGCGAATGAAGTTTGCCCTCGATGAAACGGTGATCCTCGGCATGGGCTGTAATCAGAGTTATTTGCGAGCCCTTTGTGATCATCCGTCGGTGGTCGAGGGCCGGGTGGATACGGGTTTTCTCGGACGAGAGTTTGGAAAGTTCGCGCCGGAGCCGAGCGAGGTCGAAATGAGCTGGATAGAGGATGCCCGTCGACTGGGCCTTGCTCGGGGCGGGCCAGGCAGTCGAGATTCTGGAACGAGGGGCATTCCCTCGCCCTGGGAAGCGTTCAGCACGCGGGGTGTGCGATGAGTGAAAAGTTTCGCCTCGGTACCCTTCGTTTAGCTCTCAAAACCACGATCGAGCAGGAGTATTCCTATGAAAGCCGTCCCGGGGGTTGGATTGTCGCGACGAGAACCAGCGACGGTCGGCGTTTTCGTTTTCAGGTCTTAGAGGTGAAAGGCCGACTCAGCGTCGCTGCCGGAGGTCGCCTGTATGAGGGGCAGGTCGAGCAGAAGACTCGAGAGGGCGTCGCGGGAGGGGGCAGTGAAAGCGATCTTCTTTCACAGTTTCCTGGAAAGGTCCGGAAACTGCTCGTGACCCAGGGGCAGACGGTGGAAGCTGGGCAATCGTTGCTCCTGATGGAAGCGATGAAAATGGAGTTCACGATTCGCGCGCCCTACGCTGGCGAAGTGACTCAAATCAAGGTGAGTGAAGGACAGCAGGTTGCTCCGGGGACAAGGTTCCTCGATCTGAAGGTCGCAGCCTCGGGAGGCGAGAATGGCTGAGAAAATTCACATCTTTGAGGTAGGACCGCGAGATGGGCTCCAGAACGAGAAGCGCCAGGTTCCTACGGCGCTGAAGCTGAAATGGATTCAGAATCTCATCGAGGCGGGAGTCATGAATTTCGAGCTCGGTGCTTTCGTACGCCCTGACCTGGTTCCACAAATGGCGGATACCGAAAAATTATACGCTGCAGTCCGCGCCCGAAAGTTGAAGCTCGGCAAGGCGCAGCCCTGGGCCTTGGTTCCAAACGCTCAGGGTCTGCAACGCGCGGCTCAGGCGGGTGTGAAAAATATTGCGGTGTTTACTGCCGCGACTGATGGTTTCAATCGTGCGAATATTGGGCTCAGCGTTCGAGAGTCGTTGGATGGGATTCGAGAGGTCACGAAAAAGGCTCGTTCTCTCCGGATGCGGGTTCGTGGCTACGTCTCCACGGCATTTGGCTGTCCGTTTGAAGGCCGAGTCGCGCCGAAAAAAGCGTTGGCGGTGATCGAGCAGCTTGCTGATTTTGGCGTCGAACAGGTTTCGATCGGCGATACGATTGGCGTGGCCACTCTTCAGGCTGTCGACGCGGTGATCCGTCCGTCGCTTCTTCTGCTCGGGGGAGCGCGGGTTGCCGTACATTTTCACGATACCCGGGGCGTTGCGCTTGCGAACACGCTACGTTCGATCGATCTCGGCGTGCGAACGGTGGATGCAGCGGCTGGTGGGCTGGGGGGCTGTCCTTTCGCGCCCGGCGCGAAGGGAAATCTGGCGACGGAAGACTTGATTTTTCTTCTCGAGGGTATGGGGATGAAGACCGGTATCGATCTGGATGAACTTTGTCTCGCGGATCTAAAGTTCATGAAGGCGATGAAGAGGGAGATCTCGAGCCGCTATTTGAAGGCCTTTGAATCGGCCGGCGGTCATTGGCCGGAAACGATCAAAAAAACTCGAAAGAAGCGAGTTTGAGGAACCTTCTCTTTCTCTTGTCGCTCCTCCTTTTGGACGTGGTTGTTTCCTGTTCGGGAATCCCGACCCATACCATGAATGTGCCGAGACTTTCGCCGGCGCAATTGATGGTCCGGCGTCCGCTCTCGGTGCCCGCCGACGGAAAGGCCGGGCCGGGCGGTTACGATTTCACGAGTCATCCACTCCCGGACGCTCAGATGGATTGTCAGGAACCTCGAGCACTAGCGGGCGACCTGGATTTGAAGCGGTTGCGTTCCTGCTTGTACAGCATTCAGTCTCTGAAGAAGAAGACCGAGTTTCATTTTCGTCTAGCTCGCGTTGCGCAGCCCCAGTTTGAGCTTCTTGATCCGGAGGATGCGCCTGAGTGCATTCGTCAGCTTCTTGGGCGAATTTCTGTTCCGCGGGAGATTTTTTTTCAGGGTCTTCCGCTCAATGATCACGGTGGGGATACCGGGCCTTACTATGATTGTTACGCGGCGAGCATCGATCTACAGGCGGACGAGATGATGGGCGTCAAGGTAGCGAAGGCACGCTGGGATCTGCGCGTGAAATTACCTCTGAGGATTTTTCCGAAAAACGATGACGAGACGCTTCGTCTTTACTTGGGCTGGGCCATTTCGCCGTTCTTCAGTAAAGAGAAGGATGAACCAGTCGTGCCCTCACGCTTTGTTCCTGAGGCGATTTGCAAAAGTTGCCTCACGGAAAAGAGGATGCTCAAGACCGGCGATCCGCTGCCGTTGCTCTGGCCCTAGTGCTTTCTGAACTTACCGCTTGCTAGCTTTTTGAAATAGATTTCAGAGTCTTTCTTCACTTCAGGAAAGAGCAGGATGAGCGCGATCATGTTGGGAATCGCCATCAGGCCGAGCATCATGTCGGAGAAATTGAGCACCGCGTCCGCCGCCCACACGGCCCCGACGGCCGTGAGGAGGCAGAAGATGATTTTATAGGGCAGAATGCCTTTTTCGCCCCAGAGGTAGTCCGTTGCGCGCTCGCCGTAATACGACCAGCTGATCAGGGTTGAGAATGCGAAGAGAAACACCGCGACGGGGACGAAGTAGCGCCCGAAACCTGGAATCGCCGAATCGAATGCGATGGAGGTCAGCTCAACACCGCTCGCATCGAGATTCCAGGCGCCTGAAAGGAGAATCACCACGGCGGTGAGAGTGCAGATGACCACGGTGTCGATGAAGGGTTCGAGGAGAGCCACGACGCCTTCACGGATCGGCTCTTTCGTCGAAGCCGTCGCGTGCGCGATCGGCGCTGAGCCCAGACCGGCCTCATTTGAGAAGACCGCTCGCCGCATCCCTTGAACGAGCACCTGCTTCATGGTTGCGCCGGCGAAGCCACCGGCGGCGGCCGTACCCGCCCAGGCGCCGTTCAGGATTTGGCTGATCATGCCAGGAATCAGCTTGAAGTTAATGATGATGACGATCATCGCACCGAGGAAGTAGATCCCTCCCATGAACGGCACCAGCATCTCCGTCACTTTACCGATGCGCTGAATGCCCCCGATGATGACTATCGCGGTGAGAACGGCGAGAGTGATGCCGGTAGCTAGCGCAGGGATGCCGAAGTTGGCGTACAGGATGGTCGCAACTTGGTTGCTCTGAAACATGTTAGCCGCGCCATAGCTGCCGCAAATCACTGCGATGGCGAAGAAGACAGCGAGGGGTTTGAATTTTTTTCCGAGCCCCTTCTCGATGTAATACATCGGGCCGCCATGCACGACGCCCTTGGAGTCGATCTTGCGGTATTTGACTGCAAGAGAGCACTCGACGTACTTGGTAGTCATTCCGAGGAGGCCGGCCACGATCATCCAGAAGGTGGCGCCGGGGCCTCCGATATGGATCGCAACGGCGACCCCTGCGATGTTTCCGAGCCCGACCGTTGCGGATAATGCGGTGGTCAGCGCTTGGAAGTGAGTCAGCTGACCGGGGTCGCTTTGCTGGCTGTATTGGCCTCGCACCACATCGATGGCGTGTTTAAAGGCTCGAAACTGTACGCCTTTGAGGAGGATCGTGAAGGTAGTGCCTGCCCCGATTAAAAGAATGACCAGCGGAAGTCCCCACACCAGGCCAGCGCCCTGCGCCAAGAGATCGTTGATGGTTTCCATGCCTTTTAGTGTGAGGGAGGTTCCCGGAGTGAGCAACCTTCTTGTGACGAAACGGGTCACGGTGTAAGGTCGCGACCATGTCAGTGTGGATCATTATTAGCTGGGTGGCCGTTGCAGTTTTGACCGGGATCAATATTTATATCTTTTTGAAACTGAAGGAGGCCAGCGAGCAGATGCTCAAAGTGGCTTTTCCAGGCGCAAAGGACATGAATCATGCGATGGCCCAGATGCAACAGATGATGGGTGGTATGGGCGCGGGCGGAAGGCCGGGCTTCGGTGTTCCCGGTGGCGGTCCTGGCGCGAAAACACGCGATGCGCAGCTAAAGGCCGCGATGGCGCGTTTACAGAAGCAAGGCAAGAAGTAACTAACGGCTTCGTGCGGCTTTCGCTTTTGCGATGAGGCTTTGAAAAAGTCCTGTCAGGCGGTCCGAGTCCGAGCGAGAAAGCGCCTGGAGCTGATTGAGCGCCTCGGCGATGGTTTCAAGCGTGGAGAGGCATTCCTTGCGGGGTTCCTTTCGAATGGCACCGTAGAGTGATGGCTGGGCAGGAATAAGTACGGCGCGTCTGAGCTTCATCAGCCAGGCATTTCTCCACCAAAGTGTTTTTGCCTGAGACCAGGTGCCGTCGAGCAGTACGAGGCCCTCGAGCTGTGGCGTCTCTTCGAGGGGAACCCCCTTTTTGTCGACCAGGTGTAGGCCCGGGGACAGGGGGCGCGCGCTTTTTGCTCCGCTCCCCAGGTAGAGGACCGCCCATTTTTTTGGATCGGCCTCGCGGCCCAGGGCTCTTTTAAAGTTTGGCCATGAAAGGCCGATTTTGAGAAACGCATGTGGCCGGAGGGCAAGCGCTGCGAGCCGAGCCGTGCCGAGCAAGTGATCTGGCTCCTGGGGGTGCTGCAGGATGAGAATATCCAGTTTGGGCTTCAAAGGGGGGTGTGGCAGTGCTTTGCAGAGGCAATAGGCCGGGGGCTTGAAGCAGGTGGCGCAGGAATCAGGTCTGATTTTTTTAGGCGGGTCGATCGGCTCAAAATCCATTCGGGCCTTCTTTCACCTTAAGGGCTGAATTTCAATCCAATGAGAAGATTCCTTGCTGACGATGCCGTGTCCGAGCAGCTGGAGTCCTATGGACGAGGCGACGTCGTCGACTTTTCGGGTCAGATCAAGGTCTTCCTTCGACGGGGTGAGGTTTCCGCTGGGATGATTGTGGAGGAGGTAAAAGCCTCGCGGGCGCAGAAGGAGGATGCGGGTGAAGAGTTCGACTGGATCGACAGAGACTCGGGCTCGGTTTCCCATCTCAATGAGACAGAAGCGGCCCAGGACGCGACTACCCTCTGAGCTTAAGTACACAGGGACAAAGGCAAGCCATTCACGCGGATTGCATCGTAGGTCCAAGGTCACTGTTTGGATGACCTTTTCACGGAATGACGGGCCTGAGGATCCGATGGCCTTGGGTGGTATTGAGGGGGCGGAACGGTGGATAGAATACCTCCTTCCGAGCTCAAAAGCTGAAAGAAGACGAGCCCTTTGGGCTGGTCCAAGTCCCGGGAGGCCCTCGAAGAAGGATTCTCCACAGAGTTCGAGCGTGTTGAAGAAGGCTCGTTCGTTTTCAGGATGGGGCAGGTTGCCGGTGGCGCGCTCAACGACTTGTCGGGCGAGTTCATGTACGGAAACCTGGGGCGTTCCGCTGCCCAGGATGATGGCAACGCATTCACTCAGGCTGAGACTCTCCGGACCTCGGCGGACTAGGCGCTCTCTGGGCATCTCGAACAAGGAGTTTTGTCTTTTCATGTTGTCGTGTGGTGCAAGAAAGAGACCTCGGACACCCCACTTTCCGTGAGTGGGGTGTCCGAGGATCAGACAGCTCGTCTGATTTGTGGAGGGAGGGAGAGGGCGGGGAGAAGCCGCCTCAGGCGGGAAATGATCTGGAGGTGAGCAATGGCCTCATGTAACGCCTGCTGAGAACCTTGTCCGAAACCGCAGCCGAAGAAGCTTTGCCCGGAGACGCGGGCATTGACACGACAGTCGAGGCGGCCCGTGTGGGGATTTTTTCGAAAGCTCACATAGAAATGCGGTTGAGTGAGCTGACTGCCCTGATTCACCTTTTCGAGCCAACGGATGAGCTGCTTCTCGGCGAAGCTCTTGAAAGTCCGATGGATAGCCACGCCTGTTTTCCCTGTCTCTTCAAAACGAATGTCCAGTTGAGTATCATTCATAGAGACCAGCGTAAGGGCCGGATCTAAAGAAGGGATGAAGGGACGATTAAACTTTGTTCATCTCGAAAGCGAATGTCGAGCCTTCATGGGGAGGGCTGTCGAGAGTAAGGGTTGAACCATGGGCTTCCAGGATGCGGAACGCGATCGCGAGACCCAGACCGAAGCCTGTCGTTTTTCCGACATTTTTGCCCTCCTTTCCGCGAAAAAAACGGTCAAAAATCAGGGGTCGAAGCTCATTAGAGATCCCCTCTCCGCTGTCTTTTACCATGACTTTTACGAGTTTTTTATTTTCGCTTATCGAGATTTCGATGACGCCGTTCGGTGGTGTGTACTTGATGGCGTTATCGACGAGATTTTGCAGCGCACTTTGGAGGAGATCGGGATCGCCCCGGACCTCAAAATCTTTCCTCTCGGGGTCTCCGCCGTCGTCCGGGCGGAGATCGAGCTTGAGGCGAATATTTTTCCGCCGCGCTAATTTTTCCATTTTCGAGGTCACTTCAATGACGATCTCGTCGAGACGGCAGTTGCTGAGAAGGAGCGAGCCCGCGCCCGCGTCAACCCGAGCGAGCAGCAAGAGGTCCTCTACCAGACGAGTCAGGTGATCGATCTCTTGGCGGGCGCTCTCAAGGAATTCAGCGATTTCGCTCTGGGTACGATTCGGTTTTTGGCCGAGTACATCTAATTCTCCCCTGATGATGGCTAATGGGGTCTTTAGCTGGTGGGAGGCGTCCGCGATAAATCGCTCCTGGCTATTGAAGGCCTTCTCAAGACGATCGAGAAGGTCATTCAGGGTTTCCGAAAGGAGGCGAAGTTCGTCTTCGTCCGGGGGGATGGGCAGGCGTTGATCCAGGCGGGATGCAGAGAGCTGGCGAGTTTTTGCGATGATCGCACCGACCGGGGCCAGTGCCTTTCCCGACAAGTAAAGGGCGCTGAGCATCGAAAGAAGGAGAGTGACCGGAATAGCGACGGTAAAAAATGTTCTCAAACCCCGCCGCTCGTCTTCCATGGGTTTCAGTGAGACTCCAATTTGAAGGACGACACTTGAGAGCCGGCTCGACTGCACCAGGAAAGAGATGAGTCGATAGCGTGGATCGGATTTGCCGCGAGCGAGTCCTAGTTCTGATCTGGAAATCGTTCTAATTGCGACGCCTTGGGCGCTCAATAGCGCGCGTTCCGTGTCGGAGAAAGGCAGAGTTCCTTGGCCGAGGCTTTTTGAGCGAGCGATGATACCGCCTCGATGGTTGAGAATTTGAATGAAGCTTTTTCCGACGGCGAATGGAAAAATTTTTCCGCCGGCTGTTACTCCGTCAGTGCCGAGAAAAATGGCGCCGTATGGGTTGATCTCAATACTGCTAGAGACATCGACTGCGTGGTTGTAAAGAGCGGCATCGAACTGAAGATCTTGTTCGCGCACGAAGGCGCCATAGACGAGGAGGCTAAAAACGAGCAGGGTCAGTCCGAGAATGGCACCGAATAGCAAGGTGAGCCGGAGGCGAAGGCCCCGGGCTGGGAAAAGCGGAATTTTCATTCTTTGTCATCTTCTCGCAAAACATAGCCCGCGCCTATTACGGTATGAACGAGTTTTTTCGTGAATGGGTGGTCAATTTTTTTCCTCAGCAAATTGATGTAGACGTCGATGACATTGCTCTCGCTGTCGAATCGTGCGTCCCAGACGTGTTCCCCGATTTGAGCGCGAGAGAGGGGACGATTGGGATTGCGCAAAAAATATTCCAGCAGCGCGAACTCCTTTGGCGTGAGGGAGAGATCCTTGCCCTCGCGACTGACCTTGCGAGTGACAAGGTTCACCTCCAGATCTGAAAAACGCAAAATGGTCGTCGCCGTGCCGGTGCCACCTTCCTTCCTGCGAAGGAGCGCTCGAATGCGTGCAAGAAGCTCGTCGAATGCGAAGGGTTTGGTAAGGTAGTCGTCTGCTCCCGCGTCGAGTCCGTGAACTTTGTCTCTAGTCGAGCTCAGTGCCGTGAGCATCAGAACGGGGCCGCTATAGCCATCTGCTCGCAAGTGCCTTGAGGTGTCGAGTCCGCTCTGATCGGGCAGCATTACATCCAGGATAACGAGGTCGTACTCGTTCGCCGCGGCCATGGCTTCGGCCGCGGTCCCGGTTTCGGCGAGGTCGACGCTATAGCCGGCTTCCATCAGCCCCTTTTTCAGGAAGCCCGACATCTTTTTTTGGTCTTCGACAACTAGCATTCTCATCGGCTTTTACTCCTTAAGGATCAGATCTGAGGTCCGGGCTTGGGTGGAACCGTTGCTTCGGGAGCAGGTTTGGGAGAGGTCGGAGGCGGGTTGGCTGGATCAGGTACTTGAGTAGAGGGTGGGGGAGTCGCTGTAGGAATCGTCTTGAACGTGAATTCGGGTGCAGTGATGGTCTGTTTTTGTTTGAGAAAAGCATCCAGGTATTCGTCGGGTTTCACTCCGCGCGGAATCGGCCCGGGTAGTTCAACCCCTTTGTAGTACCATTTTTGCCGGCTTTTCTTTCCTTCCTTGTCGTATTCCGTCCAGGCGCCTGATCGTTTGCCTTCTCGGAAATCCCCTTCGACGACGAGTCTGCCGGACTCGTCATATTGCAGAAATTGACCGTGGTTAACGAAATTTCCTGTCTTGTCTTTCCATTGGGCACACTGTCTGTTCCCCTTGATCGGCGGATCCCAGGTCACATCACCCCCGTCCTGGCAGGGCCGCCAGGTCGTGGTGCATCCCACAGTGTTGAGAAGCACGAAAAGGGAAAGGATGTGTCTCATGAGAATTCCGTTTTCCATCTGATTTCCTTATATCACTCGACTAGGGTTGCGTGCCGAGCGGAAAGTTTCTACGCTGAAATGCATGGCGCGTTACAAAAATACTCACCGGGGTTGGGCCCTGTTGGAACGATATCTCGGATGGATCGCGGTTCCCAAGATTGGTGTTCTCTTCATTACCTTGCAGGCAGCGGGCTTTCTCATGGTGATGAGTGATCCGGTCTGGGTGAGTCGGCTGGCACTGATCCCTGAAGCGGCCGTTGGCGGGGAGCCCTGGCGATTTTTAACTTTCCTCGCGTTACCGTTGGCGAGCAGTCCGATTTGGGTGCTTTTTGTACTTTGGTTTCTTTATTTTATTTTCGAGGGCATCGAAAGCATCTGGGGTGCATTTAAAACGACGCTCTATGTCGTGACTTCGATTTTATTAACTTGGGCGTTTTCGTTAGTCTTTTCGTACCCGGTACTCACAGCACGACACTTCGAATCGACCTTGTTTCTGGCGGCTGCGGCGCTCTTCCCCGACATGGAGGTTAGGTTGTTCTTCCTTGTGCCGGTGAAGTTCAAGTGGCTCGCGGTTTTCGCTGCTTGCATGGTGATTCTGGGGGCTATCCAGGCGGAATGGATGGATCGGTTTTTCCTGTTGGCGGTTTATGGTAATTTTATCGTTTTTTTTGGCCCTTCGGCGCTCGAGCGGCTTCGCCAGAGGAGAAGGCGAAAGGCTTACGAGCGGGGGTCTCGGAGGTAAGCGTCCACCTCCAGGGGGAGGTGGTCACTGTGAACTGCCGGGGAAGGTGGGTCGGAGCGGGTGGTTGCCAAGACCTCGAAACCGCGCAAGTAAACTCGATCAAGTGGCAGGATAGGCGCAAAACTAGGGAAGGTGCGGGCAAGCGCTCCTCGATGTGTTCTGAAGGCTTCGCGGAGTCCCAGTTTTTTCTCGAGCGTGTCCTGAAGCTGATCGCGCCAATCATTGAAATCTCCGGCGAGAATGAGGGCTCGTTCCGCACCACTTCTCATTCGAATTTCACGGGTAATTCGGTCGACTTGTATCTTTCGATCGCCGCCGAACAGATTGAGGTGGGTGCAATAGAGGTCGAAATCAATTCGGGTATCGGGCACCACTACCCGGGCGTGCAGCATTCCGCGCTTCTCGAGTCTGCTAACCGAGAGGTCGATATTTTCCCAACTTGCGATCGGGAAATGACTGAGGATCGCGTTCCCGTGATGGCCGGCCGGGTAGATGGCATTCTTTCCATAGGTGAAGTGGCTCCAAACTTGATCTGCTAGAAATTCGAACTGGGCCTGGGTTGGCCACCCTTCGATCGTAGTGCTCTTTTCCGTGTGCTCGCCTTGAACCTCCTGAAGGAAAACCAGGTCGGCCCTGGAGAGGCGGATCAGTTCGCGGATGCCATCCAGGACGAAACGCCCGTTGAATGGCGAAAAACCCTTGTGGATGTTCCAAGAGACGAGGCGAATTTTCATTTTGAGGGCCTGATGCTACTGGCGCACTGAGTTAATATGCCTGCTTTTTCATAAAGTTTCATAAAGAGAGGGTATCACGAACGAAGTCTCCGTTGACGTTGAGGCCGCTCCCAGCCATTCTGGGCCCCGAATGACGTTTGAAGCATGGTTTCAGAGTTCCCATCCTCAGGTTTCCTTTCGGTCGATTCAGGCAGTGGTGCAGCTGGCGGCTGATGGCTCCACCATCCCCTTTATCGCGCGGTATCGAAAGGAGCAGACCGGTAATCTGGATGAGGTCGTGGTCCAGGATATTTTTGAGGGTAAAGAGCGCTTCGATGTGCTCGTGCAACGACAGACGTTTATCGTCGCTGAAATCGAGAAGCAGGGAAAACTGACGGATGAGCTCAAAGGAAAAATCCTTTCGACGTTTCATCCTCAACAGCTCGAAGATCTTTATCTTCCCTATAAGCAGAAAAGAAAATCGAAGGCCTCGATGGCAAAAGAGGCCGGCCTGCTTCCGCTTGCGGATTGGATTTGGAATTGTGGGCATGGCACAGAAGTGCCGCAGCCGGGGCAGACGCTTGATATTTGGGCTTTCACCTTTCGCAATGAGACGAAAGGCGTCGTCGATGCCGTGGCAGCTATCGACGGTGCAATTGATATCTTGATTGAACGAGTTTCCGAGGATCAGTCGCTTCGGCAACGTGCGCGCGAGACGGTTCTTCAGTCGGGGCATCTCATCTCCGCAAAAGCGGAGAAGGCGAAGGCGAACAGTAAATACGAGAATTACTTCAGTTTCAATGAGCTGGTTTCATCGTTGATGAAGCCTGAAAATTCGCACCGCTATCTCGCTATCCGTCGTGGCTGGATTGAAGAAGAGCTGAAGCTTTCTTTGGGGCCGAAGCCTGAGCTTACGGAGCAGGGCACGCCACCGACGGCGGGGCAAGTCTTTGGCTATGAAGCCGATCTCCTCAATGAGTTCGAGGCAGCTACGTGCACGGTTCGCGAATCTCCGGGAGCCGATGTTTTGAAGAAAGTCGCCCGTCTCGCGCTCCGGGCCCATGTTTTGCCCAGTATTGAGAATGAAGCCCATAAGTCTTTGAAAGAAGTCGCCGATCAGATGGCGATTCAGGTTTTCGCGGAAAATGTGAAGAAGCTTCTGCTGGCTTCCCCTTTCGGTCCTCGGGCTGTGTTGGGTGTTGATCCCGGTATTCGATCCGGCTGTAAATTGGCTTGGGTCGACGATTCAGGGAAGTACTTGAAGAGTGGCCTCATGCTTCTGCAGAGCGAAAAAGATCAGGAGAACGCCAAGTCAGTGCTGCTAGCGGGCGTTCATGAGATTCCTGTTCAGGCGATTGCCGTTGGAAATGGTACGGCGGGTCGCGAGACGGAGATTTTCATCAGAAAGTCTTTGAAGGAAGTGGGCCTCAATATTCCCGTGATTTTGGTGAATGAAGCGGGCGCGAGTGTTTATAGCGCGAGTGAGGCGGCTCGAGAGGAGTTTGCCGACCTCGACCTCACCATTCGAGGCGCGATTTCAATCGCTCGACGCTTGCAGGATCCCCTGGCTGAACTCGTGAAGGTTGAGCCGAAGAGTATTGGAGTGGGTCAGTACCAGCATGACGTGAACCAGCCCGCTCTGAAGCGATCGCTCGATTTCGTGGTCGACTCCTGCGTGAATCAGGTTGGCGCGAATCTCAATACCGCGTCGTACCACCTGCTTTCTCATGTATCGGGGATCGGGCCTGCTTTGGCAAAGTCGATCGTGGAGCATCGATCGACTCATGGGCTGTTTAAATCGCGACCTGCTTTGCTGGAAGTGTCGCGGTTTTCCCAGAAAACTTTTGAACTGGCCGCTGGCTTTCTACGCATTCCGGAGAGCGTGAACCCGCTCGACAATACGGGTGTGCATCCTGAGCGTTATGAGATGCTTGAGGGGTACTGTGCTTCGAAGGGACTGACGCTTTCAGATCTTCTCGGGGATGGCGTAAATTCCCTCCGAAATGCGAAAGAACTCGAAGAGAAAATGGGTGAATTCACTTTTCGCGATCTCGTGTCCGAGCTCGCGAAGCCAGGGCGCGACCCGCGTGAGGAGTTCACTCCTTTCTGTTTTCGCGAAGATCTTTTCGAGCTGAAAGATCTTCAGGTCGGATTTATTTGCCCGGGCATCGTTACGAATGTAACCAATTTCGGCGTATTTGTTGATGTGGGCGTCCATCAGGATGGGCTCGTTCACATTTCTCAGCTGTCAGATCGCTTCGTGAAAGATCCTCGTTCACTCGTCAGCCCTGGTGATCATGTTCAGGTCAAAGTACTCGAGCTCAATCTCGAGAAGAAGCAGATCTCGTTTACGATGAAGGGGTTGCCTGGCAACCCAGGTTATCTTGAGAAGCCTCAACCGGCGGCTCGTTCCCCGCGGCCGCCGAAACAGCAGCAGAACAGGGAAGATGTTCGCCCGCAGCAGCAACCGCGTGCGGCTATGCCCCAGCCTCCGAAAATCGTGGGTAACTATCGCCCAGGCGCGGGGACGAAGGTTCCTCCGCGACCGCAGCAGAAGCAGGTTTTTAATAATGCGTTTGCAGGATTAGCGGCGCTGAAGTCGACTTTGAAAAAATAGGATACCACTAAACAGGGTGACGAGCGTTAGACTCGCCCCGATCCAATAGGGGTAGTGAGGTTGGATCGCGAAAGTAAGAAGCCCGCAGAAGGGCCCCATGGCGCGAGCAAGCGAGCTCAAGCCTTGAGAGACACCCATGACAGCTCCCTGCTCTCGCTCATCGGCGGCTTTAGAGATCATGGCGCTTAAGGTCGGATTCACCAGCCCGTTCCCGATTGCCATGGGAATGCCGAGCAGAAAGTACATTGGATACGTGGGGATGTAGGGAAAAACTGCCATTGTGAAGAAGTTGAAGACCAGTCCGGCCATGAATAGGCTCGCTTCTCCGAAGCGCGAGACCAACTTACGAATCAAGCCGCCCTGGATGACCGCCCCAAGCAGGCCGGTGACCATGAGGACGAGGCCCGCCTTGTATCCCGCGTCGCCGGTTTCGAAATCGAATTTATTTTGAAAGAGCAGCGTGAAGGTTTGCTCCAGATTTGAGAAGGCGAAGGTGACGGCGAAGAAGGCCAGCAAGAGAAAGCCGAGTTCTTTTCGAGCGAGGATCTCCAACAGTCTGCGCGGCTGTAAGGGGTGGGTGCGGTGTCTGGGTTTTTCTCTTTTCTCCCGAGGCAGGGACTCGGGCAAGCGGATGAACGCCAGCAAAAGATTTGAGCCGCAGATGGCCGCTGCAATGAGCCCCGGCGCGGGTAGTCCGAGCTTGGCCGAGGCGATCCCTCCCAATGGAGGCCCGAGCGTGAACCCGATTCCAAAAGCGGCGCCGATCAAGCCCATTCCTCGGGCTCTTTCCGCAGGGGGGGTGATATCAGCAATATAGGCTTGGGCGGTTGAGATGTTCGCGGCGAAGATGCCACCCACGGTCCTGGAGACGAGAAGCCACAGGTATGTAGGTGAAAGCGCGAAGATCAAATATGAGGCGGTCGAGCCAGCAAGTGAGAAGAGAAGAACGGGGCGTCGGCCAACGCGATCAGAAAGTGCACCCCAGAGCGGAGCGAAGAAGGCCTGCATGAGTGAAAAAGTTCCGCCGAGAATGGCGAGCTGAATTCCAGAAGCCCCGTAGTGTTTTCCGTAGAGACCGATGAGGGGGATGACCATTCCAAACCCAATCAGGTCGATAAGAACGGTGATGAAAATCACAGCCAGAGGGGATCGCTTTTGAGCTCGGGTCATGGGGTCTTATCGCCGTTTGGGGCCCGATGGGGAAGGGCCGAAATATCACTGGTGCCGAACTTTCTGCTTTGATTGACGCTCAGCATCGGCACAGGTTGATGTTTTGAGGTGGAATTTTGAGTCTCTAAACCTGGGAGTTTATGGAGGAAGTTTGACTCCACCGGAGCATCAGGCGATGGCCGCCAAATGAGGGCATGTTGGCATGAAAACTGCTTTTGCTGGGCACTGTGAAGAAGATGGTGACGTTTTCAACAGTCGAGATTTTAGGCTTAGCTTTCGGGTTGCTCATTTTCCTGTCCGGACTGGTCATTCTTGCGCAGACGTTCTCCTGAGTCGCGGCGATGGCTTAATATCTAAGCAAATATAAGAAACTTTATTTTACTGACCCCCTTTTCAAATTGAACATCATCCCATTCAATCACTGGATCACTTGGGGGTGACTATGAACGGTCATGTATCGGCAAAGGGATCGCGCAGTGAAGTGCTTCGGATAGCTGGAATGTTGTTTCTCTCATTGACTCCATTTTCAGTCGCATCCGCGGGCGAGGTTTTGAGGCTCAGGGCAGGTCAGTATTATTTGCAGGACCAATCTTCGGCGGTGCTTACGACTGCTCAAGTGAGCAGCCTGGCGGCGAAACCGGCGTCGCTCCGTTATTATGTCGTTCAATTCAAGGATGTCATCCGCTCGGACGATCACGCCGTGCTTTCCGCTCGAGGTGTAGAACCGATTCGGTATTTGCCAGACGATGCACTCTTGGTGCGAGGGACGGCGGAAAATGTCGGTTTTTTGAAAGACGCAGTGCCGACAGTGCGAGCGGTTGTTCCGTATGAACCTTCCTGGAAAATTTCAGAGACGCTTTTTCCCGGGCAAGATCCGCTTTTGGTTACGCTTGTGAAGAAGGACGAAAGCGGACGGGTGGCGCAGGCGATTCGGCAGCTTCCAGGAACAAAAATTTTGGGTCAGGGAGAGAGCGACTTGGTCGTGATCGCCGAAGGTTCGGTGGTTTCACAAATCGCCCAGATCGAAGGCGTTGAGTGGATCGACGCCATGCCCGTGATGACAACCTTCGACTTGCCGATGTTCACCGAGGATCTCGGACCTCAAGCGGCGGACGTTCCAACCTACACAGGCTTTGAGACCGGAACTAAGCTCATGAATTTCAATTCCGCCTGGGAACGGGGGCTCACCGGCCAAGGGCAGGTCGCTGCGATTGCGGATACGGGCGTGGACACCGGTAGCATTTCCTCGCTTCATCCGGATCTGACCCAAGTGAAAGGTGGCTTTGCGATCGGCATGGGCTCAACGAGCTGGGAAGATCCGCAGGGGCATGGAACTCACGTTTCAGGTTCGGTGGTGAGTTCAGGAGCAGGTTCAGAGGGAAGGATTCGTGGCGGAGCATCTGGAGCGGAGTTTTACGTTGTGGGGCTTTGGTCTCCCATCATGAATAATCTCTATTTTTCACCTGATTTCCAAAAGATTGCTGGATCGGCTTTTGAACGGGGCGCTCGTGTTCACTCAAATTCCTGGGGGAGCGCACGCGATCTTGGTGCGTACGATTCATTCGCTCGATCGGCGGATGAGTATCTTTGGAATAATCCGGACATGTTGATGCTCTTCGCGGCCGGCAATAGCGGCGAGGACAAGGATCAAGACGGTCGAATCGATACGGGGTCGGTTTGCTCTCCAGGTACTGCGAAGAACGTCCTGACCGTGGGTGCTTCCGAAAATTATCTCCTGGAGGGAGGGATTCAGAAGAAGTTGAGCGAGTTGCGAGATGGAACGATCAAGTGGGGTGTAGAGCCCATCGCATCTGATCGGCTTTCTGATAATCCGAACGGTTTGGCCGCATTTAGTTCCCGGGGGCCGACCCGCGACGGTCGAGTCAAGCCTGAGATCGTGGCTCCGGGCACGAACATCGTCAGCACTCGTTCAAAGCATAAATCCGCTGGCGCCCTTTGGGGTGAGTACGGGACCGATTATGCTTATGCTGGCGGGACTTCGATGGCGACGCCATTGACGGCGGGCGCGGCGACCGTGGTGCGCCAGTACTTGGTTCGCGATCGGGGCGTGGCGCAGCCGTCAGGTGCTTTGGTGAAGGCCACGTTGATTCATACCAGCTTCGATCTGTTTCCCGGGCAATACACGCTCGACGGGGGAGCTCGGGAATATGACACTCGCCGTCCGAACGTGCATGAGGGGTATGGTCGCGTCGATGTGAGTGCCGCAACGAGTTTGCCGGAAGATGCTTCGATCGTTGATGATCGAAAGGGTCTTTCGACGGGAGAAGAGCGGGGAGTTGACGTGACTCTGCCGAACGGTGGGTCCATCCGGGCAACCTTAAGCTATACGGATGCTCCGGGCGCCGTATCGGCGGCTCGAACGCTTGTGAACAATCTCGATCTTCGTTTGCTGGAAGGGACGAGAGTCGTGCTCGAGAAAAATGACTCGGTAAATAATTCCGAGATGCTCGAGATCTCCGGTTTGCCGTCAGGGCATTATCGCCTGGTCGTCAAGGGTACCAGTGTTCCCATGGGCAAGGGTGGCAAGCAGCCTTTTGCGCTGTTGGTTAGCACCTCTCAGTAACATCGTTAGTTTTTTTCCAACCAACCACTGCCCCCGGCGAAGCGATTCGTCGGGGGTTTTTATTTGCGGCAAAATTTGCCGATTCCACTTCTATTTCAGTGCTTTGCATTCAATGCCGACGAGCATTACGCTTTATTAAATAGCTTTTGTAGTAAAGGGTCGAAGTTCGCATGGAGGGAACGACGATGAAAGTTCATCATCAGGGTTTCGGAAAAGAGTTCAGCGGTCGTCTGATGGCTCTCTTGTGTATCGGGACATTCTCGGCCCTGGTTTCCGGGTGCGGACAGTTCGGAGAAAAGCCCTTCGAAAAGAAGATCCTAGGGATGGGGGAGGGGGGAGGTTGCCTGAATAACCTGGGCCCGACCGCCGAGAGTTATGTGAAAGGAGAGCTGAGTCCAGGGGCCACCGGTGAGACCTTTGACTGCATCATCGACAACATGGGGATGTTTCGCAGATTCGTGAAAGGGTCTGCGGGCGATGGTTCGAGCTATACCCCACAAGACATCAGAGCGCTGATCTCAAATTTTCTGGTCACGGATCGGGAGATTCCATTTTCCCTCATTCAGGCTGGGTTCGCAATGAAGGCCTCTATGTTCGGGGGGAGTGGCGAGGCGATCACTCCGGATGAATTTGATCGGGTCCACGAAATGGTCAAGGTGTTGAAGAGTGAGCTGATTCGCCTCATTCCCAATGTTCGCAGTTACCATCAAGATCGGGGTTACCAGAGCCTGCTTGCGTTTGCTGACGCAATGATCCTTGCCGCTAAAAATTTCCAGGGCGCCTTTAAGTTTGCGGGTAATCTTCCGTTTCCCAAGGAGCAGGCTCGAGTGCTCGTCAATGATCTGGGTCGGCTGTTCGGCTGGGACTTTCCGGCAGCGATCGTGGATTTCGCGTTCTCTGCTAAGGTCGTGATGATGGGAGGGAGTGCCCAGGTCATCGAGAATTGGGCCTGGAATCGACTTTTTCACATGGGGGGGAGTTTCGGCGGGGTGATTCTAGGCATCGCGTCTGCGGATATCTATCCCAAGAAAAATACCGCTGAAGCCATCCGCTATTTTCTTGAATTGGGGAAGAGGGTCGAGAAGTCCTTGCATGAGTCTATTGAGTTTCATGGGGGCGGGATCCCGGTTGCTGATATTGAGCGAGCGATAGATGACATGCCCGAGAGTTGGACGCCGTTGCCTAAATCAGCGATGAAGTCCGCCCTTCGTCCCGCGATCAATAAACTATTCAGAAGTCGTTTGAAGGATCGCATTGAGCATCGCTCAGTGGATTATATTTTTGGGTTGCTGCAATCCCTCGGCAAGACCCAGGCCCACATTGAGAGTATCTATGTTGAGTCGAAGGCGAGCCCTGACGGATTGACCCGATCAGAGTTCGAGCAGGCAGCTCAGGATTACGTCTCGTCGCTCAACGACGATGCATCCAAGCAAGAGGTGAGTCGCTTGATCCGGCTCGTGAAGACTTACAAGGCTCTTTACTGGCGTGATGAGCTGAGCGTCCATTTCGGAGACCTGGAGACGTATTCACTTCGTTATGTCTCGATGCTGAGTTTGATCGATTACGGGCTAGGGCACCTGATCGAGTCGTACTCCGGTTCGATTCGTCTTTCGCGCGACCAGTTCACGATGATCTTCAGCGACTTCGAGGAGATCCTCGATGCCTTGGGAGTGGTGAAGGCCGAGGATAACGTGAAGTTCGCCGAAGGTCGTTTCATGGAGGCCAATATCTTTGTCGAGGCTTCGAACGGGGATTCGAATTTCGATCGCTCCGAAGGGGTGTATTATATTCTGAACGTCATTTCGTTTTCGGCTTTGATTCCGAAAATGACGGAAGATCTGCAAGAGATCTGTCGCCTCGGCGACAACGTCGAGGGCGCTCGACCCACTTTGGATCCCGAATGTTTTAAGCGGGAAGTAGTGGGGCGCTCGGAAGACTACCTCTCGCGTTTCCCATTTTTACTCGATCTTTTCCGCACTTTGACGCCGGAGCGAAAGTCCTTGATGATTGGTTACCTGATGGCGGCTGGAAAGGACAAGAAGTCGCCGGCAGGTCAGTTCATGCCCGCCGACTTGGATGGTTTCGTGGGTTTCCTTCATTTCTCAGAAGGGATCTTTCAGCGTGTGGATCGCAACAAAGATGACATTTTGACCTTTGACGAAGTCGAAGCCATCTTCCCGGTCTATCGCGGGCTTCTTTTCGAGATGGTGAGTCAGTTTGGACTGCCGAGCTTTTTGAAGGGCGATGGGATTCTACTCGGTGCATTCGCATACGTATTGCGATTCGCGAAGGTTCCAGCGGGTGTGTTTGATGCCCCACATATCGTGCTCTGGCTAACGGGCACCAAGGCGAATTGGATCGTCCATTCAGATCGATTTACGGTGATCAAAGCCTTGTCGAACATGGCTAAGGTGCTCTAAAAGCGGCGAGACTAGAAGGTCAGTGCAACGGAGATCATTCCTTCCAGGAAGGTGCGAAGCTGATCGGCGCCGCGAGCAGGGCTGAGATCCACGCCGTAGATTGGCTCTTTCTCTGGTCCTCGGTCTCCCCCCTGCACCTTGAGGCTGATAGTGAGCGGCACCTGGAACTGCGGGCCCAAAATCCGGTGGATATCAAAATTCAGATAGGCCGCCTCGTAGGTGGTGACTCCGGCCTCGTGGATATTCATCGGGTTCATTTCCGCCCGCGCGTAGAGACGAAAACCGGCCGTGATTCCCTCGTGGAAGCGATGCATCGCCTCGATTCCAGCCTCCGAGCCCACCAACACCTGGGTGGGAAGGTCTGGCATGCCATCAGTGGGGTTGAGTCCCGCATGCAGTCGAATCAATGCGATCGTCCCAGCTGCGGGGCTGATCTGGATGGAGACGACGGTGTTCGGCATCGATTCGGGCATGAGATTGCACCGAAAGCCGAGAGCGCCGTTTGTCTGAGAGTAGAAGTAAGAGCCTGAGATATATCGAAGATTGGCCACGCCTTGCATCGTCGCCACGCAGCGGGTGGAGGCGATTTTCACGAGGTGCTCGCCATAGCTGGTTTCGAAAAGGTCGGGGTGTTCAATTCCGTCTTGGGGGGCCATGGTTTGTTTGAAGAGTTCAAGGAGGAGGCTCGAGATCGTTTGGTAGATTTTCCGCAGATCGCTCTCTTTGTCGTTCCTGACGATCATCCCCTGTGCATTGAGAATAGGAATGGTGGGGAATGACTGAGGAAATCGAGGGTCAACCAGCCGTCCCGAATCTTCCGGCGGGGTGAGTTCTACCATGTCCGCACGGCTCGTGAGGGGTAGGGTCAAAATGAGGAGAAGGAGGAGTTTACCCACGCGCCCATTCCCTACCCGAAAAGGGTTCGAAATACCCGCTTGAGCCCTCCTCCCTCACCGTGTAAGACAGTCGGACGTCAAGCCATCCAATTGAAGTCAGCGGAGAGGTGGGTGAGTGGCTGAAACCGCACGCCTCGAAAGCGTGTTAGCCCGAAAGGGCTACGTGGGTTCAAATCCCACCCTCTCCGCCATTTTTGATCTGACTTCATTTCGCTCAACACTCGGAGCGGTTTTACGATTTCATATTCGATGGTTACGCCATTCAACACTCGGTTCGATAGTATCTGATCGAGCAGCAAACGCCGTTCCTCGGTTGTCATGTACTTCCATAATGTTTCCGCGTTAGTAGCCAGTTCGATAATGGATTCCACCGTTTCGCGTCCAGCATCGTTAATTGAAAGCTGCGCTTGCTCCATCATGTTCGTGTATTGAACTTGTTCCTCTTGCAAACGCTTGCGCTGCCGGTTGTAAGTTTCTTTGTCGATTTCACCTGAATCATAACGGTCATAGGCGCGGTCTTCGCGTTCTCTCAATCCGGCAAGAGCGGCCTTAAATCGCTCGATGTCGTCCTTCACCGCTCTGCTCATCTTGAGGAAAGTCTCATTGACTGCTTTCATCAACTCGTCTCGGAAGTCATCGCGGATTGAAATTTGCCGAACGGCCCCACCGAATTGCTCCATGATGGAATCCTCCGAAACAGCCATGCCTTTCATGCTTTGGTGGACGCGCTTGCCGTTTGAACACCGATAGTATTTATAGATTTTGCTTTCGCCCGTGGCCTTGATTTTTTTCTCCTTGGGGTCAAAGACAATTGAGCACCCGCAAGAGGGTTCGCCGCATTTCATCCAGCCTTGCCCGAACAAAGCGTCGGGATTCTTCCGAAAGGGATTCTTTTTGCCGAAAGTCTCTTGAACCTTCCAAAAGAGAGTCGCTGGAATGATCCTCTCATGCTTGCCCTGGTACTCGACGCCATTCCATTCAAAGCGCCCGTCATAGAAAATGTTTTGCAAGCGGCGCTGAATACAGCCTGAATGATATTTTTTGATTTGATCGAGCGGAACTAAATTCTCGGTAATGATTCGATTTCTGATTTCAAGGTAGGTAGGCGTGGGATTTTCGGCACGCATCTCAAACTCACGAAGAACGCGCCTCACGGTTTGCTCGTTTGGATCAGGGACAATGACTGAACCACGCCGCCGCTCAAAACCCCTTTCGGATTTCAGTTTTTGATTGATGTATCCTTCGGGAGGCCGACAACCTGGCCACCATCCCGTTTCAGCCTTGGTTCGCGTCGCCTTTCTAACCTTCGTGCTCAAATCCCGTGAGTAGTGTTTGTTTTGAACGGCGTAAAAATCCCGCATCAAAAAATCCGCGTCCGAACTGTTCGGGTGTAAAATCTTTCCTTCGGAAACGTAGTGAAGGACAATCTTCCGTTCGCGCACGAGGGTTTCGTTGTTTTCGTTGTCAGTCAGGTTCCGAGCTTCGCGGTCAAACTTGTGAAAGAGAATGTGATGGATGTTTTGCTTGAGTGCGCGCTTCAAAACGGCGGCGTATTTTTTACGGAGTTCGGACTTGCGAGCCGTCTCAACGATTTTCACGGCATCGACCAACTCAAGCCCGTGGCGGCGGCAATAGTCCTCACAATCGCGCTTCTGCGTGAGCCACGAAGTATTGCCCTCTTGCCCAGGAGAGCTAACCCTGATTGGCGCAATGGCCTTTTTGTTTTTTCCAATCCAGTCCGTTTGATCCATAAAAACCTCCGATGTTGTAAGGGATTTTGGCTTAAAACGCCACAAGTCCCGAGTTCTAAAGCGTCTCTTCCTCCCTCACCAATTGATGAGGCCCTGTTTCCTGCACCGATCACGCACCTTTATCAAAAGCTGAATGGCGCGAATGGAACGCTCTACCTCGTCCATGGTGTATTGTGGGAGCCGGGGGTGGGGGGCATTCTTATCGCCGTCTTGTCCCGAGTTTTCACAAGCCTCTTGCCTAGGGCTTTCTTGATTGTTTGAGGGCTCCATTCCTCATGCTCATCTTTCCTTCCATTTCCAATTCACACTGACCCGACCCGGTGGGGAACTCCCCACAAAAAAACTTCAAACTAAAGACCCGTCTCATCCGTAAAGGTTGAGACAGTTGAGACAGCCGAGCCTTTTTCCGTGAAAACTTCTCGGTTCGGAAATACCAACACATAGGGCCGATCGCCCTTCACTGTGCGCCGAATGGTGTTGCGTCTTTCGCCTCTGAGAATGAATCCCTTTTCCGCAAGCTGCTTCCAAAGCGTCATTTCTGAAATTGAGAGTTCGTTTTTTTGCTCACGCGCTAGATTCTGAGCCGCCGCGAACGCCGCATCGGGATCGAGCAACAATTCAGCATCACCGACCCAACCAATTCTTGCCCCGCGCGGCTCATAGGTATCCGAGGGAGTCTCATCCCGACCCATCAAGAGGCATCCGTTGATTCGCCACCCGAAACGTCCGGCGTCGTGGGGCGCCCCCCCTGTTCTGGCATCGGCAAGATACGCACGGCCTGAAATCAAGGCTCCACCTATCAAGGACAAAAAGCGGATTGCGGGATCTTCGCTTGCTTGAAAGGGCTCCTGACTTTCGATGGCCGAAGCCAACGCTTGATTCATGGTCCCGCGATAGCCTCGGGCATCGTCCGGTTCGACGGCATTTTGTTCGACTGCAAAATCCAAGAAGGTCTCAAAGGCCACCAAGAGGCTTGCGGCAATTTCAGGGGCGCGTCTGTGAGTCTTCGTCGAAGAAAATTCGCGCCTCAATTCGTGATGCCGTTCGGGAAGTTTGGCTTTGAGTTGAGGAACGCGACTTGCGAGCCATCCGATATAGCCCCCCATCGCCTTTGCAAAAACGCCGTCACTTGCCGCCTTTTGTAAGGGGGTGAGTTCGTCAAAGCTCACGTCACCCTCGTCGAATTCAATGATGAGCAAACGCGCACGGATGCTTTGAGTCTTGGGGAGGTCTTCGCCCGTCGAAAGAATCAGGCCGCGCGGGAAGTATTCGGCGCGAGCTTTCATGTCGGAATTAAGACGCCCGCGACCGCTGCGATTACCTTGTGATCTGAAAAGCCTTTCGGCGGAATGATTGAGCTTCGCGGCTTCGCCTTGCGTTTGTTGGGGGGCGAAGTCGTCCACGGTGAAAATCGCATCTTTGGCAAGAAAGGATTGCTTCTCAAGTGCGTTCGCCGTTGATGACCAATTCCCCGGAAGGTGCTTGCCATGAAACTTCGCCCCGAAGTGAGCCTGCGCGAGGGCCGCAAGCTGGGTTTTTCCCCTCCCTGTGATTCCATAGAGAGCGAGCGAAAAGTCGATGGGGTGCATTTCACCAAGTGGGGCGCAGTAGGTCGCGGCCAGTACCGGATAAGCAATGCGCGGTGGGGTGAGTCCCAAAATTGAAAGTGAAGCGCGAATGCTCGCGGCGAGTTCTTCGTTTGAGTCAAGGGTTGGAAACTGATAGTCCTTGAGTTTTGAGTCGTGAAGATCGACGTTGAAATTTTCAATAGGGCCGTCCTTTGAAATTGCCCCCCCGGAAAATAAGTAAAGCCATGAGCCATCTTTGCAGACCCAACCGAGATGCCCATAGGTTCTTTTGAACTCGGCCTCTTTTGAAAGCTCCTGAATCGCCTCTCTGAGAAAGTCTTTTTTCCCATAGCCAGCGGTCACATTGGCCCGGACTCCCCACCGCTCAATAACCCAATTCATAAAAGCGAATTTCTCGGAAGGGACGCGCACCTGGGGAAGCTTCACGCCGTTATGCAAAACACCCTCGATGACGAAGACCTTTTCTTGCTCTACGCCGTCGTCAATGATTTCCTCGGCCACAATCTGCGCCGTGAAATTTGAAAGCTTGATCGGGATAATGCCGTTTTCCGTTTTTTTGTTCAAAAAGATGCAGTGATTTTTGATCTGGTAAGTTGACCCACTCCCGAGCTGTCTATCCACCGAATTGAAAGGGGCTTGCTCGTCTTCGGAAAAGAAAGAAGACTCGGCGGCTTTTTGTCTTTGCTTGCGCAATGCCTTTTTCAAATCAGGGAGCGAAACTTTTCCCTTCAGATGCTTTGCAATTCGCGCCCACTCAGCGCCGTCTTTCTCAAGAACCAAGTTCAAGGCGTCAAGCACGTCGGACGAAAAGATCAAGCCACAATCAGAATCGAGTTTTTCAGCGGCGTCTTTGATGAGATTTTTTGCGTTTTCAAAAGCCATCTTTCCTTGATCTGGTTTTCCTTCAGTGGATGAATGGACGATTTTCTCGATGACCTGGGTGACATCAACTCCTCGGTGGACTTCGATTGTAGTTTTCTCGCAAAGAGCGTCGTCGATTCCCTTGGCGCTTCCGCCCCAAGTTTCCATTTCGATGGCGTATCCTTCTTTGCGGAGGGTCAGGGCCATCACATTCAGTTGTCGGGCGACGAATGGATTTTTCTTTGCGTCGCTATCCATGGCAAGAACGACCGTTTTTGCTCTCAGAGATTGCAATACTGGCAAGAGATTTCGCCAAATGGACACGCCGGGGAGTGAAACGGTCAAAATCCCACTGAGAGTTGTCGCAATATCGGCTTTCAGCTCACCTTCAGTTACGCGGATCCTCTCAGTTGGAAGCTCAGCGTAAAGCGGACAGTGAATCAAAGCCCCAGGCCCCACCCCCTCGTCGTCGTGGCTTTTGGATGAAACCCAGCGGTATTTTGAACCAAGAGCGGCATCGTCAAGGCGACCACGAAGGCCCACGATGAGCGCCCTCGTGTCCCTCACGGGAATCAGAAGGCCCGGTGCGGCGGCAAAGTAGTTTTCGCCGCTCTTGAAGCAAAACCCAGGAACTTTCTGAAGCAAGGAGCGGTCAAACTTTAGAAAGACCGTCGCAATCGCATGAGAGAGTCGCCATCCCGGACATGACTTGTAACCGCCTCGCAAAATCGCTTCATTTGAAAGCCCGCGTCCCGCGAGATTTTCCCGGTGGATCTTCAAAAGCGGCAACTGAGCCAAGAGAAATGAGTAAACCTCATTCAATGTTTCGGGTTGAGCTTTCTCGGGCTCACTTCTGACTTCGGGGGGCTTTCGGTATTTTGAAATCTTAGGCCCGAGCAACTTCGAGGTAGGGCTTCCGATATAGTAAACAAAATATTCCGTTCCACTCTTATCGACGTGCGATTTTCCAGTGCCGTCATTGTGGCGGCGGCAAATCTCAAACCTCTCGTCATCGCTGCGTGCGCACCAATCCGGCTTTTCGCATCGACTGCAAGGCGCTTTCCTTGTGACCCGCCTCCATCGTAGAGGCGCATTATAGATGCTGCTCATCTCCCAGCCCCTCCATCATGGTTTCAAACACCTTGGATTCCAGGCCCCGCTCAGGGCTCAGGATTTTCAGAAGGCGCGAACGGATGAAGGGCCATTTTTTCTCTTCACCGAGTTCATTCTCGAACAGGTCGAGAATCATTCCGCGATAGAAGCCGAAGACTTCCCGGATTTTTTGTTCTTTGCGTTTAGTGAGCATTGCCAATCCTCCTTTGGATTCGGGGACCGGCTTATTGTGAGGTGAAAGTGATTTTTCCCTTCCGAACCAGTCCATGACGTGAATCATGCAAAGAAGAGTCGGAAGAAAAAACGTGTATTTTTCGACAGTAGTTCGAAAATTGTCCCCTTGGGACTCGGGCAAGAGTAGCTACTTATGCGGAAAAATGGGCCGCGAGTACTTTCACATCAAGAAAAAGTTCGAGTTTTCCGTTGGGGTGTAAAAATATTTTTTTGTACTATGACTGGACAGTGCATTTTTTTAGAAGCGAATGAGAGGACTGGGAACGACCTTATGCATTTTCATCTTTGATGCTTCTCTGGTCCTATTTTGCTCAAAATGTTCATGGCGGCTTTCGCCCTAGCAGTTCTCATTTTCTTCCACTCAGGAGTTGCATTCCCATCGGACAAATCCGACAAATAAGCCGCTTCGGGGTGATATTTTGTGTTTGCCTTATCTGCTGCAATCCAAGCTTTGGCATATTCTTTTAAAGTCGGTGCGATTCCTTGTGTCCAAAAGTCTCGAATGACCACTCGGGCAATCATGCCATTTCTGAATCCCCCATCGGTGAGAGACTGCATCACTTTTAAAAATTGACCGTTCTTCTTGTCATATTGCCCAAAAAAAAGGCGAGTCGATGGATTCGGGTTTTTGAGTTTGGTAGATTTACAGACTGACTTCGGAAAAACGGTCGGGTTTAGGATTTTACCAGTATTGAGGTAATGCCTAATTTTCTTGAGAACAATTTTCTTACGATCTTTATCGTTCGTTTTTTTTAGGCCAGTAGGGGTCTCAACATAGATGCTGTAGGGAATTCCATGCTTCTTACAGAAGCCCTGATATTCTTTGATGTTGAGGTAGTTTAAGTTCTTTAAAAACTCGGTTCGCATGGCCGCTGACAAATGGGCAATCAAAGATGGCATTCACGCCTCCTACTTGCGAGCTTTCGACATGAGTTTTAGCCCCTTCTCAAGAGCTGCAAGAATCACATCGTTCTTGTTGATAAAGGGGTCATCCTCCCCACGTCGCCGATTCATCTCTTCTTGAATCCCCTCTATAATCGCGTTCAGGCGCTCTTTATTGGCCTTGGTTACGCGAAAAGCGAATTGAGGATAGTCGGCGGGGCCTTTTTTGTTCTGAACAGGTCTTCGTCCCATGTGTCCAAGAATAATACAGGCCATGCTGCATTTCAATATAATTGCATAGCAATAGTAATTGACAATTATACCGCGTTGCGTTATGCTGTCTTTGTAGTCATGAAAGGACGGTAAATATGAAATCAAACGCTGCTATCCAAACTAAAGTCGAAGGTGCCAACATCGAACGCTTGCTCGCCCTGCGCGAGACTTACCAAGCCCTCAAGAAACGCTTGGACGCAATGGAGGCGACCGTTGATGAACTGGAGACAGACCTCATCGCCCAGGTTGAGGCGGGCGTGGACTTCTCGATTTTCGGCTACGAAGTGAAGGTGCAAGAATCTACCCGCCGTTACCCGGCATGGAAGGAGCATTTCTTGGCTCGCGTTGGAAAAGCCGAAGCCGATGCGATTCTTGAATCCACCACGCAGACCATTCTTAAAAAATTGGTGATTGGATAATCCTCATGGCAAAGCCGAAGAGGGTTGTAACCTACGCCCGTGTGTCTACCGCCGACAAGCAAAGCCCCGAGGCTCAGATTGCCGAGCTTCGGAGGTATTGCGCGGCCCGTGAGTGGAATGTTATCGAGGAAATTGTCGATCACGGCTTCAGCGGCGGAACGGATCAGCGCCCAGGGCTTAAAAAGCTCATGGCCTTGATTCGCGCCCGTAGGGTGGACGTGATTGTGGTGACAAAGCTCGACCGCTTTGCACGTTCTCTCAAGCACTTGGTTTCGGCCTTGGATGAGTTCACTTCCCTCGGCGTCCTTTTCGTCAGCATTAGCGATCAAATCGACTTAACGACGGCAAGCGGACGCCTTATGCTGCATTTACTTGCGGCGTTCGCCGAATTTGAACGGGCTTTGATTCGGGAGCGGACAATGAACGGGCTCGAACACGCTCGAAACTCGGGGAAAACTCTAGGACGGCCTAAGACTCGGGACGACGACGCCATTTTAAAATTGCGGGCGGAGGGCTTGAGCTATTCCAAAATTCAAAAGCTGCTAGGCATTTCACGCCCGGCCATCCACCGAGCCATCAAAAGCACTGGTACGAAATCCCCTAAAATTTCCGATCAAAAAAACGAGTCTTTTCAAGGGGGGCATCATGGGCAAAAAGCGTAGTACGAAAACGTTCGATTCCGAGCCAGCCTATAGCCGCCTAAGAACGACTTGCTTCAAGCTCCGGGGAATGTCTTACCTAATCGAATTTTGCGGCAATCACCCATGCCCCCCATTGGACGAGGACGACGCCTTTTACGGAATCAGTGTCATTCTTGGAGAGTTGCACGACGAAGTACGAACCGTGGCGAGAGAAATTGAGGCCGATGACATTGCGGGGGCGCAACGGCTAAAAAAAGAAGAATCCAAGTAAAGGGGGGTGC
>CAYIHX010000012.1:0-80983 GCA_964363305.1 uncultured Bacteriovoracaceae bacterium | reverse complement strand
AAAAACTCGTGGGGGCGCGCGGATTATGGATGCGGAGCCCGAGGGGAAGATGAAGGTCCTCAAAAAGTACTGTCGGGATCTGACGGAGCAGGCGCGAGCGCAGAAGCTCGACCCGGTGATCGGTCGAGATGAGGAGATTCGCCGGGTCATTCAGGTGCTCTCTCGGAGGACGAAAAATAATCCCGTTTTGATCGGTGAGCCCGGGGTGGGGAAGACCGCGATCGCCGAGGGTATTGCACTTCGAATTGCCAACGGCGATGTGCCCGAGAGTCTGAAAAATCGACGTATTCTTTCGTTGGATCTCGGGGCTCTCGTTGCTGGCGCGAAATTTCGTGGAGAGTTCGAAGAGCGTCTGAAGGGCGTTCTCAAGGAGGTCACTGGCGCGGCGGGTGAGATCATCCTCTTTATCGACGAGCTTCATACCTTGATGGGCGCCGGTAAGGCGGAGGGGGCGATGGATGCCTCGAACATGTTGAAACCGGCCTTGGCGCGTGGCGAGTTGCACTGCATCGGGGCGACGACCCTTGACGAATACAGAAAGCATATTGAAAAGGATGCGGCGTTCGAACGGCGTTTCCAGCCCGTTTTCGTGAAGGAGCCCACGGTGGAGGATAGCGTGAGCATTCTCCGTGGCTTGAAGGAGCGGTACGAGGTCCATCACGGTGTTTCAATTCGCGATGCGGCGCTGGTCGCGGCGGCGAATCTGTCGAATCGCTACATCACGGATCGCTTCCTCCCCGACAAGGCGATCGACTTGGTCGATGAGGCCTGTGCGCGGCTGAAGATGCAGATCGAGTCGCGCCCGGAGAAGGTGGATGAGCTGGAACGAAAAATTCTTCGGGATGAGGTTGAGCGGCAGGCTTTGAAAAAAGAGAAGGACCCGGCGTCGGCAGATCGAGTGAAGCGGCTCGATCTGGAGTTAGCGGGTCTGAAAGAGCAGGCGAGCCAACTGAAGGCGCAGTGGGAGAAGGAGAAGGCGTCAGTCCATCAGGTGAAGGACCTCAAGGAGCAGATCGAGAGAATTCGTCTGGAATCCGAGGCGGCCGAACGACAGGGGCAGCTCGAGAAGGCGGCGGAGCTTCGATATGGCAAGCTGATTACGCTTCAGAAGCAGCTTGAGGAAACGAGGCCTCAGACGCAGTTATTGCGCCAGGAAGTGACTGAGAACGATATCGCCGAGGTAGTGGCGAAGTGGACTGGTGTTCCCGTCGCGCGGATGCTTGAGGGAGAGCAAACGAAGCTGCTCAAGATGGAGGAGAATCTGGGCCGACGAGTGATCGGTCAAGCTCCGGCGATCGAGGCGGTGGCGCATGCCGTTCGTCGTTCGCGGCTGGGCCTTCAGGAAAAAAACCGACCTATTGGGTCGTTTCTTTTTCTTGGGCCTACGGGAGTTGGGAAGACTGAAACGGCGAAGGCATTGGCGGAGTTTCTCTTTGATGATGAGCAAGCCATGATTCGTATCGACATGAGTGAGTTTATGGAGAAGCACAACGTGGCGCGCTTGATCGGAGCGCCACCCGGATATGTCGGTTATGAAGAGGGGGGAGTCCTGACGGAGGCGGTTCGCCGCCGCCCCTACTCGGTGATTTTGCTCGACGAGGTCGAGAAGGCTCATCCGGACGTCTTCAATGTGTTTCTTCAGGTGTTGGATGACGGACGAATCACCGATGGCCAAGGCCGAACGGTCGATTTCACCAATGCCATTGTTATCATGACGTCGAATATCGGCAGCCAGGTGATTCTTGAAGAAAAGGACCGGAAAAAAATGGAGGCTGGCGTAATGGAGCAAGTGCGTCGTGTTTTCCGGCCCGAGTTCTTGAATCGGATTGATGACGTGGTGATTTTTGCGCACCTAGAGCAGAGCCAGTTGAGAAAAATCGTGACTCAGTTCGTTGTGAGATTGGCTGACCAGTTGAAGGATCGGCAGCTCGAGGTCGAGTTTTCGCCGCGGGCCCTCGATGAGCTAGCCCAGCTGGGCTATGATAGGGAGTTTGGCGCTCGACCGATGAAGCGGGTCTTCCAGCGTGAAATACAGAATCGGCTGGCCGTGAGCCTGCTCGAGGGTAAGTACCCCTCGGGGTCGAAGATACGGGTTGATTTCGACGGGGGCAGCTTCAAATTTCAATAAATTGTGAAGTTGTTCACAATGCGTTGAAATTTGTTCACGAATCTCAGTATCATCCCTAAACGGATGGGGTTGCATGGATATTACTGAGATCAAGGTATTTAGCGTCAACGAAGAGAAGCTCAAGGCCTACATTACAGTGGTGCTGGATAACTGTTTTGTTGTTCGGGATCTCAAGGTGATCAGCGGCACCGGCGGTCTTTTCGTCGCGATGCCGAGTAAGAGGCGAAAAGATGGGACGTTCAAGGATATCGCCCATCCTCTCAATCAAGATACTCGTGCGGCGATGGAGAAGCAGATCCTGGATGCCTACATAGCGGAGATAAAAAAGGGGGCTGGGCCTCAGGGTTCTCACGACGATGACGGTTTTGAATCCCCGCCTGGCGGTCTCTCGACAGAGGGATAACTCTACCGGCCCTGCGAATCACCGGTCTCTTTACCCCGTGTGGTGGCTTGTGTTACAAAATATGAGCACTGTCGGCTGAGTGAAAACGAGGACGGCGGCTCTCAGTTGGGTTGGGGTGTAGACAAGTGGTTAAGTCACTGGATTTTGATTCCAGCATTCCTAGGTTCGACCCCTAGCACCCCAACCATAAACCATCCGACACCCTAAATAGCCGTTGCCTAATTAGTTGAATGCAATTAGATTGCATGCGATCTAATTTGTCCAGGCGTCTGATTTCGAGCGCAAGAGGTGTGACTGATGAAGCCTATAGTGGCCCTGACTAATTTCGAAATCGTGATGCCGTCAATTATTATGACCCAGTCGGACAGCCTGGAGCATATGGTTAAAATTCATTCCCAGGTGCTGGTTGCCGAGGGGAAAAATAGCGATACCATCGCCACTCTAGTGAGACGGTATGGAGTTAAAGCGACCCAGATTGCGCAGAGATCTTTCGAAAATATCAATATCGCCGCAGAGGGAAAAGATATTTTTGAGCGCACTCAGTTTTTTGGCCTGAAGGGCCGCGAAATTATGTCTCAGTTCTATCCCGCACAAAGCAGCCCACCCGACCACCTCATTCATGTGACCTGCACGGGATATATCTCACCCAGTCCTGCCCAACATCTGGTCAACGACAACGGCTGGACCGAAAAAACCAACGTGACCCACGCCTACCATATGGGTTGTTACGCCGCCCTCCCAGCGATCCGCATGGCCGAAGGATTTGTAGCTGCCGCTCATCATCGTGTGGATATCGTGCACACCGAAATGTGCGGCCTACATATGGATACTCACGACCATTCTCCGGAACAGTTGGTCGTTCAGAGTCTTTTTGCCGATGGCCATATTAAGTATTCTGTCGTCCCGCCCGAATCCGCAAAAGTCGGTTTCCGGGTCCTTCGGATTCGTGAACAAATTGTGCAGGATTCGCAGGGCGATATGTCCTGGACCCCCGCCAGTTTCGGAATGAAAATGACGTTGTCGAGGGACGTTCCGGAAAAAATCGGAGCCAGTCTTCGGAGTTTTGTGCAGAAACTCGTCCAGGATGGCGATTATAAACTGGAAGAGGTTCTCAAAAATGCCGTTTTTGCCGTGCACCCAGGGGGTCCGAAAATCATCGATGCGGTCCAGGAAATTCTTGAGCTCAGTTCGGAGCAGGTGCGAACCAGTCGTGAAATTCTGCTGCTACGTGGGAATATGTCTTCTGCCACCTTGCCCCATGTCTGGCAGAAGTTGCTAGAGCAGAAAATCGCTCCCCAAAAACTCGTTGTTAGCCTCGCATTCGGGCCGGGGCTCACGATCTTTGGAGCGCTGTTTGAAACTATCTAATTTTTGGGTTCTTCCCTTTATTATTCAAGGTCTGGCGATGTTCGTGGATGAATTTTATTTTCATCACAAAAGAGGTCTGCCTCTGTGGGAGCGCCTCGGGCACCCCATCGACACGATTTCGGTCGCTCTTTGCTACGGCATCATTTTGGCTTTGCCGCCGACCCAGGAAAATCTTCTTCTTTACGGCGGTCTTTGCCTTTTTTCCTGCGCTTTGATCACCAAAGACGAATTCGTCCATCAGCAACACTGTGCTGGAGGCGAGAGCTGGCTTCATTCAATACTATTTATTCTGCATCCCCTGGTTTTCATTGTCGCCGGGTTGATCTGGTACGACCACGGTATGGCTGTGGATTCCAATCCGAATCTTTGGCTGAGCCTGAGAGCTCTCATGGGGTCCACGATACTTTTCTTAGTTTACCAAATCGTTTATTGGAGTTTTGCGTGGAAAACAGATCGGAAATAAATAACGAACTTTATAATCTTCTCGGAGAGCGTTGGTATACGGCCTATGACGATCCCGTAGCCCTGCTCCGGCAGGAGTCGAAGACAAAAATCCCCTGGATTCTTGACCGAATTAAAAATGAATACGGCCAAGACAAAAACAGGGAGATTCTTGATGTCGGTTGTGGTGGAGGTTTTCTTAGTAATCGTTTGTCCCAGGAGGGCTATGCGGTTTCTGCGGTGGATCTCTCCGAAGAGAGTCTTTATGTTGCCAGAAAATATGACCAGACAAACAGAGTCCGATATCAAAAGGCCGATGCTTATCATTTACCCTACGCCAATGCTCAATTTGATGTTGTCTCGGCCATGGACTTTTTAGAGCATGTCGAAGAGCCGGAGCGGGTCATCAAGGAGGTGTCTCGGGTACTGAAGCCCGGTGGTCTTTTTTTCTTTCATACGTTCAACAGAAATTTATTGGCGAATATCGTGATCATCCGGATGGTCAAAGCCCTGGTGAAAAACACTCCCAAAAACATGCACGTTATCGAGCTGTTTATTACGCCAAAAGAGCTCACGAAATTTTGCCTGAATCACGATATGCAGGTTACGGAGATGACCGGGCTGCGTCCCCGCTTTTCGACGATCACACTCAAGGGGCTGCTCACTCGAACGGTCCCGGAGAATTTTACTTTTACTTTAACGTCTTCTTTGAAGCTTTCATATTTAGGTTTTGCCCGTAAACAGAATCGAGGACTCACATGATGCCAGTGCTTCGGGTCGACGAAATATTAAAATTGGATAACCAACTTTGTTTTCCTCTCTATGCGGCCTCGAGACTGATCGTTCAGTCGTATGAACATGTGCTCACCCAGTTCAGGTTGACTTACCCTCAGTACCTCGTACTTCTCGTGCTATGGGAAAATGAAGGCCTCAGCGTCAAAGAAATCGGTGCGAAACTTTGGCTCGATTCGGGAACGCTGACTCCAGTTTTAAAAAAGCTGGAGTCGCTTGAGCTGGTTGAGCGGCGGAGGTCCAAAGAGGACGATCGTTTCGTCCACAATTTTCTGACCAATAAAGGCCGGAAGTTGAAACCCAAAGTGGCTGACATGAGTTTTGATTTATTTTGCCGCTCCGGTCTCCAGCCCGAGGAAGTTGAGGCATTGCGGACCACGCTACGGGCCGTTTCAAAAAAACTTTCGAACCTGCGTCATTTGCAGGTTTCCGGTCTGGCGGTCTGAGTTTGGGCCGGAACCCTGAAGCTATGAAATCCCCCATTCGATGCAAGTGGGCCATGTCTCACGAGGAATTTGTTCCGTATCACGATCAGGAATGGGGCATCCCCGTTCACGACGACCGCATGCTCTTTGAGATGCTCAACCTCGAAGGCGCGCAGGCTGGGCTCAGCTGGCTTACGATTCTTAAAAAGCGCGAGAGTTATAGGAAGGCGTTTGACCAGTTCAACGCGCAGCAGATCGCGAAGTACGACACCGAGAAGCGACTCGAGCTATTGATGAACGAGGGCATTGTTCGCAACAAGCTCAAGATCAATGCCGTCATCGAGAACGCTCGGGCGTTTCTTGAGATCCAGCATGAACACGGCAGTTTTGATCGATACATTTGGCAATTCATCGGCGGAAAGCCACGCAGAGGCGGCGGCCAGCCCAGCTCGTCCCCAGAGAGCGATGCGATGAGCAAGGATCTCAAAAAAAGGGGATTCAAATTCGTGGGCACCACGATCTGCTATGCCTTCATGCAGGCGGTCGGGATGGTCGACGATCATTCTCCCGAATGTTACCGGGCCGTTAGGGGGATTGGATAGCTCAGGCCAAGAAAGGCGGGGACGGGTGACGCCCGTTCTTTCCGCTCTTCTCGGCCTGAGATTTTAGCGTCTTAGTGAATGATCGCGGAGCCAGGAAAATGATCCACCGGGGCGAGGGCTTCGAAGATTTCCTGCTTCTTCATGTCGACGCAGATCGGGCAATCGTCATCCAGCCAGGGCTCAACCCCGGGGATACGGTAACCGGTCGCCATGATTTGTCGGAATAACGTGGCGAATGCCGTGTCCTCTGCCGGAGTCGGTACGGCGCCCTCCATGATGCCGTCCTGGCTGACCCATTCGAGCAGGCGCGCGAGGTCCTTGGGGTCAGGTCTGGCGTGAGGATCTCCGTGAAGAGAGAAGCGCTCCTTGTCCTTTCTTTGTGCGCCTGGGAACCAGGTGGTGGTGAATCTGTTCAGGGGCTTGAGTTTGCGTTTTTGAGTTTTCATGGCATCCACTCAGCAAGGAAGGTGCCATGGACTTTGGGAATTTCGGCCACCCAGTCAGGTTGAGTGTTCGCATTTCGAATGAGCGACCGAAATTCGACTCGTTGTACGTGGTTAGGGAGTTGCGTTCTGCCCGCTCTAGCGCAAGACTTCGGGCACATGAAAATCGTAGATTGGGTTGCCCAGAACGTGACTCGGGATGTTCGCGCGCTGGATTGGTTTTCAGATGAAGAGTGCGAGGAGCGCATCCGCAAGGCCTACCGCCAGCTTCTGGCGGGCTACGAGGTCGATCCGGGTGCGTTGTTAAAAACGACCCGGGCAGTGGCCGCCAACGAGCGTGTCAGCGTGGTCGAGGTGAAAGGAATTCACTTCTACTCGATTTGTGCGCATCATTTTTTACCGTTTTTCGGGACCGTTTCGGTAAAATATCTACCTGGAACCAAGATCATCGGTCTCGGTAAGCTCCCGCGACTTGTTGATGCTTACGCGCGCCGATTTCAGATTCAGGAGGACCTAGTCAAGGAGATCGCCGAAGAGATGATGCGCGCTGGAGGCGCTCGCGGTGCCGAGGTGCGGAGCGAGGGCCGTCATATGTGCATGTGCAGTCGAGGCCCGTCAGATCCTGGTGCCATCACGGAGACGGCTTATTCGGTGGGAACACTGATCGAGGACAGGACTGGATGAGTGGAAAGCGACCCTTTTCTGACTTTGGCTTGAACCAAGCGGTTGTTCTGGTGGCAACCCTGTTGTGCGGGGCCTGTAATCCCTGGAGGTCGTCCGTTCCAACGGCCGCTCTAGTCGGGCAGGTTGATTTGCACACTGAGAAACTCGTCGACCTTCGTGGATTTACCGCCGGTGAGGTGGCCGTCATTGACCCATATGAAAAGCGAGAGGTTCTTTTTCGTGGGGTAGATGCAAGGAGTGTTTTCGATCAGCTGTGGGGAAAACGGTGGCAGGCGGCGGACGAGGTTCTGATCACTTGTCTCGACGGCTACCAGCCAGTGATTCCCGTCCAGCGGTTTCTTCAGCGTCGGGCGTGGTTTGCGTTCGAGCGCGTTGGGCACCCGTCTTTTTCAATCGAGAAGGAAGAATCTTCCGGTGCGAAGCAAGTGATGCTCGCGCCGGCCTATCTCGTCTGGGATAGCGCTCATGATACGCGGATTCGTGCGGATAGCGATTTTGCCTGGCCCTATCAGATATCCGGTCTCGAGCTGGTGGTCTTCAGTGAGCGATTTTCGAGAGTGCTCCCGCCCAACGGGTCGACGCAGTCCGTCCAAACCGGTTTCAGAAATTTTAGGGCTCATTGCTTGAAGTGCCACTCGGTGAACGGCCAGGGCGGAAGGGTCGGGCCGGAATTGAATTTTCCGACGAACGCCACGGAGTATCTAACTCGAGTACATCTGCGGAGATGGATCGCTGACCCCGTGAGCGTACGTTGGGGGACGAAGATGCCGCCGCTCCGCTTGCCCAAAGAGGAACAAGGGGCAGTCATCGAATCCGTGCTCGATTATCTCGAAACCATGCGGAGTAAGAAAATTGCCCCCCTTTGAAACATTCTACAAAAGTGAGCTTCAACAGCCCCTCCTTCTTTGGGTATCGGTTGTTGTTTCTTGGTTGATGCTCGGGTGGCAGTGGCGAGCTCAGTTTCTGGTGCCGTGGAGATGGATCGCCTACGCCGTTGGCTTCACGGTCATTTCTCTGCTGGATGCCTGGCTCACCTCGGATCGTCCATGGGGAATCGGGGCCTTACCGGCCGCATTGGCCAGTACCCTGCCGATCGCGTTCGTGATCCTGGGCGACGCCCGCTATTTTCTCGTGATCTTTGATTCGAAGTGGAAGGCATTTATCTACAGTCTAGTGGTTCCCATTTCGTCGACCCTGGTGCATCGGCTGTTACCCGGCGAGTGGGCCTCAGCACGCGTGTTGTTTCTTATTTATGAGCTGATGTTTTTTGGGCTCGCCCTTGGGCTTGGAAAGAAAAAGGGCGACTGGCGGATTTCAGGTTTCGTCGCGGCCTATTATTTTCTATGGGCGAGCGCGGACATCGTAATTCTTGCAGGAAAAGACTGGGGATACCTTCTGCGGGTCGTCCCCAATCTTTTGTATTATGGCGCCCTGGTGCCGTGGGTCTCTTTCAGTTTGGCGAGCCGTTTACATGCGGCGGGCCCTTCCGAATCGAGACCGGGATCTCGCCCAGCGTGATCTGGTCCGCACTGAGGAGTTGTAGTCTCCCGAAGGCGCCGCATTTTCCCGAGCCAAACAGCTCATGGTTGAGAACACGGCTCTCGGTGAGTGCGGCATCGTCGAAGGCATAGCTGACCCGAAAGAGTGGTTCAACCCCAGTTACGGCAACGGTGCCGCGTTCTGGCGCCATGCGGATGCGCTCGATCGAGGTGAACTCACCCTCATGCGCGGAAATCTCATATCCGCGAACTGAAACGACGTAGACCTTGTCGGTGGCGGGTTCGAAGGTACCGCTCTCGACATCGGTCGACCCGCCACTCTCCGCCACGGTCGTACAGATGTGGGGGTCGAACGCGGTTTGGTCGCCGGGGCACTCGTAAATTCGGAGATCGATGTCGTTACCCGTCGATCCACCGGTGGTCACCTCGACCGACTTCGTGCCCTGCGGGTATTTTCTGAACTTGCCGAGGGCGCCGTCGACGATCAAATCCTGCTCGGCCGCTACTTTCTGGGTCGTGGAGGAGTGGAAGCCCAGGATCTCGAATAGGCTTTTCTCCGCGCTCGGGCCGACGTGCAGAGAAGATTCCTCGACCTTCCAGTCGAAGCTCCCAGTCAACGCCGCGACGTCGCCGGAGATGAGGCTGATCTCAGAGTTGGCTCTCAGGTAGTCGACGCTGATTCGGTAGTCAGATTCACGGTACGCATACTGCCCGAAGACATGCAGATCCCACAGGCCGGCCCGTGGATTCACTCGCGTCACTAGGAGGGTCCGCTTCCGTGCGTCGAGTTCGGGCGTTCCATCAGGCTTACAGTTCGAGACACGCGCCTGGGCGCGGTCCTTGGCGAATGGATTCGCCGTATTCGCGCCTTCGAGTTCCATGAGCTCGATTCCAGAGCAGCGCTCCCCCGCGGCCAGTCGGCGGTTACCGGTAGCTAACTTCGCCGGAGGCACCTCGAGCTTAACACGCAGAACCGTGGTCCCGGCCGGAACATTCACGTAGTGCCGCCGTACGCCGAAGCTCTTCACGCCGGCTGCAAACTCGTAGCCTTGCGAGAGTTCGAGCGAGCGATGTGGAACACTGATCGATACGGGCACGACAAAGGATGCGATGGGTGAGGTTTTGCCATCCCGAGTTCGATAGGCATAGATCAGCGCCCCGTGGTCGCCGGGGGCAAGGCGTGTTTCGATGGCCTCACGATCCATGCAGAGATTGAGCGAGGAGTGCCGGGCGGCGGTCAAGACGCCCTTTCCAGCGTCGTCCACCGAGGTGGTCGCCGTTTGGCCAATTAAGGTGAGAGGCGCGGAATCAGCAGCCTCGCAATTTCCCTCGGCGAGCTGATCGAGGACGCCCGCTTTGATCCACGGGATACTCGACCCGTAGATCACCGTTCGGAGCGTGAAGGTCTCGGAGGTCGATGCGATCTGTCTTAGTAACGCGCCGTCTTCTTCGCCAGTGGCGAGCCCTTCGGGGATCTTTCGAGCGATAGCCACTTTGCGAAGAGTATCGCCACCGAAAAAATCGAGGTAAACGCCCGACCCAAAAATGGGCGTCTTATCTGTTGTGAGTCGACTTCCATCGTACCCGCTACGGCTGGGGCTGTCCTTCGAATTGACGAGGACTTCGTAGTCGAGTTCTACGGGGGCCCCATTGGTCAGTTTGACCGTCGCCTCCGGTTCTTCGGCGCGCCACTTTTTCAGGAGAGTCCAAGCCGAAGGGAGGTGAATCATGCCCGTGCCCTGATCGGTCCAGGTATATTGGCCTGTTTGGGTGTTGCCTGTGGACAGGTCGGTTCGACTTACATCGAACGGCTGAGCGGATTCGATGAGAACTCGTCGCAGGATAGTTGAGTGGGTGGGGAGGGGCGATTCAGGATGGGCTGTGTTGAACTTATTGATACCGTCGAGCAGCAAGGCGTAGGCACCGGTCGCCGCTGGAGCGGCCATCGAGGTGCCCCAGTAAACGTCCAAGCCAGCCAGACGGCCGGAAGCAGCGTGGAGCTGAATGCTGCTCAGTTCAGTGCCCGGAGCAGTCAGGTTGGGTTTGAACCCACCGCCGGCCGAGGGTCCGCGGCTGCTGAAGAAGAGCATGAAGGGATCGTTCATCCCACTTCCTTCGCTGCCGCCCAAACCAGGGTATTGGTACTGGCGTTGAATCATGGCGGTTGTCGCACTGGCGCCTACGCTGAGGGCGAGACGTGCCGTTGACGGGCTTCCGACGGTTTGCTTTCCGGGGCCGCTGTTTCCAGCGGAGATCATAAATAACGCGCCTTTCGCCGCAGTCAGGCGGTTGATCGCGGTTTCTTGTGTTCCGTAGCCGTCGTTGAACGGGCTGAGCCCACCCAGCGACATATTCACCACATCGGCGTGGCCAACGAGCACGAGGTCGATGAGGGCGGCGGTGGCCTGGCATCCGGTATTGTTCGCGCAGACGCGATTCATAAGAATGGCGGCCTCGGGTGCAACACCGCGTGCGCGGGTATTGGCCAGGTCATTCGAGAGAGTCTGCGCGCCCGCGGCGATTCCCGCGACATGGCTTCCATGGTTTCCCGGGTCGTACCCCACGATCGAGAGACTCCGCACGCTGATCGGTGGTTGACCTTCGACCGAAACAGCTAGCTGGTCGGCCTTGGCCTCAAAGCCAATCCGTTCCGCACCGACCGTGACCGTCTCTCGACTCCTGTTCCAATCATGCAGGGCGGGGGCGGCTCTGAAATCGCCCTCGCCAGTGAAATCGATGTAGAAACGATCGTCGGAGGGGGACTCGCCCTGAGCATAGAGAATAGGGAAGCGGTCCGTTCGGGAGCCGTTGGCGTTGATGTCGACCAGATCTTCTTCTCCGTTCAGACTGTCTTCAGCGAGAAATCCCAACCGAAAGTTGCGTGCGCGTATGGGATCGCTGAGCTCAGCCTTTAGGGTGCTGCTCACCCGAAGCTTAAGGTCTTTTACCTGGGTTCGTTGATCGCCAACTGGCAGAGACGGGAGTCGAGGCGTTTGGATGACCTCGCCGGAGATCAGGAGTTCCTCGTCGGAGCTACCGGTTTTGATCGAAAGCAATGCGTCCGGATGGAAGTAGACGCGCCCCTCTTGAGTGAAGTCCTTGAGGTAGACGATTCGGGAGGCGTCGACGTGATCCGCCCGGTGAGATCGGAATGTCGGATGATTGAGGGTGATTCCGGTGTCCGTGATACCGAGGCGAACACTGGAGCCGTTGATTTGCACGCCATTGCCAAGTTCACTTTCCACGAGTGCTTCAAACTCGGTGGCGCCAACGGTGTCGAGGCCGCTGAAGCCATCATTTGTTTCGCGGGGGGGCGCTTGAGAAAGTCCGGCATCGGAGAGCAGTTCGGTCGAAAGTGTTTTGACCGACGCAAGCGAATCGAGATCGAAGTGAATGGGGTTGATGAGGAGGGTCGATTCGAGACGAATCTTTCGGACCCCAGCCAAGAGGTCGGCCGATCCGAGTTCGAAGGGTAGCGCAAAAGCAAAGTACCCGATTTCGTCCGCCCGGTAGAGAACGCGGGCGCCCTGGCGTGTCAATTGTTGAATGGCGCGATCGAGTTCTGACCGAATCAAGACCTGTCGATCCTCCTTCGTGGCGGCGACGGAGGAAAGCCGCGCGAAAGATTTTTCGCTCAACACGGCTTCTGCTTCTACAAGGGAACGTCGCCCCTCTCGCAGGATGCGAACGCGTGCGCCGTTTTCAAGAACAGCAATCGCAGGGCCCGTCTCGGTAGGCGCGGCGATTTTTGGCGCGATCACCGGTGGCTCAACTCTTGGCGGAGGCTGCGAGCAGCCTCCGAGGAATGAGGAAACGAGACCCAAAAAAACAATAGAAACGACAGAAGATTGCTTCAAGACACTTCCCCCTTGCCCACCACCCCGTTGCGGCTACCACAGCTTCTCGCAGAGAACAAAATTCAGGACCTTGGCTCCCGGCGTCTCCCCCGATGAGACAGCGGGGGCTAAGGCAGTTCGACGTGGCAATCCTGGGAAATTGATTCGAGGAAAGTCTGTTCGAACGATCCACTGAGGTAGGCGGAGCACCCATCGTAGGCCTGCGCCGCTTGCCGAAACGACTGCTGGCACCCCACAAAGATGGACGTCTCACACATGGGGACTAGGTTCTGCGCCAAAAACCCAGGCGCATCCAGGCCGCCAACGCCTGCATTGGCGGCGCAGTACATGGTGCCGGAGATTGCCCCGATGGCGTCTCCATCGTCCATGCACGTCGCATCGCACGAGCGGTAAGCCTCGGATAGTCGTGAGAACACGGTTTCCCAGAAGATCCGGCTGCGGAAGGTTTGGCGCCATCCCGTGCGAGCTCGTCTGCGGAGCTCGCTCCGCTGATCGCCGGGAATGAGATCTTGATCGCGCGAGTTCGCTTCGCTGGCGGAACTCAGAATGGCGTTTGACAGGCGGCGGAGGGAGTCGCCGATTCGTTCACAGCGGGCGTCGTTGAAAACCCCCTGGAGAATACGCATAGCGCGCAACTCGTCGGCATGGCCGGAGGTTGCTTGTCGAATGAAAATACGTCGGCCAACCGGAAGGGGGCGGCGCCCCGGGTGATCGAAGCGGGGGCGGCCAAAGTCCGGGCGCCCCGGCCGTTGGAACCCGGGCGGGGGCGCGGGTGCGAGCCCGCTTTCGGCGATGAAGAAGAAGGCTGCTAAAATCGCGTGCATCATTTTCATGGCCTATTCCTCGAGACGGATGAGGGGGAAGCCGTCGTTGCAGGCGGTTTCCAGGGTTTGGGAAAGGTCGAGATCACAACTGAGAGCGGTTTCTTCCAGGGCGATCTGGCATTCCGCCCGTAAGGATTCATTTCCGCCGGCCCAGCCTTCGTAGAAGGGCTCGCTGGTCAGGCTTGAAAGCGCCTTTTCGTCCGCTTGCTTGGCTTGGCAGAAGAGGGTGCCCAAGAGAGAGCCGGCATAGGTGCCTTCGTCGAAGGTCAGTGCATCGCAGCCCTGACGAGTTTCACGAAGCGCCTCCCGTACGGCCCTCAGGTAGCCGGTGAAGAACCCCGAAACCAGTGCATCGTCCTGGTTTTGTGGGCCCTTCAACGTGCGGGTCACCGCGAGGAGCGCAGACTGAAGTTGGGGCAACGCTTCGCATCCCTGAGTACCGACGGTTCGTGCTTTGAGTCGCTCTGAGATGAGACCTCCATTTCTTCTTCCGATTTCGAGACCTTGTTCAAAGGTGCCGACCGAAGAGGGCCGCGTTTCGACAACTTGGGGGATCGCTCTACCCATCGCCGTCGCCTGATTACAGGCGACGGCTCCGGCGAGCGAGAGAAGTAGACTGGTGAGGAGAGCTAGATTTTTCATAATTCATTTCACTCCAAGAATCCGAACATGGGTTCATGATCGCGAATCGGTACGTCGGTTGGGACATAGCAATCTTGCCTTACGGTGTTATCGAAGGTCAGAGAAAAGGCCCCTTCGGTAAAGACCTGGCAGCCAGGGTATTCGAAAGAGGCCACTGCGACGTATTCAGATTTGCATCCAAAAACGAGGTTTTGGCCGCAGAATGGAAGAGGGGGTTGGGAGATGAAACCAGGGTCATACAGACCACCGACGGCCATGCTGGCGGCGCAGTAGCCCTGGGCCGAGATGTTTCCGATTTCGGCACCAGCGCTGAAGCAGCGCACCCCGCAGTTGTCGTAGATCTGGTCGAGCTGAGACCAGAGCGTATCTACGTACCCCTGGAAAAAACAGGCGGCGAACTCACCCCCTGTGTAGGGTCGAGCGAGCGGCGTATCTGAAATGATCGTGGCGAGACGATCGACCTGATTGCAGGTGCGTCCCATCCGATTCCACATCGCTTGGACGATTCGGCTCGCGTTACGAACACCCATTTGGCGTCCCATGCCTCCGGCAGACCCCCGTCGTAAACAATCGTTTCTTTGAATGAACGCGTGCGCTTCCCATCCACTACACAGAGCCGACGTTGTCGTAACAACGAGGGCGACTTGTGTGATCCAATTTTTCAACCTCATAAATCCTCTCCTTTCGACACTCTGTGGTGTCGCTGGCCCCTTCTGCGGGATGCGTGCCAAAAAAATGTCGGAGTCAGAAGGGAGTGCTAACTGCGAGTAATGACGATAAAAATTCCTATTTTGCTGCTACAAACGATCGAGGGCGGATTTGTGCCCGACTATTTTGTTCAGAGTCGTTTTGCGCTATCCGCGCCTTGGAGCGGAAAGAAATCGGTGCTACCTCGCACCTATGCTGAGTATTTTTGTCGCGACGTGGGTTGACCGTCCCTTCGTGGATCGTCGAAAGTAGCAGAGTTTGAGAACTCGGGCGCCGTTACAGGATTCGATAAAGACAGCGACGATTTGGATGTTTGCCAGCGTTGTCGGGTTTTCGCTCATGGCGGTTTGCGTGAAGAAAGCGGCACCTACGGTTTCGAATGCCTGGCTCGTTTTTTCGCGTGGCATGATCAGTCTGGTCGCGATTTCGTGCTGGGGGGTGATTCGCCGGGATATTGTTTTTCTCCCGAAAAACGGCGCCCTTCTTTTGATCGTTCGGGGGATTGCCGGTTACGTGGGAGTCACTTCCTTATTTTACGGAGTGACTCATTTGCCTCTTCCCGTCGCTGCGGTGTTTAACTGGAGTTCGCCGATTTTCGTTGTGCTTTTTTCACGTCTATTCCTTTCAGAGCGCTTGCCCAGCGGAAGTCGTGGTCTTGTTTTGCTTGCTTTCGTCGGTTTGACGCAGGTTGTGGGCCTCCGCTTTGACGAGGGCTTTCATTCTTTGCTCCCTTGGTTTCCGGCCCTGGTGGGTTTGCTCGGGGCTGTGGCCGCCGGCGTCGCTTACACCGCAATTCGAGCCGCTTCGGCCCAGTTTTCGTCCAACACCATTATTTTCTATTTCTCTTTGATGACGAGCCTTTTGGCGGCGCCGTTCGCTTTTTTTTCATCCGTGCCCTTTCAGACAGGGTGGACCCCCGTCCTCTTGCTGGTGGGGGCAAGTGCGACCCTGGGACAGATTTGTATGACGCACGCCTATCGTTATGCGCCGGCGGGAGTGGTGAGTGTTTTAAGTTTGATGAACGCGCCATTCTCGGCGCTACTGGGATACTGGGTGTTTGGCGAGGTGATCGAACTTTGGCAGTGGTTCGGTATTTTCATTCTTGGAGTCGCTGTTTCTGGGGTGGCGCTTCTCCAACAACGGAGAGTGAAAGGGGTCACGGTATGAAGAATTTGCAGGAACTGCCTTCCTGGCTTCAGCCAGAGGCCCCTTTGGGGTCTGCGGTCAGGCATGTTGCTGGCTTGTCGGGGAGATTCGATTGGGTAGGGATCTACGTTCTTCAGCGGGATACCTTGGTGCTCGGTCCCTACATAGGGGCAAAGCCGGTGCACACCCGAATTCGGGTGGGTATGGGTGTATGTGGCACTGCGGTACTAGAGGAAAAAGATCAGAATGTTCCTGATGTACGAGAGCGAGCAAATTACCTTGCCTGCGGCTTAGAGACTCGGTCCGAGCTCGTCTGCCTCATTCGAGACCAGAAGGGACGAATCGTTGGCCAGATTGATGTTGATAGTCATCAAGCCGGGGCCTTTGGTGAAACAGAGGAGCTGGCCGTTCGCCAAGTAGCGGATGAGCTGGGGTATTATTGGCCAAAGAATCCTCTTTAAGCGAGGAGGGAGGCGTGAAATGCTTGAGTACGGCTTATGAAGAAAAAGTATCTGATTTTACTGGGGTTAACTTCGCTCTCACTCGTCCTTGACCAGGTGACGAAGTCGCTGGTTCATAATAGCTATCGTCTGGGCGAGACACTGTCCGTTATCCCAGGCTTTTTTAATCTGACGTATGTTCGTAATACTGGGGCAGCGTTTGGTTTATTGGCTCACGCCGACCCGGCGTTTCGTGTTCCCTTTTTTGTGCTGGTGCCTATCACCGCTCTTTTTGCCATAGGGTATATTTTTCGGAAAATCGCCGATGCGGATTTGAAGATGAGCGTTGCGCTGTCGTTAGTCATCGGGGGTGCGGTGGGTAATCTGATTGACCGGATGGTCTTCGGGTTTGTCATCGACTTTCTCGATTTCCATTGGCGGTTTCGGTACCATTTTCCAGCTTTTAACGTAGCTGATATCGCCATTTGTGTCGGAGTCGGAATCTTGATGCTTGACCTGCTGACGCAGGAGAACCCGTCGAGGAAGGCTCGCGATGTTCCCTCTCCTCGTTAACCTGGGTCCGATCCCGATCCACAGTTACGGTTTTTTCGTGGCGACGGGATTTTTGGCTTCGGTGGCGGTGATTCGCAGGCTTGCTCGTCGGGCCAAGATCTCCGAAGAGAAGATCCTCGATTTGACTTTCTGGGGGCTTATCGCGGGCTTTGGGGGCGCAAGGATCCTTTTCATTTTGACCAGGCTTGATCATTTTTCCGCTCATCCTCTCGACATGATCAAGGTCTGGGAGGGCGGTTTGGTTTTTCTCGGTGCGCCATTTGCTTTGATCCCTTTTATCGTTTGGTATTGCCGGAAGCATCGGATGGGGATCTGGAACACTCTGGATGTTTTGATCCCCGGTGTGACCATTGCCCATGCCTTTGGACGAATCGGTTGTCTGGGAGCAGGCTGCTGTTATGGAAAACCAACGGGTGGTCATTGGGGCGTGAGACTCCATTCGGAACTGGTCGAGGAGAGTCTGAGGGGGGTTCTGCTTCACCCCACTCAACTCTACGAAGCAGCGGCCCTCGCCATTCTCTTGGGTGGCTTGGTGTGGCTCTTTCGGAATCGGAAGTTTGAAGGTCAGGTGATTTTGACCTATTTTTTAGCGTATCCAATGATTCGAAGCATCATCGAAATCTTTCGCGGCGATCAGATTCGGGGGTTTGTCATCCCCGGCCTGCTCTCCACTAGCCAGTTCATATCGATTTTACTTTTTTCGGCGACGGTAGGCGTGTGGATTGTTCGTTTGCGTCAAGTCAATAAAAAGGCAGCGAGGGGGCGCGAGTGAGTTCTTTTTGGATGAACGGGCAGGGCGACTTGACCCCGATGACCCAAGCGGTGCTCGTTTTTTTTGCGTATGTCGTTGGAACGATTCCCTTGGCTGCCATCGTGGTGAGATTGGTGGCTGGTTCTAAAAAGTGGCCAGAAACCGAGCTTGGATGGGACGCAATTGAGGTGACCAGGGCCTTTGGTTTGTGGCCGGCGGGAATTGTGGTGATGGCCCTGACGTTTCTTCGTGGCGGGGTGATCGCGTATTTTCTCTCACCGGTCGGGGTTCATGTTTGGGCCAGTGCTTTAGGTTGGGAGCTACACGTTGTTCCGGCGGGTCTCTGTTGGATGGGAGCTTTTGCGCTGTTGATGGGTGAGTGCTTTACCCCGTTTCGAGCGTTCAAGGGTGGGCGAGGAATCGAGGGTTTACTTGGGGTTTTGACCGCGCTTTCTCCTTGGGCGGCGCTCGCTTCAGTCGCCGGTTTCGGCTTGGCATACCTCAAGACGACGACCGCGGAATTGGCGAGTTTGACAGGATTGATGGTGGCGACGGTCGTTCATCTCGTGCTGATCCGGAAAGGCACCCCCGAATGGGTAGGAATTTTGATTCTTGGGCTCATTTTTTTTCGGCACCACCTCGATTTAGATCGGCTCCTGCAGCGTCGAAGTCGAGCCGAGTAGCGCGTATGAGTGGTCTCGTTCTGGTGTTTTTCGGGCTCTGGGCGTTGCCTGCTTTTGCTTTGGAAGCCCCTGCAGGCGCTCGGATCGTCACGTTGGCTCCATCTTTGGCGGAGATCACGGCGGAAGTGCTGGACGGCGATCTCTCGTCGCTGGTGGGAGTCAGCGAGTACACGGACTTCCCCCGGGAACTCAGCAAACGCGCGTCGGTCGGGCCCTATGCGAGGGTCTTAATTGAGCGCGTGGTTTCGTTGCGCCCAACTTTGGTGCTTGCAACCCAGGACGGAAATTCCAAGGAGCAGATCGAACATCTTGGCGAGCTCGGTCTGACTGTGGTGGTGGTTCAGTCGAAGACTCTTGCGGATGTGGAGCGCTCTTTCATCACGATCGGAACGGCGCTTAAACTTCGATCGAGGGGGGAGCTGCTCGCGCGGAGGTTTCAAAAAAATCTGAGTGAAATTCGTCAGCTCGCGCCGGTAAAAAGACCGCGGGTGATGATCCAATTGAACGCCGACCCACTGATCGTGGTGGGCGGAGAGGGTTTTTTAGCAGAAGCGATTGAGGTGGCCGGTGGACGGAATGTCTATGCGGATCTGCACTCCTCTTATCCTCGGCCCTCGGTAGAGGACGCCGTCGCTAGGAAGCCTGATTTTTTGATCGTTCTCTCCATGGGCTCGGCGGCTGACGTTTTCGAACGCATGGTGAAGAGTTGGAGCCGTTTTCCCTCTATGCCGGCCGTAGCGCGGCGGCGAGCAGTGGCAATGCCTGGCGACGATCTCGTTAGACCGTCCTCGCGTTTGATTAGGGGAATTCGTGACCTGCAGAAACAATTGCGGGGAGCAGAATGAGGTCGTTGCTTCCGGCGTTTGCTTTGTGGTTGGCTGGCGCGTGGGTTTCCCTACGCTGGGGAATTGCCGGGGACCTGGTCTCTCCGGAGATCGTCGCGCAGATACGTCTTCCCCGACTCGTGCAGGGCACGGCGGTAGGAGCGGGACTTTCCGTCGCGGGGGTAATTTTGCAGGCCCTGTTCAGCAATCCTCTTTGCGAGCCCTATACGTTGGGTATTTCATCGGGGGCCGCGCTTGGGGCGGTCCTGGGCGGAGCTTTGGGCTGGTCATTGAGTTGGAGTGGCTTGGCCGGGTCTGCTTTTCTCGGGGCTTTTGTTTTTTCAATTTTACTCTATTTGCTATCGCTGCGCTTTAAGAACCAGTCTCAGGGGCTTCTGCTCTCCGGGGTCATGCTGGGGTTTTTGGGTTCTAGTTTGGTGGCGCTCTTGATGGCGGTCTCTGATTCGGCCGGTGTTCAGGGCGCGCTATACTGGTTACTTGGCGATTTAACTCGATCGCGTGTGGAGGGGAGCTGGGTCTCTCTTGCTTTGATTGTTTTTTTGAGCGCCGCCGCTTGGTGGCAGCGCCATTCATTGGATGCATTTTTGCTGGGCGAGGAGGGTGCTCTTTCCGTAGGGGTTGATGTTGTTCGGGCCCGTAAGCGTCTGCTCCTTCTCAGCTGCTTGATGGTAGCGATCTGTGTCAGCGGCGCGGGTATGGTTGGATTTATCGGTCTGATGGTTCCTCATGCGGTGAGGCGTTTCTCGGGGGCTCTTCATGTTCGGCTGGTGCCGGGCTCGTTTCTCTGGGGAGCAGGGACGATGATTTGGGCAGATGTTTTCGCTCGAAATTTGGCTCCACCTTTCGAGTTGCCGGTTGGCGTCATCACGGCTCTTGTCGGCGCGCCATTTTTCATCGTGGTGGTTTCTCGTCGCAGGGGGGCCGTTTCATGATCTCTGTCCGTGCATTGTCGCTGAAATTCGCCGGAAGAGAGATCTTGAGAGATGCGACCTTCCGGCTGGTGCCGGGGTCGGTGGTGGCGCTTTTGGGTCCGAACGGTGCGGGAAAATCGAGCTTGCTCAAATTTCTCGCGGGCCTTCTCATTTCGCGTGAGCTGACCTGGAAGGGCGAGGTGCTGCTGAATGATGAGGCACTCTCTCTTTTTTCCCAGAGAAGGCGGGCGAGGCGCATCGCATACGTCGGTTCGGATCTTCAGACGGACTTTCCACTGACGGCTCTCCAGGTGGTCGAGCTTCGAGCTCGGGCTTCCGATACGGTGGTGTCGATGACTCGGCTCGAGCAGGCGATGAGCGAATGCGAGTGTTGGTCGTTGCGGGATCGGACGGTGGAAACATTGAGCGGGGGAGAGCGTCAGCGGGTCGCATTTGCGGCGGTGCTGGCCCAACAGCCAGAGGTTTATTTGCTCGATGAATCGCTTTCGAAGATGGACCTCAATCATCAGGCGTTGGCGGGTCGAATCATGCGTCGCCTCGCTTCACGGGGATCGATGGTGGTGTTGGTTGCGCACGATGTGAATCTCGCACTGGAGTGGGCGGATGGCGCCGTATTGATGCGGGATGGGGCTGTCGTGGCTGAAGGCAAGGTGGTGGATGTGGTGAGCACGGAAAGTATTCAGAGCCTGTATCCGGGTTCAACGGCACAGGTTGCTAACAGTCCGATCACCGGCAGCCCGCAGGTATTTTTCGGGAAGGCACCCTAGAAATAGACGGTTGTACCGAAGGTGTGTGCAAAGGCTTGCCGAGGACCAAAGACGCGTTGGAAGCCGTAGTCCAATGAAATACGTGGGGCGACCCAGCCGAGTCCCAGGCCCGCGCCGCTGCCTCGAATTCCTTGAAAGGGTACTTGCGCATTATAGAAATTTCCTACGCGGAGAAAAAAGTCTTTAAAAAAGACGAACTCCAGGCCGGCTGCGTAGCCCAGGCCGCCGGCGTTGATGGGCAACGATGGCGCGGCGAACGGGTCGAAATAAGCGAGAACGATTCCCATCGCGTTGAACTTCGTACCGAGAGTAAATTCGCGGTAAAGCCCGTAGTTCTGAGTCGCGGGCTGTTGGATGAGGTTGTCGGCAACCAGTGCGACTTGAAGCCAGTCGGCGAAGACGCCCGTCGCAGAAAAAACTAAGTCGACATCAACAGCCCCGGTTTGGTTGTTTCTCATGATCTTACTGGTCAACCCACCCGAGTATCGCTTGAGAAACGCCTTCGAGAGCCCGACATGAACAAATGCGGCATCTTCGCGCTGGGTAAACGAAGCTCCGGCCTGTAAAAATTCCGTCCGACCGTCTTGGATCGAGGCGTTATAGACGCGGCCGGAGTTGACGGCTGGGCCGCTCGCGGTACCGAAACTCGGGCCGTTGAATAAAGAGTAGTTCGCGGAAATGCTGTAGACGGGCAAGAACGATCCGAAGGAGGGGTTGAGCATGATGGCATCGTTCAAGAGCGGACCGGCTCGTCCCGAGCCTCCCAGGGCGGCTGTTCTTGGAGAGTGGTAGTCGACCGCCCAGCTCATTGAAGGGACGCTCAGGAGAGCAAGGAGAGGCCCGAGTGCCAGACAAAATTGATACGTTATTGTCCGGGAATTTCTCACCATAGAATGATAGCAGCAGAAGGGCCTTGGAAATTCAACGGACTTTGTATAGAAGCCCGCACCTATGGCCGTACGTAAGGAAAAAATTGAAGCGATTCGGAACTACCTCATTGAACGACGTGATGCGTTACGAGTTGAGGTGCGTCAAGCCACTGAGGGTTTCATCAATGATGACGTTACTTTTAGTGATTCGGTAGACCAGGCAAGCGCAGACACGGATCGGACAGTTGCGGTGCAGGTTCAGAACCGCGAGCGTGAGGGGATCAAGGAAATCGAGGGGGCACTCAAACGCATTGAACAGGGCTCTTTCGGGATCTGTGAAAGCTGCGACGACGAAATTTCTGATGCGCGCATGAAGGCCTACCCGGAGACCACGCTTTGCATCGTCTGCAAAGCCGAGTTAGAGTCCGAGAGAAACCGTTACCCCGGACGTTCTTGATCGCAATCACACGCTCCTGGGTTCACCCTCAGGAGCATCTGTGCAAAAATTTCAACGTGTTCGAAAAGCGGTCATTCCGGCGGCCGGGCTCGGGACGCGATTTCTTCCCGCGACCAAGGCGATTCCCAAGGAGATGATCCCCATCATCGACGTGCCCATGATTCAGCACATCGTCGAAGAGGCCGTTCGTTCCGGTGTGGAAGATGTAATTCTTGTTACAGCCCGTAACAAGGAGGCGATCGAAAACCACTTCGATTTTAATTATGAACTCGAGGACACTCTCGAGAGGAAACACAAAGAGGACCTAGCCGAGGTCTCCAAGTCGATCGGCCGCCTTTGTAATTTGATCTCTATTCGTCAAAAGGCCCCCTTGGGTCTTGGCCATGCCGTCTTGGCTGCCGCTCCTGCAATCGGTGATGAGCCGTTCGCGGTGTTGCTGGGCGATGATCTGATTGACGCGGAAGTTCCCTGCACTCGGCAACTCATCGAGGTTTTTCTGCAGCAGCAGGCGTCAGTAGTTGGAGTGATGGAAGTTGCCTCTTCGGAAGTGTCAAAATATGGGATCGTGGGGGGGAGGGCCATGAATCCGCGCCTCATGGAGGTCTCGCAGTTGGTGGAGAAGCCTTCGGAGAAGGACGCGCCTTCAAGGTGGGCGATCCCAGGCAGATACATTTTAACACCTGCCGTGTTCGATTGTTTGCGCCGGACGACCCCGGGGCGTGGTGGAGAAATTCAGCTCACTGACGGGCTTCAGTTATTGACCCAACAGGAAAAGCTCTTCGCTTATCGTTTCGATGGTATCCGGTATGACACGGGTGATCGACTTGGGTTTATTGACGCCACGCTGGCCTTTGCCTTGAAACGCCCCGAGCTGGCCTCAGGTGTGCGAGAGTTGATGCAGAAGCATTTGAACGGGAGTGGCAGCCGATGAGCAGCTCGAGGATAGCAGTGATTGGGCTGCTCCTGTTGTTCCCTTCCGTGGGGTCAGCATTCATTCCGCCGTCGGAATTTATCATTCACCAGGCGGTGAAGAAGAGATTTGGCACGGTTTCGTTGAAAATCAGGAGCCAGGTTGCGACGATCGAGGGCCAACAGCCTACATCCGTTCGGTTTCGCCTGATGACTCAGGTTGATGTACAGACCAAGAAAATTCGGTTGAGAGCTTACGACGATTTGGGAAAAGAACTCTACGCGGCGACCCATGAATTGCCGGTCGACGCGTCCGCTGCGCGATCAGAATCTGCCTTAAAGTCGAGCGGCTTTTTTCTTTTTTTGGTGGATCCTCGTAGCGACGTGGTGTCAAACGTCTTGGCGAGTTTGGATATTCCCCTGCGGACGGAGCGGCAGCTTGCGAGTTTTGAAACAGAGGCTGAGAAGAGGGCCGCAGAGGTCACATCGCTGGGTCGTCTAGATAATCTGGTCGCGTGGCTTATTGGTCCGGAGAAGCGCTCGGCGTTTCAGCCGCAGGTCTGGATCGAGAAAGATACGTTTCTTCCGGTGAGATTGATCGCCGACTGCCCCGAAGGAAGATTTGATGTTCGTTACCGATCTTATCGCTTTTCAAAGGAAGTTCCTTATCCGCGAACCGTGGATGTTTATGCGGCGGATGCGGGCGGAAAGCTCCTGATGCAGGAAACCGTGCAGGATGTTTGGGTTAACCCGGAAGGTAATGAGATGGCCCGCGGGTTTGCTGGTGAAGGGTTTACCGAGGTGGGAAACCTTGCCCCCACTGCGATTCGGGAATTCATTCTGGCGAGCATGAAGGTCTTGAGATAAATTTTGGAAGAAAAGCAGTTTGCCATAGCTGTCGCGGTACCTCGACCCCTCGGAGGTTTGTTCACGTATGCAATTCCGGAGAAATGGCTAGGCCAGGCTTCAGTAGGCAACTGGGTAGAAGTTCCGTTTGGCAGGGCAAAGACTCACGCGTTTATCGCTAGGGGTCCGGTGCTCGTTTCAGAACTCGGAGACTCTTTGCCTCCCGGCATTCGGCTCAAGAGTGTCCAGGCGATTGGTGAACAGGGCCGCGTTGTGCCGGAGGATGTTTGGGAGCTTTGCGAGTGGGCCGCCCAGTATTATCATGCTCCACTGGGCGAGGTACTGAACACGGCGACCCCCGCAGCAAGCTTGGGAATGAAGAGCAAGAAGAAGGTGGCGCGAGCGGTTGCTCCCTATTTGGGCGTCGCTTCTGAATTGGAACTGAATTCGGCTCAAAAAAGGGTCGCAGTTGAATTGGAGGAATATCTTCAAGGGGCACAGGTCGCTCTTCTTCAAGGGATCACCGGGAGTGGGAAGACTGAGATTTATCTTCATTTAGCTCGACGGGCCCTTTCGCAAGGGAAGTCGGTGCTGGTTCTGGTACCGGAGATCGCTTTGACGCCACAGCTCAATCGGAGGTTCGAAGAGGGCTTGGGGCGACGAGTGGCTCTTTGGCATTCCGCGCTAGCCGACGGAGTTCGCCGGGATCTGTCCTGGGCTTTGAGGGAGAAGCAGATTCAGGTCGTGGTGGGTGCCCGTTCGGCGGTTTTCGCGCCTATCCAGGATCTGGGTCTCATTATCGTGGATGAGGAGCACGACTCCACTTACAAACAGGAGGACCGTTTTCGCTATCAGGCCAGGGATCTCGCAATCGTGCGCGGCAGGATCAAGAACTGTCCCGTCCTATTGGGTTCCGCCACGCCTAGCTTTGAGAGCTTGGAGCGATGTGAGGCTGGTCGTTACCGGCGCTTCGAACTCAAGGAGCGCGCGGTCGTCGGGGCGAGCATGCCCACTCTGGACTGCGTTGATTTGACCTCCGAGATCTGGGTGCAGAATACCCAGGCGCCGATCGCCGAGCGAACCCTGGAGGCAATTCGTGAAACGGTGGCACGGGGCGAGCAGGTCATGGTGTTTCTCAATCGAAGGGGATTCGCCGCTTTTTTGATCTGTGAGGAATGCGGCGAGGTGCGAGAATGTCGCCACTGTTCCATTTCCCTGACGGTGCATCAGAAGCAGGGGCTTTTGAAGTGCCATACCTGCGGTTTCCAGGAGCAGATGCCCCTTCAGTGTTCGAAATGCCAAGGGGTTAAGTTACGTCCTATGGGGGCTGGGACGGAGAGTTTGGAGGAGCAGCTTCCGCGCTTGCTCGAGGGAATTCGAGTGCTGCGTCTGGATCGGGACCAAGTGACCAGCGCCACTCGATTGGAGCAGGTCTTGGATCATTTTCGGGCGGGCGATGCTGACGTGCTTCTAGGGACACAGATGCTGGTGAAGGGCCATGATTTTCCACAGGTCACTCTCGTGGTGGTGATGCTCGCGGATTCACTTTTTCGGTGGCCGGATTTTCGATCTTCTGAGCGCGCGCTCCAGGTTCTCACCCAGGTCGCCGGGCGAGCTGGGCGGGGTGTGATCGCTGGGAAAGTGATGATTCAGACTTTTTCACCCGAACATCCGGTCGTTCAGGCCGTACTTCAACAGGTCGATGCGCACGCCTGGTACGAACAGGAGAAGGCACTTCGTCGGGAGCTGGGTTATCCTCCCTTCGGCAGGCTCGTGAAATTTCGTGTCGAGGGGGCGACACGAGAAGAGGCGTCTTCAGTGGCTCGTCATCTTTTTGACTTTCTTGAGAAGCAGCCCGAGGCCGTGGGCGTGGAGATCCTAGGGCCCACCGAGGCGATGATTGAGCGAGTGAAGGATACGTTTCGATGGGAAATCATGCTGAAATCCGCCAGAATTCCACCCCTTCATCAGCTCATTAGCCGTGTGAAGGCAGCGCAGGCAGCTTGGCAGGGTCGATTAATCGTCGATGTAGATCCCTCTGGAGTGGGGTAAACTAGAAGGTACGTGGCAGAAGAAAATAAGAAATCTCTAGGAAAAGCGGTTCGAGATCGGATTCAAGCGAACATGGACGCTCAGATTGCTGAGCAGCGGCGTGGCTTGTTTAAGAAGAGGTTGGAGCTTGCGCGGGGTGGCGTTGACAAATTCTCGTCCAAGGATGCGGTCAGGTCAGCGACTAATTTCCATACCTATGTGCGAATTTTGGAGGAGTATAAGGGCGTTCCCGAGGGGGGGCTGAGCCCCGCGAGTTTCAACCCGCGGACGGAGACGCCGGAGATTCTTCTCCTCAGTGGGATCTACTGGGACTTGGTGAAGCTCTACGATCAGACGAAATCGCAGGATCGCCAGAAAGATTTCGCGCATTATCTACAGCAGTTCATCAAGTTCTCTAAAGACATGCCCCATCAGCACGTTTCCGCCGAGACGTTGAGGCGCTACCTAGTGACTACACGAGCGGTGCACAAGGATGAGTTGAAAAACGCCTATAGGATCCTCAACACCTCGCGGTGCTTTGTCGTAAGTGAACTCATCGAGGAGACCCATGAAGAAACGCTCGGCCTTTTTCGGGCTTTTCGCGACGCTAGATTGCTGCGGTCGAGCGGAGGCCGGGTTCTTGTGCGAGCGTATTATGCGATAGGTCCTATCGTGGCTTATGCACTGCGCGGAGCGTCCCCTGCGGTGAGGCGTTGGACTGGAAAAGCATTGGATCGCTTGGCGTGTCTAGTGAAGTAGCGTTCCGATTCGGCTTGGCCTGAACAGGAACTGGCTGTCAGAAAAATTGATCCAAAGAGAAAGCCAGATGACGATCGCTTTTCCCTTCACGTTTCGGAAGGGTACGAAACCCCAAAAGCGGCTGTCGTTCGAGAAATCGCGGTTGTCGCCCATGACGAACAGCGATTCGGGTGGAATGACCTGTGGGCCATACACGTCGCCCAGAAAGTTGTTCTTGTCGACCATGATCAGATGGTCATTTTTTCCGAAGGTTTCTTTATAGAGTTCGAGGTTATTTCGGCTGTATCTGGGGTCGTCTAAGCTGTCGAAAATCGGGTCGCCCAGCTCGGGGCCCACAGGCACCCGGCTCATTGGCTTTTCGTTGACGTAGAGAATCTTGTTCTTTACCTCGATTACATCACCCGGAACGCCGACCACCCGCTTGATGTAGTAGAAGCTTTCATCCTTCGGATACATAAAGACGATGATGTCTCCGCGCTCAGGAGGGGCTCGGTTCACGACATAGACGGGATCGTGAAAGATCAAGTCGCTGAACGGGACTTTTACTCCGTAAGCGAACTTATTGACGAAGATATGGTCTCCGATCAGCAAGGTGGGGATCATCGATCCCGAGGGGATTTTAAAGGCCTCGATGACGCTCGATCGAATCATGAAGACGAGGAGCAGCGCCAGCCCAAGAGACGTAATATTCTCGAAAATCCAGCGATTCTTCTGAAAGAAGGTTTTCGCCGTTCCATTCGAATCCTTTTTCGCCATATCCTTATAAACATAGCGTTCTATACGATCTACAAGCAAGGCTCATGAAGACCATCGACCGATATCTGACAGAATTCTTCGTGAAGAACTTCCTTCTCACCTTGGTGGGACTGACGGCGGTGTTCGTCTTTCAGGCGATGCTGACCCAACTGGTCGATGGGGAGTTTTCGGTGGGGCAGCTCCTCTACTATCATTTACTTGGGGTGCCCCGGATCGTCGCCCAGTTTGCGCCGCCATCAGTGATGATCGCGACCTTGATGACGTTGAGTGGGCTCAACCGGAGCCAAGAGCTCGTTGCTTGCTACTCGATCGGGATTGGGTTGCCCAGAATCGCCATGGTCATGCTGAGTTTGGCCTTCATGGTGAGCTGCGGGCTTTTGGTTCTCCAGGATCGGGTGGTACCGCCCCTCCACAAGCGCCAGACCATTTTCTATCAGCGCGACATGAAAAAACGGGAAGATTTCATGTTGGATTTCAAGCAGGATCGAATTTGGTACCGTTCAAAAAAATTGATCTACAATCTCCGGACCTTCGACCCGAAGAAAAACATCATTTATGGGATGGCGGTCTACACGTTCGATGACCTGTTCAATCTTATCCAAGTGATCGATGCCAAGCGCGCGATCTTTTCTCGGGACGGGTGGAGGCTGCTTGACGGTAGCATTACGGTTTTCGATCCGAAGGATGCGTTTCCGCTGACCGAGGGTTTTAAGGAGAGGAAATTGAAACTATCGGAGAGCCCCGAGGATTTTACGGCGATCGAGCGCGAAGTCGAGGGACTGCGGCTCAAGGAGCTCTATCGATATATTCAAAAAAGTCGCCAGGCTGGTGCGGATACGAAGGCGAATGAGGTGCGATTCCACTCGCGCATCAGCCTCAGCTTTGTTCCCCTGGTGATGTGCGTATTGGCTTTTCCCTTTGCGGTGCGAGGTAGGCGGGAGGGCGGCGTGGCGAAGGATCTCGCCCTTTGCTTGGGTGTGACCTTTTTCTATTGGCTTTTCTATTCGATCGGCTTATCCCTCGGCACGAATGGCGCACTGCCGCCATGGCTTGCGGCCTGGCTCCCCAGCGGTGTTTTTGGGGTTTTTGCGGGCCTCCTCCTTTTCAGATTGAGAACTTAGGATCTATGGCGAGATTGAAGATTTTCACTTTTCCAGATGCAGTGCTGACGCAGATTGCGCTGCCGCTACAGCGAGTAGAAAAGGAGCATCAAAAGTGGGCGGAGGATATGTTAGAGACGATGTACTTCGCTCCGGGCATTGGTTTGGCCGCGAACCAGGTGGGTCTTCTCCAGCGATTGTTGGTGCTGGATATCGAGTACGAGCTCGACGAGGTGAAGGATCGGGCCAAGGCCAGCAAGGCGGAGAAGGTGGCGGGTCAAATCATCACCAACAAGAAGCCGATCGTACTGCTCAATCCACGAATTATTTTGCGTGAGGGGCAGGTTGTCACCGAGGAGGGGTGCCTCTCGGTGCCCGACTATAACGCCGAAGTTAAGCGAGCCAAGAAGCTGAAGGTCGAGTATCAGGATCTCGATGGGCTGACGAAGACCTTGTCGGCCGAGGATCTATTGGCCGTCGTTATTCAGCACGAGATCGACCATCTGGACGGCAAGCTCTTCATCGATCGACTAGGGCCGTTGAAGAAGGAATTCGCGAAAAAGAAGCTCAAACAGGATCGTGTCTTTCGCGACGAAGAAGACCGCATGGGTGTTTTCGATCCGGGGTTCGAGCAGGCGTCTCGTCACAAGAAGGGACTTTGAGTTTGTTACGTATCGCATTTATGGGCACGCCGGATTTTTCCGTGCCGGCTTTGCGTCGGCTTCATCAGGTGAGTGAGGTGGTCGCCGTGTATACCCAGCCGGACCGGCCCGTCGGTCGAGGTCTCGAGGTCAGAGCTTCGGCGGTAAAACTCGAGGCGCTGGCTCTCGGGCTCCCGGTGTATCAGCCAGAGAAACTCACTCTTCCCGGCGAGTATGAGAAATTGGCGGGTTTTAGACCCGATTTAATCGTTGTGGTCGCTTACGGGCAGATCTTGAAAAAGAACGTTCTCGGATTGCCGCGTCTGGGCTGTGTGAACATACACTCATCATTGTTGCCGAGATGGCGCGGCGCGGCACCGATACAGCATGCCATTCTAGCGGGTGATGTGGAGTCGGGTGTATCGACGATGTACATGGTGGAGAGGCTCGATGCCGGGGCGATCCTCCTTCAGTCGAAGACGCCGATCGGCCCACGGGAAACCGCGAGCACGCTGCATGATCGTCTGGCCCAGATGGGGGGAGATCTCATTGTTGAAACCGTTGCGGGACTAGAAGCTGGAACTATCCTAGCCCGTCCGCAGGAGGAGGCACGGGTCACTTACGCCTCGAAGCTGACAAAGGACATGGAGAGGCTGAACCCCGGGGATACGGTCAGCGTCGCCGATCGGATGGTGCGCGCGCTCAACCCATGGCCAGGAACAAGTGTGCGCCTGGAAACGGGGGAGCGGCTTCGAATTCGGGAGGCAGTGGTGCGAGCCGATTTTGGACACGAGTCAGGTCGAATATTTGAGAGAAACGGAATGCTTCTTTTGGGGTTTGACGGCGGCGCGCTCGAGCTGATTCGGGTTCAATACGAGGGCAAGAAGGAGATCGATGCGGCGGCCTTTATGAATGGCCTTCGTGGAAAAAAGCAAAAGCTGCCGATCTCCTGGGCGCAGTGATATCATCCCTGTATGGGGACAACGCTTGCTGACTACCTGATCGTGGGATCCGGCATCTCCGGGTCATTCATCGCGCTCGATTTAGTAAGGGCCGGGGCCCGCGTGATTGTGCTTGAGGCGGGCGAAGATTTCTCAAGCGACAAGTATCCGACAACCGAACTCGACGCCAACTCACGGCTTTACTGGTCGGGGGGGATTGAGTTTAACCGGGGGACGACGTTGGGGTTCCTGAGGCCAAAGGTTGTCGGAGGGGGATCGGTGGTAAACCAGGCTCTCGTCGACCGATTCGATACCCTGGCTTTTGATTCATGGCGGAACAAGACGGGCATTTCATATCTTAATCGGAATGAGATGGATCCCTTCTACGACGCTGCATCTTCAGAAATCATCACTGAAAAAATCCCTACCCAGGCGATGAATGGAAACGCGGAAATTTTTGCGGAGGGATTCAGAAAGCGCGGATTTGCCTACACCGAGCTGACGCGGGCTCAGGCCGGCTGTCGCTACTCAGAGGGTAATGACTGCATCGCGTGTTTGGCGGGCTGCCGGATCGAAAGCAAACAAAGCATGCCTGTCACGACGCTTCGCAAGGCCCGAGCGGGAGGACTCCAGCTTGAAGACCGGTTTGAAGCGAAGATCGTGAGAGAGGAGTCGGACTTCGTGTCGGTCGAGGGCGTTGACCGCTATGGGCGAAAAGCGGAATTTCGGGCGAAGAATCTTGTTCTGGCGGCGGGGGCGATTGGAAATTCCCTCTTGCTGCTTCGGTCGGGTTTCGCCAGCAAGTTTCCCGCTCTCGGCGCGGATTTTTTCTGCCATCCCCAATTCATGGTCCTGGGTCTGTATCAGAAGAAGATTCGATCCCACCGGGGCCCCCTCCAAACCTTTAAGTCGGATGACCCATCCTTTCGAAATGCGGGTTTTAAATTGGAAAATGTCTTTGCGCCTCCGATCGCCATTTCGATGCTGGTTCCGGGGATGGGCCGTGAACACAGGGACGTGATGAGGCGGTACGATGAAATGGCGTGCATTGAGGTCGCGGTGCGCGACACGAGCCCAGGCCAGATCAGGATATCCTCTGGCGGTTCTCCGCGAGTGACGAAGACTTTGAATGCGGAGGACCTCAGACGGCGGCAGGCGGGGTTGACAGCCGTCCGTGAAATTTTTGAATCGACCGGCGTTGAACGCATCATCGAGGGGATTCTTCCTATTGGCCTGCACCTCATGGGCGGGCTTGGTCTGGGTTCGGATGCTTCCCATAGCGTCGTCGCGCCTGACTTTTCACTTCACGGCACGAAGCGAATGTATTGCGCTGATTCCAGCGTATTTCCCGACGCGCCGGGGATTAACCCCTCGTTTACGATCATGGCGTTGGCGAAGAGAGCCGTTCAATCCATCATGAAGCTAGGAGGGGCGCGGTGATCTATTCCAGGCATTTTAATCAGCGGCAGTTGCGGGGGCTGCTCAAGGTGGGCGGGATTTTGATTCCTGGGGGGCAGGGGATGCAGTCTTTTTCTGAATCCCAGGTGGTAAACGAGGTGGACCGGGTCGCCGACTTTATGAGCGCGGAGGATAGGAGCGGCTTCATTGGCCTGATGGAGGTGTTTTTTTGGCTCCCCAGTCCGCTGATTCGCAGCCTGTTGAGTGTTTCGATTCGTTTTAATCGATGGCCGGGAAGTCTGGGTTCCGCGTTTCGCCTGATTGAGTTCGGAGTGAAAGGCGTTGTTCAAACCTTGTATTATTCCGGGAGCGATGCTGACAAAAAGGTGCTTCCCGCAATCGGGTATGATGCTGCTATCCGTTCAGCTATCGTGAATACGCGGGAGAGCGACCTCGGAGCGGTTTCTGTCTTCGAACATGCGAGAGCGGCCGCGGAGACGGTAGCGATGCTTTCGCTCAAGGAACGCTTGGTCTTCATTTCCCGGTTGCGTAGCGTCCTTTTGGATCGCCAGGAAGAGTGCGTCGACTCGGTTCAGAAGGCGACTGGGAAGTGCCGATCTGATGCCCTGATTTCTGAGATTTTCCCCATCCTAGATTTTTTTTATTACCTCGAGACGAACACGCTCCGAGCGCTCAAGTCTCAAAAAATTTCCACTCCGATATCTCTTTTCGGGAAAAGGTCCGTGATTCATTTTGAGCCGCTTGGCGTCGTTCTCGTCATTTCACCCTGGAACTACCCGCTCTTTCAGGCTCTGGTCCCGATCGTGAGCGCGTTTGTGGCTGGGAACAGCGTGGTCTACAAGCCCTCGGAGGTGACCCCGATGAAGGGGTTGGTCGAGGGTCTTCTTGGGGCGGCAGGGTTTAATTCGTTTTGGGTTCAGGTGGTTTACGGCGATGGCAACACCGGTCGCGAGCTCATCGAGCAGCGGCCGCAGAAGATCTTTTTTACCGGGTCTGTTGCGACGGGAAAAAAGATCATGGCGCAGGCAGCCCAGTACTTGATTCCGGTCGAGCTCGAGCTTGGAGGTAAAGATCCGATGTTGGTATTCGCTGACGCGACGATCAGCCGAGCGGCCAAGGGAGCAGTGTGGGGCGCGTTCACGAATTCGGGCCAGTCGTGCACCTCGGTGGAGCGGGTATTGGTTCAACAGCCGATTTACGAGGACTTCAAACGCCAGTTATTGGCGGAGATCTCACTCCTGAAGGTAGCGCCTGATACGGACGGGGATGCTGATCTCGGTCGCATGATTTCAGCTGAGCAGGCGAAGAAGGTTTATGATCTCCTCGGTGATGCACGAGCCAAGGGCGCCCGTGTTCTCAGCGGGGTGGAGTGGGATGGCGTCTCGCTTTGGATCCCGCCCATTGTGCTCGAGGGCGTGAGCGCAGGGATGAAGATGATGGAGGAGGAGATTTTCGGACCGATCCTTCCGATATTTCCCTTTGAGCAAGAGTCCGATGCCGTTCGAATGGCCAACGACTCTTCTTTCGGCCTTTCGGCTTCGGTCTGGACGCGAGATCGGAAGCGGGCAGAGAGGGTCACGCGGGCATTGCAGACGGGAAATGTCTCGGTGAATAACGTGATGTTGACGGAGGGCAACCCCGCTCTTCCCTTTGGTGGAGTCAAGGAGAGCGGCATCGGGCGCTACAAAGGGGCGCTGGGGCTTCAGGCTTTCTGTTCCGTGAAATCGGTACTCTATGACGCTGATAGCAAAAAAATAGAGGCAAACTGGTATCCCTATACGGCAAGGAAGTACGTTCTCTTCTCGAAGCTGATCACGGCTCTTTTCGGTCATAAGGGCCTTCGTAAGTGGATCGGGTTTGCCGCGTGGGGCCTTCTTCTGGAGCATGAGGCGAGCAAAGCGAAGAGGAAAACGAAGGCTTGATTGCTCCTCTACGAAGGCGTGGGGTATGTTCAGCGCATGCCTCGTGTCACAGGGTTAAAGTCCGGACTCATCGCTCCATCTATCCTATCGGCTGATTTTTCGGACCTTCGGGCCGAGTTGGCGGAGATCGAGAAGGGGGGAGCGGACTGGGTTCACGTCGATGTCATGGATGGTCACTTCGTGCCGAATCTCACGATGGGGCCCGTCGTGGTTGAGGCTCTCAAAAAGAGAACTCGCCTCCCTCTGGATTGTCACTTGATGGTTGCGCGACCGGAAGAGTGGGTAGAGCCGTTTGCCAAGGCCGGAGCGGATATTATCACGGTTCATGCAGAGGCCACACCGCATCTCGATCGACTGATGAGGCGGATTCGCGAATTAGGCTGTAAAGCGGGAGTCTCGTTGAACCCGGGGACGCCCCTATCGATGATCGAGGAGGTCCTCCATCTGGCCGATCTTGTCCTTGTGATGTCCGTCAATCCTGGTTTCGGCGGGCAAAAGTTCATTCCGGGGGCGTTGTCCCGCATCGAGCGGCTGGCGACGTCTCGGGGGCAGCTGCCCTATTTGATTGAGGTCGACGGTGGCGTGAATGCCGAGACGATCATTGATCTGCGGCGCGCTGGGGCGGATGTTTTCGTCGCCGGGGCGGCCATTTTTGGAAGCAGCAACCGGAAACAGGCCATTTCGAAATTAAGAAAAGCCATGTCGTCGAGCCCGAAAAGGAGTCCTTGATGGAGATCCTGAATTTGGGTGCGAAGCCATTGACGATTCGCGAGCTCAGGGATGTTGCTCAGAAAGGCCGAAAAGTCGACCTTTCTCCTTCTGCAAGGCGGAAGGTGTTAGCGGCTCGAAAATTTTTAGACCGCGAGATTCAGGCGGGAAAAACTCTCTATGGTGTGAATACCGGCTTCGGGCTCCTTTCAAACGTAAAAATCCCGGTCCACGATATCGAGTCGCTTCAATACAATCTCCTGCGTTCTCACGCCGTCGGCCTCGGAGAGCCGATCCCGGAGGCCGCAGTTCGCGCGATGCTTTTGTTGCGTGCGGCGAACCTGGCCCAGGGGCACTCGGGCGTGACGATCGAATTGATCGAGGCGCTCCTGGCTCTTTTGAATCGCGGAGTACATCCGGTCGTCCCTGAGCAGGGCTCGGTTGGAGCGAGTGGGGATCTCGCCCCATTGTCCCACTTGGCGCTGGTGCTGATAGGCGAAGGCAGAGCCCTCTATCGAGGCGAGACGCTATCTGGCGCGGAGGCATTGCAGCGGGCACGTTTGAAGCCGATTCGACTCCAGGCGAAGGAGGGGCTTGCACTCATTAATGGGACGCAGTTTATGACTGCCATCGGCGCGTTGGCCTTGGCTGAAGCCGACGAGCTTGTCGATCTTTCCGACCTGGTCGGAGCCATGAGTGTCGAGGCCTTTCGGGGTACGCATGACGCCTTCTCGCCGGAGATTCATCGGGTTCGGCCCCATCCTGGGCAGAGGCTGAGTGCGGCTCGAATTTTTTCATTCCTGCGAACCGGCGGAAAGATCAGTGCGATCGGAAGGAGCCATGAAGACTGCGGAAAAGTGCAAGATCCGTACAGTTTTAGATGCATGCCCCAGGTGCATGGCGCCTCTCGGGATCTGCTCGTCTATGTTCGGCGGGTCGTCGAGACCGAGATGAACTCGGTAACGGACAATCCGTTGATTTTTCCGGAAGAAGGAAAAATTTTGAGTGGCGGAAACTTTCATGGTCAGGCGATGGCGATGGCGATGGATTCGCTTTGCTTGGCCACGGCCGAGATCGGGAGCATTTCCGAGCAGCGGATTTCCAAGCTGGTCAACCCGCTCATCTCCGACCTGCCGGCGTTTTTGACGCCCGACGGGGGCCTGAATAGCGGCTTCATGATCGTTCAGGTCGCGGCGGCGGCGATTGTCTCCGAGAACAAAACACTTTGTCATCCTGCCAGTGTGGACTCGATTCCGACGAGTGCGGACAAGGAAGACCATGTGAGCATGGGAGCCTGGGCCGCAAGGAAGGCAAACATGGTTGTCAGGAACGTGCGGCGCGTGTTGATGATGGAGATGCTGTCGGCGGCGCAGGGGATCGATCTCTTGCGACCACTCCGGTCATCGGTCGCGATTGAGCGGCTCCATAAGAAAATTCGTTCCTTTTCAGCCCCGATGATGACGGATCGATCATTACATGAAGAGATGCAGCGCCTTGAGAATGAGATCATTCGCGGCACATTTGTTCCGTGCGCGCAGGTCGATGGTCCATGAGGCGCCTTCGCGTTGTACTCCACGCGAGCGAGCTCCTGACCGGCGCCGGTCTGCGTCGTAAAGATGGGCGTAGGCCGCTTGAGGAAGACCTGGACAGAATTGAAGACGGAGCCCTGGTTTATTCAGAGGAAAAAAGGGGGACGTGCTGGGTACCCGAGAGGGTTGAGTGGGTCGGCGAGACCCGAGCACTTCCGCGAAAATTTGCGCGCGTCCGGGCCCTTGATCTTCGAAATGAGCGCGCGGTCATCCCGGGCTTGGTGGATTGTCACACGCATTTGGTCTTTGCCGGCGATCGATCGGAAGAGTTTGCCTTGCGATGCGCGGGCGCCACCTATGAGGAGATTGCTCGTCGGGGCGGTGGCATCGTCGCTACGGTGGAGGCGACCCGAGCCTCAACAGAGAAGAGGCTGCTCGAACTTGCCGAGGGGCGGCTGAGGGAGCTTCTGGCGTTCGGTGTGCGAACGGTCGAAATCAAGAGCGGTTATGGTCTCGCGCATGATGCTGAGCTGAAGCTATTGCGTGTGGCCAAGCAGCTTCGAAAGAGGCATCCCGAGGTGGTGTTTCATGTGACTTACCTGGGAGCCCACGCATTTCCAAAGGGCATCGCGAGGGATGGTTACCTCGCGGAAATACTCGAGCGGACGTTGCCCGCGATCGCAAAGGGCAAGCTCGCCGATGCGTGTGATGTATTTATCGAACGCGGATATTTCACGCTGGAAGAAGGGGAGCGCGTTTTGATTCGAGCGGCGGCGCTGGGGCTCGCCACGCATGTTCATGCCGACGAGCTGACAAATTCCGGAGCGGCGGCGCTGGCGGCTCGAATCGGTGCTCTTTCGGCTGATCACCTGCTGCAGGTATCGACGCAGGGGGTTCGCGCGCTCGCGGCATCCGACACGGTGGCCGTTCTTCTTCCGGGGACCGCGTTCTACCTGAAGGCCGAGCATGCGCCCGCGAGGAAGCTGATTGATGCGGGAGCGTGCGTCGCTTTAGCGACGGATTTTAATCCCGGAACGAGCATGACGTTGTCACTGCCTGCGGTGATGACAATTGCGGCGCTCTATCTCGGGATGACCCGGGCGGAGATTTTCGCCGCTGTTACCTATAACGGCGCCAAAGCGCTGGGTCTGAGTTCAACTCGTGGGACACTCGAAGTGGGACAGGATGCAGCATTCGCCGTTCTTCCGTTCGGGCGCTTTGAGGAATGCTACTACCGATTCGCCTGGAGCCCCCAGGCTTATTCGACTCGCGAATAGCGGGCAATTTTGAAAAAATACAGGTAGACCGCCAGGGAGAGGGCGATGCCGCTCACGACGTCCGCCAGGTAGTGCTGTTTCGTCGTGAGGGTGGAGAGCGCGATGAGCACGCCCCAAAAGAGGAAGTTAGCCAATTTTTTTTTCTGCTCGTTGATGAAAAGGAAGGCGGAGAGGAACACGCTGCTGACATGAAGACTGGGGCTGCAGTTCGTTGGATTGTCTGACTCCCGAAGAATTCTGAACGAAAAAGCCGTAAACGGATCGAGATCTCCTGGCAACGGAAAAAGGTGCCGAGGATAGGTGGTGGGAAAAACAATGAAAATCAGCGCTGAGATCGCGGACAGGGCAGCGAGCGCGTAGAGGTACTTGTTGGCCGTGTCGAGATTTTCAATGTGGTAGTAGACGACGAGGAAAAACAGATACTCACTGAGGTAGATCCAGAGCGTGTAAGGCAAAAATGGTACCCAGTTATCCAGGGAGGTCATCGGGAGCTCGATAGGCGGGCGTAAGGGAAAGTGGTTCGTGAGGAGGTACGCGGACCCTGCAACGGCGTAGAGGGAGAGTCCCCAGAAAAGTTTTGTTTCCCGAGTTAAAAACAGCGGGAGATCTCTCATGGCGCCTTGAGCCAACCTTGCATGAGGTCGTGGACCTCTTTGGAATTCCAGTCTCGCTCGCCCGATTCGGTAAAGAGAATTCTGCGGTCATGGGCGATCACCGCCGTGAAGGGAATTGCATGAACATCAAAGTGATCGGAAATCTTCTGATCGGGGTCGAGAAAGATACCGAAATCCAGGCCGAACTCTTTGATGGCCTTTGGCAGCACTTCAGATGGGTTTTCGTCCAGACTGACGGCGAGGACTTCGAAGCCCCGTGAGTGGAAGGCCGCGCGCAATTTCCGAATGGAAGGCATCTCGACAATGCAGGCTTCGCACCAGGTGGCCCAAAAATTGATGAGGGTGACCTTCCCCAGATGGGCACTCAGGGCGCTCGCGCTGGGCTCGCCGTACACTTGGATGGGAAAATCGGGGAGAATGGTTCCGACGAGGTCTTCTTCTTCTGCAGTCTCAGTTGACGTTTCCTTACTCGGGTCATGGCTCCCTAGCCAGAGGCGCAGAGTAGATAGGCCCAAGATTACAGCGGCGGAAATGACCAAAACGGGAATGACGACCCGATTCATCCGCGAAAGAAGAGTTCGCGAAGGGGGGAGAGGAGGAAGAATGGGGCCATCGGGAGTCTCTGTAGAGCTCATCTGGTTTTCAGTTTACACTATAAAGGTGAGTCCTCGCACCCTGCTGTCTCAAGAAATCGACAATGAGTCTGGTCAGGCTCTGCTGGAGTACGTTTTGAGCCTGGTCATCGCCGTTGCTTTGATCAGCGCGTTCTCATTGGCGCTACGAAGGCCGGTGGGGCGTGTCTGGCAGCGCTTGGCCAAAGAGATTGCCGCTCCGTGCCCAGATTGCCCGGGAAATGACCGAATTCGGTTTTAGGTGCGGGGCCAGAACCTAGGCGCCCCTCCTCGCCGTTTTTCGGTAGAGGAGGTAAAGTTCATCTCCGATGGGGCGGGCTTCGATGAGCTTGAGATTCAGCACCTTTTTCGGATTAAACCCGTCGCCATCGACTAGGGTGGGCGCGGCTGCGCCGCCCAGAATGCGCGGGGTCAGCGTGACGTGATATTCATCGATGAGATTGTGACGTGCAAACTCCCACATGATCGAGCCGCCGCCTTCAATCAGGACGCGTTTCATACCGCGTTTCTTTAGCTCCTTGAGAAGGTGAATTGCGAGTCGGGGTCCGGGTTTCAGGCGCACGAGGTCGGCCTTTGAGCCGAAAGTGCTGGCTGCCTTTCGGGTGATGGGGCTGGTCACCACCAGAATTCGCTTGCGAGTTGGCTCTTTGAAGAAGGGCCATTGGAGAGAAAACCCCTCAAGCTTGGAGCTCATGACGACGTTCGCCGGTTGCGAAGGGGAGTCCTTCGGCGCGCCACAGAAGCCCCGAAAAGCCCGTAAGGTGGCAGCCCCGAAGATGACAGCATCCACGGTGGCGCGGAGCTCGATCATCTGAGCCCAATCAGTTTGGGTGCCCAGGGGGAAGAACTCTCGATGAGCGGTGGCGATTTTACCGTCGAGGCTGGTGGCGAGATTTGCGATGACTTCCATCAGGGTGATTTACCTTTGAAGCCGAGGCCCACGAGGAAGATCTCTTTGCTTTCCTTGCGGGTGCTCTCGGGTCGCAACACCGAGACCTTTTCGAAGTGGGTCTTGATCTGGGATCGTAGATTCCCAAACTCTTCGCTATGGAAAAATTTTACGACGAATGAGCCCCCTTTCTTGACGAATCGGCAAGCCGTCTCCAGAGCGAGGACGGAAAGTTCAAAGGAGCGCATCTGGTCCGCATCCTTGATTCCGATCGTCTTCGGAGCCATGTCAGACAGAACGACGTCAAAAGGGGGTGCGATTCCCTCGGCCTCCATCGTGGCAGCCAGGTCAACCTCACGCATGTCGGCGACCAGAAATTTTGCATTGGGTAGGGTGACCCTCACCGGGACGAGGTCGACCCCCAGGATTCGTCCCTGCGAGCCGATTTTCCTCGAACAGTATTGAGCCCAACTTCCGGGGGCGGCCCCGAGGTCGAGGATCTTCATGCCGGGGTAGATGATTCGGTAGCGACGGTCGATCTCCTCAAGCTTGAAGGCGGAGCGCGCGACAAAGTTCTCTTTTTTGGCTTTAAAGAAGTAATAATCCTTCGGGTTATAAGCCATCGATCCAAAATCCTTTCAATCCATCAACCGTTGGAAGACTTTTCGGGTTTCCTCGAAAACAAACGCGGCGATCCAATCGGCGTCTGTCGGGCGAAGGTCGTAAAACTGGATACCCACCTTCGTGCCCGGATTGAGTGTTCCGCTTGGCTGGGGGCGGGAGTGCCGGACCTCCGCTTTTGCTTTGATCAGTCGGCCATTCACCTGGACGTGAAGGTCGGCGAGAATGAGGTTGTTTTGAAAAAGGGGCTCGTCACTGGGCTGAATGAGGAGACTCAATCCGCCGGCACTGATGTCGAGGACTTTTTTGGTCATCCTCTTCGACGGAAAGGTCGGGTCGATAAAATTTGCCCGAAGACTCACGGTCTCCGGGATGATGTGGCGGAGATCTTTGCGGCGTTGAATTTTAAAAAGCGCGGTCGGCGCCTTAAATTTGAGCCCGCCTGGATCGACCCCCAGGTATGCGCTTTTGAAGAACACGTTCGCTCGGGACAGCGAGAGGCTGAAGAGGCAGTTTGAATTGTCCTGTTGAGTGATCTCCGAAGAAAATGCGGTGGAGTCAAAGTGAGCGGGCGTGGTGAAGAAAAGGACACCGTCAACGGCGTCGTAAACCTGCAGATGAGTCCGTAGCTGGAGGTCCCGTCCTTGGGTCCAGATGAAGGCGGAGGCGAGGGAGCGCGCCCCCTCGAGGAGGAGCTGCTCCCTTTCCTTCTCCTCCGTGACAGGCTGAAAATCGCCGGATGGAGTCATGCTCATGGTCTTCGCCTAGATGACAGTAACTTTCCTGAGGAGATCAAGATCTTGGAGAGCCTTTCCGGAGCCGCGCACGACACAGGTCAGAGGATCTTCTGCTAAAGCGACTGGCAGGCCTGTCTTCTCCTTGATCAGAATATCCAGGTTTGCCAACAAAGCTCCTCCACCAGCCAGGATGATGCCGTTGTCGACGATATCCGCCGCGAGCTCCGGAGGAGTTCGTTCGAGGGCGGTCTTGATTGCATCAACGACCGCGGAGACGGGTTCAGCCAAAGCGTCCCGAATCTCCTCGGAGTTCACCTCGATGGTCTTGGGCGCTCCGCTGATGAGGTCTCGCCCTTTGACTTCGTAAGTTTTCTCTTCTTCGAACGGATAAGCGCAGCCGATGGAAAGCTTGATCTGTTCGGCGGTTCTTTCTCCGATCAGGAGGCTGTATTTTCGTTTGATGTAGCTCATGATGGCCTCATCAAACTTATCGCCGGCGACACGGACGGAGCGGGAGTAAACGATGCCTCCGAGGGAGATGACGGCCACTTCGGTCGTTCCCCCGCCAATGTCCACGATCATGTTGCCGCTGGGCTCTCGGATGGGAAGTCCGGCGCCGAGGGCGGCGGCCATCGGCTCCTCAATGAGATAAACCTCTCGGGCGCCGGCTGACTGAGCGGACTCTTTCACGGCCCGCTTCTCGACCTGCGTGATTCCGAAGGGAATGCAGATAATAATGCGGGGCCGGATGAATGTTCGGCGTTCGCTGGCCTTCTGGATGAAATACCTGAGCATCGACTGAGTGACTTCGAAGTCGGAGATGACGCCGTCTCGCAGGGGCCGGATGGCTTGGATTGACCCGGGCGTCCTACCCAGCATGTCCTTGGCCTCCTTTCCGACCGCGAGCACACGGGTCTGACCGCGAGCATTTCGGTGAATGGCTACCACGGAGGGTTCGTTGATGATGATTCCCCGGTCTCGGGCATAGACCAGGGTGTTGGCCGTGCCTAGATCGATCGCTAAGTCATTCGAGAAGAAATCGAGTATCTTCTTCAGCATTTGTTTTCCTGTCTCACCATTTGTAGTGGCGAATGTGTTCGCCGCGTTCCGCGATTTCACTCATCGCCTTGATTCCAATTTCGAGATGCATGTCAGTGTACTGACGGAACACCTTCTTTGCAGATTTTTTTGTCTTGATCCCATCGCGGGTCAGCGGAAGGTCGGACACCAAAAGAAGCGCGCCGATGGGAACTTTCGCGGCAAACCCGGCCACAAACAGCGCTGCGGTTTCCATCTCGATCGCGAGGGCGCGCTCCTCATGGAGCTGTGCGCGGAAGCGATTGTCAAATTCCCAGAAGCGGTAGTCGGTCGAATGGATGACGCCGGTACGGTAGTCGAGTCCTTGCTCAACCAGGATCTGCGAGATGAATTTCTGAATTTTGAACGTGGGCAGAGCGGGAACCTGCGGCGGCATGAAATGACGGGAAACGCCTTCGTCGCGGATCGCAGCCGTGGGGAGGACGAAATCTCCCAGCTTAAGCGACCGATGTAGGCCACCGCACATACCTAAAAGAAGAACGGCCTTGGGCTCGATGGTCGCGAGAAGTTCGATGATGAGGGCCGCCGTGGGGGCCCCAACCGAAAAATTCACGATCGATACGTCAGCCCGCTTGCTGTGCACGACAGAAAAAACTGAACCCTTGTGCTGAGAATCTCCCCAGAGTAGGCCGAAACGTTCGACATAGTATCCGAAGTTGGTGAGGATGACTTGTTTGCGGAATTTCTCCGCCGTGCTCCCGGTGTAGCGTTCGAGCGTGTCTTTTGCGATGCGAAATTTTTCGGAGTTGGAATAGATCCGATTGTTGTTCGGGATGATGAAGGGGTTGTTCATCGCCGCAATTTTCATCTGATACTCATTCGCGGTTCGTTCGAACTCGGTCTCAACCAGACGCTCCGGGCGACCCCGAGGCGTGGCCTTCTTGGTCTTCTTTTTGTTCTGCACCTCTGTAGCTTACCTAGTGCGAGAAATGGGCACAAGTCCGCAAGGGCTTTGTGGCTCGGTGCATTAATGTGTGATACTGCGGTCTCGCATGGGTCGTGGCAAAAACTCCAACTCCAATTCTCAGGTGGCCGTCCTCAGTCGTCCGGGTTTTTGGGCCCTGCTCGCCCTCATGTCGTTAGTGATCCTGGGGGTGGGGTCGTTTGGATATAAGGTGATTCGGAACGCTTTTCCCGAGATGGGGAGGCTTCGAACCTATTATCCGTGGCTGGAGAGGGCGAGACGAAACGAACGGCCGCGCATTCAGCTTCGGAAGGGGGTCCCGCCGGGATGGGTGTCCGTCCAAGCCGTTTCCCCCTATCTCATCGGAGCAGTAGTCGTGAGCGAAGATTGGTCGTTTTTTACCCATGACGGGTACGACGCGAACGAAATGAAGGAAGCGTTGAAGAAGGACTTGGTCGAGGGGCGGTTTGCTCGTGGAGCAAGCACCATCACGCAACAGGTCGTTAAAAATGTTTTCCTGGAACAGGACAAGACCCTTTGGCGAAAATTCAGGGAATTCGTACTCTCCGTTGAATTGGATCAGAAAGTGTCTAAGCGGCGGATTCTTGAGATCTACTTCAACGTCGTCGAGTGGGGAGATGGCATCTACGGGATCGGTGCAGCCGCCCATCGGTATTTCGACAAGCTTCCCGCCGACCTCACCCCTAAAGAGAGCGCTTTTTTAGCGATGCTTTTGCCCAGCCCCAAGCGCTATAGCCAGTCTTTTCGGGACCATCGTCTGACGAGTTATGCGAGGCGAACGATTCGGAACATCATGAGGAAGATGGTGATGGGCAAATATATGGCTCAAGAACTCTACGAGCGTGAGGACGCAATCCAGCTTTCTTTTGAAATTCCAGAGACGCCCGACCTTCCGCCCCCCTCTACGGTGGATGAGGTTGAACTGCCGGAGCCGAGCGACAAGACTGTGACGGAAGATCCGGAAGCTGATCACGCACCTTGACCGGGGTTTCTAGAATCCGTGACAATCGGTATAGTCTCTTGGCGTCTTATGATGAGACGGGGACGGAGCCCATTCGATTGCAGTTAGGATCCAACCAGATGTCGAAACTACGTCCACCGAGATGGGCACCGCTTGTACTTGAGCGTCCACTTGTCCGCAGGGCATGGCTGGCTGGGGTAAGTCTCATACTGGTTTCGACGATTTTTGCGGTCGTGCTTTACCTCCGCCAACTGGTGGCGGAGGAGCGGATACAATCGCGCTACGCCGAGCATGGGAGCTTTCAGAAGAGGGTTGCTTCAGCGATTGAGTCGGCAGGAGGATTTTTAAGTTTGTCGAACGAGCTCAAACTGGAGGGTTTCGAGCAACCCCTGATCGTTCAATATTCCTTTGATAGTAGTCTACAACGGGCGATGGAGGCGCTGTATAGGGAATATCGCCCTGATTACGGCGCGTTTGTGGCCATGGATGCAGTTACCGGCCGAGTGCTTGCCCTTCTCAGTTATGAAGCACCCGGCCGCAGAAGGTCCTGGCCGAAGAGTGATGATGGTCCTGATCACCTGGCTCTGCGCGCGACATTTCCCTCGGCATCGGTCTTTAAGGTTGTGACGGCGGCAGCGGTGATTGCTGAAAAGGATTTTAGTGGCGACACCGTCATTACGTTTAACGGTCGAAACCATACGCTTTATCGAAGCAACGTGCTCAAAAACGAGCACAATCGGTGGACCCGTTCCATGACGTTGCGGGACGCTTTTGCTCGTTCAGTGAATACAGTTTTTGGCAAGATTGGCGCTTTCTCCCTCTCGGCGGGAAACCTTCGGGATTATGCGGGGCGCCTCGGTTTTAATCGAAAAATTGCGGGTGAGATCCCGATCCAGGAGAGCGTCGCGAAGTTTGGCGAGGATCGCTGGGAGATGGCGGAGGCGGCGTCGGGGTTTACCAAGGACAATCGAATGTCTCCTATGCAGGGGGCGCTGATGGCCGCCGCCATTGTGAATGATGGCGTGATGATGGAGCCGTGGGTGGTTGGGTCGGTGCACCGGCAGGATGGCACTCAGGTGTATGATGCTTTGCCGAAGGTTGCTTCGGAGGCGCTTGATGTGGGTACTGCTCGCGCGATTCGGGGGCTGATGAGAGAAACCATTCGAAGGGGGACCTCTCGGGGGTCTTTTCGCGGCTTTGGGAGAGGGTTGGCTCGAGCCGTTGAAGTGGGTGGGAAGACTGGCTCATTGAAAGGTGATGATCCGCCCGGGAAATACGATTGGTTTGTCGGTTATGCCGATAATGGTCCAGATCGAATCGCTATCGCCGCTCTTACCGTTCACAAAGAGTATTGGAGGGTGAAGTCCTCCTACCTGGCGAGAAGGGCGATCGAGTATTATTTCAAGGCTCGAAGGTAGCGAGATGCGCGCGGTGATTCAACGGGTACTCTCGGCCAAGGTGGAAGTGGAAGGAACCGTCGTCGGAGAGATCGGTCCGGGCCTGCTGACTCTTTTGGGGGTCGCGGACGGCGACACCCCTCTCCAGGTGGAGAAGGTCATTGCGAAGATTGTCAAATTGAGGATTTTTGAGGATGAGCAAGGCAAGATGAACCGCTCTCTGCTGGATAAGGAGTATGAGCATCTCATTGTGAGTCAATTCACTTTGCTAGCGGATACCGCGAGCGGGAATCGCCCGGGGTTCTCTTCGGCCGCGCGTCCGGAGGTGGCCCGTCCTTTGTTCGAGCAGGCCCTTGAGGTGAGTGAGCGTCTCGGTGTCCGAACCCGGGGGGGGCAGTTTCAGGCGGACATGAAGGTGACGTTGGTCAATGATGGGCCCGTTACCCTGGTGATCGATTCGTGAGCGTGCACGTCCCCATTCTGAAAAATGAGATCGTCAGCGGTCTGTTTGATGATTTGCAGTTGCCCACCGACGAGAGCAGCCCACGTTACGTGGTCGACTGCACATTCGGTGGCGGTGGGCACTCGGAGGCGTTGCTGGAGAGGATGGAGCGCTTGCAGCTCGGTGACCAAATCCAGCTTCTTGCCCTGGATCAAGATCGCGCCGCCGTCGAGCAGGGGCGTGCGCGATTTAAGTCTCAGATCGACCGTGGTGTGATGCAAATTGAGCACACCGATTTTGCCGCTGGGCTTGGACAGCTGGCTCCCGGGTCAGTCGTCGCGTTGTTGGCGGATCTCGGGTTTTCCAGCGATCAGATCGAAGATGGCGAGAGAGGCTTGAGTTTCCTCCGAGACGGCCCGCTCGACATGAGGCTGGACCCCTCGCAGGGAGTGGCCGCGAGCGTTTGGCTGGGCCGCGCTCGAGAGGAGGAGATCGCCGATGTGATTTTTCTGCTCGGGGAGGAGCGCTTTTCAAGGCGAATCGCGCGGCTGATCGTCGAAAAACGGACGCAAGGCCAGCCGATCGGCACCACCCTGGAGTTGGCCGACCTGGTTCGACGGGCGTATCCCCCGGCGGCCCGGCATTCGTCCCGAATCCATCCGGCGACCCGGACCTTTCAGGCGATGCGAATTCATGTAAACGACGAGTTGGGCCAGCTGGATCGCCTTCTGGGGGGCCTGGCGGAGAAGGTGGGATTGGGCGGCCGCGCCGCTTTTTTGACCTTTCACTCCCTTGAGGATCGAAAGGTGAAGCAATTTTTCAAGGGTGCCAACGGCTTCAAGCAAACGACCAAAAAACCGGTCGAGCCTTCGGAGGAGGAAATCGCAAGAAATCCCCGTTCAAGAAGCGCGAAGTTGAGGATTGCGTCGCGAGTGGTATCCTAAGAGGAGGAGGCAAGGTATGCAGCGTTTCATTCCGCTTTGGGCCGTTCCGCTCATTCTGTTGTTTTCCATTGGGACGATTTGGATTCGCTTGGCCGCCGTGCGGGCGACTTATGCGGTAACCAAGACGGAGAGGCTTGTCGCGCAGGTGCGTGACGAGCGGGAGAAAGCAGAGCTTCGCTTGGCCCACTTTCGATCCCCTAAACGTCTGGAAAATCTGGCGAAGAGCCGCTTTCATCTCTCGGCTGCTCGCCCTGAGCAGGTGGTCAGGCTGAGACAATGAAGACAGCGCGCCTTCGGCTGGTCGCAACGCTGCTCTTTTGCTGTGTTTTTGGAGCGGCTCTGGTGACTCGGGCTGGCTGGGTTCAGTTGCGAAAGGACCCTCGGTTCGAGCAGCTCAGTCGCAAACAGTTTCGCTCGAAAGTCCTGGTGAGGCCGCGCCGAGGATTGATCGTTGATCGAAACGGTGAGGCGCTGGCGGTAAATTCGGATATTTTCAGCTTGGCGGTAAATCCATCCCGCTTTAAATCTGCGCCTAAAGACCGGGTGAGCGTCGCGCGCCGACTCGCCCAGGGGCTGCATCTTCACGAGAAGCGCCTGATTCAGAAGATGACAGACCCACACGAATTCGCCTGGGTGAAACGGCATCTCTCTGATCAGGAGTTGCGCTCTCTTCGCGTGCTGCGCATCTTGGACGAGACGGGGTCGGTGGTGGATGGTCTCTGGTTAGTCAAAGAAGCTAAACGAATCTATCCACATAATGAATTGGCGGCGCATATCATTGGGTCCGTCAATCTCGATTCTGAGGGGCTCGAGGGAGTCGAGCTCATGCGGAACGAGCAGTTGCAGGGCAAGGTTGTTTCCGTGGCGGCGGTGAAAGATGCGCTCGGGCGTCCGGCTTTTCTCGATGCCGAGGCGGCAAAAGACGTGAAGGATGGAGAGGTCGTCCAGCTGACGATCGATGCGCCCTTGCAGTTTACCGTGGAGCAGGAGCTTCGCTCGGCAATCGCCGAACATCATGCCAAGAGCGGAACCGCTATCGTCTATGACGCGGAATCGGGTGACCTGTTGGCCATAGCGAACGAGCCCTCGTTCAACCCTAATTTAGGGAGCGCGAAAGCAAATCGCCGTCGGAATCGCGCCATTACAGACGGGTACGAGCCGGGTTCGACGATGAAGCCTCTCCTTGCGGCAATTGCCTTGCAACACGGTTGGCGAATGAGCGACCGAGTCTACGGGGAAAAGGGCTCGATCAAAATTCAGGGGCACGTCATCTCAGAGGCGGAAGCACATGAGCGTTTTGAATGGCTCAGCTTGCAGCAGATGGTCCAGAAGTCCTCGAACGTCGTTGCCGCGAAGGTCGCGATGAAGCTGGGTGCGAGCGTGATGGGTAAGGGACTAGTCGCCTTGGGCTTCGCGGAAAAAACCGGGGTAGATTTTCCCGGGGAGATTTCTGGAATGCTTGGAAAGTCAGATCGATGGCAGCCCATCCACTTGGCGACGTTGGGCTTCGGTCATGGCGTTTTGGTCACTCCTATTCAGATCGTCAGAGCTTACGGGGCTCTTGCAAACAAGGGTTTTGCGATGAGGCCCCGCCTGTTGACAGCGACGCAGCCGATAGCGGCTCGGAGCCTGGTTCCCTTCTCTGTCGCTGAGGCCGTGGCCGAGGCGATGGTGAAGGTGACTGAGGAGGGCGGCACCGGGACAAACGCCGCAGTCGAAGGCTTTCGAGTGGCTGGGAAGACCGGGACCTCTTTGGTCCTGGATGCCAAGACCGGCAAATACGTCAAGGGCCGCTACATCAACACCTTTGTGGGATTTGCCCGGGATATAGAACGGAAAATCGTGGTCTTTGCCTCTATCGATGAGCCCAAGGGTGGGGCGTATGCCGCGTGGAACGCAGCGCCCTTGTTTCGAGCGTTGTATTCGGCAGTCGTGGCGCGATTGAGCCTGGGTGCCGCCCCTTCCCTGTTGGTTCACTCTCATACGGATCGATTGCGTACTTCCTTGGCGAAGGTGGGGGCGGTTCAACCACCGAAGCCAGAGGGTGGTGTGGCCAGGAGTCTTCAGTGGGTAGACCGGGATGAGAACGGAAAGTCAGTGTGGAGGCTCCCGTCTCTGGAGGGCTTGAGCATTCGGGAGGCGCTTCGAGTTTTCGAGAGTCGGGATTTCGATGTCGAGGTGCGAGGTGTGGGCACTGTCGTTGGGCGGCAATCGCCCGAGGCAGGTGAGGTTCTTCAAGAAAAGGCCACGGTTAAATTGACGTTGGGGTTGCCGTGACGGGAGTGACCTCGGATCATCGAGAGGTGCGACCCGGCTTCGTTTTTGTGGCGGTGAAGGGTACTGCGGTGGACGGCCATCGATTCTTGCTAGTGGCGCAGGAAGCCGGAGCGGTTTCCCTGGTCGGGGAGGAACCGGCACCAGGGGGTCTGACCATTCCCTATCGCCAGGTCCCTGACTCGAGAGAGGCCCTCGCCGAGCTAGCGGCTCAGTTTTATGGTTATCCGACTCGGGATCTTTGGGTTTTGGGCGTGACGGGAACCAGCGGGAAGACGACGACCACCTACATCGTGGAGTCGATTCTCCGCGCCGCGGGTAGAAAAGTGGGAGTGATCGGCACGATCGCTTTCCGCTTCGGCGACAAGATCTATCCTTCGACGCATACCACGCCCGGCCCGGTTGAGCTGCAGCGCCTGTTCTCGGAGATGAAGCGGGATGGTTGCGATGCGGTGGTGATGGAGGTTTCGTCCCATGCGCTAAAACAGAAGAGAGTCGGTGGGGTCGCTTTCGATGCGGTCGCGTTCTCGAATCTCACTCCCGAGCATTTGGATTACCACTCGACCATGGAAGACTACTTCCTCACGAAATATCTTCTGTTGACCTACTGTGTGGCGGAATCGAGAAGGCAGGGCAAGCAGGTCAGGATCTGTGTCAACGCGGATGATGCCTTCGGCGTCAAGGCGATCGAGTCGCTGAGAAGGGGTGGAGAACAGGTCATTTCTTATGGGTTCGGAGAGAATGTCGAGGTCTCTGGGCGTGGCTGGGTCGCCGACAAGAGGGGGGTCCGTGGCTATTATGAGGCACATCAGTTGGACTCGTCCCTGGCGGGTCGTTTTAATGCGTCGAACATTCTCTGTGCCCTGGCACTCACGAAGAGTATGGGGATTTCTTCCGACGAGGCGGTTCGCGGTATACGTGCGTTGAGGTCGGTGCCGGGTCGCATGCAAAAGATCGAAAATCCCTATCAGCTCAATATATGGATCGATTACGCCCATAAGCCCGATGCGCTGGAGAAGGTGCTTTCGAATCTTCAAGCCGAGCGGGCGAGTGCCAGATTGTACGTGGTTTTTGGCTGTGGGGGGGACCGCGACCGAGCGAAGCGTCCCGCCATGGCGGAGATTGCTCAGCGTCTTTCAGATGGCGTCATCGTCACTTCTGATAATCCCCGTTCAGAAGATCCCTCAGCCATTATTGAGGAGATCCGAAAGGGCTTTCGAACGGAGGAAGGGGTGTGGATCGAGGCCGACCGAAAAGCAGCGATTCAGCTTGCGATTTCCAAGATGGCCCCAGGGGATCTCCTGGTCGTCGCAGGTAAGGGCCATGAGACTTATCAGCTCGTCGGACAGGAAAGAATTCCCTTCGATGATGCCGAGGTGGCGTCACAGGCGTTGACACGGATTTTCAAAAATCTGTAACCTTTCAACATATGCTCTATCTGCTCCTCTATCCTCTTCACACTGAGTTCTCCTTCCTGAACATTTTTCGTTACATCAGCTTTCGGACTTTTGGTGCGACGTTCACGAGCCTGTTGCTGTGCCTCTTCGTCGGCCCCTCCTTCATTCGACTACTTCAGAAGAAGCAAATGGGTCAGACGATTCGAGAAGATGGACCTCAGTCTCATCTGTCGAAAAAAGGTACGCCGACCATGGGTGGCGGGCTGATTCTCCTCGCGGTGACCATCCCGACGTTGCTCTGGGCGGATCTCACCAATAAGAATATTTGGATCGCCCTGCTGACCACGGTGGGAGCCGGTCTCGTGGGTTATGTGGATGACTATAAGAAGGTGGTTCAGAAGAACTCGAAAGGTCTTTCGGCCCGTCAGAAGATGATTTTTCTGACCCTCATTGCTTTGGCTGCAAGCTATGCGATTTATGTTTTTCGTGACACGCCACCGGTGTTGAAGTTTCCCTTCTTTAAGGATTGGTCGATTGATCTCGGGCTGATGTTCATTCCCTTTGCGGCGTTCGTGATCGTCGGCTCCGCTAATGCTGTGAATCTGACCGACGGACTGGACGGTTTGGCGGTCGGTCCGACCATTACCACCGCGACGACGTTTTTGATTTTGGCCTATTGCGCTGGTCACGTTAAGATTGCGGAATATTTACAGATTCCATATATTCCCGGTGCAGGGGAGTTGTGCATCTTTTTGGGTACGTTAGCGGCCGGGTGTCTGGGGTTTTTATGGTTCAATACCTATCCAGCTCAGGTCTTTATGGGTGACGTAGGTGCTCTATCTTTGGGGGCGGCGCTTTCGGTGGTCGCGGTGATTACGAAGAACGAGATCCTTCTTGCTTTGTGTGGCGGAATTTTCGTAATGGAAGCGCTCTCGGTTATGGCGCAGGTATTATCATACAAAATGACCGGAAAACGCGTATTTAAGATGGCTCCGATTCATCATCATTTCGAATTGAAGGGCTGGGCGGAGCCGAAGGTCATTGTGAGGTTTTGGATCGTGTCGATTATGCTTTCTCTCCTCACTCTTTCGACTTTGAAACTGAGATAGGGTCGGGCGCACATATGAGCAAGTACAAGGGTAAGCGGGTTCTCATCGTGGGCTTTGGTATCTCCGGCGTAGCTGTCGCGAAATATATGTGTAAGCAAGGCGCGAAAGTGACGGTCACCGATTTACGTCAACGCGCCGAGCTGAATGAAGCGGTTGCCGCCTGCGAGGGGCTGCCGCTCGAGTATGATCTCGGCAAACATAACAGCAAGACGTTCACAATGGCGGAGCTGATCGTGGTGAGTCCCGGTGTTCCGTTGAATATCAAGCCTCTGGACGAGGCCCGGGAGCTGAATATCCCGATTACGAATGAGATTGAGCTGGCGGCCTCGGGGCTGAAAGAGCCCTTGATCGGGATTACCGGCACGAACGGCAAGACCACCACGACCATTCTGGTCGGTGAGATGTTCAAGGCTGACCAGCGGGCTCCCTATGTCGGGGGCAATGTCGGCAAACCGTTACTCGACTACTTCACGGACGGTCTGAAAGCGGACGTGGTCGTTGCTGAGCTTTCCAGCTTTCAGCTCGAGCTGACGCAGCGCCTGATCCCGGCGGTGGCCGTTTTTACTAATATCGAAGAAGACCATCTCGATCGTTATTCGTCGATGGAGGCCTATGTTGCCGCGAAGAAGAGGCTGCTTCAGGCCTGCGACAAGAATAGCTACGTCGTATTGAACTACGATTGCCCGAGGGTTTCAGCCTTTGCGGAAGCGAACCCGGGTCGCCCTTTGTGGTTCACCAAGAGGGACCCGATGAAGGTCGGCGGGGAATTCGCGGAACGCTTTGTAGGTTGCTATTTCAACGCCGCAAAGAAGCAGATCGTGGATCGAGTGACCGGCAAGGAAGAGCTGTACGATGTTTCCCAGTTTCGCCTGATGGGGGAACATAACAAAGAGAATTTGATGGCGGCCATTTGCGCGGCCCGCGCGATGGGTGTCAGCGCCAAAGCGGTGCAACAGGTGATCAATACCTTCAAAGGAGTCGCGCATCGGCTCGAATTTGTTCGTCGCAAAGACGGCGTATACTTCTTCAATGATTCAAAGGGCACGAACGTCATGAGTATGAAGCGAAGCCTGACTTCGTTTCTTTCGAGTCCTGTTATTTTGATTGCCGGGGGAAAAGACAAGAATTCCGAATTCGGTCCGTTGGTGGACTTGGTTGAGAAGAAAGTCAAAATTCTGATTCTCCTGGGTGAGGCGAAAGAAAAAATCAATCGAGCCCTGGGAGACTATGCGGAGACCTTCTTGGTCGGGACGTTTGAGGAAGCCGTTCTGTTGGCCTACCAGAAATCCAGGAGTGGCGACGTCGTACTTCTGTCGCCGGGCTGCGCGAGCTTCGATATGTTTCGGAGCTACGAGGAGCGGGGCGACTACTTCAAGAAGCTTGTCAATCAGCTGTGATATGCTGATGAGGTGAACGAAACAAAGCCCGTGTCGATGAAAAGGTCGATGCTCAATTTTGGCCGTAATGGGTTTGTCTGTCCTTGGCCCTTGCCGCGTCAGGGTATTGATCTGATCCTGTTGGGGCTCGTTCTGCTGTTGGTCGTTTTCGGTTTGCTCATGGTCTATAGCGCTTCGTTCATCTACGCGCAGGAGCGACTGGGCGACGGCTTTGGTTTCATTCGCAAACAATTCGTAATGGCGCTCGTGGGTTTGATGGCGCTTGCAGCAGCGAGTCGGATTGACTATCGCTTTTGGTTCAAGGCAGGTTACCCGATGCTGGGCGTTGCGACGCTCCTCCTGCTGATGGTGATGATCCCCGGGCTCGGCGCGAAGGTGGGTGGGGCTCAACGTTGGCTTCGTGTCGGCGGCTTTAATTTTCAGCCGGGCGAGTTCGCGAAATTCGCCGTGATTTTTTTTGTCGCGCGCCAGCTCTACCGAAAACGGGATCGCCTCAACAAGATTGTGGCGGGTGTCCTTGCTCCTTTGCTCGTTCCGTTGCCGACGTTGTTCCTGCTTTTGATCCAACCCGATTTCGGTACGACGGTGATGATTGGCGTCGTGATTCTTTTTTTGATGTTCATCGGTGGGGTACCGAAGCGTTACCTGGGGGGGGCCTTGCTTCTCCTTTCGACCGTGTCCGTGTCGCTCGTATTCAGTAGCCCTTATCGTTTACATAGGCTGCTTGGTTTTCTCGATCCTTGGGCTGATCCGGGTGGCAAGGGGTTTCAAATTCTCCAGTCGCTCATGGGCGTCTACAATGGAAATCTTTGGGGTGTCGGACTGGGCAATGGGCGGGAGAAGTTGTTCTATCTTCCGGAGGCGCATAATGACTTCATCTTTGCGGTCATTGGTGAGGAAACAGGGTTTCTCGGGATATTGACCTTGATCGGAGCATTTCTCTATTTGATCTATCGTGGCCTTCAGATCGCCTGGCGCTGCAAAGAGCAGTTTGGGGACGAGTACGGCATGTTGCTGGCCTCGGGGATTACTCTGGCTTTAGGACTGCAAGCATTCGTGAATATGTCCGTGGTACTCGGGCTTTTACCCACCAAGGGGCTGACCCTCCCGTTTGTCAGTTATGGTGGCTCCGCTTTGGTGGTCGATCTTTTCGCAATGGGGGTGCTTCTTGCGGTCGGCCGAGGGCCTCAGGACGCGCGCTGGGAGATTCGGGCGTGACCAGGGCAAAGGCAGGACTGATCGTTGCCGGCGGGGGTACGGGGGGGCACGTCCTTGCTGGTGTGGCCATTGCCGATGCCTGGACGGCGCAGAAATCTGGTGCACTCTGCTCGCAGGTCTTATTTGTGGGAGCCGAAGGCGGAATCGAGGAGCGTCTGGTGCCTAGGGCGGGGTATCCCCTCGAGAGGCTTCGGATCGGTTCGCTGAACCGAGTGAAGTTTTCGAGGAAGCTGCGAACTCTTTCTCAGTTGCCGATCTCATTTATTGTATCGGCGGGGATTCTTTTGCGGGAGCGGCCGCGTGCAGTGATTGGGGTTGGCGGATATGCCTCCGGTCCGGTCGTGTTGCTGGCGCGTCTCCTCGGTTGGATATGGGGTGGAGCACGTGTGGCCATCTTGGAACAGAACGCCGTACCCGGTCTCACAAATCGAATCCTGGGACGCTTCGCTCATCAGATTTTGCTCGCATTTCCGACCGGTGACGGAGTTTTTCCCAAGGCTAAGACCAGGGTGACGGGCAATCCAGTCAGGGCCCAACTTCAGCCGAACGCGGAGGCTGGGGTTGAGCCGTTTCGCATCTTTATTTTTGGTGGTAGCCAGGGTGCTCTGGGAATCAATAGCCTGGTTTTGGAGGCGCTTCCTCATCTTCTTGGCGTGAAGGACCATCTCCGTTTTCTTCATCAGACTGGAGAAAAGGAGTTGGAACGAGTACGAGCGGGGTATCAGAAGCTCGGTACTGCCGCGCAGGTTGTGCCATTTATTGATGATATGGCGGCCTGCTACCGTGATGCGACGCTGGTGATTTGTCGAGCAGGGTCGTCCACGCTTTCTGAGCTCGCCATGGTTCGCCGGGCCGCAATTCTGATCCCCTTTCCCTTTGCGGCCGACAATCATCAGGAGAAAAACGCCCGTATTTTCGTTGATCGGGGAGCTGCGCAGATGCTGGTGCAGGGAAAATCGACTGGCCGGGATCTCGCTGATTTGATTCACGAGTACCTTCGCTTTCCTGAAAAAATTAAAAAGATGGAGTTGGCCATTGCGGACCTTGCGAGACCGAATGCCGCAGCTGAAATCGTGAAGGAGCTGATTCATGCAACCCGCTGAACACCGATCCAGAACCCGGCTGCATTTTGTCGGAATCGGCGGAATTGGAATGAGTGGCATCGCTGAGGTTTTTTTGAATCAGGGATATCCGGTGAGTGGATCGGACGTGGCTGAGAGTGAGTTGACTCGGCGGTTGGCATCGCTTGGAGCGACGATTGCAGTCGGGCATGACGCGGCCAACGTTCGTGGCGTGAGTGTTGTGGTGATCTCCTCCGCCGTTCGCGCGACGAATCCGGAGGTGGTGGAGGCGCGTCGTCTTGGCGTGCCTGTGATTCCCCGTGCGGAGATGTTGGGTGAACTGATGCGTGGCAAGACCGGCGTAGCGGTGGCGGGAACCCATGGCAAGACGACGACGACTTCGATGATGGCCACGGTATTCACAACCGCAGGTCTTGATCCGACTTTGGTCATTGGCGGTCGGGTCGATTCCCTCGGAGGTAACGCGAAGCTAGGGAAAGGCGACTTTGTCGTCGCGGAGGCGGACGAAAGTGACGGATCATTTTTACATCTACCCGCTACTTTCGGGGTCATCACGAACATCGATAACGATCATCTGGATCACTACGGTAGTGTGGCGGCCGTAGAAGACGCTTTCGTCGAGTTCGTCGCGAATCTACCCTTCTATGGGTTGGTCGCGGTGTGCGCCGAAGATGCGGGCGTCCGCAGGTGTCTGCCGCGATTTTCTAAGCCAGTTACCACCTATGGTTTTTCGTCGGAGTGGGATTTTTGTGCCCAGGATGTTCAAAAGATTTCGCAGGGATCAAAGTTTCTCGTTACCGGACGGGAGTTGCCGGGTGGCCCACACAAGACTCTTGGGCAAATCGAGTTGCAAATTCCGGGTCGTCATAACGTGCTCAACGCGTTGGCCGTGGTTGCTATCTCATTAAGGGCAGGAATTTCATTCGCCCAAATCGCACAGGGGCTTCGCGAGTTCGGCGGCGTTCGTCGCCGGTTTGAGATCAAGTGGCGGTCTACTGAGCGAAATCGAGTCATCGTTGACGATTATGGCCATCATCCGACCGAAATTCGAGCGACCTTGAGTGCTGCTCGTGACTTTTGGCCCGGTCGGATCGTCACCGTCTTTCAGCCGCATCGCTATTCGAGGACTCAGAACTGTCGGGACGATTTCGCCGCTGCCTTTGGGAATACCGATGTTCTTCTTATGACGGATATCTATTCGGCTGGCGAGGAGCCGATCGAGGGAGTGACAGCTTCAGCTTTGCTTGAGTTGGTGATGCAGGCGGAGGGGGTGCGGTTGACTGGTGAGTACTTGTCATCTTTGGATGAGGCGGCGGATGCTTTGGATCGAATTGCATGCGATGGGGATCTCATTCTGTGTCTGGGGGCCGGCAGCATCACGCGGCTATCGGAGAAGCTTCTTGAGAAGATGAAATGACTTCGTCCGCGTTGATTGAGTCGTTCGAAGGTGAGCTTCTCGAGTGCGAGCCCCTTGCACGGCACACCTACTATCGGATTGGTGGTCCTGCCGATTTCCTGGCGTTTCCGAAGAATCTGAACGCGCTTTCACAATTAGGAAAATTTATTCAAGAGCGAAGGCTACCCTATTTCATCCTGGGTCAGGGTTCGAATCTATTGGTGTCGGATGATGGGTTTCGGGGCGTGGTCATCCGCATGTCGAAGCTCGACCTGGGAATCGAGCTCGAGGAGGGCGGCTTGGTGCGGACGGGAGCGAGTGTAGCGATTTCGAGCCTGTTACGAAAATGTGGCGCCGAGGGCTGGGCCGGGTTGGAGTTTTTGGCGGGTATTCCGGGTTCGGTCGGAGGCGCGGTGTATATGAATGCGGGCACGCATTTGGGCGAGAGCAAGGACAGGCTCGATTCGGTCACCTTGGTGGATCTATTTGGCGGCGCGCGCGAGGTGCGGGATCAACAGCTTGTGTATATGTATCGTCAGAACGGCTTCATCCTGGAGACGGAGATTGTCGTGTCGGCGTCTTGGAAGATAACGAAGGCGTCGTCAGAAACGGTGAAGCGCCAGCTGGAAGAACTGCTGGCGAGGCGAAAGGCGACCCAGCCGGTAAATTTTCCGAGCTGTGGAAGCGTGTTCAAGAACCCAAAGGGAACGGGGCATCAGGCCTGGCAGGTCGTAGACCGTTTAGGCCTTCGAGGGCACCGCGTGGGCAACGCTCAGATTTCCGAAAAGCATTCAAATTGGATCGTCAACCTCGGCGGGGCAACGGCAGGGGATGTGTATTCACTGATCTGTATGTGTAAGGAACGCGCCAGTCGCGAGCTGGGTATTGAGCTCGAAGAGGAGGTGCGCTACGTGGGGCGCCATTTTGATGCAATGCAATATACTGATTGATCTCGGGCAAAATCTACGCTACGGAGCCTCAAAAGGGGTAGTTTGATCATGGCAAAAATTTCGTTAGTGACTGTTTTGGCAGGCGTTTGTTTCGGAGCGTCGGTATTCGCCGCCGAGGTGCCGGTTGCTCAGGTTCGCCTTGGGCGTGGCCAGGAGTATGTGGGTTGGTCTTATCGCGTCAATGCGGCCACCGAGCAAGTTTCGGCTCAGCTGAATTTTCGTCGTTGGGTGGTGGGTCCTCCCTTCAATAACCGTCCAGACGTGCCTCGGGACCATTGGCGCCAGACGTCGATAACGGCCCGTATTACTGGTGCGCGTTACGACGTGGGCGGTAACCGGATCGTGTTTACGACTCCTGAGGGGCGTGAAACTGTTTGCGCGACGACGGAGAGCCGTCGACGCTTGGGCCGCTGGAGGCTTTATATTCATCCGACCGGCGCTTGCAGCGTTGTGGTCCGCAATGAAGCGGGATTGACTGCCTTCTCCTTCAAGACCATTGAAAATTGACGTGTGCTCAGAGGTCATCCTGGTAGGGGATGACCTCTGACTCGTCTTTCGGAATATTCAAAGCGCGTTCGAGGTCGGCTCGAATTTCTTTAGCGGGACCGAGTACAACCCATACGCGGGGCGAAGCTTTTAGGAATGAACTGAAGATCGCCGAGCTCTCTTTTTCCTGGGCAAGGGCGATGCGCTCTCGACTCTTGGCGAAGAAACCCTTTTCAAGCCCAATGAGCGCTTCCGTCAGCGCGTTTTCGGTGCGCTTGGCAGGGCTATCGGCGAGGAAAGCCGAATTTTTTATCAGGTTTGCCTTCGCAAATTCGAATTCATCTGCCTGCATTCCAGAACCAGAAAGATCCTGCAGCAGGCGATCCGTAAACGCGACGGCCTCCACAGTGTCTTTGAGGGCTGGCGCAAAGGCGACGTACCACGCGTTTCGGTTGCGAGAAATAAGCTGCCGGGATCCCGCGAAATAGCTCCAACCCCGGTTGACCCGAATTTCGCGAATCAGCCGCGCGCTGAAACTGCTTCCTCCGAGCGCTTGATTTTCGATTGAGAAGGCGGTGTAGCCTGGGTCCTTGAGGGCTAGGCCGAGCTGTCCGACGAAGACTCTGGTCTGAGTTCGGCCTGGTTTGTCGACGATGAGTAATTTTTTCTTGGCGTTTGGCGGTGGATTTTCAACGAGTGGGAGCGGGACTTCGCTTCGATTTCGTTCGAGGGCCTTCTCGATCTGCGTTTTGAATGTCTGGGCGGCGCTCAGCGGCAGAGCCCCGTTTACGGCGACGATTAAATCGTCTGGACGAAAGAGCTTTCTGAACTGTTTCGTGACGTCCGGCTGCTCAATGGCCCGAACTCCTTTTTGGGTGCCGAATACCGGGCGAGCGTAGGGATGCGGATACAGCAGAAACTTCAGAAAATGCTGTTTCGCGAGGACGCCATCGTCGCTGACCATGTCTCCTAGCTGGGAGAGGGTCTCGGCGCGAAGCCGTTCCAGTTCGAGCGCGGAGAAGGCGGGATGAGCGAGCATCTCAACCACCTTCTGCGTGAAGGGGCCCCACTCTGAGTGGAGAACGGCGCCATGAATGATCACAGTGTCGAGGCGGGTTTCAATCTCTAAGTTGGCTCCGAGAACGTCTAGCGCGCGCGCAAAGCTGTCTTTTGGTGTGCTTTGAGTTCCTCGTAGGAGGAGCTGAGTCATGAGCTGTGTGAGGCCTTGTCTTCCGCCGGGGTCGTGGGCGGCGCCGCCCTGGGTTGCAATGCTAAAAAAAATGATTGGCACCTCAGGTGCGTATTCATGGATGAGCGTTGCAGCCGTGGCTAAGTACGGGTGGAAGAGGGTGGTTCCAACGATGAGGAATAGACGGCGCGATGTTTTCATTTGGGGACCCCAACGACGGTGGTTACGTATTTCGATGGCCAGTAGGTTTTTATCGCGGAGGAGACCTCCTCAGGATGCAGGGACTTCAGAGCCTTGAGGTGTTCATCCAGGGGCTTGAGTGAACCATATAGCGAGAGGGCGCTTCCGACCGACTCAGCCAGAGACTCGTGACGGGTGAGCTCTGAATAGGCGGCGAATCGCAATTGGTTCCGTGCTGCCGCAAGTTCTTCAGCGGCAGGAGGGTGTCGACTCAATCGAGAAATCTCAGAGAGAATGACTTTTTCGGCCTCGGCCGCTTGTCGGCCTTGTTGAAGGGTGACCACCAGCATTGAAAGGCTATCGCCGCTCTCCATCGCTAGTTCAAATGAGACGGAGCTAGCGATTCCGGAGTCGACGAGGGCTCGGTGTAGACGGGAGCTTCGACCACCGGCCAGAACCCTGGCCGCCGCTTGAAGTGCCGGGAATCCGGCGGCAGTGGCCGGCGGCGAGCGAAGGCCCATGAGGAGAAGCTGATTTGGCATTTCGAAGCGTAAAGTCTTTCTCTTCGGAGATTTTTGAACGGGCTCGGATGGGGGTTTGAGCCGGGGCTCGATGGGCCGGTCGGTCCCAATGCTACCCAATCGCTTCTCGATCATGTTGAACGCTTCCCCGGGGTCAGTGTCTCCGACCAAGACGATAATGGCGCGGGAGGGGTGGTAGAAGGTCTGGTAAAAAGCTTGCCCATCTTTTGCCGTCATGGCGGCGAGATCTTCCGCGTAACCAATCACTGGCCATCGATAGCTGCTTTTCTCAAAAGCGAGTTCGAACAGTTCTTTGTACATGGTGCCTTCGGGGCTGTTTTCGTAGCGCTGGCGACGCTCGTTTTGAACCACTTCGGTCTCGGTGCGAAACGACGCGTCGTCGATTACCAAATGTTCCATGCGCTCGGCTTCGAGCTCCAGAACGAGGTTGAGGCTCTCCTTGGGGATCTCAACGACGTAAGCGGTGAAATCTCTCACGGTAAAGGCGTTTGATCCCTCGGCTCCCGCCTGCTCGAGTCGGCGATCAAATTCACCTTCGGCGAGGTTTTTGGTCTGCTTGAACATCATGTGTTCGAAGAGATGAGCGAGGCCGGTCTTGCCAGCGTGTTCATCGCGGGAGCCGACCTGGTACCAGAGCTGTACCGCAACCGTGGGCGAGGTTTTCTCGGGAAAGACAGCGGCCCGGAGGCCGTTTCTAAATTGACGGATGAAGACGGTCCTGCCGTCGACCAGTGATTCCTCTTGAACCTCTCGGCGCCAGGAGGCGCAGCCTGGCAGGACGGAGAGGAAAAAAGCCAAAAACATGAATGCAGAGAATCTATGCAGAAGCATGATTGCACATTACCATGGAGGTGATGGCCATTTTCAACCGTCTCACGATAGTCTTTACCTTAGGGACGTCTGTACTCCTTGGCCTCGGAATTCGTGCCAGTCTCAAATCACCGCTCTTCGCGATCCAACAGATCGAGGTCGATCAACTAGGGCAAGTTCCCGCTCTCAATGAGAGCGAGGTCGTGGCGGTCTCCGGTCTTGAGATCGGCGGCCAATCGCTTTTTGGGGTAGATCTTGCGAGGGTTGAGCGGCACCTCCTGCAGGAAGATTGGATTCGGTCGGTTCAGCTGGAGAAGCGTTTCCCGCAGACCGTGGTGATTCGTCCGACATATCGGGAACCGGTAGCGGGTTTCTTGCGGGCGGACGGAAAAATTTCTTATGTTGATCGGGATGGTGCCGTTTTTTCCGTTGTCCGCCGGGGGGACTTTCGCGATTTACCCCTGATTTCAGGCTGTGAGCGAGCCGATCGCGAGCCGATCCTCCGAGCGCTTGCGTTGGTTCGTCGTTGGGGAGAACTCGGTCTGGATTCTTCGGTGCTTCTTTCGACAGTGACTCCGTTGGCGGATGGGGATCTCTCTCTTGCTGTCAGCTATGGTGCGGGTCGCACGCAGGTGGTCGTTGGCTTCGAGGACGCTTTTGAACTGGAGACGCAGCTGAAGCACATTCAGGGTGTTTTTGACTATCTATCCAAGAGCCATTTAGCTGTTCGAGGGGTCTGGGCGAACTCCGGGAAAAAAATAGTTGTCAAAAGCGGTCTAGGTTCCTAGACTCTAGACTGGGTGTTTTTTGCCGAGCGACTCAGAAGAGTTGTGGAAGCAGTATAAGGCACGCCGGAGTCCCATGGGGGGGATTCTTTGTATGTCCAAAAAGGACTTTATTACCGGTCTCGATATAGGGACCACTAAGATTTGCGCAATCGTTGGAGAGGTCGTCGAAGGCGGCCCAAATCCGGTGATTGATATTGTCGGCATCGGAAGCGCGCCTTCGCGGGGGCTGCGCAAGGGCAATATCATCAACATCGATGATACGGTGGAGAGTATTCGGCGCGCGATCGAGGAAGCCGAGCTGATGGCAGGGATTGAAATCTCTACTGTCTATACGGGGATCGCGGGCGGCCACATCAAGTCGTTTAACTCGACGGGCATTGTGGCTGTGAAGGACAAAGAGATCAGCGCTCAAGATGTTCAACGCGTCATCGACGCAGCGAAGGCCGTGGCGATCCCGATGGACCGTGAGGTTCTCCACGTGATTCCGCAGGAATACGTGATCGACTCCCAGGAAGGCATTCGGGATCCGGTCGGAATGAGCGGAGTTCGCCTGGAGGCGAAAGTTCATATCGTAACCGGTGCTGTTTCGTCGGCTCAGAACTTGATTAAATGTGCGAATAAGGCGGGCTTGAACGTCGCTGAGATCATCCTTCAGCCGATTGCCTCGAGTGAGGCGACACTTGAGCAAGATGAACGTGAGCTGGGAGTGATCCTGGTGGACATTGGTGGCGGTACCTCTGATATCGCGATTTTCAAGGATGGTTCGATTGTTTACACGGGCGTTCTAGCGATCGGCGGCAGCCACATCACGAATGACATCGCAGTAGGACTGAGAACGCCCCAGCATGAGGCTGAAAAAATTAAAATTCGATACGGGTGCGCGATGGCGGGCCTGGTAAAGCCTGATGACACCATTGAAGTTCCTGGCGTGGGTGGACGAAAGGCGCGGGTCGTTTCTCGTCGCCTTTTGGCCGAGATCATCGAGCCACGGGTGGAAGAGATTTTCGCGCTCATTCAGAGGGAAGTGATGAAGTCGGGCTACCAGGATTTGCTCAGCGCCGGGATGGTTGTGACGGGCGGGGCGAGCCTATTGGAAGGTCTGCCTGAGGTCGCGGAAGCCGTTTTTGAGATGCCGGTAAAGCGTGGGATTCCGTACGCGATCGGTGGTTTGCGAGATGTGGTAAATTCCCCGAAGTACGCTACCGGAGTGGGACTGCTTAAGTATGGCGCGAGAAATCGCCAGAAGAGCAAGTTCCCGATCAGGGAGCGTAATATTTACGACAAGGTGAAGGGTTCGATGCGGTCCTGGATGAAGGACCTTTTCTGAGTCTCTGGAGAAGAAGGAGCTTCTCGTACTATGTTTGAAATTGACCAAACTGATCTTCAAGGCGCGAAAATTAAGGTTGTCGGCGTGGGCGGCAGCGGCTGCAATGCTGTGAATACGATGATCCGGATGGGTTTATCCGGTGTCGAGTTTATCACGGCTAACACGGATCGGCAGGCTCTCGATGCTTCATTGGCCTCGACTAAAATCCAGATCGGCCGCGAGCTGACCAAGGGACTGGGCGCTGGCGCCAATCCCGAGATTGGTCGGAAGGCCGCACTAGAGGATTACGCAAAAATATCCGAAGTGCTGGCTGACGCGGACATGGTGTTCATCACGGCGGGCATGGGTGGAGGCACCGGCACCGGAGCGGCTCCGGTTTTCGCGAAAATCGCGAAGGAGATCGGCGCGCTTACCGTGGGTGTCGTGACGAAACCTTTCATGTTCGAAGGCAAGAAGCGGATGAAGCATGCTGAGCAGGGCATGATGTGGCTTCGTGAAAACGTTGACTCATTGATTACGATACCGAATCAGAGGCTTCTGGCGCTGTCAGGGCAGACTTTATCGATGGTCGAGGCCTTCAAGAAGGCCGACGAAGTATTGCTGAATGCCGTCCAGGGGATCTCCGATCTCATCAATCATACGGGCTTGATTAACAGCGATTTTGCCGATGTTCGTACGATCATGCAGAACAAGGGATTAGCCCTGATGGGGATCGGTTACGCGGAGGGCGAGCATCGCGCGGTCGAGGCAGCCACGAACGCGATTTCCAGTCCCCTTTTAGAAGACATATCGATCGATGGTGCCACAGGGATCATCATCAATATTACCGGCGGCTCGAACCTTAAGATTCACGAAGTCAATGAGGCGACGACGCTCATCATGGAGGCCGCGCATGAGGATGCCGAGATCATTTTCGGTACCGTCATCGACGAATCCATGAAGGATGCCGTTAAGGTGACCGTGATTGCCACGGGCCTGGGTGGAAAGGGTGTTCCCCTGCAGAAGGCCGACACCGTGTTGGTGCAGCCTTTTGAGCAACCGCGGCAGGCAGTTGCTCCGGTGGCAGAGCTAGTGTTGGCGTACGAACCGCCACTGCCGCGTCCTGAAATGCTGGCTCCCCCGGTTCAGGCACCGGACGTTGAGGCTGTCGAAGTGGCCCCGGTCGTTGGCGCTAGTGCGGAGAGCAACGAGTTGGCTCGGGCTCGGGCAATCGCGCAGAGGCTCGGCATCACCAATTTGACCGATGACGAGTACGATATTCCGACCTACATGCGTCGACAACAGGACCGAGAGCTTTAGACCGGTATTCCCCGATCTATTATTAAACAGGGCGAGTCAGAAATGACCCGCCCTGTTTTGTTTTCTAAACGTGCGAAAATATATTCTGCCGGATGTTTGATTTTTGTCAGGGTATCACTACACTCAGATCCCACAGGAGGCAGGAGTATTATGATGAACCCAAGGATGGTTTTGTTCGCGGCTTTGGCTTTGGTCGCTTCGACGGCGTTTGCTGCGGAGTTTGTTCCAGGGGAAGTGATCGTGAAGTATCGGTCGGTCGCTAAGCGTGAACGCAAGTCGGTTAACATGATGTACGAGCACGCCGGCGTGATTCAGGTAAAGCGTTTTAACGGCATGATGTCAGGATTTGAGAAGCTCACCATTCGCGACACGATCAAGGTGCAGGACGCGATTGCCGAGTTGATGGCGAATGAAGAAGTGGAGTACGCGCAGCCTAATTTCGTTCTTCGCGCGCTTCCGATTGAGGCGGCTAAGGATGAGCCATTGCCGTGCGTTCCCGGATATGACGTTCCAGGCTGCGGCCCCACGGTGCAGGTTCCTTGCATAATCCCCGGTCTTCCGTTCCCTCCCGGCTGCGAAGACGGCGGGAACCCTGGCCAGCCAGGTAACCCGACCCCGCCTGCTACCCGTCCTCCGGTTGCAGATGCTCCGGCGGATGTGAATCCTCCGATGGCGGATCCTCGTTTGTCTGATGCCTATGGGATTGGAAAGATTGGTGCTCCAGAAGCCTGGACAAATTGGAGAGGGAGCAAGCAGATGATCGTGGCGGTGATCGATACAGGTATCGATTACAACCATGAAGATCTGGCTTTCAACGTTTGGAGAAACCCAAATCCGACGAATGGTGACATCGCGGGCTACGATTTCGTCCATAATGACGGCCTTCCGTTTGATGACCACAGTCATGGTACCCATACTTCTGGCACCGTCGGAGCCGTGGGCGGCAACGGCAAGGGTGTCTCGGGTGTAAATCAACGCGTGTCGATCATGGGCTTGAAATTTCTCTCTGCTGAAGGCAGTGGCTCAACGGCTGATGCCATTCGTGCAATCGATTATGCGGTCGATCACGGTGCAAAGGTTCTCAGCAATAGCTGGGGCGGCAAAGGCGATGATGGCAACCGAGCCCTCTTTGATGCGATCGATCGCGCCAAGGCGAAGGATGTGCTCTTTATCGCGGCCGCTGGTAACGACGGAACCGACAATGACGCAGCCAACCCGAGTTATCCTGCTGGATTCGATAACGACAACCTGATCTCAGTCGCGGCAACGGATCGTAATGATCGTCTGGCCTATTTCTCGAATTTCGGGAAACGCACGACGCATCTGGCAGCCCCGGGCGTTGGTGTTCTGAGTACGGTTGCCGGTGGCGGATATAAAAGCATGGATGGAACTTCGATGGCTTGTCCGCACGTAGCGGGAGCCGCGGCACTGGTTTGGTCGAAGAATCCGACATGGACGTATAAGCAGGTCAAGAACGCGTTGATGAGTTCTGTAGATCTGGTGCCTTCTCTGGCGAGCAAGACGGTGACCGGTGGTCGCCTGAATGTTCTCAAGGCTCTGCACTCGATGGAATGAGGCGGGACACTGCCAAGGAATAGGCAAAAAACGGGGATGAGACTGAAAAGTCTCATCCCCGTTCCCCATGTTCGCGCCGCGAAAAATCAAGGACCCCCAAATTCTGTCCGACTCTTCTCGCCGCGCGGCCCCTAACGATTTAACCTACCGTGGTTATCTAAGTCCCTTCCCTGGTCTGGCATGGGCCGGACGTCGCCTTCAAATCCATGATGGCTTCCCTGTTCCGCGACTGCCGTGCGGAACAACTCCCCATCCTAGGGAGTGGCCTTAACTTTTATGCGAGTTTGAGGCCTCGCCCGAGGCTCTTGTGGCGGTGGCCATCGATGTGGAGAGATTCACGGCGCTCTTGCTCCTCTTTACAGGCGAGGCAAAACGTCGTGGTGGGTCGAGCCTCTAGGCGGCGAGTTTCAATTTCTTCGCTGCAGGCTTCGCACTCCCCGAAAGAGCCCTCGACGATCCGTTTGAGGGCCTCGTCGATCTTCTTGAGGTAGAGGGTCTCTCTATTTTTAAGGCGCATCCGCATGGAGGCCTCGAGCTCGCTCGAGGTTACGTCCGCCTCGTCCGCGAGATCGTCGATGTTGACGCTGAGATCTTGGTCGATCAAGCCTCGGTTAAAGACGATATTACTCTTCTGCTCTTCGAAAAGAGCACGGAACTTCATTATCATTTCGGTTTTCATGGATTACTCCTGGTTAGGTTTCGATACGTTGTGAATGGGCGGGCTTGGGCAGGTCAGCGCCACCAACGTTGCCAACTGTGCTGCCACTCGGTCTGAAAACGTCGCAGGGCAGCAAGGTTTGGCTCGAACCACAACCAGAGGCGTGATGTCGGATTTGATCGGCGGTTGCGAGCCAAAGGTCGGCTTGCTGCTCTCTTGGTCCTCAGATTATTGGTCTTGGTTTCAGTTTGCATAGGCCGTCCTCCTTTCTTTGGGCTTCCTTCGTCGGAAGAGGGATGTCCCTCTCACAACCTCCGCTTTCTAATGATTGCTAGCCTTGTGCCAAGACCCTGGGAGCGCCTCAGCGGAGGGTCTGATTCAACGGCGTTTGATTTTTAAGGATATTTTATGACGAACCAGCGTGGACTTGGTGCCGATTGGACACCAAATGGGGTCATCCTGGCCTGATGGGAGACTGAGGACACAGGTCTTTAAGGGGTGAAGCGCACCGTGCGCCGCATGTAATTCTAAATATCTAAAATTTAATTACACGATCCCTAGATAAAAGAAGGCCCCGCAACCAAAATTACGGGGCCCTCCGAACCAAACTTCCGAACGATTTGACTAGGCAAACCTTCTCGAGAAAGTTTCACCCAAACTTTTGTGCAGCCGGCCAGCGGCCGTCAGCACTTCTCGTCGTTCTTGATCCTCTTTGCAGGATACGCAAAGAGTCGCCGTTGGGCGTGCCTCGAGACGCCGAAACTCGATGTCTTCGTTGCATTCCAGGCAGAGCCCGAAATTGCCGTCCTCGATTCGCTTCAGCGCCTCATCTACTTTTTTTATGTAGAGCACTTCGCGATTGCAGAGCCTCATGCGCATGGACTGTTCGATGTCAGTCGTGGCCTGATCCAGTTCGTCAAAACGATCGTCAGAATTAACGCTAAAATCTTCCCGCACTACGCGATTGTTAAAGAGTATCGCATTCTTCTGCGCTTCAAAGATCTTCTTGAACTTTTTGAGCTGATCTTTTCTCACTGCTCTTACCCCCCTTTGAGTTCTCGGATGACTGATTGACACACGGTTTGCAAAGTCTCCATGACGCCTTCTCCCCGATTGGCAACCGCTTCGTAAAACGGCCTCCGCTTGGGGTTGAAAGTAGCATCGAGCTCGCTTACCGCGACCGCGCCCGGCAGATCGCGTTTGTTATATTGAAGCACCAAGGGAACCTTGTTGAGGTCGTACCCTTGCTGCTCCAAAGCCTTCTCGAGAGCATGATAGCTTTCGAGATTCGCCTCCATGCGTTCAGCCTGACTGTCGACGACGAAAACAATTCCGTCGACGCCTTTCAGGATGAACTGCCGAGAAACTTCATAAAATGTCTGACCGGGGATCGAATAGAGATGGAATCGCGTTTTATAGCCGCGGATCTCGCCGACAGACAGAGGAAGAAAGTCAAAAAAGAGAGTGCGCTCATTTTCAGTGCTGAGGGTGACGAGCTTACCCTTCAAGTCCTGCTGGGTATTCTCGTACACGTACTGAACGTTGGTCGTCTTGCCGCAAAGACCCGCGCCGAAATAGACGACCTTGCAGTTAATTTCTTTCGCGGCGTAATTGATGAAGCTCACCTAGGCGATCTCCATGCGATTTTCCATTGCGCGGCCGATGGTTTGGCGGTCGGAATACTCCAGTAGACCGCCCACCGGGAGTCCATAGGCAAGTTGCGTGATCCGTAGGCCAAAGGGCTTCAGAAGGCGGGAGAGATAGAGGGCGGTCGCCTCTCCCTCAACGCTCGGATTGGTCGCGAGCACGATCTCGCGAAGCACCGAAGCACCCCCTGTATTCAGCCCGCGCTGAACCCGAGCCAGAAGTTCGCGGATTCTCAGTTCCTCTGGGCCAATTCCGTCGAGAGGGGATAGAACGCCGTGCAGAACATGATAATGACCTCGGTGGGCCGAGGCTCGTTCGAGGGACAGTACATCACTGGGGCGCTCAACGACACAGAGAATGCCAGCATCTCGATCGGCGTTTGCACAGATTCGGCAAGGACTCGCCTCGGTAAACGTGAAGCACTCGGTGCAAAGACCGGTCTTCTGCTTGGCGCTGACAATGGCAGTGCTGAGATTCTCAGCGTACTCCGGCGATTGTTTGAGGATAAAATAAGCCAGCCGCGTGGCGGACTTCTCGCCAACTCCTGGGAGTTTCGAGAGCTCAAAGATCAGCCTGGAGACCGGATCGTGTTCAGCCATCGACATGGGTCACCCCTCGCAATTCAATGGGGCCGAGCTCGCCGCCGAATAAGGAGCGCGCTTCGACCACGAGTGGATGATTGAGGGCTCCCTGGCGCACAGCTGTTTCGGTGGCGAGCTTCACACGCTCTCGTCGTCCAGCAAGGGATTCCTGTGCCTCGACCTGTTCCATTCGTATTCGAACGTGGCGGCCAAAGTAGTCTTTACCTAGGGCAAGAACTTGATCCTGGTAGAGTTTGGCCTGCAGCTGCTCGCGATAATAGGCCTGTTGGGAGGAGAATCCAATGAGGAGCAGATCCGCGTTGTCACCGGGAGCGTTTGGCGCCAAAGGAAGATGAAGTGAGATCCCATTTTCGAGAATCGTCGCGAGGAGCGGGCGAGAGGTACGGATCGAGTCAACAAAACCCTCCCAGCTCTTATTGGCGCCGGTCGACGGTGGGGTAGGCACGGGGGTTAAAGCGGGTGGAGGAGGAGCGACTGCGGCGATCACCGGCATCGGCTTTGGCACAGTCAGCTGCGGTGGACGGTCCGGGCCCGCGCTTGATTTCGGACCTTGAGCCGGAACTAAGATCTCCGCACTGGCGCATTTGATGAGTAGAACATCCAGGACAATCTTCGGTTGCGGCGATCGGGCGATCCAGTCGAGGCCGTGATGTAACACCTGAAAGATCAGTTCCAGCTCTTCGATGGAGCGCGTTGCCGCCAGCTCCTGCAAGGTCGTCCACTCCTCGGGAGAAATGACCAGAGCCTCAGAAGTCGTGGCACCTGCCTTGGCGAGGATTGCAGCATGGAGAAGCTCAATCAAACCACGGGTCATAACGCGGAGGTCGTGTCCCGATTGATAGGCCTGATTGAGGGCCGCAATCGCATCCAGTGGCTTTCTCTGGAAAATGCCTGCCGCGATGGCCATCAGGGTCTGGCTCTCGACCAAACCGATACTGTCTCGCACGGCTTGTGTCGAAATCTGATTGCCGGCGAAGGCGATGACTTGATCCAGCAGGGAGAGCGCATCGCGCATGCTTCCATCGCCAGCACGGGAAATGAGAGCGAGTGCTCCGGCCTCTGCGGTAATCTTTTCCTGGTCGAGGACATAAGTAAGCCGACTCTGGATTTGAGCCACTGTCACTCTGCGAAGGTCGAACCGCTGGCAGCGACCTAAGATGGTCGCGGGGATCTTATGTGCTTCAGTCGTGGCAAAGATAAAAATGACATGGGGAGGGGGTTCTTCCAGAGTCTTTAGCAGCGCATTAAACGCCGCAGTGCTGAGCATGTGCACTTCATCAATGATGTAAATTTTTTTGCTGCCCGAGGCGGGTGAGATTTTTACGTCCTCGCGGATTTCGCGGACAGAGTCGACGCCATTGTTCGAGGCGCCATCGATCTCAAGGACGCTCATACTACGACCGCTGACGATCTCCTTGCACGAGGAGCACTCGTCGCACGACCGGAGTAAGATGATTCCTTGCTCATCCTTCGCTTCTGTTCGGTTTTCGCAGCGAACGACTTTGGAAAAGATCCGGGCGATCGAGGTCTTTCCGATGCCGCGAGATCCGGTCAGAAGGTAGGCATGATGGATACGATCCATTCGGATGGCGTTCGAAAGAGTCCGGACGATCGGATCTTGTCCAACGATGTCGTTGAACTGAGCAGGTCGCCATTTTCTTGCGAGAACAATGTATCCGGCCAAACTTCTCCCCCCGAAAAAGTGAAGCCGAAACCTACTTCGTGAGGCGGACGTAAACAAGCGAAAACATGAGGGATTTGCCGCGTCGAGCTAGCGCACCGCAGTAGCCTCTGAGGCGGGTGTGAATTAAGGAACGACGCCGCAGGCAGTAAGGGCGGCAGACGCCTGCGCGTAGGTGGGTGCGTTGGTGAGATCGATCACGGTGCCGCTGGTTTGGCAGTCCCAGGCCTCGGCAGAGGTGATGGCGGCGTTGGCGATTCCGGCGCTGTAGGCGCTATAGGAATAGAACGCGGAGTTCGCCACATCGGAGACATAGTCGCTGGTGGAGGCTGACACGCCCGCGTCACTCCAGTGGGAGGTCACCGCGGTTGCGCTGTTGGTGGACGAGCTTATCGAGCCCGCACCGATGCCGTAGCCGTTGCTGTCGGCGCTGAATTTCGTACCATAGAGTTTGGCCTTGGCAAGGAAGGCCATGTGGCGCGCCTCGGTTCCGGTGTTAAACTCCGCGCCATTGAGGGTCAACGCCGATGCGCTTTGTGTAATATTCATTCTGATCCCAGTCGTATCGGCGGCACTAAAAAAATAGCCATCGAGCACTTTAGACGACCAGGCGGCCGTTGAGTCGAGCATGCCCGTAGTGACGGATATCGATGTGAGCCCAGAGGCCCCCTTGACCTGGATGACTGCGGTAGAGTTCGAAAAGGTGCCGTTGAGGTTGTACGTATGAACACTGGCCGAACACACATCGATGGTCCAGGCGGAAATCGCCTCTCCACTCGCTGTGACCGAGACGCGCGTCGAAATACTGGTTCCGCTTCCGAGAGGAACAGTGATGTAATTCACACTCGAATCAAACGCGACGAGCGAAATGGCCTGGAGCGCGTTCACTGCGCAGGCGGTTCGGTCAAGATGGTCGGAGATAGTCATTGATTGGCTGGCATAGATGTACGGGTACTGGGCCGGGCTGCTCGCGGTTATAAGTCCGGCCCTGTTTGCTGAGTACGCACTGGTGTGAAGGAGGAGGCCGCCAGCCGTCGCGTTGGTCAGAGTGCCTGAGGTCGTGGTTGCGGCACTTGCGGCGGTGCCCTCCACGGCTCCCGAAATGAGGGGAAGCGTGGAGATCGAGGGTGTTGAAATGGCGAGCCCACAGTTTACCGACAAAATTGAAGTGCACAGTCCCAAGACGGCTAGGAAGACTCTTCTCTGATCACGAGGGTGAGAGCGACTCATCCCTCTATTCTACAGTGTCTAGAAGACATTAGCACTGTACGGAGAGTCGACAGTTTACAACGACTGGTGCCATAAAGACGCCAATTATTTCAATGGGTTCCATTTATTTCATTGGCACGAGCATTGTATTGTCCTGGGTCGGCCCGCTGGGCCGGAGGCAGAACCGATGTTATTCAATTCTCGTGCGGCCTATCTTAGTTTGGCCGGCGTTCTTTTGCTCATAGCGACCCGCTGCAGCCCGATCGCCCAGAGTATTCCCAAGGGTCGTTCGGCTGGCGCTCACTCTGACGAGAGTACGTCGTCCCTTTCGTTGCCGGAGAGGCCGAGTACGCCGGGTCAACAGCAGATGAGCAACAGTTTCTCGAGCATCACTCAGGAAATTACCGTGGAGGAGTTTTGGGTCGATGCAGCCCGTTACCGACCTTCGCCCCTTTCTCAGTTGCCGTCCGCGGTGGACATCGATTTAGATTCCAATCAGTTGGATGAGCTGGTTTTGAGTCGCAGCAGCGCGGTCTTTCGGCTGAACCCCGCCCAGACTGTTTCGGCTGCGAGAGTCGTCGTGCGCCTCGATCTCAGTGACTCACAGATCGAGCGGCTGAAGATTCGGGAACTCCGAATAGCGCTTGAGCCGGATGAGGAAGCGACCGGGAATTATATTTTGAGTGTTGCGGGAGAAGACGAAGCCGCTCTTCTCTCCGCTTTCGCGAAAGTGGAAGGCATCCGCGTGTCCATCGTGGGGGCGTCGAAAGAACCTCTCGCACCCCTACCTCCGGAATCTCCGACAGAGGACTAGGCGTCGTGCTTCTCGGGCGGAAGAAAGTCTTTGTGGTGTGAGATGAAGCGCTTCAGCGCGACATTCACCAGATCAGCCACCTTATGGCCGCTGTATTTCTCCATAGCTTGGAGCTTCTCAACGACGGTTTTTTCAATCTCAACCGTCAACGACTGCGCAATCCCTTGAACGTGGTAGTCCGTCTTCATATGGCCCGATCATATCGGGAGCGGCCCCGGAGTAAAGAGCGAACCGTCTCAGACATAACGCTGGGCAGCGACTCCAATTGAGCGATCTCCTCAAGGTGTCCATGTCCCTTTCGGGCAAGGTCTTGGCAGAGCTCAAGACTGGCTCTTTCCTTGCCCATTTTGAGAACCACCAGATGAGGAAACTGGTGGGCGAGGTAGGCAGGGTCGCGCCCGGCGGTGTATTTTCCGTCGGAGAGCAGGACTGTTGAGGGGCGCCGACCTTTGGCCAGCAGCGATCGAACGAGACCGAGGGCAACCCGCATCCCGTCCTCGAGGTGGGTATAGCCCTGAGCCGGGACATCCAAGAAGCGTTCGATCAGCGTCTGGATCGAAACGCGTTCTTCGGGTCGTTTGAGAACGGTCGCTTCGTTTTCAAAGGCGACGATGCCTACCGGGTCATCCGGAAACTGGAGCAATACCACGGCTATCGCGACCGCAGTCAAGGCGAGCTTTTCTCCCGTCATGGAAAGCGAGGTATCGACCGTTAAGACAATGGGGTGAACGCGTGGCACTGAGTAGCTCATCCAGATGTCGTGAGCGAGAAGAGGAAGCCGGTTCTGCTTCGAGTCGCGAATGGAGGACACTTGTGCCGGGGAGTTCTCCAGAGTCTCTTCGACGTCGAGTTCGATCCGATCCGCTCGCGGAGGCAGCTCATCCCAAGACGAGACTTTGAACTCGCGAGGGTGGGTGACCGCGCCGAGAACAGCGCGTGCACGATCGAGGATCGCCTTTGCCGAAATCCGCCGAAGGAGCTCGGTTTTCCCCTGCTTGGAAAGCAGAACCTTGTATTCATGATAGCGGGTCGCGATATCCCAGGAGGTGAGAGAGGTTAAATCGGGGAACTGGGGCGAATTCAGGCTCATGGAATCCCCGAAGGCTTCGGGCGGGAGAAAGACCGCATCGGTGAAGATGGATTTGAATCGATCCGGGTCGATGTGGTTCGGGTCTTTGGCCGCAGCTGGTTCAGGAGAAGCCTGGCTCAGGCTTTTTTTTTTGCGCCTTCTGGAGCACCGTCGAGGGCGGCCTTCGCCATTTCGCGAATGATTTTTTCCGACTGGTGGAAGGGGTCGGCCTCATTCTCGGTGTCGCGCTCGAGCTCGATCCGAGTAGGGAGCGCTAGTAGCGCGGCGCGAAGAAAAGCGGCTTCGAGAGCCAGACCACCGTGGATCAGGGCAGCCGCGATTTCCGAGATACTCAAGGCCGCACGAATCGAGGCGCCTCGGCGAATTCCTCGGTGGTCTCGAGTGGCACGTACCAAGCGGACCGAGGCGAGAGCCAGGCGGGTCCGATCGGGCGGGGGTAGTTGAGTGAGGCCCTTCGCCTGCAGAGTGACGATCTGCTTCTCCTCGGCTTCACCCTGGTACCCCACCACTACGAGCTCGAAGCGATCGAGGATCGCCTCGCTGAGGTGAGTGGTGGCCACGAACTCCTTCGGGTTTTGGGTCGCAATGACTGCAAAACCTTCCTTTGCTCGGACCTCCCCATATCGGGGGACGATCACCAGCTTCTCATCGATGGCCGGCAGCAAGATATTTTGAACGCCTTCCGGCAGGCGGTTCAGCTCGTTGATAAACAGAATTCCACCTTGAGTCATCGCCTCGATCAGAGGTCCGGGAATGAAGGTGTCTTTTCCAAAGCCTTTTTGCAGAACCAGCGGCGGATCAAACCAACCGGCCAGCTTCTGCTCTGAATAGCGACTATCGCCATCGACTCGATAGACCGGGCGCCCGAGGTTCCGGGTGACCGCCAGCGCGAGCTGAGTTTTTCCGACGCCGACCGGCCCTTCGAGCAGGACATTGCGGCCGGCCTGCAGGCAGGCGCGAATCGAGGCCAGCTCCTCGTCGCGGCCTACGATCTCAATCGGGAGTGAAGAAGTATTTTTCTGTGTCACTTGCGTTGGGTCGCCTTCTTCTTGGTCTTACCGCTTTTCAGGGGCTTCTTGGAAGGGATCTTTCTTCGAAGAAATTCGTCCACGATGTAACTCGCGACGTCTGACGGCTTCGTGCCGACGCCGAAGCCAGCGTCAAAGCCACATTCGAGCGCCATGGGGTGGGTGACGCGGGGACCGCCGGCCACAAAGATCAGCTCATCTTTCAGGCCGAGTTTCGCGGCTCTGGAGACGAGATCCTTGAAATCTTTGACGTGAATATTATGCTGGGTCACGACCTTCGAAACCAGGATCGCATCGGCCTTCAGCTCGACCGCTTTTTTTAGAAGGTCATCGTTCAGAACCTGGGCGCCCAGATTGTGGGTCTCCAGCCATTGGTAGCGTTCGAGGCCGTAGTCGCCCGCGAAGCCCTTCATATTCATGATCGCATCGATGCCGACGGTGTGGGCGTCATAGCCCGTGCATGCGCCGAGGATGACCAGTTTGCGGCCGATTTCCTTCTCAATCACGGCATCGATCTCTTCGCGCGCGCGTTTTTTGGAGTCCACCTTCACGACGTGAATTTTCGTGAAATCAATGGCTACTTGGAGGTTTCCGTAAACGACGAAGAAAGAAAAGCCATTCGCCGCTTTTTCCATGCTGGCGATCTTGATCGAGTGAAGGCCCATTTTGGTCGCGATCTGGACGGCAGCTTCGCGAGCTTCGGGCGAGGGCTCGACCGGTAGCGTAAAAGCGACCTGCAGGGTTCCGTCATTCATGATGTCGCCGTAGGGCTTGAGTCGAGTGAGATTGAGGCGGGATTCTTTGTTGGAAGTGGCCATGCGTCGATTCCCCTATAGGATCTCAAAGAACGGGTTGAGGTAGTCGGGAGCCTTCTCAATCACGCCGTCGTGTCCCTTGCCGCCAGTCTCCGTCCGTTTTACTTCCGCGAACGCCTTATTTTCGATGGCCTTCATCAGGCCCTGGGTGGCGATCATCTCCAGGTGCCGGAGGGTGTCGTCGAGCACTTTCGCGGCCCAGCTCTCAATCTTGCCGCCCTTTTTGTAGACCAGCTCTTGGCCGAGTGTTTTCGCGCCATTGAAGATGTATTTCGCATTTCGGATCGCGATAAAGCGGTCTTGCAGCAGCGGCGTATGCATGGCTTCCGTCATCATGCCGAGCAGCTGAATGGTCTGGCCAGTCAGAACGCCGACCAAGTTGAACATCGCGTCCATCAGGTGACTGTAGAAAATATCACCGACCTTATAGCGAGTCGGAGGCATGAACTTGATGGGGGAGGCCGGGAAGATGTCGCGGGTCATCTGAGCGCGCGCGATCTCGAGCGAGAAGACGTCCGGATGCTCGGGGTTCATTTCCTGGGCATGGCCCAATCCCATGAGGTCTTGGGTCATATGGGCATGGAGGGCAAAGCGCTCATTGATGAACTGGGAGGCAAGCACCTGGTGACCGTTTTCGATCGCATCGGCCGTGGTGAGGTAGTTGTCCTCGCCGGTGTGGATGACGATCCTCGAAAGCGCGATGACAAGCCGGGAAAAGTGCTGGTCGATGAGCGTGCGCTTCATGTTGATGTCGCGAAAAAGAATTCCGTACATGGCGTCGTTCAGAAGAAAGTCGAGGCGCTCCATCGCGCCCAGAACGGCGATCTCCGGCATGCAAAGACCGCTGCAGTAGTTGGTGAGGCGGATGAAGCGTCCAAGTTTCCGGCTCTCGTCATCGAGGGCCTCTCGCATGATCCGGAAATTTTCCTGGGTCGCGTAGGTACCGCCGAAGCCCTCCGTCGTTGCCCCATGAGGAACATAGTCGAGCAGTGACTGGGCGGTGCTGCGAATCACTGCAATCGCGTCGGCGCCCGCCTGGGCCGCGGCTCGGGCCTGAATCACGTCGTCATGGATATTACCCGTCGCGACGATGACGTACAGCAGGGGGCCGTTTTTTCCCTGAGGGTCGAACGGATCTTGAGTTTCCCTTCGGAGAGCATCGCGCTTTTCCCGCTGCACGATGAGGTTTTTTCGCGCATTTTCAGCGAGTTCGCGGGCAATTTTGTTCACCACTGCGTCCGCGAGCCGGGGGAGCTTGTGTAGATCCACCTTTCCAAGGGCGACGGCTTTGCCCAATTGCTCAGGGGACAGCTTGGTCTGGGGAAGGGCGTTTGCAAACCAGTACAGGACTCCACGGCCCAGGGCCCCTGCGGCATGGAGTTGATCGATGATGACGTTGGCTTCGGGATAGAGCTGGCCGCCGCGAGAGACGGCGCCATTGACACCGACCAGGCGCAGAGTGGCCCGCTCGATCGCGATCGTCGTATGACCGGCGATCAATGTCTCGATTGGCTTCGCGATGACTTGGGAAAGTTCCCGGCACCGCGCGATTTTTTTGGTGTCGAGCGAGAGGCTAGCCATGGTTCAGGTCACTCCGTAAGTCGCTTCAAAAAGGCGCCGCAATTCAGTGCTCTCCCGAACCAGGTCCAGTGCCAGGTCCGCATGGCCTGGCGTATAGCCGTTGCCGATTCGCAGGTCGACGTTCGCGCCGACGCCCTCGGCTCCGAGCGCCGCGCGAGTAAAGCTCGTTGCCATACTGAAAAAATAGACGATCCCGCCCTGTCGGCAGGAGAGGATCGAGGCCATCTCCGTATTGGGAATGTTGGCGACGTTGATGACTAAATCAGCCATCTTCCCCTGCGTAGCTTTGCTGACGGCACGCATCACCTCGATGGCATTGCGGGCATCCACCTGGATCACCTCGTCGACAAATGAGAATTTTCGGGTGCGTTCAACGGATGCGGGAGAGTAGTCGATCGCGATGGTTCGGACGCCGGGTTTCTTTTTCGCCTCAGCGAGGCAGAGTACGCCTGATTTTCCCCCTCCGCCGATGACCACCACGGTATGGCCGGGCTGAACGAGTCGGGCCGTCTGTGCCGGGGCGCCGGCCACATCGAGCACGGCGAGAGCCACGTTTTCCGGTAGGTCAGCGGGAAGGCGGGAGAAGAGTCCCGTTGAGAAGAGAATAGCCCGGGCCTCCACGTCGACCCGGTCAACCTTCGAGTGAACCGCTTTGATTTTCCTGAGCAGAAGGGGCGTGAGACTCAATGAAACAAGCGTGGCGATCCGGTCGCCCACCTGGACCGGCTTTTCACGGACGGGAAAGGCAGGGCCGATCTGCGTCACCCTTCCGATCAGCATGCCGCCCGAGCCGGTCACCGGATTGTGCTGCTTTCCCCGAAGGGCGACGAGGGCTTCGATATGGGCGGAAATTTTTGAAATATCACCGCCGCATGCGGCAGAGATCTGGTGAAAGCTCGCGGAGTCGATATTGAGGGATTCGACCTCGATCTCGAGCTCGTCCTCCGCGAGGGGGAGCTGCGCGTCGATGCTCTCGGCCTCTTGCGGCAAGACTCCACGAGGCTCGAGCACGCGGGTGAGCCCGTAGGGGTCGGCCGGTCGATAGGTTCGCTTGGTCGTCATGAGATCATTTGCGGGCTTTTTCGATGCGCTCTTCGGCCATTCGGTCGGCGATGACGGAAGTTGGCAGTCCCTCGTCTGCCGAGCGGCTGAAGATTTCCATCATCGTGGCCTCGATCCGCTCGACGTGTTCAAAGGCTCGTTTACGATCGTAGCCATTCGGGTAGGCGGCGCTTTCGTGATAGATATTGATGAGACCGCCGCCGTTGATGACGTAGTCGGGCGCGTAGAGAATTCCGCGCGACAGGAGAGCTTGGCCCATTTCTGGGGTTGCGAGTTGATTATTCGCAGCGCCAGCGATCACCTTCGTCTTCAGGCGTGGCAGAGTTTCCGCGTTGATCGCGCCCCCGAGCGCGGAGGGCGAGAAAATATCGCAGGGTACATCATAAATGGATTCCGGTCGGATCGTCTCAATTCTGTATTTTTTAACGGCGCGCTCGATCGCGGCGGTATCGATGTCGCAGCCGATCACTTCCGCGCCTTCCGCAACGAGGTGTTCGAGGAGGGAGTACGAGACACTGCCCAAGCCTTGTAGCGCGATGCGGAGGCCTTTGAGTGAGTGGGTCCCGAGCGCCTTGCGGGCGGCCGCGCGAATTCCATGAAAAACGCCCCAGGCTGTCGCCGGGGACGGGTCTCCACTCGAGCCGGCCTCGCCGTCGATCCCGAGGACATGACGGCTCTTGGTCTTGACGATGCGCAGATCGTCCGAGTGGATGCCGACGTCCTTCGCTGTAATGTAATTTCCGTTGAGACGCTCGACGAACTCGCCGTAACGCTCCAGCAGCGCCGGTGTCTTGTCTGTCTTGGCATCCCCGATGATGACGGCTTTTCCACCGCCCCAGTTGAGGCCAGCCACTGAAGCCTTATAGGTCATGCCCTTGGAGAGGCGAAGCACATCTTCCAACGCTTCTTTTTCGTTCGCGTAAGCCCACATGCGGCAACCGCCGGTGGCAGGCCCGAGCACTGTCGAGTGCAGGGAGATGATGGCCTTCAGGCCGACTTTCGGATCGTTGCAGAAAACGAGCTGTTCAAAGCCTTCGGCCTGGATTCTTTCAAATACCATACGGATACTCCCCTCAACTGACGTCGTTTGGGCGCAACCTAGCAGCGGTTTAGAGCCTCAGCAAGCAAGGTTTTTTATAAGTTATTCCGGCTGGTTAGGCGAGACCAGAGGATCGTGGTCGAGTGGCGCCAATTTTCGATCCACTGGCCCGGACGGTTCGAGGTGAAGAAAACCGGAAAGGTGCAAAGGATCACGATGACCGTGAGTGCGGTCAGCTGCCGGCCCTGGAGATGTTTGAAAAGGATCGAGAGGGAAAAGAGCATCATACCAAGGGAACTTGACGCTACTAGGGTGCCCAAAGGGTCGAGCACAAAGCCGATAAAAAACAGGATTACGCTGGCCAGCATGAGCTTTCGAAGCACGACATCGGCGCGCGTGCTGAGCCAGGCGAATGAGCAGAGCGCCAGGGGCATGACAAAGAAGCGAAGATGAGCGGGTAGCGGCGAGGGCTCGCCCGAGGGGCTCGGGAGCCAGAGGCTCTCATCGAGAAGTCGGCCCTTCCAGATGAGAGCGGCGAACCCGTTGCCGCCGAAAAGAATCAGCGTCGCACAACCCATGAGAAGGAACAGGGCCAGGGGGGTGAGCTGAAACTTTTTTTGAGTCGAGAGCGCCGCCACGGAAAAAACCAAGGCGGCGAGCGGCACCGACAGGTCGAGTGTCGCGATTCCCGCGCCAAAAAGAAACAAGGTGATGCGATCGATGGACTGAAGAGACGGATGGCGCCGTACCATGGAGAGCGCGACGAGCGCGGGTACGAGCATCGCGGCGAGTCCCCCGGGATGAAGAGTGAAGTAGAGCGGATTCCTCGCCGAAAAAACCGGGAGGTACTCGATCGGATAGAGGGCGGTTGTTCCGAGCCAGAGAAACAGCGCGATCAAAAGCGCGTAGCCGTGGCGGACCTGGCAGCGAAGGGCGAGCACATAGAGCAAGCCCAGAGCGCTGAGTCGCGCGATCGATTGCAGAAACCAGAAGAAGACGGTGGCCGGCACCTGCGGCCCGCCCAGCAGCAACACCAGAGGAGACAGAAAAGCGAGCTCGTCGTAGCTGCGCGCGACCCAGGGCATCCGAGTGTCTGCGACCGCGCCTTGCGTGATCAGCTCCTGAAAATAAGTCAGAAAGGAGGAGGGCGCCACCTGAATGCCGTCGATCAGGGCGTAGCTGAGGGCGAAGATCAGAAACGAAAATTCTCCGAGCCGCGTAAACAGCATCTCGGCGGAAAGAGAACGGAGTCGGGGGAGCGGCTGGGTGGTCAGCAACGCGACGCCGATGACGACGGTGGCGGAAAAAGAGAGATAAGGCGCCTCGGTCTGGGAGAGGACGGCTCCGAGCAGGCGGTTGAAGGCGGCGACGATGAGATACCCAGGCAGAAAGCCGGCTGAAAGTTGGACGAGCCAGTGGGGAGGCGTTCCCTTTTCGCTGAGGAGGAGGTTCAATGCCCGCCAGCCCATCAGCGCCGTAAAGATGAAGTACGCCAAGAGCAGGCAGAGAGAGGCGAAATGAGGAGTATAGGCGAGGAGATCCGCGCTTGTGGCCATCGGAGCGGCGGGGATGATTCGATTCAGCGGGACCGCCGGGTTGGCCGAAAGGAGAGATTCTCGACCGAGTAGGTCGGCTCCCAGCGCGAGCGCGCAGATCAGCGCTGTCACGATTTTGGCGGTGAGCTCTCGGCGTGTTTTCAACATAGCTGAATCCAGTCTCTACTATTCCATCACAGTCGTGACAAAATAGAAGGGGGGAGCGTTCATTGATGAATTTGCGCGACGGTTTTGTCATCCTCCTTTTGAGTTTGGGCACGGGCGCTCTCGCGCGGGCGGACACGTATGTTTTCGACTTCGCGAGTGCGAGTCTTCTGAATGCCGCCGCGAGTAGCGGGCAGTGGGACCCGGTTCGGCTGCGCTGGACGGTGCCGTTTGCGGCTTCTGGTTTGACGAGCAAGGTGATTTCTTTTGGCGACGGGTCGGACGGTGCTTTTGCGGATGGGCCAGTCCAAGAAGGCATCACGATTTCGGGTACGACGATTACGGTCGATACCGACGCGAAAGCAGGAGGTGAATTTCAGTTCACGTCTTTCACGCTTTCAGCGGGTAATATCATTGCGGTGACCGGGTCGAAGCCGCTCATCATTCGCGTGCTCGGCGCGGTCAGCGTTGCGGGGCAGATCCTCGCGGAAGGACAGCCCGGCACACCGAACGCGCTCGGAAATACCGGGAGCTTTCCGGGCGGCGCGGGCGCGAACGGCGGCGGCGCGGGGGGGAGTGGCGGGCTCACGACCGGGGGCGGGAGCGGAGCGCCGGCGAGCGGGCCTTCGCTCGGCGGAACCGCGGGGGCGGCGACGGCCAT
>CAYIHX010000011.1:0-84775 GCA_964363305.1 uncultured Bacteriovoracaceae bacterium | reverse complement strand
CTACCCATCTCCACGCTGCTTTGCCTTGGACGAGTCTCCAGTACATCTATGGGAAGACTATTAAGCTTTTCCATAAAAAGCGCCGATCCGGCCCCGCACGCTATTGCGGGGCCCGCCTCATCTGGAGGACGCGCTACCTATTCCCCCGGGAAAACATTAGAAATCCAGCTGATAACCGGAGGGATTGAGCAGTGTTACACTTGGAAATATGTTCCGACTGCCACTCATGAGTGCTCTCGCCTGGTTACTCCTGAGTGTTCAACCGGCCCAAGCCCTCACCCCCGCGGAACTCGCCACGCTCGAACCCCTGATCATATTCCTCCCCGTCGCGATTCGCAACGAGGCCCGTACCTGCCTTGCCAACGAGCCCTGGTCTACGCGCCCCGACCCTGACGTAGCCTCCGCGTCCAGTCGCCTCACTGACATCGAACGATCGTTGGGTCTCCGTGGCCCGGGCGTCATCCGCTCCGTCGTGAACCACGACGGGCGTTCCACTAACTCTTCGGCCAACGAAGGGATCGCCGCCTACATGAGCGACTCGGTCCAAGCCAATCCTGTACTCTTTCTCCGTGCGCTGCGCTTTTACGCGGAGCTATCGACCGCCTCCGGTCTCGCCCCGATCGGGTATCCTCCTCTTTCAGAGTCGTGTGAGCGTGCCCGGGAGATTCCGGTCCGATACAACTTTGACAGGGACTTTCTTCCCATTCACTTCTCATCGACCGGAGCGGCCCTCGCCCTCGCTCGTAACGCCACCGGAGGGGACGAGGTCACGGCCTCGCAGATCCTCAGCCTTTACGGCCACGACAACAAAGTTCAAACTCTCGGTGGTTCCTCCTGTCGGATCAGACTCATGAACCAATTCCGCCCCCGGCCCGACTCGATCCTCTACCGACAGGGGTCAATCGGCGTCCCTTACACCTCGGCGCAGATCAGCGAAGGAAACTCGGTCGCCCGACGTTGCTACGAACTTTTCTGCTCAGGCATCATGGACAGCGTCATGTTCGACATCTGTAATGACCGCCACCGGGAGTACGAGGGCGACTATTACCACGTCATTGCCTCACGGTTCCTCGGCTGCCGGGCACTCAGAGGCATCAGTTCGGCGACCGCGCAGACTACCGGCGGTGCGCTCGCAAGTCTTCTCGACGAAGCAACAACCGAGGGTGCCTATCTCGAATCCGTCATCGACTACAAAGCCACGAGTTTCCAAATGGGGATCAACGCTTCTGAAGCCAATGTCCCGCTCGCTCCCCTCCTCCTGGCCTTCCTACAAAACGTGCGGAACGGCCTGATGGTCCGTGACGGAAAGATACGAGAGGGCACGATCGCCGGTCGAAGCGTCAATATCGCGTTGGGTTTGGGCTCAGGCGTCGTTTCTTCTCTCGTCGCCGACCAAGATCACCTGATCGCTCGCGCAGCCCTCAATTTCGAAAGGGGGCTCGCCATCCTCCACGCCGCAGACCACATCACCGCCAACGAGATCCGCGTCGGCCAGGCGATCATCAGCCGCTACATCCACGAGATTCGGTTTCGTCGCGATCAGCACCGCGCCGGGTTCGAAGCCGGAGCCCGGGCCTGCAACCCTCCTCCGGTCTCCTGCCCCCACTTAAGGACGGAATGATCGCCGCATCCCAAAAGCCTTTATATTGATTACCTCAGGCTCTCTTCTTCTTGAAGATTTCCGCCTCTATATTGATAAGTCTCTCTTCGATTGTTTTTTCTTCGGCCATTTGTCTGTTTAAATACCAGTTGAGAAATGTCTGGTAGCCCATACCCTGTTTTTCGCCCTGCTCTTCAAGCCACAACAATACTCCGGGGTCGAGTCGAAAGCTTTTCTGAACCTTGAGGCCTTGACGATTTTTCGCTGTTTTTGCTTTTGAAAGATCATATTTGGTCTTCATATTTTCACCCTCGCAAAATATTGGTTAATCTCGTCTTTGATGGCTTTTCGCGCCGAGACAATACGAATATATTTTTCTTCCCGTTCCACAAAGATGACGAGTAGGACTCGGCTTTTGATGAAAACCCCACCAAAACCCAACGATCTTCTTTATCTGCGTTTTTAGCATCAAAAACTTCAATAGCGTTAGGATCTGAAAAAGCAGTCGCGGCCTCGGCAAAACTTACCCCATGCTTTTTCTTGTTTGATTTCCGCCTTGGCGTCGTCCCAATCAAAAAACATAAATCACAATATGACATTGTATTACCAATGTAAATGCATTTATTTTTAAGTCAAACTCAATGGCGTCCGATCAGGCAGCGATAATAATACACCATTCTCATTCGAGATCGGGGCGCTTTACTAATGCCTGCTCTTCAAAGTAGCGTGTAGTTTTCAGTTTGTCTCACACAGGCGGAGAAAGGTTCTCGGAGAACCTCGGAAACCGGCTCAGGACTCGTCATTCAAAAAAAGCCACTGACGCCTTTTCTCCGCTGAAAACCGCACCCTCGAAGATGTGCGAAGCCCTCGAGCCCACTGCCGGGGAGCCGAAAAACCTGTACCAGCTCCAGCTCCAGATCTACCCCTTCACCACGCGCTAAAACTTCGGAAGACGAGCCCTCATGGCTGCTTTTTGCAGATCTCGGTCATTCGTCACGAGAGCGCACCCGAGTTCCATGGCCGTCAACAGATAGGCCGCATCGTAAGAGGTCAGCCCGAACTCGTGTGCCGCAAGCAAATACATCTCCACGCTTTGCCGTGGACGAGTCTCCAGCACATCGATGGGCAGACGATGAAGCTTTTCCAGAAAAAGCACCGACTGTCCCCGCGTAATCCGTCCACGCTTTTCCGCCTGGACGAGACAGTTCGCCACCTCCAACCGCCAAAGGGCGGGAACCACAGCCCCCCTCGTCGAAAGAGACTTCAGTACGGCACGGTCGCGATCCGTGCATTCTTCGGCAAAGAGCCAAGCCATGGTCACACTGCAATCCAAAACAAAAGGCTCCACGAACCTACCCCTTGCGTCCCGTGTCGCGCAGCTCTTGAATCGAGATTCGATTGCCGGGATTCAAAGCCACCTGTTTCTGCAATTCGAAAATGCCGGCGATCACTGACTCCACACGCTCGAGTCCCAGGCCAGCCTCGCTCACCTCCTCCGGAGGCAAGACCTTCGCGACGACCTTTCCGTGACGACAGATCTCGATATGTTGCCCACGCTCCACCTGCTTTAAAATTCGCGAGAGTTGTGTCTTCGCTTCAAAGCTACCGTAGCGAGTCTGGTGAGCCTGGATACTCTGTCTCTTTTTTTTCACAAACCCCATGCGTTCATTCTAGCTAGAAATCTAGCTAGAAGTCAAATCGCCCCCCTACAAAAGCGTCCCACCGAGAATGAGGTTCGCGAGCGAAAAGTAGATCACCAGCCCGGTCACGTCGACCAAGGTCGCGACGAACGGAGCGGATGCCGAAGCGGGGTCAAAGCCCAGGCGGCGCAGCAAAAGCGGCAGCATCGAACCACTGACCGAACCCCAGACCGTGACCCCGACCAGCGAGCACGCCACCGTCAAACCGACCTTGAAATAATGATCGCCGTAAAGCTGATCGCGGCTCGGCCAAAGCACAATCCGGAGAAGACCCAGCACACCCAAGATGGCGCCGAGCGCGAGCCCGATAAAAACCTCGCGAGTGAATACGCGCCACCAGTCGCTCAACCGAACTTCCTGCAAAGCCAGCGCGCGAATGATCAGCGTGGACGCCTGCGAGCCGCTGTTGCCCCCGCTGGAGATGATCAACGGAATGAAAAGCGCCAGCACGACCGCTCGCTCGATCTCGTTGTGAAAGCGATCCATGGCCGAGGCCGTCAGCATCTCGCCCACGAAAAGAACCGTGAGCCAACCGGCGCGTTTTCGAAGCATCTGAAGCACGCCCGTCGCGAGGTAGGGCGCTTCGAGCGCCTGCGTACCCCCGAGCTTCTGAATATCCTCCGTGGCCTCTTCCTCGACCACGTCCACCACGTCATCGACGGTGATGATTCCTTTGATGCGCATCTCGGCATCGACGACGGGAATTGCCATCAGGCCGTATTGCGCGAACCGGCGCGACACCTCTTCCTGGTCCATGTCCTCCGGGACGGTCACCAGGTCGGCCTTCATGATCTCATTGACGAGTTTGCCGGGCGGCGCCAGAAAAAGCTCACGAAAGGAAACCGTGCCGAGCAGCTTTTGCTCCGAATCAAGTACATAACAGTAGTAGATGCTCTCGACCGGGGTTTTCGCCTGCGCTCGCAGGTAGCGGATCGCCTCCTCCACCGACATCTCGGGGCGCAGCCGAATGAAGCGCGAGCTCATCAGACCGCCGGCGTCGTCCTCGGCATAAGCGAGCAGCGCCGTCACCTCTCGGCGGGTCCCCTCATCGAGGAGTGAAATCATCTGATAGCGTTCACTGTCGGACACCTGCTGGAGCAAATCCGCGGCGTCGTCCGGAGCAAGCAGCCGCACCCAAGATCGTTGCTCGCTGGTCGGCCACTGTACGATCAAGTTCGCCTGTTCGGCCGGAGACAACTGAAGAAAAAGATCCTCCGCGTCCGATCTCAACAGCGACCGAAAGGCCGCTAAACGTTCCTCGTCGCTCATTGAGTCCCAGCGCTCGTGCAGCACCAGTATCGGGTCAAGCAACGCCTCTTCTCGGGGGCTTTCGTCCGACGCGGGGGGGGTATTTTCACTCTCGGACATGGAAGCTCCTGAAATGTTGAATGAAACAGCTATTCCGATTAAATAACTAGGTCAACCCGAATCGTATTTTTTTATACCCAATTTAAATAAAATAAGATATGACACATTGCGTTATGATTGAATTCTCTGAACCTCTCAAAAAAGCTCTCCTGTCCGCGGACCTAAAAAAATTAACCCATGTGCAAGACAGTCTTCTTCCCCCCGCTTTCGAAAGGCGTGATGTCCTCGCGATCGGAACGGGCAAAGACGGACTCCTCGATGCCATGGCCGTCATTCTCTCCGCTCGAATCAATCGGAACACCGGCAAGCTCGTGCTGGCGCTCATGAACTCGGCTCACGAGATCCGCGAGCTGAGTTCCAAGGTTGCGAAGATCTTAGGCGATGCGTCGATCCTCGTCGAACTGACACTCGATAGCGATTTCGACGCCCAAGAGATGGCGCTCGATTGCGGCGCACGTGCGATTTTGGCCGAACCGGCCCGAGTCATCGAGCACATGAAAGTGGGAAACGTCTCGCTCTCGAGTACGGAGTTCCTGCTCGTCAGCCCTGTTGATCTGCTGATGAGCGAGAAGAAGCACGCGGCGGCCATGATGGAACTACTCCGATTTATGCCCCGCACCCGCCAGACCATCGCCATCGGTAACTTGATGGGCGTCGAGTTGAGCAAAAATATTACAAAAATCCTGAAAGACCCGGTGAAAGTCGAAATCAGCGCGGATGCCGCCGGACGAATGCCTCCGGCGACACAAAACCCAAGAAAAATGACGCTCAAGCGCGAACCGGCGAGGCAGCCCAAGGCTGAAATCTCCCGGCGACCGAAAAAAAGCGAACACAACCGAAACGCGATCGAGGCCTAGCGTGAAACGACTGTTCCTCACCGTACTCACCGTGGGCTTTCTCAGCGTCAATGCTCAAGCTGAACAGCCCGGACTGCGAATCCTCTCGATCGGAGACTCGCATTCGGTTGGTGAGTTTGGGATCGCCCTGGACCGCCAGCTTCGCGACCATGACTCAACACGAGAGCTCTCCAGTTACGCTTCGTGCTCAAGCAAGGTCAGTTCGTGGTATTCAGGGTTTCGCACGCACTGCGGTTGGCGCAGAACCGTCACGACGCGCAACCAAGCAGCCCGAACCGCTCACGGCCTTCTTGGCCGGACGCCCCGCTTCACGAACCTTCTCAGGAGAAAATCTCCAGACGTCACACTCGTCGCGTTGGGAGCAAACAGCCTGAAGGCGAGCGATCCAGCGAATCGTGATTCCATGGTCCGCATCATCACGGATATCCAAGCCAGCGGAAGTGAGTGCATCTGGATCGGCCCGCCTCGCGAGCCAGGCCGAAACGAGCAAGCACTCACGAACTACTACCGCTTGCTTCATGAGACGATTGGCAACGACTGCCGAATTTTCGACAGCCGGCCCTTTACTCAGTTTCCTCGTGATGGAAACCGGAATATCCACCTCGACGCGCACGGCGAGGCCGGTCGCGCCATCGCTCGAGAATGGGCCGCCGCGGCCGCCGACTTTGTCCGCGGTGTCTGACACCTTTTTGATGCTCAATGCATCATACTCGCCCTGTTTCATACCAATGACGCACTGAGCATCAAAAAGGTGTCAGACACCGCGGAGGTTCTTCCGACCCGTTCTTCGAGGGTCACCGTGAAAGCTTCATGTCATGCTGTTATTCTTCTGACGGCTCTATCTCTCGCTGGCTCTGGCTGCGCTAAAATCAACTCGCGCCGTTTCACGCCCGGCCAAACCACCGAAGCACAAATTCGGACTGAGCTCGGTCCTCCGCTTTCCGAGACCTCTCCGGTCATCCGTCCTCAGGCCCACGTGCTCGAGTACCCTGATCAAACTTTTTTTCAGATCGAGGCCGACCAGCTCGTGGCGCGCCACCGTGAGGCGTCCGGGGCCGAACGACAGCTCCAACACTGGCGTCAACGCTGGAAGGGAGCCACTCAGTTCTCCGGCCCCGCGCCGAACGGGTTCGGTTCGACCCATGGCACCCCCATCCGCCAGCTCACCTGCCCGACCGCCCAGACCACCGTCATTTTCGAGGAAGGAGGAGGACGCGTTTTGCGCGTCACCGAGTATGCTCCCCCTTCCCGCTAAGCTCAGCCTCACCGCAACTCTCTTCCTCCTTGCCTCGGGCTGCAACCCCGTACCCAGGTACGCTCGCCCCGGCGGCTTAGCTCATTGGCAAAAAGAGGCGGCGCCACCGAAAGAAACGACGAGAGCCCTTGCCCAGACCCTTCCAACAGGAGCAACGGAAGCATGCTTCGCGCAAGGAGGAGAGCTGGCCTTTCTTCGCGCGGATATTTCACGAATGGAAGCCGCGGCGGCCGGACCTGCGATCTCCGCAACCTGGGCCGAAGCCGGAATCGACTTCAGCTCCCTGCCGAGGCCCCAGGCACTCTATCTGCTGGCGAATCGCGCGGAACTGGAAAGCTCGGCAATCTCCTTTCGAGGCTGCACCGAGTTGGTTTGTATTCTGAATCGATACCACGGTGGCGATGACGACAATCAGGCAGGCGTTCTGGCCTACTGGTGGTACCTGAAAACCGGCGCGGCCTTCACCGTCTCCGGCTCTCCACCCATCCATACGAGTCGGCGCGATCGTTTGACCTGCGCGCCTGGCGCCAGCTCATTCGCGGAACACCGCTTCAGCCCGGATGAGCTGCGAACGTTCGTGCAGATCGTACGCGCCCTGCCCACCGCCTTTCTCGAACAGCTCCGCCTCAGTCGGCTCTACCGCTATCGACGCAACTTCTCTCCGCTCGGGAACTGTCCGGCTGAACCCATGGCCCACAGCTGCGGTGTCCCCACTTCGAGCGAGTGCCGAAGCGCCGCGTGCGCATACACGGCTCTCGGCGGGCTCGACGACCGCTTCATCCTTTTTACGGACAACTGCCTCACCTTGAGCGGAAACTATCGAAATGGCTTCGAGCCCTTCCTTCCCCCTCTCCCAGGAAGTGCTTGGGTCAGCATTACCCATGAGCTAGGCCATCTGGTCGACCAGGGCCTGGTCACGGATCCCCCTTTCTCACCCGAATGGCTCAGACTCAGTGGCTATGAATCATCCGAAGCGGTCGATCCGGCTACGGGGGAAAACATCGTCCGAATTCAAAGAATTCCGGGAGGCACACGCCCTCCGGTCGTCACCCCCTACGCCCGGAGCAGCTCGAGCGAGGATCTCGCCGAAACCATCGCCTATTTCCGCTTTAATCCGCATTTCACGCAAACCCAGACGCCGGAGAAGGCACGCTTTGTCTCCGCTCACTTCTATGGCGGGCGGGATTACACGGAAAATGGCCTCGGCCAGAGCTATCGGGAGAGTGCCCTCGGCGCGGTCCGATCTCAACTCAGTGAGATCGTGCAAGGTTGCCCGAGCGAGAGCTGTATCTCCACCCGGGTGCGCGAAAAACTCGCGAACGCACTCAACGCTCTCAAGCTCACTGAGCTCGAGGCCTGCTCGTATCTTCGCACCCACTCGAGCGAAATCATCCAGCAGGCCTGGGTCGCGCTCGCACCCGATCTCGCTGCGCTGCGAAGGCATCGCTCCGAAGTCAGCGATGCCTTGCTGGCCGAGAGAGAGCTATCCGAAATTCTTCGAACCGGCGTCGACGTCCGAGAGATCTTCCAATTCTGTCTCGAACCTTCGAGCGCCGAAACCTGCTTTGAGACTCGCCTGCAAGAAACCTTCGATCGAGTCGCCCTGGCGTACTCGACTCGAATGGGAGAGCGCCTGCCCGCGTTGCGTGCCCACTATCTGAGCGAGCACTCCGCAAGCGCCACCGCGGAAGAAACTCGACTGGGCTACTTCTCCTGGTTCTCCGAGGCCGTTCCCCGACTCGAAGAAGACGGGACCCTGCTCTGGCTGCGTTGCACTTCCGAAACCACCCTCAACGGCCCCGTGCCCACGCCCCCCCGAATCAGCCCGTTCTCCGGCGGGAGTCGGTACGTCGACGCTCGCATTCTGGATTGCATCAACGCCCGCGCCGGATCCCTCCTCGATGCGACTCGAGATCGCGCGCTCGGCATGGACCATTCGCTCGACACCGAGGGCGCGCGAACGTTTGTCAGAGAGCGGGTCCTCGGTCCGCCCCTACTCGCCCGCTTGAATCAACTCCTCCAAGCCGCTGTTCAAGACGAAGAACTCCGGGTTGCGCACCTCCGTTCGCAAGTGCAGACCGCTCTCCACACTCGCCACCGAGCGGGTTCGGAAGCGCGAGCGCTGGCCACCTGCCGCAGCCGACTCCTCTCGGGCACGCTCCCGCGCGAGTCACTCCGCTTTCACTCCTTCGACGAGCTCATCGGCTCCTGGGTGGATGAAATCTGCGGAAAACGAACTTAGCTCGAGGGCAAGGGAATCGAAACCGGCGCCGGGTGACTCTCTTCCTGATAATACTGAACCGCCGTGAAAATCGTCCCCACCAGGGCAATGCCGAGTACTGCCGTCCCGGCCCAAAACACACCGGTTAAAATCTTCAAGAGTTTCAGGTTCATGCCCCCTCTTTACCTGAGGCTCTGAAGACTTGCGAGAGCCTTTAATAGGTGATAAGCGCAGTCAGGTTTTATATGAAAATCCCTTTTCTGGTCACACTCCTCATTTTCCTTCTTCCCTCGCTCGGGCTGGCCCAGGTCCCCGCGTCCTGGGTGCCGACCTGCCCCCATTCTGAGAATGGCGACGTTAGCGTCTTCTGGTGGAACATCCGATTCGGCAGCCTCAATTCAAGTGCCCTGAATCAAAATCTTGAAGCCATCGCAACCGACTCATGTGCGCCCGACGTGATCGCCCTGGCCGAATACGAGCCGACGACGTCCCTCAGCCCCGCAGTCGAGGGGACACTGGAACACCGATACGCCTTTCATCGTTTCTTCCCCTACAGCCTCACCATTCGACATCGCGGCATCCGGGTCTATTCCAAACTCCCCGTGGCCGAGGTCGATGCCGAAGCCCCGCTGGCCTGGCAGCCATTCCGCCGCGACCTCACCTCGCGCTACGTGATGCGTTTTGAAGCCAACGCGCGCTATGGCTCGCAAGAAGTGAACTACTTCGACCGCACGCTGATTCGGCTCGTGCTCGAAACCCCTCGTGGCCCCCTGGCGCTCGTGCCGACTCATCTCCTCCAACCGTTCGCGCCGCTTGCCAAAAAACGAGGCGCGCTCTTTGCGGCCTACGACCTCCTCTTCAGCTCGAACAATCCGATGGGTTTTCAGATCTCCTCGACCCTTCGGGCTCTCCGAGCCCGATATGGCGCTCACCTCGACAAAAATGAAGGTTTTGTTTTCTTCGGTGATCTCAACTTTCCTGCTTCGGTCGGCCTCGCGGGCACCCCCCGTCTCACCACCCCGCACTACGTCCGACTCCTTCAAGCAGGCCTGCGGGATGCCTTTACGGAGAGGGACGACGCTCCCACCTTTCCCACCGAAGAAGCGCCCGAGGCCCAGCGATTGCTCTACCAGCTGAATCCTCTCCACCTCGATCATGTATTCACGAGCGCGCGAGCCACAGCCACGCAGCCAGAAATTCCACACCTCCTGGGTTCAGACCACTCCCCTCTCTTTTTCATCGCCCGCGTGGTAGAAAGCGCGCCTGAATGAAAAAGCCCCCTCCCCTCACCGTCGCAGTCGGAATGTCCGGAGGAGTCGACTCCTCCGTGGCCGCGGCCTTGCTACTCGCGCAGGGCTATCGAGTGTTCGGCATTTTCATGAAAAACTGGGACGAAACCGATGATTCCGGCGCCTGCACCGCCGAGGAAGATTACCGCGACGTCGAGCGCGTCTGCCAGCGACTGGGCATTCCCTACTACACCGTCGAATTCATCAAAGAGTACCGCAATCAGGTGTTCGCCTCGTTCATCGAAGACTATCGACGGGGCTTCACGCCGAATCCGGACATCCTCTGCAACCGGGAAATCAAGTTCAACTTGTTCCTCAAGCACGCGCGCGCGCTCGGCGCCGACCTTCTGGCCACGGGCCATTACTGCCGGAAGATTCGTTCCGCCGACGGGTTCGGTTGGAAACTTCTCAAAGGAAACGACCCGGAAAAAGATCAGACCTACTTCGTCTACACGCTGACCCATTCGATTCTCGACCAGGTTCTGTTTCCGATCGGACACCTACCGAAGAGCGAGGTGCGGGCCATCGCGGCGCGCCTAGGGCTGGCGACCCACGCCAAAAAAGACAGCACCGGCATCTGTTTCATCGGCGAACGGCCGTTTCGGCAATTTTTATCCCAGTATGTTCCGGCGAAACCTGGCGATTTCCGCTTGCTCGATGAAACTCGCGTCGGCCGGCATACCGGCGCAGCTTTCTATACGCTCGGCCAACGCCGAGGACTCGGCCTCGGTGGAGAGGGCCCTTCCTGGTACGTCGTCGACAAAGATCCGGCCCGAAACATTGTATACGTCGAGCGCGGAGAGGCGCATCCGGCGCTCTTCGCCCGCTGGTGTCTCGCCACGGAACTGAGCTGGGTGGGCGAGGCGCCCGTCATCCCGTCGGAGGGGCTCCGCCTTTCGGCGAAGGTTCGATACCGGCAGCCCGATCAAGAGTGCATTGTCACTCGCTCGACCGATGGCCTGACTCGCGTGGACTTCCCGGAGCCTCAGCGCGCGATCACGCCCGGACAAGCCATCGTCTTCTATCGCGGGGACGAATGCGTCGGAGGCGGTCGAATCTCCGCGCGCGGTCCGACCCTCTGGGAAGAGCAGCATGGCTGGCATGCGCACGGATTGACCCGCGCCCTGCTTTCTCCTGCTAGCGCCGAAGACTCTAGTCGCGATAACTTCGATCGCCCCGCTGCGAAAGCCGATCTCTCGTAAAGAGCCAGGCGGAGGCGCCTTCAGCCTCGATCTCGGCCGAGAAATCGACCACGAGGAAGGTGTGCATCGGCGTCGTCGGAATCCACACCATGCAGTTATCGCCTTCGGCACGGCCCGCATTCCAGAGCCCCCCCGGGCCGAACACCTGCCGAGCATGCTCCCAGGGCGTGATGTCGCCGAACACGGCGGACATCACGATGTCATGGGTTCCTTGCAGCACGCCGATCTGCCAATCCGGAAAGCGAGCGCAGACTTTAGAGACGAGATCGCCCATGAGGCCAGACTCGGGATTCAGATCGTAACCAATCACCTTCATCGCCTTGGCGTAATCTCGCCGCAAGGCCGGGGTGAACTTTTTCCAGAAGCGCGGGCCGAAATGAAGGCCCGGCGCGTCGCTCAAGAGAGTCTTCCTCGCCGTGAACGGAAACAACCGATTGATTCCATCGACGTGATAGAGTGCGCCGATCGCACCGGCGGAATAACCGTAAACAGCGAGATCGCTCACGCGCAGCGGATCGACGACGTGGGTCTCAATCAGCTGCGCCAGCGCCTTCTCGACATTCGAAGCGCCAACATGGAACGTTTTTTTTCCGCCATACTGGGCCTCGTGACGTCCGAGATGCACATCACCGGTGCAGTACGGAAAGTGCACCATCGTATAGTCAGCCGCGGCGCTCTTTCCCCGATCGGCGGAGTAGATTCCACCCATCCGATCGCGCGGGTTTGAAACTCCACCCAGCCAGGTCAACCGGAGGGGCCCATAGCAAGTCGCCTCGTCCCAGCAGGCACCGCCCCCCATGAAACTCAGTACGAGCTTATCCGGATCGCCCGCGCTCACGAACACGGAGTAGGGGCTGCCGTCGCCACATGTCGCGCCGGGAATCTCAAGCTGCTCCCATGCGCGGCGCTGACCCAAGCCCGGAATTCCCTCGAGATGGGCGCCGTCGTCATTCGCCGTGAAGCGCGGCGACGCGCTGGGAATGACGCCGTCAAAAACCCCACGGTCCCCGAACTGCGACGCGGAAGCGCCGACCGCAGCCTCCGAGGTCAGCGACAACGACAAGAAAAGTACACACCACCGGGATGACTGTTTCATTCGGTTCATCTGCCCCTCCACAGAGCGAGTTACCCGCGTGCGCAACAGGATCTTCTGACAAATAATTTTCAGTTCTTATTGAATTAAACGCGTACTTCCGGCGAGGGTCAAGCTGCGGCGCATTAGGCTGCAGTTTTCCGAGGCGCCGCGCGCAGCGAGCGAATTTGCCGTTTGGTCAAATCGCCAGCGAGGCCGCGCGAATACTCTGAGGCGAAGCGACTTCTCCAGAAGGGTGTTTGAAAAGTCAGCTGATCAAAAGTCTTTTCAGCATGATCAATGACACTCGGATTTATCCTGCCATTTCTATTGTCGGCCTCTTTAGACCTCCGCGTAAGTCATCGAAAAATTTTTAGATCTATTTAAATTACAGATAAATCAAACACTAGAAAATATCAAGTTTGTACCTATTTTTCAGTGTTTTTATCGATTTTATTTTAAAATTATCCAACAGAAAAACAGCATTAAAAAAATATTCATGGTATCCAACAAACAGATGTCACTCACTCTTTCAAACGAAGCTCTCTGGAAAAAAGCCTACGACGCCCGCGCACGAGAACAAGTAGCGCTAACCGAGCTGCTCGAATTCCTCCAAGAGATCGATCGTCGAAAGCTGCACCTGGCGCGCGGCTTTGCGAGCCTGTTCGCTTTCCTAGTGAAGGGCCTGGGCTACGAAGAGGGCTCGGCCTATCGGCGACTGCAAGCACTTCGCGCGCTGAGTTCCACGCCCGAAATCAAAGAACATCTGGCGCAAGGCTCGCTCACGCTCACCAACGTCGCCGCGACGCAGGGGCTGATAAAAGCCCTCGAAAAAAACCGCGCGGTTCCGGCCGAAGAGAAACGCGCGCTCTTCAGAGAAGTTCAGAATCAAAGCAAACGCGCCGCCGAACAGCTCATTCTCGTTCGCGCCGAAAAAGAAGGAGTCACGCTGAGGGGCGTGACCGCGCCTGCCGACCTCGTTCGCGCGACTTCGCCAACGAAGGTGGAGGTCCGCTTTCAAGCGGCGAAAGAGTTTGAAGATAAACTTCGACGCCTCAGAGAACTGTACTTCAAAAAGAAGCCCGGCGCTTCGCTCGAGGACCTTCTCACCTGGGCCGTGGAAGAAACTCTGAATCGACACGATCCGATTCGGCGGGACGCGCGGGCTCGCTCGAGGGAAGCGGCCCGGACGCGAGAAAAAACCGCCGCGCGACGAATGCGGAACGCTGTTCCAATACAAGTCCAACAAGGAACCTCACAGGGACAAGGCCCGGCCTCCGCGCGGAAACCCGCTCAAAAGCGGGCGGATCAGATGACAAACCCGCAACTACCGACTCAGCAGGCGGCGACTCCGCGACCCTTGCCGCCTCAACCCCCGATACCCACGCCCTACCGCCCCTACCTACCGGCCGCGACACGTCGCCTCGTCCGCCAGCGAAGCGCCTTTCGCTGCGAGTACCGCGCCCCTCAGACTGGACGGCGATGCGAAGAGACGAAGACGCTCGAAATCGATCATCAGGTATCGCTCATTTTCGGGGGCTCGAACACGCCGGAAAATCTCCAAATCTTATGCCGCGCGCATCATGGAGCGAAGGGGCTCGGCGCGAGCTGACCAAGCCTTGGGCAGCGTCAATTCCACAACACCCCTCAACCACCTCCAATCATGGCGTATTTCAAAAAGTGGCAATTTTTGGCCACTTTCCGGCCATTTTCATCACAAGCCACCCAACGACCGTCATTGAATCGACACTGCGACTAGGCGTCAACTCCCCTGCAGAAACTGCCGATAAACCCAAGAGAGAGGGGGCTTTACCTGCATTGAGAGACTGTCCAAAAGACGAACAGACGATCGAATTCATTGAGAGGAGCGCACGTACCTTGCAGCAACTCAGCTGGGGCGCGCTTCCTTCGTCCTCAACAGGTAGAACGTGGGTAATGGCAAAAATAAAATTTTCACTCTCCCAGACCCTCTGGGCAGGTCTGCTGCTGTCGTTACCAGGCTGTATTGGAGGCGAGGTGCAACTCACGACCAGCACCACGACCAGTTCCCCAACGACAAGTACGTCCGCTTCCGTTCCAAGCGGCCCGCGCGCCGCGCGAATCATCTTCAAAAACTCCTATCCCAACGGAAGCTTCGACACCGCCCCGAGCGCTGGCACGATCGTCACGCCGGGCTCAGGCCACACCGCCACGCGAATCTTCAATGCGGACGGAAGCCTGCTCGCGCAAGGCGGACCCACCTCGAGCGCGTGGCCGTCCTGGCTGCAGGGCGTGGAGATCGGCATCAGCGGCGGAGACAACTCCTCCGCCACGAATTCCAACTGCGCGCGCTTCGCTGTAACGAACGAGAACACGACAACCTGCGACTACGATCCCTCGAGCACGAATTCCGCGACGCCTTGCGGAGCCCAGGCAGGGCTCTTTCGCGTCAGCGAATTCGACTGCGTAAACGGTGGAGCAACCCAAGGCAACGGCGGACCCAACGACGGAGTTTACGTCCGCGCCTACTTCAGTCGCGACAGCGCAAAACTTGGAGCCAACGAAAATATTCTCGCCGTCCTGGAGTACTCCTCCGCCGGCCTCCGCAAAAGCGCCAGCGATCCGACCTCTTGTTTCAGCGGCGGATCCTTCTCTCCCACCCAAGCCAACTGCGCTGACTTCGTCTGGAACGTCTTCCTGAAGCATAATGCCTACGAGGTGGTCCAGCCTTACCTGATGCTCATCCCGCCCGCCTTCGGCGTCGCTGATTTTGCCAACACCACCGGCGCCGCCGCGGTGGGTTCCAAACAATTCATCATTCCGCTCGCGGCCGATTCCGGAATCAACACCGTTCAGCTCAGCCGCATCTGGGGCATGCCCGTGGGGACGACCGCCCACTCGGGGCAGACGTTCCAGCAAACTTGCGATTCCAACGGCGACAACACGGGGAACTCACCACACTGCGTGGGTGTCGTGCTCCACACTCTCACTTTTTTCAGGATGTAACGGATGCAAAGAAGGAAGGCGCACCAACAACACGCGAAGCAAGGGGTGGCGACGATCGCGCTCCTCCTCTTTTCCGCGTGCGCCGCCGACCCGAAGGCTATACCGAAAAAGCCCCCCAAAGAAATTTTCAGCGATCCCGAGGCCGACCGCTCACCCGGGGTCCGCATCGAGCTCAAGCACTCGAACTTCTTCTCCCTCTCCAGCCCGATTCCGAACGGAAACTCCTGCGCCGGCGACGCCAAGACCTATTTCCATCCGTTCAAACTGCAAACGCCCAACGCCAGCGTCGCCGCCTCGGCAGTCGACCCGACCACCTATGACGGCCCCGATCCTTATGCCGCGGCCCTCGGGACGGAGCAAGGCGTGCCCTTCAGCGAAGATCCGCTCAACAGTTACATCAGTTATCGCCCCGGCTTCCTGAAGAACGTCTCCGTCGACCTCACGGATTCGAACGTGGCTTCTGATGCCAATCAGGCCATCTCGTGCTCGCTCGCCACGACTCCGTCCTCCCCCCCACCCTCGAACTGCGCGACCTTCGACTATGGGGCGATCGGCGGTATACCGACCGACATGGGCGGCACGCTTCTGCTCGCCGGCGGCGTGAACGGCGCCAACGGCTCGGGTTACGACGGCGTCACCTACAGCGGGGGAATTCCAGGCCCCGGACTGGCCTGCGGCATCAACAGCGCGACCGACGAGACCGAGTGTCGCAGCGATGTCTTCGCGCTCAAGATCGACGCCCTGCCTGCCAGCGCAGCCGGAAGCGATGACGCTCCCGGCGCGCCGAGCACGACCACGGCCCCGATTTCGATGTTCACGCAGCTGGCCAGTTCTTCCAGTACCGCGACCTTTCAGGCCGTCGCTGGCGCAAGCGCCGCGTACAACCCGATGCTCAAGCGCGTGGTGATCTTCGGGGGCTCCGGGACCGACGGGCTGACCGGATACGATACCGACCTCACACAAATCTACGACGTCACGACCCAGAACTGGTCGGACCAGAGCGCGCCAAACAAAGTGACGGCAGCGTCGATCGCGAGCATCTACGACTCCGGGACCGGTCCGACCGGAAGCACTTACACAATCAGCAAATTTCCAGGATCTCGATCCCTCTTCGGATATGCGGCGGTCCCGGTCTCGGCGCTCGGGCTTCCCACGGACGATGGTGACGTAAACGATGGAGACCTCGACACCACCGATCGCATCTACATCGCGGGCGGATTAACGACAACGCTAGGGCCCATGGGCAACACGTACCGCTTCACCCCGACCTTCGGTCCCGACGTCCACTACATCAGCAGCAACGCCTCCGCGCCGCCCGGCGCGGTCGGCGTTCACCAATGGCCGGAATCCTCTCCGTTCACGCTCATGAGCCACATCGGGCCGACGGGCTCGCTCTATCTCGACCTGCCCTCGGCCGTGCAGGTCGCACCGAGCGGCATCTACGCCCCAACCAGTGTGCCGTCGCGCATGCTGAATTTCGGGATGGCGCCGACGCTCTTGACTCTCACGGACGGCACTCTCAAAGGCTCGGTCGTCATGACCGCGGGATTCGATTACCTCTGGGATAAAATTGGTTTCGGATACCCCAGCGCGACGGGCGCACACATCACCTACGGACAAATCCGCGTCTTCGCGCCGATCAGTATCGGTGTCGGAGGCACCGGGCCCGCCGGTCCCTTGCCCAATGAGGTGGGCGAGGTCATGGGCACTCCGACCCAACGTGATCAAGGCTATCGTCTTCGGCCGAACGACTGGGCGAAGCCTCACCTTTGGAGCACCGTCGCTTATTCGGAGGCCTTTCCCTGGTACGGAGGCTCCAGTCTTCTCCAGGGCGCATCCACTAGTGAATTCGTCATGATTGGAGGGTCTCGCTGCCAAGGGTATCTCTCTGATCCGACCCTCATCAGCGGTGACGGCTGCTTCTCAACCACCGACACCGGGAGACGCTTCTCCCTTGCACTCAACAACGGAGAGCTCATACCAAGCGTCGCCACCCAAAGCACGCCAGCAGCCTGGACCGGAGCTTCTCTCGCGCCTGCGCTCGCAGGAATGGCCACGGCGCGGGGGATGTTCTCCACCACGCCGATCATCGCGGCCTTCGGAGGAATCGATGACACGCGATTCGCGAGCAATCAGAACGCGTCTCCGTACGTCTACGTGCTGAACTTAAGCACAGGCCTCTGGCAAAACATCCTCGGCAGCGGCGGCCCCCCGCAACTTTCAAACGCCGCGATCGTCTACAGCCATATCACCGGAAAATTCTACCTCTTCGGCGGGCAGCTCTGGAAAGACGAAAGCGCCCCGCGCGCCGAAACCTGGGAGCTCACCATCAACTCGCTGACGACACTCAGCGTCTCCTGGCGCCAGCTCAGTCCCACCTGCTACCCGAGTTGCCCGCAAGCTCGAAAATCTCACCGCATGGTCGAAGTGAACTACCACAACGTCGACCCGACCACCGAACCCGATTGCACGGACGCGAACGCTCCCTGCTCATTCGGAATCTTCATGGAAGGCGGGAGCGCCGATCAGCTCGAAACCTCCATTCTCGGTGATCGCTGGATGTTTGATCCCACGGGCGCGCCCTCGAGCAGCTCCAGCTCCCCGGGCCCGCACGGGCACTGGCAACGGGTCGATAACAACTTGCCGCCCCGGCGGCTTGCCGCCCTTGCGTCATACAGTTACGCGCTCCCCTTTACCGGCCAGCAAATTCATCGCGCCCTGCTGTTCGGCGGCGAAACCGCGCTCTCCAATCCCCAGCAAGGGATCAGCGGTGATTCATTCGTCGCGCCCACTCTCGGAGATACCTACCTCTACGACTTCGCCGCGAATACCTGGAATCGGGTGAAGTTGCTCGGGCAGGGAACACTAGGAACAATAACCGCCAGTCCCTTCAGCCTCATGAGCCGCTTCGACCGAATTCAGACTTACGCACTGGCCCCGCTCCCCTCTGCATTTACAGGCCTCGCCACCCTCAGCGGCTCGACCGCCACCGGTCTCGTCAACTCCAATCTTCGCCACTTCTCCCCCCCTCCCCTCGCGGGCGCCACGATGGTGACCCGCCTCTATCCGATGGCGATCAACGACAGTGTTGACGGAACCCCAGTGAAACCCCTCCCCATCCCCGAAGTCTTCCTGTTCGGAGGCCGAAAAAAGAGCGGAAAATTCGCATCCGTGGGCGATGTATGGAAGTTCTGCACCTCCAGCCCCGGCGAACGCCCCGCCACGAGCACGACCGACCCCTACGACCATGCCGAATGCGACGCCTACGTTGAGACGGAGAACGAGAACAGCGTCTCGCCCACGGCCGAATACACGGGCCGGTGGCTGTATAAAACGCCGCAAGGGAGGCCACTCACCGCGGGCGTTCCAGGGGCGACCGGTACACCGGCCACAACCACCGCAGACGCCCTGGCGGGATCTTACCTCGGCGCCGGCACCTACAATCCGATCCGCGATCGCATCCTCCTCGTGGGCGGCCTCGCGCCCTCCGGTGCGCCCGTTCCTGCGGGCGAACCCGACATGAGCGTCACCTCCGGAATCGCCCTCACAGGCTACAACACCGTGCTCGAATACACGCCGCCCACCAAAACATATTCGCTACTGGCGGAAGAAATCAACGGCTTCTGGGATGAAGTCCCCAACTGCCCGCGCGTCGATGGTGACGAGCCCATCGCCCGCTATGGTCACTCGCTCTCCTTCGATTCCCTCAACAACCAGCTCGTCCTCGTGGGCGGTTATCGAGCAGTGCATGTCGACGCGACCGACTACCAGGGGCTCCCCCTCACCCAGACGGTGACCCTCGCAGGCAGCGATCTCTCGATTCCCGAAGTCTATACCGGCACTCGATTCGAGGCCGCGCCCTTGGCGGGGGAACCCGCCTACGACGAAATCGATTTCTCGGCTTCCCCTACTTTTCCCTGCTATCTTTGGAGAAAAAAATCAGTTTTCGGGAACTCACCCTACATCCAATCCAAGGGCGCGCTCACCGGCTCGGTCTCCTTCGCCGCCTCGACGTTCATCCCCTCCGGTGGCTACAACACGGGGTACTACTCCCTCTTCGACTCCGCCTGCGCCAAGCAAGGCCCGGTCAACACCACCGACTCCAGCATCAGCAAGCTCCTGGCCGGTGGAGTCTATATCGACCTCGACCGCTCCAAGATGGGCACGACGGAAAACCTTGTGCTCAATCTGACCTTCATCGCGCTCGGCCCGGATCATCGCCGCCCCGACGGCGCGAACTACGATCCCTCCGAAGCGGCGCAGCTCAAAATCCATCTGATTCGCACCGGTCTTTCGCTCGACTCGATTCAAGCCGCCCTCCAGCCCCGCCACCTGCAGTACTCCTCGCTCGATGAATATCCCCAGGTCGTCGACACGCTCGCCGTGCTGGCTCCTCCGGCCAGCGGGCTCCGACAAGAGCAGGTCATTCTTCCCATCTCGGCCAGCAGCACGATCGATCGAATTCGCATCGAGCGTTACTCAGGCTCCGCGATTCTGATCGACGCCTCGGTTTTCCGAACGCAGCCCGCGCCGGAGACCTCCCCATGAAAAGCTCAAACTGTCCAAGCCTTCGACACTGTCGAAAAGTTCGCCATCTTTTAGGCCCACGGATGAAGCCTAACTATCGATTTTCATTCGAAACCGCTACCGGACGCACAACTCTTGCATCGAAGTATCCCTTGAGGGGCAGAAGGAGGGTGACGGGGTGATGCAGGTCGGGGGACCATCCGCATCGACGATTCGTGTCTTGGCACTGGCGGGAGTTCTCATCTCCTTGTCCGGCTGCCTCACCAATTTCGGCACCTCCACGCGGTTTTCTACCGACGGTGGCGACGAAATCGAACAGAGTAACCCGCTCGCGGGGAATGGCGCCAACTCCAGCCTCATCACGCTTTCGAGAGTCGTAAAGAGCACGCAAGCCCCGACGGCGAACCTTGACCTTCACGGCGACGGCAGCAACGCCTTCGCGCAGTACTGTGTGGCTCAAAGCAGCGGCGCCGGCCAGGACGGTCCCAGTAGCTGCTCCTGCAATTTCGCCTTCACGCTCTCGGACGGCACCACTCAAAATTTTGATGTCGACACCCTCTACCGCGAAGACAATATGATTCGCTGCGCTTACACGAGCGTCCCTCAAGGCGAAGTAACATCCATGAAGGTGAAGGTCCATCTCACGAACGTCGACGTTTACTCAAACGAGCTCACCTTTCGCTTCACCGGCACGGGCATCTCGGCCTCACCGACCGATTCAAGCACCTTTCTACGGGCCCTGCGCTATCAGTGTAAGCAAGCGCTCTACGTGCCCCACGCCCTCGACAGCCGTGTCATCGACCCCTTTCTCTCGGACGACGGCGCATTCGCCCTGCTCATCAATTTCCATACGACTAACTTCGGGCGCGCCATGGGGCATTTCGCCGATTCAAGCCGTGGCGTCTTTACCGGCTCCGCGCAAACGGATCGCGGCTGGATCTGCCCGACGACCCCGAACGACTCCTCGTTCGGTGCCGACCTGACTCTTTACAGCGTGCAGCCCGATTCGACCGGCAACCGCCGCATCTATCCGCCTTCCGATCCGAGCCTCGACCGAGCGACCTTCTATCTCGCAAAAGAAATGACGGGGGTCTTTACCGTCCCTTTCAATACTTACACCATCCCTTACGAAGCCACCACGTCAGTGGCCCCAACCGGCTCGGGGCCCAGGCGTCTTCCTTCCATCGGCTACGGCGCTCCGCCCGTTCGAGCAACAATCGATGGAGAGGAAAGCTGCCCGAACAGCGACACCCCCATTCCCTCAGGCTACAAGTGGGTGAAAGTCTGGTCGTTTCGGGGCACCATTCCGCAACGCTCCTACCCGACAGCGGCCAGTCTTCAGGGCATCAGCGGCGTTTCGTGTAACCCGGGCCTCTGGACGCTTCAGAGCGCGGATGGCTCTAGCACCTATCGCGCCCCGATCATTCCGACCTGCGGATCGAACGCGCAACAGGCGGACCTCGCCATTGCTTCCGCCGTCGACAACACCGGTGCCTGCAACGCGGCGGTGTCCCTGACTATGGGCAACGCCCAGGGTACAGTCCTCGCCGACCGTGTGATCTGGGACTCCAGCGGGCAACGCGAAAGTACCCGTTGCGCAAAGATCAATCCGGGAGGAACCACGAACAGCTCAAATGCCCTCGGCACCAACCATCAAACTCTCTCGCTCGGGTCGGACACTTGGCGGCGCTACTTCAAGCCCGAAGAAAATACCGCCCTGATTTCCAACTACAGCGCCCTCTGCGATCTCAACACGATCTCCGGCTCCGTACATGCAGGAGCCACCTCGCCGGCCACCGCCCACGACGACTGCTCCTCCCCTTACAATGTATTCAACCTCTGCGGAGGCTTCGGCAGCCAGGGCCTCCTGTCCGATGTGAACCCTTCTCAAGATTCGGACGGAGCCCCCTTTCCCGCTGACTCCGCCCGGCGCGCCCCGGCCTCCGAGGCAACGCCCGACTGGTCAGCGCCCTACGACGAGGCGAACGGCCAGATCCTCATCGACTCGACTCCGATTCAGGACTTCGTCTACGTCGTGACTCCGACCAACGTCATGACCCGGCACATGCTCGAGTCCAGCGACAGTGGTCTCGGCGCGACCTATCGCCCCTACCGATTCTATTCCGGAGGAGACTGTAGTTCTGCCGATCCGACCTCCCCCGGGCTACGTCCGGACGGAACCCCGGATTGCCCGGAAAATAGGAAAATCCGTTACCAGTTCGTCAATCGTGACCAATCCGCCGTTGATCCAGCCGTCAGCGGAAACGATCCGAACGTCGTTCGTGGATATCCGATTTGCGCCCTACAGCCAATCAACCCATAATGAGAAAACCCGAGAAAGGAGACGAGACGCCGATGCACTTTCAATCCAACCGAAGCTCGCTTCCCAGGCTTCTCCTCGCCGCGCTCGTCCTCGGCGCATTCAGTACCGCATGCACGAACGGCTTCGACAGCCTCTCGCTCAACATCAGTGCGGACCCGACCTCCACTCCAGATGACACGAGTGGCACGAGTTCCTCTTCGGCGAAAGATTTCGCGATCTCTTCGGTCAATATCACGGCCGCCTCCTCTGGCGGGGCGAACGCCTTCACCACTCAGATCTACTTCGACACCTCGCGCTCAACCCAGGCACTGAACGACGTGTGCAACACGAACACGTCGAACCCGCAGGCCTCCCGCCCCTGCCGCTGCGAATTCACCTGGTCAGAAGTCAACGACTCCACGGGCTCCTCCTCACCCATCAGCCGCACCGTCACGACGGTGATCAACACGCCCCAGGCGGCGAGCGTCACTTGCCCGGCGCCCTCGGTCTACAGCACGGAGATCCTCGACGGCACGACGATCAAAATCAAGCTCGTACCCGCCAGCGGCAATCCGCTTTCCTTTACGATGAATGCCTACCGCTATGTCAAACGGTCGACGGCCGCGACCGGGGCCTTCCGCGATGTGAACGGAAATATTTTCGACAATGTTCTCCGCTACAGCTGCTTCGAAGCCCGGCAACGCGGCATGGATGTTCGATCGCGCCGCCGAATGGTTTCCAATCCCTCAACCGGAGAGCAGATCCCCATCATTTTCGGGTCCCGTTTTTGCGTGACAAAAGCCAGCGACGACGGCAGCGCGAGCGACGAATGTGAAGCCGCTCCACCTCAGGTTTCGGCGCAATCCTACTATTACAATCTCTACATCCCCGACTCGCGCCGCGGCGAAATCAACCCGCAAAACAACAGCTACGTCTGCCCCAACGTCGCCGAAACTCTTCGCGGCGGAAGCGGCAGCGGCGTCCAACCCGACTATTGGCCGCTCGATCAGAACTTCGCCTTATCCGTCGTGCGCACGACGGACTTCAAAGTCGGGGTCGTTGCCCGCAGCAAAATCGCCGGTGGCGACACGGGTTCAGTCAATAGTTCCTGCGATACCGGCACCACAAGCACATCCAGCAGCAGCTCCACCACCTCCCCGGCCACCGACGGTATGATCAACAAGTGCCTCGGCTTCGCCATGAAGCCCAGCTCGGACGGCACCTGCTCGGCCATTCAACTCGCCGACGGAACGATCCGTCCCACCTTCCGCCTCCGGAAATTCGTCGCGCTCTATCCACCCATCTTTGATAGCGACGGACATCTGATCGAGGAACCTCAGCGCACGGATCAGATCTACGTACTCGATCGCCCGATCAATGCCGCCGGAGTCGATCCGCGCAAACCCTATACGATGCGCGGGCCGAAGCCCTGCCCGTTCGCCTACTTCGATCACCGCGGTGTGACCTCCGAGCTGGTCGACGCCGACTACGTCGACAGCTCGAATCCCGCCGATCGCAGACGTCGCCCCGGTTACGTGGCGACGAACAACCCGCTTTGGAATGGCAAAAACGTCGACGGCATCCAGTTCCCCAACATCGATATTCGAACAGGCTCGCCCTCTTCGATCGCGCCCAACGCTTGCTCGGCCGTGCTGCCCAAACTCAACTGGACCACCCAGAATTTCTCCCTGGTCACCCCGCACATCTCCCAGAACCCGATCTACAAAGAGGTTCACATTCGTCCGGCGCAAGCCTGGTCGCCCCACTACGAAGAGGATACTTCGTTCGAAGCCTGCTCGCCCCAATCGACGCCATTCATCGATCCTCCGCTGCATTTTTCGCGAGACCCTTCTTCCGGAAACATCTCCTGGTGCGCGGAGAGCTATCCTTCGCAAAATCCAGACATTCAGAATATCGATCGGGGCCTCAACCCGAGCACTCCTCAACTGCCCGGCCTGGTCTTGAACTTCACTTCTCACGTCGCCAAAAACAGCGCGAGCAACAGCTGCACCCGAACCCAAATCGACATGACCAAGGTCACTTCGCCGGTCAACAGATATCCCGCTCTCCCGGATACGACGGCCGCCTGTCCCTCCACGGCGGCCGAGGGCGGTATGATCGCGGGAGTTGCTTGGCATCCCGCCGGGATGAGCACGGAATGGACGGACCTTTTTTCCGCAGGAACCGCCTGCACGAGCGGAGGGACGCAGGGGCCTTCCGGCTGCGTGGGCTGCTCGGCAAACCGCTGCTACTACTGCGCCGATCAAACCTGCGATCGAACCGTCGTGAATCAGATTCCGCACATCGCAGCCGAGCTGAGTCGCTATCCGTTGCTGGCCCGCTCCAAGCCGATTGAGGACGCCCTTGCAGCAGACTCGACCTATGGCTGTATCGTCACCTTCGACGGCGGCGGGGGCAAGACAGGAAAGGCTACGCCTTCGAAGGGATGCTGTGGCGCAACGGTTCGCATGGATACCGGAATTTCGGGCGTGACCGGAACCGGGGAACGCTTCTTCAACCGATCCTCCCACCTTGAGCCCGACGTTCCATGCCAAATACCGAGCTACTGAGCCTGCAGCTCACCGTGAGCCAGCCGACCCGGCTCGACGTGGCGCTGACCGAAGCCGCGCGAACGGAAGCTCCGCTTCTGAGTAGAAGAAAAATAAAAGCTGTCCTGACCGACCTCGGGTCCATGACGCTCCTCACGCCCGAAGGACGACGACTCCAAGTCAACGCGAGCTTTCCGCTTTCTCCGGGCACCTACATCATTGACGAGCCCCAGTTGCTCACGCTGATCATGCAAAGCCGCTTCCCTCCGCTGGCGATCCCCGATCCTCGCGGCTGTTTTCTATCCGTGTGTTTCGAATCAGATGAGCTTCTCGTGCTCGACAAGACGTCCGGTATACCGACACTTCCTCTTTCGGGCTCGGAAACTGGAACAGCCGTCAACGCGGCGATCGCCCGGTGTCCCGGTCTGGCCGCGGTCGGCAAGGGCGGACTCGAGCCCGGCTTGCTGCATCGGCTCGACACGGCCACGAGCGGCCTGCTCGCATTCGCGAAAACCCAGGCCGCCTTCGAGCGGCTTCGCGCCCTGTGGAGCAGCGGTCACGTCGGAAAAATCTACTGCGCTCGGGTCAGCGCGAGTGCGAAGCGCACGCCACTCCCCCTTGCGCCCGGAACCCGCATCGACCTGCCGCTGACGTCAGACCCCAGCTCTTCAAAAAGAATGCGAACCTACAGCCAGGCGCTCGCCGCTCAGGGAGCAAAGAAACTCCCCGCCCTGACCGAGGTGCTGAGCTTTGAGGCGCTCGAGGACGGCACGCACCAGATCACGGTGCGAATCACCACCGGCGTACGACACCAGATTCGCTGTCATCTCGCCTCGATGGGCTGGCCGATCCTCGGCGACCCGCTCTACGGCGGCGCGCCCGCGCCGCGGCTCTACCTCCACTCGTGGAAGCTAAAGATTGAGGGATCCGAGCACCTTTTGATGCCCGACGCGTCAATCGAGGCGCCCATTCCATGGGATCCGAGCACCTTTTGATGCCCGACGCGTTATAGGCTCAAATCAAGCGCCCGAATCACAGACCGATAAGCCGATCAGTGGCGACTCCGTCAATGAACGCTTCCAGCCCTTCCGCTCCTTCAACGAGAACTGGGTTCTTCTGAAGGCGCGAGCAATTCCTTCCTCCAACTCTTTCAAAAAAGGCTGATTAAACCATTCAACCTGTTCAAGCAGGCCTTCCGGCAATCCATTTAAGAAATCGGAACGGAATGGATGCACCACTGAAAAGCGAAGTGCTCCCTCGCCGACAAGGCAGGCCAATGTGCTATAGGGATAAGTTTCCACGCGCTCAGAAAGACCCGCTCGAACCGGGTTCCGATAGACATACTTCACAGCGGTTGAATAATAAGATGCATCTTGGATGATCGACCACCGGTACCGCCCTCCGAAAACATGGCCCGACCGTCCGGAAATCCGATTCAGCGCCTGGGTTACGGACCGCATGAAGTGCTGCATGACTATCCCCAAATCCTGACCTGGCGTACTCAGTATCAAATGCAGATGATTGGGCATCAAAACAACAGCGTGAATCTGGACGCCAAAAAGCAGAGTCAATTCAAAGCATTGGTGACTGATTTCTTGCCAGACTCGTTCGAGATCTACTCGAAAAAGTTCACGATTATTAACTCGCGCGGTGACATGATAGGGAAATTCTTTTGAACGAATGAGTGTTTTTCTAGGCATAGGCCGAAATGAAGTGCGAAGGGCGTACCACCCCAATCACCCCTTCACTTTGCCATCAATTGACGCACCAAGCATCAAAAGGTGCTCGGATCCCTAAGAGCACCCCATCGAATTCCCGCAGTTCAAACACTTGTAGCAAGCCCCGTTGCGCACGGTCGTGTGCCCGCAAGAATCACAAGGAGGGGCATCGCCCATCATCTCCGCCAGGTGACCGGAAAGCGAAGTCTCATCAGCCACGCTCGTCACCGCCGGAGTCGGAGCGATCGAACGCGCTTCCGTGGGAGCCGGATTCGCCTTTTTCGGTTCCGGCTTCACCTGCAAAAAATCCGTAAGGCCCAGGTACTCCATTCCCAAGACGCGGAACATGTAGTCCACCATCGAGGTCGAGAGCTTGATATTCGGATGCCCGCTGACCGGCCCCGCCGGCTCAAAGCGCGTGAACGTGAACTTGTCGACAAACTCCTGCAGAGGAACTCCATACTGCAGCCCCAAGCTCACGGAGATCGCGAAGCAGTTCATCACCGAACGATACGCCGCGCCCTCCTTGTGCATGTCGATGAAAATTTCGCCCAACGTCCCATCTTCGTATTCGCCCGTGCGAATGTAGACCTTGTGGCCCGCAATGTAGGCCTCTTGGGTGAAGCCTTGGCGTTTCGCGGGCAGCTTCCGGCGAACCGGGCCCCGCGCCAACGGCGCCAAAAGCGAAGCCGCCCCTGCCGCAGCAGAGGCCGCCACTGACGCCGCCGCAGAAATCTCAGCAGTCGTCTTCTCCGCCTTCGTCGACAACGGCTGCGACAGCTTGCAACCGTCTCGGTAGAGTGCCACGGATTTCAAGCCGAGCTTCCAGCTCTCCCAATAGATTTCCTGAATCTCGGCTACCGTCGTCTCATGCGGAACGTTCACCGTCTTGGAAATCGCGCCTGACAGGAAAGGCTGCACGGCCGCCATCATGCGGATATGGCCGCGCGGCGCGATGAAACGCGTCCCCTTCGTGCCGCACTTATTGGCACAATCAAAGACCGCCAGGTGCTCCGGCTTCAGATACGGCGCACCCTCGACGGTCATGGCGCCTTCATCTCCGTCACCGCCCACGGCGTAGCGAATAATCTCACCCCGTTGCTGATCGGTGTACCCGAGCGTTTTCAACGCGCCCTCAACCGATTGATTGACGATCTTGAAGTATCCGCCGCCCGCCAGCTTTTTGAACTTCACCAGCGAAAAATCCGGCTCCACGCCCGTGGTATCGCAGTCCATCAACAAGCCGATCGTGCCAGTCGGCGCCAGCACCGTGACCTGCGAATTCCGAAATCCATACTTCTCGCCCAACGCAACCGCCGCATCCCAATCCTGCCGAGCCGCCAGCGCCAATTCGACCGGTACCTTCGTCTGATCGATCGCGTAAGCCGCCTCGCGATGCTTGTTCATCACCTTCAGCATCGAGCCACGATTGTTCTCAAAACCCGAAAAAGTGCCGATCTTCCCCGCTTCCTCAGCGGAGGTCGCGTAGGCATGTCCACACATGATCGCAGTGAGAGACGCCGCCCAAGCGCGGCCCTGATCGCTATCGTAGGGAATACCCTGAAGCATCAGCAACGTGCCGAGATTGGCGTAGCCCAAGCCCAACGGACGGTAATCGTGCGAATTCTGCGCGATCTGCTCGGTCGGATAGCTCGAAGCATCGACCAGAATTTCCTGCGCGATGATGAACGTCCGGCAGGCGCGACGGTAAGATTCGACGTCGAAGCTCCCATCCTTGCGAAGAAATTTTACCAGATTCAGGGACGAGAGATTGCAGGCGGTGTCGTCCAGAAACATGAATTCCGAACACGGATTCGAGGCATGAATCCGGTCCGTGCCCGCGCAGGTATGCCAGTCGTTGATCGTCGTGTCGTACTGCAGGCCGGGATCCGCGCAGGCCCAGGCGCTCTCGGCGACCTTCCGCCAAAGCTCTCGCGCCTCATACGTATCGACCACGCTCCCATTCGTGCGGGCCCGCGTGCTCCATTTTTCACCCTTCTCGACGGCGCGCATGAACTCGTCCGTCACGCGCACGGAGTTGTTGGAATTTTGACCGGCGACGGTCTTGTAGGCCTCCCCGTTGAAATCGCTGGAGTAACCGGCCGCGATCAACGCCGCGACCTTCTTCTCTTCCCGCGACTTCCAGGTGATGAAATCCACGATCTCCGGATGATCCATATCCAGGCACACCATCTTAGCCGCCCGGCGCGTCGTGCCGCCCGATTTGGTGGCGCCCGCGCCCTTGTCGAATACCTCGAGAAAGCTCATCAAGCCGGAGGAGCTACCGCCCCCCGAAAGCTTCTCCTGGTGGCCGCGAATCTTCGAAAAATTAGTGCCGGTCCCTGAGCCGTACTTGAACAACCGCGCTTCGTTCTTCACGAGCTGAAAAATCGACATCAAGTCGTCATCGACCGATTGGATGAAGCAGGCCGAGCACTGGGGCTGGGCGTAGGCGTTCCGCGTCTCCACGATTCGGCGCTTCTCCGCGTCCCACGCGTAGCTGCCACCCTGGCCCTCGATTCCATAACGGCTGTAGAGCCCGAGATTGAACCACACGGGCGAGTTGAAAGCGCCCATCTGGTTGACTAGCAAGTAGCTCAAGTCATCCCCGAACGCTTCCGCCGCCTTCGCGTCGAAGTAGCCCGCCTTGAGGCCCGCCTCGCTCAATGTCCCCGCGATGCGTTCGATCACCTGGCGCACGGACGTCTCGTTCCCAGTGACCGGTACACCAGCCTTTCGGAAATATTTAGAAACCAAAATATCGACCGCGAGCTGCGACCAGGAGGCCGGCACTTCCACGTCTTTCATTTCGAAGACCGTGCCGCCATCCGTATCTTTGATGCGCGAAGAAGCCTTGATATACGCGACTTGGTCCAGGGGTCGTTGTCCCGGCTGGGAAAAGAACCGCTCATACTGCACGAACGATCCGGTCAGCGGCTCAGTCTTAAACGCCTTGCCTCCCGTCGTCTTCGTCGTCTTCTGCGTCCGTGCCGTAGTCACCCCAGTCAATTCACTCAAATCCGTGCGCTCCATGTCCAGATCGTCCCCCTGATAAAGAACCTGTGAAAATTTTATCCAACGACCTCAGTTGTCCACGAGCCCGAATCAGACACAAGGCCCAACGTGTCACCCATGCCCCACCCGGTCTCAGTCCGATGCTGCGCGCAAAATGAACGGCAACCCGCAAGTTGACGCGCAGCGATAATTCTGTACAATATAAAGTCAGGGGTTCATTCATATGCTCGGGGTGCGTCAGATATCTAAAGGTATCCATGGCTTTACGTTAGTCGAACTGCTCATCCTCCTCGGGGGACTGGCGGCGGCTGCCCTCGTCGGCGCGCAGATCACTCAGTTCATGGCGCGCTCCGCCCAGAGCATGGACGCGCGGTGGTCGTTCCAAGACAGCTCCAACTTTATTCGCAACTTAATTGCCGACCCGGGCGGCTGCCAGCGCACTCTCAAGCTCGCGCCGGGTCTTGAGATCGATCCCACCCAAGTAGATGGGGACTATCTCCTCCCGGCGCTGACGGTGCCGGCGCCCGGCGGACTTCGCGATATCGTCGTCTCGCCGGACACTCCCGGGCAACTCGATAAGGCCTACCTCACGGAGGCTCGCGTCCTCACCACCGGAGTTCAAGTCTCCCCGGGAAAATACGCCGCGGTTCTCCGGATCACGGCGCGCAAAACCCCGACCCAAACCACGGCGGTCGGCGCACAGACGATGAGCAGCGTTTTCAACCTCGTGCTGATCGACTCCGCGCCCAGCGACACCTTCGCCGACGCCTGCATCGGAGTCGCGGACGACAAAGCCGCGACCAGCGAGCTCGTCGTGGCCCAGCTCGAGCCGGCGGACTGCCTGGGCTCGGACATCGCGCCCATTCAAGACTGCCTTCGACGCCTCGCGACTGCGGGCGGTGGCTCTCTCCTGATCAAGCAGGGTCGGTATACCGGCATCAAGAACCTGGTGATTCCGGCCAATACTCGAGTTCGGGGCGAGCCGGGCACCGTTCTCTCCGGAAAAATGGGACAAACCTCCGACAAAATGTTCGACATCTCGGCAAACAACGTGACCCTCGAGGGCCTCACCCTCGACTCGGGCGCATCGACCGCGCAGGGCTGGGCGATGATCACGGTGCGAGGAACTCGAAACGTCAGCATCCGCGAGAACCAGTTTCTCAACGACGCTTCCGTCGGGACGAATCTCGCTCAAATGGCCATCCTCATCGAATACGCGAACTCGACGACCGTCCCGCAGGATAACCTGCTCATCGAAGGCAATCGCTTCGGCTCGCTCGAGCTGAACGGCACTGCCGCCCGAAGATTCAAGCAGGGCTCCCAGGGAATCATCAACATCGGCAGCTTAGGAGCCTCCGTCTACGCCCGCCAAACCACGATTCGGCACAACCTGATCGTAGGCAACGACAGCGCCAACGCCGCCACCGACTCGTCCGGCGAACTGATCCGAGTCATCGGCCCGGGCACCGAGCTCAACATCACGGAAAACTTTTTCGACAGCAATCGCCCTTGCGTCTTAATCGGATCAGCTGGGGCCCATGCATTCGGGAGTATTTCGAACAACCAGTTTCAGCGCTGCTTCAAAGGGGTATACATCGAGGGGGCCTTCACCTCGGGCCTCACCGTTCAAGGCAACTCCTTCACGAACGTGGAGGATGGAATTCTCCTGAGGTCCAGCATTCAAGGCGCGGCCATCTCTTCCAACAAGATCAGTTGCCGCACCCCGCCGGGCCTTCTCGACGACGTGATCGGCGGCTCCAATCTGTCCAGCTATGGCATCCACCTCAACGGGGCCCTGGCCGGCGCCTCGGTATCGGGCAACTCCATCAACAACTGCCGTTTCGGCATGGAGACGGCAGGAGTCACGACTCGTGGCCTTCTCATCACGGCAAATCACATCGTCGGCGCGCCCTCCAGTACGAGTGGCACTTGGTACAGCGTCGGCATCCGGGTCGGCTCCGATACGAGCGTATCGTCCAACACGATCAGCAATGTCCAAGTCGGCATCTGGCAAGCGCGCACTGCAAGCGGCCTGACCGCCACCGGGAACCTCATCTCGGGCGAAGTCATCGGATCCACCTCACCGCGAATGTCCTGCCATACCACGCTGCCCAACCGAAAGGTCGGCATCTGCGCCAGCGCCGGCAACGGCCTCATCACGGGGAATCGAATTTACGACATGAACGTCGGATTCGCGCTGCACACGATTCCGAGCTCGTCCCAGGACAAGGCCCTCGTCACCGCGAACACGGCGTGGGGGTCGGAAATCGCTAACGACATGAGCGGCGACTACTACGGCGGCTCAGGCAGTCTCCTCTGGACGCAGGGACCTCAGGGTAATTTCGTCAAACCGTAATTTGAATTCTCCGGAACATACTCCGGATATTGGGCTAATATCCGGAGTATGTTCCGGATATTTCTGAATTCTTTGACTACGCAGCGATAAACCCAGTCTCATCAACCTCTTCGACCTGTGTCCCATCGGACACTCTCTCCATCCACCACTTTCGAGTCATAATGAAACGTGAAGTAGTTAACCAGGGGGTACGTATGCGCACCATGTCTTCCACTCGCGTCCGGGGAATTTTCCATTCAAACTCGATCACCAGAAACGCCGGCGGGTTTTCGCTAGTGGAGCTGATGATCACGATGGGACTCATGGGCGCCGCGGCGCTGGTGAGTGCTCAAATTTTTAAACAGCAAGCGGATAGCCAGCGCAGCTCGGACGCAAAAGTCGATTTTCTCGACTTCAAGTATCTGATTCGAGATCTCGTGGCCGGAGACCCGAGATGCAGAACCACGCTGGGACTCACCACGACCCTCAACATCGACCCAGCCGCGGCCAACGGGGTCTACAATCTCACCTCTCTGACGATCCCCGCGCCGGGCGGAACCCGAAACATCGCCATTTCGGCCACCACGCCGGGGCAAATCGGAAAAGCTTACCTCACGGGAGCCCAGATCCTCACGACGGGCCAGGTGATCACTCCAGGACGCTATGCCGCCATTCTTCGCGTAACCGCCCGCAAGACTCCGGTCGGACAGACCGCCACCGGAGCCCAGACGATGGACACGGATTTCAACATTATCCTCATCGACAGCGCTCCGGCAGATAGTGTCGCGGAAGCTTGCGTCGGCGTTACCGACGAGAAAACCCCTCCGAGTGAATTCGTCGTGGCACAAGTTGCTCCCGCGGACTGTATTGGATCGACGGGCGCGGTCATCGACCAATGCCTTCAGCGGCTCGCTGCGGCGGGCGGTGGAAGCCTTCTGATCAAGCAGGGAACCTACACAGGCGTTCGTAATCTCGATGTTTCCGCCAACTCGAAAATTCGTGGCGAACCGGGGACCATCCTGACGGGCGTCCTCAACACTACCGGCGATCGAATTTTCCGAATCAACGGAAACGACGTGACCATCGAAGGTCTCACGTTCTCCACTAGTGGTCTCGGAATCGCGGACACGAGTCATATCGTCAGCAGTGGATTCAACAGTCTTACAATCCGAGGCAATACCTTTACGAACGACACTACCACTGCGGGGACCACTACAAAGCGAGCGATCTGGATTCAGCCCATTGGCTTAGGTTTGAATCCCACGGAGAACATCATCATTGAGGGAAACAAATTTGGCTCACTTGCGCGAAACGGGGCAAGCGAGAGAAGATTTCTTCAATCAGATGCAGGAATTATCCAACTCTCAGGAGTAAGCGCGTCTCCCGGACTAAGAGGTGTCTCCATCCGAGATAACAACCTAGTCGGTGCCGATGGAGTCGTCGTCGATCACAGACAATCGGGGCACCTCCTGAGAGTTCAGTCGATCATCAACGAGCTCAGCGTCTCAAGAAACGTCTTCGACAGCAACCGACCTTGTGTGTTCTTCTTTGCAGGCTCGACCCACCGCAATGCGCAGGTCTCTGACAATGAATTCCGACGCTGCTACAAGGGGCTCTATGTCGAAGCGAATACCACCTTGGGTGGGATGACCATTAAGGGAAATATCATGACCGACGTCGAAGACGGAATCACGTTGAACGCCAACATTCCGGGCGCCCTGATCTCTGGGAATAATATTTCCTGCCGAACCACGAACGACCTCCTTGACGACGCCAATGGGGTATCCGTACCCACGCCCTGGACCTATGGAATCAGTCTGGCCAGAAACATCCCCGCTGCATCGATCTCTGCCAACACGATTTCCAATTGCAGAACCGGAATCGACTCAGTAGGGATAACAGCGGTCGGCACAGTCATCACGGCGAACTCCATCGACGGTCCAGCTGCCGAAGATCTCGCGACTACGGGAGTGCGAGTCGGTTCAAATACCTCGGTCAGCGCGAACAGTATTCGGGACGTCCAAGTGGGCATTTGGCAACCCACTGGCGTAGCGGCCAGAAGCGGCCTAGTTGCCGTCGGCAACACAATCAACGGTATCCTGTTGATGTCCCCGCTGGTCGGAACGATGATGGTCACCTGCCATCCCACGATCGGCGCCCGGAAGGTGGGAATCTGCCTGAGCGCCATCGGCGCAGTGGTACAGGGAAATCGCATCTACGATATGAATATTGGGATCGCCTTTAACCGGCCAGCACCCAATCGACTGGATGGAGCCATCGAAAGCGGAAACTTCGTCTCAGCGGCAGATACGACGACTATAGCCTCCAATGACTACTACACCCCCCTCAATAAAATTGTTTGGGCATCGCCGCTCACCACCTCTCGCGCCAACTACTACGGAAGCAATGGCGGCCCCCGTGTGCTCGCGACCGGCAACGTCCCCATCGCAGCTGGCGGCGCATTCCTTCAAGTCAACCTCGAAGGTTGCGCCCAGGCAGATCTCAGTATCAATGCCACGCTGTCAACTCCCGGTCCCGGTGCCAATGAGCCATGTGCCACGAATGGAGCGATCTTGAAAACCAGTAGGGTGATTCCATCCCTAAGCGGGGGCCCGGGAACCATGGATATCTATTTCAGGATGGCAAACGCAGGGGGTTGCTCCTACGTCGCAAACTATAGCGTCCAGTGCACCAACTGACGCTTCCTCCGAATCAACTGGTCGCCCGAAGGTACGAAGTCCCCACTAGACCCTACCCTCGTCAGCGGACCGCCAACGCCCGCGCTCTGGGGTTCCACGCGCCCTCTCAGTACTTACTTCTCCGAGAACCCCGAACGATACCCCTTTTTGACGCACCCAGCATCAAAAGGTGCTCGGATCCCGTTTTCAGCGATTCAAATCGCAGAAAACGCTAGATTCATTAATTTTCTTTTGATACCATGGAGTTATGCACCCCGATCTTCTTAAAAATCAGAACCCCTGGTGGACTCACGCGGACTGGAGCCGCCAAGACCCCCACCTCGTCGGCCTCGACGGAAAATCATACGAATATGAACGCCCTGAGGCCAAAACTCTCGCGCTTCCCACCGAGGCCATTCACATCATTCGTGGGCCAAGACAGGTTGGAAAAACGACGCTTCTCAAAAGAATCGCCCAGAACTGGCTCGCCCACCCCGGACACCTCCCCGAGCAACTCCTTTTCCTGAGTTGCGAGTCACTCAAAGACTTCAGCGCTCTCGAAGAACTCCTCTTCCCCTGGTTGCTGAAACACACCGGACGAGGAGGGATATTTCTCGACGAAATTTCATTCGTCAACGAGTGGCCGCGCGCCATTCTCTCCTTCTCAAACAAAGGCCTCCTGATCGGAAAGACGGTCTGGATCACCGGGTCCAATGCCCGCGATTTGAAGGAGAGTGGTGAGCGACTTCCAGGAAGAAGAGGCTCCGGTCAGGATATTCAGATTTATCCATTCGGCTTCCGAGAACTCCGAACGCTTCGTTGCTTCGCAGGTCTTGATGATGCCCAGCTGATTCGGCTCTACCTTCGAATCGGCGGGTTCCCTCATGCGGTCGAAGACTTCGCCACCCACGGCCTCGTCAGAGACGAAACCTACCACACCTACCGCAACTGGATCATCGGAGACGCCGTTCGCTATGGTCTGTCCGGCGAAATCCTCAGCCAAATTCTTTTTCGAATCTACGAGACCCTCGGCTCCAGGGTGACCTGGAGCACCCTGATTGAAACCACCGGCGTCAAGAGCCATGAAACGGCTTACAACTATTTACAGCACTTGGAGGATTCATTCATCGCGCACGTTCTCACGTGCTATGAACCCTCGAAAAAAATCGGGAACCCCGCGAAATCTCGAAAGCTCTATTTTGTCGACCCCCTGCTCTACGCAATGGCTTTCTCCTGGAGATCCGGAATCTCCAATTCGTATCGCTGGTTCGAAGGACAACTGGAGAATCCAAAATTTGAAGGAAAAATCCTTGAAGCAGCGGTCGCATCCGCATTCAAGAGAACCCACCCCCGCGTCTATTTCTGGTATTCGACGAAAACGAAACAAGAAGTCGACCTCCTCGTCGACCGAGGCGCTGATTTTGACCTTTATGAAATCAAGCGCTCGTCAACAAAGCCCCTCGGTCGAGCCCTCAACAAGGCGATCCAGCTCATTCGCCTAGATGACGTTCCAAGACTCCAGAGTTCCCCCTTTAATTGACGCACCCAGCATCAAAAGGTGCTCGGATCCCTCAGCAGCTTCTTCTGCCCATCGACCTCGGTCTCCAGATTCACCGGCCGACGCCAGATCTCGGCCAGGTTGCGCAGCGTCTCGCTCGACCACTTCGCATCCAGGTCCAGACCCTGGTGCTTGTGCTCCAGCAGCAGCTCGCCCTTGTTCTGAAAATTGCCGTCCGTCACGTAGATGAACGGCTGGCCCCGGTTACCCAGTTGGAAGAGGAGCTTCTCCTTCACCTTCTTGAAATCCCGCTCGGCGATCTCATACTGGTTCGTGCGGCGGTTAAACTGGTAGGTGTAGAGCTTCAGACGCTCGACGAACTCCTCCGTGAGGTACTCATCCAGGAACGTCACGTCGTTGCAGACCTTGCGCACCTCGAAGATCTTCTGGCGGCCGAGCCCCAGCTTCTTGTCCCAACGAGCGCGCTCGACCATATTGTCGCACTCCTCGTACTCCTTGCCGAAGGCGCCCCGGTTCCAGCGATCCTCAATATCGCGGTAGAGTTCCACCCCCACCTTGTACGGGTTGATGCGGCCCGGCGCCATGGCCATGATCCCGGCGTTATGATCGCAAAAATCGACCACCTCGCTGTCCTTCAGAGCCTTCTCCGTCATGATCTTCGCATGCCAGTACGACGCCCAACCCTCGTTCATGATCTTCGTCTGGCCCTGCGGCGCGAAGTAATAGGCCTCATCGCGAATAATGGCCAAGACATCATGCTCCCAGTCCTCCAGCGGCGCGCGCTCCAGCAAAAACAGCAGAACATCCTTCTGTGGCTCCGGCGGGTCTCGGCGCGCTTTCTTCGATTCCTCTTCCTGGCGCTGCTTCTGCTCGGCCAGAAACTCCGGCGGGTTGATGAACGCGTCCATGTACGAGCGATCCGACTTCAGGCGGCCCGCCTCCTGCGACGGCTTCTCCGGGCCCCCCCGCTCCTCCCGCCTCTTCTGCGGCGCGAAGGGCAAAAAGGGATCGATCAAATTCTCAATCGACAGGCAGCGATCAATGAACGTTTCTACCGTGTCCTGACCATGGCGGTCCATGTAGTTGCGAATCCGCACCGCATGGTTCGCCATCGTGTCGAGCATCTTGCGGTTCGTCTTTGAGAACCAATAGTTATTCTTGAAAAAGTCCACGTGCGCATACACATGCGCCATCACGGTCTTCTGGTCGACGTGACTGTTCGAGCGCATCAGGTACGCGTAGGCCGGCTCGGTGTTGATCACCATCTCGTAGATCTTCTGCAGGCCCCAGGTGTAGCCCTTCGACAGCTGGTCGTAGTCCATCCCAAAGCGCCAGTGAGGATAGCGGACCGGAAAGCCTCCCAGCGAGGCCAGCGAGTTGATCTCCTCAGCGTCGACCATCTCGTAAATCGTCTCGAAGAAGTCGAGGCCATAGCCCCGGGCATACCCCTCGATCTCGTCCTTCATCTTGGACAAAAGAGGAGTAAGCGAAGTGGAGGATTCCATGCTTTTGGGCGCTTGAATCATGAGTGGCTCACTTTCCTTTCCCCAAAAAGTCCTTGATCGATTGCAGGATGCCTTCCTTGTTTTCGACCTTCGAAAGAATCACCGAATCATGCTCCGAACCGTAGTGTTCCTTGAGATCTTTGTAGAACTGCCCCGAACCATAACGGCTTTCAACCTGGCCGTAGCAAAACACGTTCGTCATCGCCAGCAGCGACTTGTCCATCAGGTCGAGACAGATCTTCGTATCCTCACCCGACCAGTTATCCCCGTCCGAGAAATGAAACGGGTAGATGTTCCAATCAGACGGCGGGTAATCTTCCTTGATGATCTTCTCGCAGAGCTTGTAGGCCGAGCTGATCAAAGTACCGCCGCTCTCGCGAGTCCGAAAAAAAGTCTCCTCGTCCACTTCGCGCGCCGTCGCATCGTGGATAATGTAGCGGGTCTCGATGCCCTTGTACTGCGAGCGCAGCCAGGTATCGATCCAGAACGCCTCCGTCCGGACGATCTCCTTCTGCTCGTCGCCCATCGAACCCGAGACGTCCATCATGTAGATGATGACGGCGTTGTTCTCGTGCCGAATGTCGCTCTTCCAAGAGCGAAAGCGCAGATCCTTCTTGATCGGGATGATGATGGGGTTTTCTGAATCGTAGGCCCCCGAGGCGATCTGCCGCTTCAAGGCCTCCCGGTAGCTGCGCTTGAAGTGGCGCAGGCTGTTCGGCCCCTGATTGGCGATCGCCGTGTACTTGTCCGTCTTCGACCGCAGCGTCTTGTGACCGCGCGGCTCGATCTTGGGCAGCTCCAGCTGCTCGCCCAGCATCTCCGCCAGCTCCGCCAGCGAGAGATCCACTTCCATCCCGTGCTCGCCGCCCTGATTTCCGGCCTTGCCCTCGCCCGGCTTGGGCTCGCCGCCCTGGCCGACCGGATCACCGGGCTCTCCCTCGCCCTGTCCGACCCCACCCTGCTCCTTCTCGCCGAAGCGGAAGTTCGGAATATCGATCTGGGGCACGGGAATCGTCACCGTGTCCTTGCCCTTCCGGCCGATCATCTCGCCGTGGGTCACGTACCTCTTCAGATCCTGCTTGATCTTGCCCTTCACGATCTGCCGAAAACGGGCATGATCACGGCGCGCGCCATCGAGCATGCTTACTGCCTCTTCTTGACGTCGCCCCGGGCGAAGATGCTCGCCACGAAGTTCAACACGTCGGTCGCGCTGATCTCGTCGTATCCGAAGTTCTTGATCAAGCGCGCCTTCACGACGTCGATCTTCTCCTGCGTGGTCTTGTCGACCACGTTCGAAACGAGCGAAGTCAGCTTGATCGTGTCCTTCGAATCCTCGAACAGCTTCATCTCGAGCGCCTTATGCAGCCGCTCATTGGTCTTGTAATCGAACGTCCGGCCCTCGATCGCCAGCGCCCCGATGTAGTTCATGATCTCCCGGCGGAAATCGTCTTTCCGGCTGTCCGGGATGTCGATCTTCTCTTCGATCGACCGCATCAGCCGCTCATCCGGCTCCTCATCCATGCCGGTATAGCGGTTTTTCACCTTCTCACGCTGCGTGTAGGCCTTCACGTTGTCGATGTAGTTGGCGCACAGCTTCGAGATGCCGTCTTCATCGGCCGAGATCGCGCGTTGCACCTCGTTCTTCACGATGTCCTCGTACTCCTGCTTCACGACCGAGACCATCTCGCGGTACTCGCGGCGCTTTTCCTCGCTCGCGATCAGCGCATGGCTCTTCAGGCCGCTATCGAGCTCATTCATCACCATGAAAGGATTGATGCAGCCGATCTCGCCGTTTTTGTCGTTCACCAGCGCATTCGAGATCTTGTCCTGCACGTACCGAGGCGAAATCCCATCCAGGCCCTCGCGCACCGCCTCCTTGCGAAGCTCCTTCACGTTGTCTTCGGTGTAACCGGTCAGCGTCTTACCGTCGTAAAGCTTCATCTTCTGCAGCAGCGAGAGATTCGCCTTCTTCGGCTGCTCCATGCGGGTCAAGATCGCCCACATCGCCGCCACCTCGATGGTGTGCGGCGCGATCGACTTGCCCTGGATGCGGCCCGGGTTGAAATCCTTCTCGTAAATCTTGATCTCTTCCTTCAGCTTCGTGATGTACGGAATGTCGATCTTCACCGTGCGGTCCCGCAAGGCCTCCATGAACTCGTTGTTCTGAAGCTTCTTGAACTCGGGCTCGTTCGTGTGGCCGACGATCACCTGGTCGATATCCGTCTGGGCGAACTTCTTGGGCTTGATCTTGTGCTCCTGCGAAGCCGTCAGCAGGTCGTACAGGAAAGCCACGTCCAGCTTCAGCACCTCGATGAATTCGATCATGCCACGGTTGGCGACGCAGAATTCCCCGTCGAAGTTGAACGCGCGAGGGTCAGAATCTGAACCATACTCAGCGATCTTGCGGTAATTGATATCCCCGGTGAGCTCGGTCGAATCCTGGTTTTTCTCATCCTTCGGCTGAAACGTTCCAATCCCGATGCGGTCTTTCTCGGAGATCAGCATGCGAACCACTTTGATGTGGTTCATGACCTTCAGCCAATCACCCTGATAGCGCTTCAGAAATTCCCGGTAGATGAAGCGGGAAGAGGGATCCAGGTCGCCCTTGATGGCCACCTTGTACGGCGTCTTGTTGCCCCGATTCAGCTCCTCGATCATCTTCTTGCGATACTCTTCCGGCACGAGTTTGAGCGGATCTTCGTGCATCGGGCTCATCACCTCGCGGTGATTCCCCAAGATCTCGGCGAATTTCCCCTCGGGATCGATCCATTTGAAGGTATAGAGGGCACCCTCTTCGGTACGCGAGTAGTTCTCAACGCCCTTCTTCAGCATGCGCGCGATCGTCGACTTCGCCGACCCCACCGGACCGTGCAAGAGGAGAACGCGTTTCTCCGTTCCGTAGCCGAACGCAGCCGACTTGAAAAAATGCACGAGCTTCATGAGCGGGATATCGAGGCCGAAAACCGCGTCCCGACCCCCTTCGATCGGATCTTCGAAAAATTTGTAATGCAGGATGTTCTTCTTGTACTCGACGTAGCTCGTCGTGCCCCAGCTGAGAATCATGTCGAACATGCGTTGAAAGGCGTTGCGCGCGATCGCGGGCTTCTCCTTCACCAGATCGAGATACTCGAAGAAGCTGCCCTCCCAATTGAACTCACGGTAATCGCGAGTGGTTTTGGCATCTCCGAGAACTACGCCCCAATCGATTTTCTGTGCCATGACTCGAACTCCCCTATTCCCTGGTGATCACACGAAACGTCGGACACTCCCGGTCCTCCCCTGAGTTTACCCCTGCGCAAAAGAGACTGTAAAGGAACGGCCGTTGAGAATCGCTCACCAACGCGCCGCGCTTTGACAGAAAGTTGACGATGACGCACCCTGAACGTCTATGCACTCCTACCTCAAGGGGCATCCCGCCCTCATTCGGGCGGTTCAGCGATTAGAAAAACAGAAGCCGGATTCCTTCGAACTCTATTTCACCCGAAAAACCTCCACGTCGGTGCAGGTGAAAGACCAGAAGGTCGACTCCCTCACCCGTGCCGAAGACGTTGGAATGGCCATTCGACTGATCAAGAAAAAACGGATGGGCTTCAGCTACACCACCTCGCTCGACGATGGCGCCGTGGATCGAGCCGTCACCACCGCCTTTGAGATCGCGAAAGAAATGCCCCAGGACGAATTCCTTTCACTCTGCTCGTTCTCGCAGGCGGTCTATCCCGAGGTCGACTCCCTCGACACCCGGGGCCTGGCCGTCCCCATCGACCAGAAGATCGCGCTCGCCATGCAGCTTGAAAAAACCTGCCGCGCGGTCGACAAACGCATCACCGGACTACGCTCCTCCTCCTTCGGCGAGACCCAGTTCGAAGTTCACCTGGTCGACTCTCACGGTGAGCACCTCAATCACCAGTCGTCCGTCTTCTCGGCCAGCATCCTCTGCAAAGCGGAACAAGACGGCGAAAGCCAAATGGGCGGCGATTTCGGATTTTCCCATTTTCTCGACTCACTCGATATCGACACCGTAGGCCGCCAAGCCGCGAGCCACGCCGTCGAGCTCCTCGGCGCGAAGGGCGCGCCCACTCTCCTATGCCCGGCCGTGCTTCGCAATAACGTCGTGGCTGATCTCCTCGAATTCATGTCCTCCAGCTTTTCCGCGGAGGAAATCGATAAGGGTCGCAGCATGCTGGCCGGCAAACAGGGCGAGAAGGTCTTCGCCGAAAACGTCACGCTCATCAACGATGGGCTTCTGCCCGGTGGCCTCGCCACTTCACCCTTCGATGGCGAGGGCGTCCCCTCCGCCAAGACCATTCTCGCCGATGGGGGCATCTTCTCCCATGCGCTCTACGACCTCTACTACGCCAAAAAACATGGCAAAACCTCGAGCGGCAGCACGAGCCGCGGCATCATGGGCCCGCCCTCGATCGGCACGGCCAACCTCTACCTCAAGTCCGGCTCGCGAACCCTCCCGCAGCTCCTCGAAGGCATTGAGCGCGGAATTCTCATCACCGATCTCATGGGTATTCATACCGCCAATTCAGTGACGGGAGATTTTTCGCTCGGCGCCTCCGGGATGTTGATCGAACACGGAAAAATCGGCCGCCCCGTGAAAGGTTTCGCCGTCGCGGGCAATGTCATGGAGCTTTTCCGTAAAATGACGGATATTGGAAGTGACATGAAATGGTTCGGCTCGGTCGGAGCCCCATCCGTCCGCATCACCGAGATTTCGGTCGGAGGAAGCTCCAGCTAACTTATGACGGCAAATACCCCCTTTCACTCCGCATTCGGCACGGATATCGGGCGCCGACGCAGCCAGAACCAAGACCATGGCGCGGCCCGCCCGGAGCTCGGCCTCTTTCTGGTCGCGGACGGGATGGGCGGCCACCGCGGAGGAGAAACGGCAAGCGCCCTCGCCGTCGAAATCGTCTCGGACGTCGTCAGCCAGAAGATCGGCGACCGTCGGCGTTCGAAAGTCACGCCCAAGGAGATCCTCAAAGAGGCGATCGAAACCGCGAATGGACGAATCTACAAAACCTCTGCTCAACAGAGCGAACTCCAGGGCATGGGCACGACGACCACCGCTCTCCTGTTCGACGCCGCGACCGTCACGATCGGCCACGTCGGCGATTCGCGCTGTTATCTGATCCGCGCCGATGGCATCTGGCAACTCACGCGCGATCACTCGCTCGTGCAAGAAAAGCTACGCGCCGGGCTGATCAGCCGGGAGCAACTCAAAACGGATCGCCTCAAAAACGTCATCACCCGCAGCGTCGGCTTCGAGCCCCACGTCCAGGTCGAGACCTACGAGATGAAGACGCATCCGCAAGACACCTTCCTCCTTTGTTCCGACGGTCTCTCCGGCCTGGTCGAGGACCGCGAACTGCTTCGCGAGGTGCAAACCGGTGTTTTCGAAAATAAAGATCTCCCGGGAACCGTCCAACGCCTCATCGATCTCGCAAACGAAGTCGGCGGAGATGATAACATCACAGTCGTTCTAGTACAGGTGAGCAAGTGACATGAAAAACCGCTTTTTTACGTTGATGATCATTCCAGAGAACTCGCCGGAGGTGAAAAAAATCCTCATTCCCGCGTGGCTCGTAAGGACCTCCCTCCTCTCCCTGCTGTTCGCAGGGGTTCTGGCCGGTGTCATGCTGTTCGACTACTGGTACGTGATGTCGCAAATCGGCGAGAACAAACAGCTGAAGATCGACAATCGCCGTCTCCGACAGCAGGTGCAGATTTTCAAAAATAAGATGACGACCGTCGAAGCCACGATGGACCGCGTGAAAACCTTCAGCACGCGCCTCAAGGTGATCACCAATATCGAAGACCGGGGTAACCTCATCCAAACCCTGAACTCAAAATTGCCGGACGCCGCCAGCAACGTGCCTGGCCTCGACAAGCAAGATTCGAGCTCCAAAGGGGGCGAAAACCAGGACAGCGCCCAAATTCGAAATCTGCTCGAGGAGGAGATGGATGAGGCGGCCGCAGCCGACCAGCTGACCTTCTCGGCCGCGCGCGGCGCTGAGATCCTCTCGCCCGAAGAAGTGCAGTTGAAGCGAGAGTACGAACAGCTCGACGACCAATTCTCTTCCATCAACCAAGAAGCGCTGCTCGTCGAGCAGATCCTTCAAGACCAGTACGAACTGCTCTCGGACAAACAGGCGTTCCTCGCCGCCTTGCCCACCCGCAAGCCCGCCATCGGCTACTTTAGTTCCGGCTTCGGGATTCGCCGCTCTCCCTTCGGCGACCGCGTAAAAATGCACGAAGGGCTCGACATCGCGAATCTTCCCGGCACCCTGATCCGTTCGCCCGCCGATGGCATCGTCGTCTACAACGACGCCAAGCCCGGCTACGGCCAAACCCTCATTCTCGACCACGGCTACGGACTGGAAACCTGGTATGCGCACACGAGAAAAATCCTCGTCTCCAAAGGCCAACGCGTCCGCCGAGGCGATCAAATCGCCCTGCTCGGCAACAGCGGGCGCTCGACCGGGCCCCACCTTCATTACGAAGTCCGGGTCAACGGCACGCCGGTCGACCCGATGGCCTACGTCCTCGAGAACTAGCCCCCACGAGTTCGCGTATCTCGCCGGATGAGCACTGGATTGCCCATCCGCCACGCCTCGAGTACAAGGTCCCCATGCGAATTCTCACTGTGTTGACCCTTGTATTCATGGCCTCCCCCGCCTGGGCCGGCACCGAGGTCTACCAGTGCCACGACGAATCCAGCGCCGAACAACTCTTCTACCTCCAGCAGACCCTTTCCAATCACGACACCCGCGACGCCCACCTCCTCTCGCTCGAACGCTCCGACCTCGGCGTCCTGAACCCGGAAGACTATACCCTCAACGAACTCAGCGGCGTCGCCTACCGCCTGGAGATCCGCCCAGCCACCGCCGCCTGGCAGGGCACCTTCCTCTGCTACCTCATCGAAAATTAATTCTTCCTCCCTCCTTATTGACATCCTGCATAACGGACTCATTTTCACGTGACACTCGATTCTCGGATCGATAGGCTCAACGTGATCGCCCCTTTGGCAAATCAGTCTGCAATATCGACAGGATACGGTTTCGATGCCCATTCAAAAAATTGTTCGAAAAATCATCGGCACGCAAAATGACCGCGAGCTCAAAACGATCTACCCCATCGTCGCTCAAATCAACGCGCTCGAACCGAAGATCAAAGCGCTCTCCGATGCCGAACTCCAGGCCAAGACTCCTGAGTTCAAAAGCCGGCTAGCAAGCGGCGCCACCCTCGACTCCATTCTTCCTGAGGCCTTCGCTGTCTGCCGTGAGGCCGCGTGGCGCGTGATCGGTCAGCGCCATTACGACGTCCAGCTCATCGGGGGCGTCACGCTTCACCGAGGCCGCATCGCCGAAATGCGCACCGGGGAGGGCAAGACCCTCGTCGCCACGCTGCCCTCGTATCTCAACGCGCTCTCGGGCAACGGCGTCCACATTATTACCGTAAACGACTACCTCGCCCGCCGCGACTCGGCCTGGATGGGTAAAATTCATCGTTTTCTCGGCCTTTCAACGGGCCTGATCGTCCACGGCCTCACCGATCTGCAGCGCAAGCAAAGTTACGCCTGCGATATCACCTACGGCACGAACAACGAGTTCGGCTTCGACTACCTCCGCGACAACATGAAGTTCCGTCTCGAGGAATATGTCCAACGCCAGCTTAACTTCTGCATCGTGGACGAAGTCGACTCCATCCTGATCGATGAGGCCCGGACTCCGCTCATCATCAGCGGTCCGACCGACGACTCCACCGACCTCTACTACGAGATCGACAAACGCGTTCGCCAGGATGGCGGCCTGATCAAAGACACCGATTACACGATCGATGAAAAATCAAAGACGGCCTCGCTCACTGAAGCCGGAGTCGACAAGATGGAAGCCCGCTTGGGCATGAAAAACCTCTACGACCCCTCGAACATCGAGACCCTTCACCACGTTCATCAAGCCCTGCGCGCGCATGTGATTTTCAAACTCGACGTCGATTACGTCGTCCAGGACGGCGAAGTGCTGATCGTCGACGAATTTACCGGCCGCCTCATGCCCGGTCGCCGCTGGTCCGATGGCCTGCATCAAGCCATCGAAGCCAAAGAAGGCGTGACGATCGAGAACGAGAACCAGACGCTCGCGACGATCACCTTCCAGAACTACTTCCGCATGTACAACAAACTGTCGGGGATGACCGGCACCGCCGACACGGAGGCCACCGAGTTCAGACAGATCTACAAGCTCGATGTAACGGTCGTGCCGACCAACATGCAGATGGTCCGCAAAGATTTCGGCGACCTCATCTTCAAATCCGCCGCCGCGAAGTACAAGGCCATCGCCGCCCAGATCAAAGAGCTCCACGAGAAGGGCCAGCCCGTGCTGGTCGGCACCGTGAGCGTCGAAAAGAGCGAAATTGTCGCGCACTTTCTGAAAAAGGAAGGGATCAAGCACTTCGTCTTGAACGCCAAGAACCATGAACGCGAAGCCGAGATCGTCGCGCAGGCCGGCCGCCTCGGATCAGTGACGATCGCCACCAACATGGCCGGGCGAGGCACTGATATCCTTCTCGGCGGCGACGCCGAGAAGCTCGCGCGCGCGGAGGCAGGCACCGCCCCCAAAGGCGCAACGCCCGAAGAGATCGCCGCGCACGAGAAAAAAATCGAAGAGGTCCTCGAAAAATGGCGCATCAGCAGCGCGAGTGAACGCACGCAAGTGATAGCAGCCGGGGGCCTCTTCATCCTTGGAACGGAACGGCACGAATCGCGCCGCATCGACAACCAGCTCCGCGGCCGCGCCGGCCGCCAAGGCGATCCCGGCGCTTCACGCTTCTATCTCTCGTTCGAAGACGATCTCCTCCGCATCTTCGGCCAGAGCCAGATGCTCCAGGCCACCGTGCGCGCGATGGAAGAAGACGTGCCGATCGAGCACAAGTGGACCACCAAAGCGATCGAGAACGCTCAGAAAAAGGTCGAAGGCCACAACTACGACATTCGAAAACATCTCCTCGAGTACGATGACGTGATGAACTCGCAACGCCGCGTAGTCTACGCCTGGCGGCGCGAGGTTCTGGCGCGCGCGCAGCTCAAGGAGATGGTCACCTCCATGATCGGGGAGCTCGCCGACCGCCTGAGCGCGGAATTTTTCGCGGGCGGCAAACCACGGCGCACGGAGAGCGGCTCGCGGGCGCTCGATATGAACGAGCTCAACCACTCCGCTCAAGCCCTCTTCGGCCAGCCGTTCAACCTCACCGAAGCTCAAATTACGCCGTACAACGACAAGGGGTTCAAAAAACTCCTCGTCGAGAGCGCGCAAAAGTTTTACGACCAAAAGGAGCAGGCTCTCACCCCGACCGTCACTCGCCAACTCGAGAAGATGATCCTCCTCACCACGATCGACCAACTCTGGAAAGATCACCTCCTCGCCATGGACCATCTGCGTGAAGGCATCGGACTCCAAGGCTATGGCCAGAAAGATCCGCTCATCGCCTATAAGAAGGAAGGATTTCGCTACTTCGGCATGATGATGGAGCAGATTACCGGCGACGTCGTGAAGAAACTCTTTACCGTGCAACTTGCGCCCTCGGCCGCCCTGAGCGAGTTCGAGCAAGAGCTCGCCTACGAAGAAGCTGCGCTTCGAGGCGCCCACACGAACCTCTCACCCGAGGGCGAGCTGGTTCCCGTGCCTGGAGCCGGAGGCCCGGCCTCCGGAAGAGCCGCGCCCAGCGGGTCGCTCGGTGGATTCCCCGGAATCACGCCAGGAATGCCCCAGATGGCCGGTGGCCCGGCCCTCCCTCGACGAGCACCGCCGATGCCCGCCGGTGGTCGCTCACTCCCCCGCAATATACAGATGGGACGAGGCCCGATGCTCGGCGGCGGCGGTTTCGGCTCTCCCCTCCCGGCCGGAATGCCGGCCGGTGGAGGCGGCAGCTCAAGCAGCGTCGAAAAAGTGGGGCGCAACGATGCCTGCCCCTGCGGAAGCGGGAAAAAATACAAAAAATGCCATGGAGCAAATGAGTAGGCATGTCTGACGATGTCCCGAAGAAGGACCTCACCAACCTGGTCGAATACTCAAAATCGCACGCGGACGAGATCCCCGATAACGAGGCGATGGCGGAGCAGGCGATTGAGCCCATTGAGGCCTTTGAAAATCTCGATGATTTTGCGAAGTCAAATCCCGTGGCCGAACTTCCGTCCCCCGAGGGGACCAACTTTCCGATTAGCGAATCCTCTGACTCCTCCGGCCTCGAACTTTCCACCCTTTCCGAACCATCGATCACCCCGGACGAGTCGTTCGCTTCTCCGCCCGACGACGAGCTCCCGCCAAACGAGCCGCCTCCCTCCGTCACGGAGGCCTTTGCCACCACCCCGAGGGCCGCGGCGGCACCCCCACCGGCTCGCACGATCGCACCGGCCGCCGTCCCCGCCGCATACCCATTCAGCGTGCTGATCACCGGCACTCTCCAGGCTGACGAGCAAGAGAAGCTGCTCGACCTGCTTGAGCGCGAAAACTACGGCATCCGCAAGGAAGATCTCGAGCCTCAGTTCCGCGGAGGAAAAATCCTCATCCCCCGAATCAGCGAGTACGCCGGCATCCTCCTCATCCAAACGCTTCGAACCGCCAACGTGATCATGCAAATTGCGCCCTCCGATGAGATCTTCTCCACGCCCGACACCCACACCACCTCGGAAGACCCTCTCCTTTCCGCGCCAGAGCCCCCGCAAGTGTACCTCTTCGACGCCACCAGCGACGCCGAGTCGATCGTCATCAGCACGGATTCCGCGCTGCCCAATAGCGAAATCGAAAAAGCCATCGACGTCGTCACCGCCAGCGCCGGCCTGAAAAGCTACGCGCTCGAGCTGCGGCGTTCTGCCGAATACAACGATCTCGTCGAAAACCTCAAACGAGAGCTCCGCCAACTCGCCCATCGCCAAGGGGCCGATGCGATCACGGGTTTTCAGCTTCGCATCGACCGCCTGGATTTACCCTCGAGTTACCGAATCAGCGTCACCGGCACCGCCGTGCGCACCAAACGCTGAGCGACTTTCATCGCCCGGCCGAGCATGGTCTCCGGGTCAAAAACCCGTACCCGACGCAGCTCGGGCACATAGGACGTGTGTTGAGCGCGTTCCGCCGTCTCGTTCTCGACCGGAAGCTCACGCTCCTCCGCCGCTTCGACGATCGCCTGCTTCAACAGCGCCGGAGTCAAGGCCGGAAAGCTGGCCTTCAGCACCGCCGCCGCGCCGGTCACGGCCGGCGTCGAGCAAGACGTGCCGTTCGGGCAATGCCGAATGTAGCTTTCATAAGCGTACACGTCGACGCGGGCCCCGAAGTTCGAGTACCCACGGATCCGATCCTGGACGATCCCCTGCTCGAGCGCGCCGACGCAAAGAATATGATCGTCCTTGCGAAGCTCCGCCGGCACGTCATCAAAGCATGAGCGCTTTTCTTCCGAGACATTCACGCCGCCATTGCCCGCCGCCATCACCCAGAGCCAAGGCGCCTGGAGCAGCATGTCGCGCAGGCCGGTTTTCTCGATCAAAGACCAGGTCGGAAAACCCAGGCTCATCGAAACCACATCCGGCGAAACCCCCGTGCCCTGCCGCGCGGCTTGAATCCGCTCATCAATCCCTGCAAACAGCGAAAACATACCCGCCAAGTCAAAATGATGAAGTTCGCGGAACGGCTCGCCCGCCAAAAGCGAACGGACGCTGCTTTCTTTCCACATCCCCACGTCGATCTTCCGCTGCGTGAGAAGCTCCGGCGCGTAGTGCGCCGCGATCGTCAGCACCGTCGCCATCACGCCCGAGCCATGCTCGAGCATTCCGAAGGCCGGAATCCAGGGGTTTGAGTCGCGATCCGAAAAGTCCTTCGACGGCATCTCACCCTCGACGCCCCGACCGAGAAACAACCCCAAGTCCGGGTACTGCGTCCAGTCGGCGCCGCTGTCGATCACCGCCACGCGCGCCGCCTCAGCAGCCGGGACTGCGTGCTCCGGCATCGTCGGGTTATCGAGCAAGCTGAAGATCATGTAACCCAGCATCGTATTCTCAACACGGCTAGCGGCTCCATCAAGCTCGTACCTCATCGAGTTGGCGCGGGCGAACGGGTCCTCCCCTGCGCTCAATGCGTCCTCCTCATGGTTTTCATCCGGCGCGATCGCCAAGAACGCGTACGGATGCAGAAGATCCGCCGGGAACTCAGAAACCGACGAAGGCGCGAACGCCTCGAGCCCCTTCACCTGCGCCAAGGCGCTGAGGGTCTCCGTCCCAGCGACGTCAGCGCGATTCTTAAACATCGCCAGCAAGGCCGCATAGCGGTTGATCTCTTTGAACGACTCCAAGAGCGCAAGGCGCCGCTCCATCACCCGATAGATCGCCGACTCACCCGCGTTGAAAGCCGCGCGGCGCGCTCCGGCCATTCGGCGCAGCTCATCCTGCTCGGGCATCGAGTAAGACGTTCGAAGCTGCAGGAGGATCGGATCACTCGATCCCAAAAAGGCCAACGGATGACGACCGATCGACGTCTTCATCAGTTCCTCGAGCTCGGCGTCGCTCATCTCCGCATACGATTGCGTGCCCGGCGCCGGGACGAAAATCTTGTACGAGTCAAACGCCTGCATCAAAAGAAAGCCTCGATTCAGCAAGCGCCGAACACAGGCGCCGAACTTTACCAGCTCAGCCTTCCGCACCTCGAGCGATGCCGATGCCGCAGGCGCGCCCACTTCCGGGCAAGGATCCGGGTTCGCGGCGGTTCGCGGGGTATCATGCTCGACGTAAGCGTTCTCCGCATCGCGGTAAAGGCCCCAGGTTCCCTTTTCATCCTGGGCCACTGCCTTCTGATTCATCTCTTCGATCAATGCGCCCGAACGCAATCGCTCGACCGCTCGCTCCAATGCGGCATCCGGCTGAGACACCGGGCCACAAGCGGACAAAGCCACACAACTCAGGCTCGCCAAGCGAACCATCCCAAACGACGTGATTTTCATTTTTTTCCCCTTGCACACACTGACTGACGCAGTAGCGCTGTCACAGTGTGCCAAATAAGGCAAACTTTCAGACTGGGTGCATTAGGTTTTTCAAATCATGAGGGATCTCATCACCCAGACAGAATGCTCGCCCCCGGGAATGCCGCCGCCAACTCCCCGAGCGACACCCTTCGAAATGCGCCGGGCTGGAGCGCGCCGAGCTGCAAGCCCCCGAAAGACACCCGCTGCAGGCGAGTCACCTCGTGGCCCAAGCTCTTCAGCATCCGTCGAATCTCACGGTTCTTCCCCTCTTTCAGCTCGACGACCAGATGGCTCTCACGCTGCGAACTCTTCCGAATCTCCACTCGCGTCGCTCCGAGGCGTTCATCCCCCTCCTCAATGCCACCCAGACACTCTTGGGCCTTTTCATCCGTAAACAGGCCCCGCACCGACACCAGATACACACGTGGAATAGAGTTTTTAGGGTCCGTCACCCAGGCCGAAAACACGGTGTCGTTGGTGAGAAGCAAAAGCCCAGTCGTCGCGAGATCCAACCGCCCCACCGCGATGAGCTTTTCACGGGGCAAGCCCGGCGTCCCCTCCAGACCAGAAAACACCGTCGGCCGCCCCTTCTCGTCCGAATGCGTAGTGACCACGCCCTTCGGCTTGTGGAGAAGCAGGGTGAAGTTCTCCCTGAGCGGGCCCACGCCGACCGGACCCGCCTCCCGCCCAGCCCCCGCAGCGAGTATCTCAATCCTCGCGGTCTCGACCGAAAACGCCCGAAACGGATCGAGAATGACCCGGCCATCCACTCGAACCCGCCCAGCTCGAATCAGGGCCTCCGCCTGGGTTCGGGACGCCAGTCCGCGCTTCGACAAGATGCGCGCCAGCTCTTTCTTCCCTGGGGTTCTCATCTGCCCACCTTTAGGATAGAGTGAGCGAGGTTTCTAGAAATTGATTTGGGGACGATCCGGTTTCGACGGGAGCCTTGAAATCCTGGAGGCATGCCGAGGTGCCGTCAGGCCTCGTTAAACAGGCGGCAAACTGTATTCGCAAATAACGAATACGCCCTCGCAGCTTAATATAAGCCGCGACGTTCGCCCAGAGCTCGGTCTGTGGCCCTGGGACGAACGCCATTCAGCAGACTAGCAATGCGCCCCTCGCAGACGGACGCAAAGCGAAATAACTGTCGGCGGAGGGTGGACGAAGCCGGCTCACAGGCGTCAACCACCCAATCTAAAGAGTGAGCTAAGCATGTAGAATCTGGCGATGGATGACTTTCGGACGTGGGTTCGACTCCCACCGTCTCCACCAAACTTGGAACGGCTCTCACAGAGGAACCTGTGGGAGCCTTTTCATTTCGGGCTGTTAGGATTCAAGTAGTTACGAGTTCCAAGCAGCTTCGACATTTCCCGATCTGTCGCAAGATTTCGGGAGTTTCCTACAAAGTTCCTACATTCTTCCTACGAATCGGCTCGCTCAACACGGTGCTCACGCAAGTGAGCACCCAGAAAGGAGCGAGATGACTTCACTCGATTTCAAACCACCCTAAATTGAAAAAGCCCAGGGTTGTTGCCCCAGGCTTTTCAAACTTACTCGTCGTCAGTTCCTAATCTTGGCGGAAGCGGAAACTGACTTTTCACCCTTAACCGGAGCTGCATGTGGTGCGGCTCCTGGACGGTACTTCTCCATTCTTAAAGAGAGGTGCCGCCACTGTCAACTCGAATGGAGATGAAAATGAATCAAGCACAGTGCCCCGTCATCGCGGTCGCAAATCAAAAGGGCGGCGTCGGAAAAACGACCACCGCCATCAACCTCGCGCAGGCCATGGCGCTCCAGGACTTGCGCGTCCTGCTCGTCGACCTGGACCCCCAAGGCAACGCCACCCAGGGCGTAGGCGTGCGGCTAGAGACCATCCAAAACTCGATCGCGGAAATGATCCGCGACCGCGCGCTGCCCGTCGAACGCGTCATTTACCAGGGTGACGGCATGGATTTGATCCCCGCCACACCCCTGCTCTCGCGGGTGGAACGCGAGATGGTCTCGCTGACCAATGCCGAGCTGCGGCTTGCGCAGCGTCTGCAACCGCTACGTTCGCAATATTCGGTAATCGTGATCGACACCCCGCCCACCTTCGGGCCGCTCATGAACTCGGCCCTCAATGCCGCCTCGCACCTCATCGTACCGGTCGACTCCAGCTACTTCGCCCTCATGGGCATCAAGGAGCTGCACGCCGAAGTCGACGAGATCCAGCGCGGCACCAATCCAAAATTGAGCGTTCTTGGCTATCTTTTGACGTTGGTCGACCCCACGAACATCGCGAGCCAAACGTGGGACACACTGGTGGGCAACTTCGGCGAAGCGGTCTTTGAAACCAAGATCAAGCGGTCGGTGAAACTCCGCGAAGCCCCAGCGCTCGGCAAGACGATCTTCCACCACGCACCCGAGAGCACGGGCGCGAAGGACTACCTCGGTCTCGGCAATGAAGTCATGGCCCGCTTGGGTATGGGCGAAGCCATTAGCGCGAGCGCTGCATCCCGCCCGGCCCTCTCACTCGTCGCGGGGGTGGCACATGAGTAAAAGCGAACTCAAAGCAGCGATGGAGTCGCTCCACGTCAAGAAGCCGTTCAAACTCCCGGCGCGACAACCGCAGTTCAAGGCACCGACCCCGGTTGCTGAAACAACCGAGGTTCCTCCAGAAACCGAGGTTGATGTAGCGACCCAGGTTCCGGTAGCGACCCAGGTTCCGGTAGCGACCCAGGTTCCGGTAGCGACCGAGGTTGCTGCCGCGACCCCGGTTCTCCTGGAAACCCAGGTTCCTCCACAAACCCTGGTAGCTACGGCAACCCCGGTACCTGCATCAGCCCAGGTTCCTCGACAAACCCAGGTCGATCCACCGACCCCGGTGGTTCCACAAACCAAGGTTGCCACGGAAACCCCGGTTCCGGCAGCAACCCCGGTCACTCTATCAACCTCGGTTCCTGCGGCGACCCCGGTTGCCAAACCGACCCAGGTTTCTCCACAAGCCAAGGTACCGTCTTCAAACCTTGTGGCGGTCGAGGAGGGACCACCGGCGTCGGCCAGCGGGCAGGATAGCTCGGTCACGCTCGAAGCCCAGGCGGCGCCGAAGCTCCACCAAGGGTATACCCGGCTTCCCAACAGCTTTCTTATGCGCATGGCCTGCGGTGACCTGGTGCGAAGCGAGATGCAGATCCTGCTTCTCATCGCCCGGTTTACGATCTCGTTTCAGAAGCGGTACGCACCGCTGTCCAAGGCTGTACTTGAGCGCCAGAGTGGTCTGCGTGGGCCGGCCATTCTCCAAGCGATCTCTGATCTACAGGCGAAGGGCCTTATCGAGAAGATCCCGGGCGATCAACACCGGCCAAATCAGCTTGGTCTGGTCTTCGAAGACGAATGGGAGTTTTTTTCAAAATCTAAAGCTCCAACTACCTTGGTTCCTGCACAAACCCAGGTCGGTACAGCAAGCACGGTTCCGGTGGCGACCCCGGTCGCTGTGGGAACCTCCGCCCCGGTTGCTGTACCGACCCAGGCGGTGGTTCCTGCAGCAACCCCCTTTAAAGATATTCAAACGATAGAAAACAAACTCTCTCTCCCGCCGTTGCCGGAAAAACTGAAATCGTACTTCGTGGACCTCAAGCCAGCGAAAAAGAGAGAGAGCGAATGGCAAGCCCTTGAAGGCCTTCTTGGAGACTACTCAGCCGACGACATCGCAGATTGCCTCAGCATGTTGCAAACTCGCGGGATCGTGCGCCGGGGTCCGAATGGCGAAGAATCGCAACCCTGCCATTCGCCGATGGCCTACCTCGCCAAGGCGATGGCCGAGGTCTTCATCGAGGTGGATTCGCGTCGCCAGAAGGCGCGGGAATGCGCCGAGCGGGAGCGACGGGAGGCTGAACTTGAGCGTCAGCGGCTCGACGAAGATGCGCGAGAGGCAGCTCTTTGGGCAAAAAAAGAACGCGCCTTCGCAGAAGCGTTTCCGAGCGAGGCAGAACGGCGAAATGTCCTCGCCGAACTGCTTGTGGGGCTCCCATTTTCACCCGATTCGCAGCCGGGCAGGATCATGGGGATCGGGCGTTGGTGGCAATGCCTTCAGGCCGTGCCAGATAGGACTGTGCTGAGTCAATGAAGATGAGAGATCGCGCGATGGCGACTCACACACGCGAAATGATTCCCACATCGATGAGCGCCTGAAGATGCTCGCTCAACGTCTTGGGAACTGAACCACCGTTGATTAGGACGCCTGCTTCCATGTTCTTCTCCAAAGCATGGCCGGTGAGGTTCGCGCTCGTAACAAATGCTCGCGAGCCATCAACGACGGCGACCTTGGCGTGCACCTTTCCGTCGACGAAGGGCTCCGGCTTTTCTTTCCATGTGAATATTTCCGCCTTAGGGACTTTAGTTCGCATCGTTGCCGACGGGTCGATGTTCAAACTGCCCCCATGATCCGTTGAGGCTTCGAGGAGTATGCGTAGTCGGACACCCCGATTGGCGGCATCATTCATGGCAGCAACTACGCTGCGGACATCGTAAGCAACAAAGCTCACGAGAAACAGATCGGCTCGTGCGCTTGCAATGAGATCAAGGAGTACCTGCTCCGTCCTTCGTGTCGGAACGAATCGCGTCGTAGGTCCCGTCCAAACCAACTCCACGTTCAGTTCTCGTTCCACGCGAAGGCGTGCTTCGGAGGCGCCAAGGAGCATCCCTGCTACTTCACTACCACTGCTTCGGGCCTGCGCCCACGCGGACAACATGCGCGCCACGGCCGCGCGTGCGGCAGGTGTATCTGCCAAAGCATTCGCTACTGGCGCCGACCCAGAATCCGTTAATGCGCGCAGAGAATTGGCGATGGCGCCGACCTTCGCCGGAGATACAAGAGCTACGATGTCTACGACGGCATCAAGAAGTGCTTGCATCAAACCCCCTCGAACAATGCGGCATTTGTGACTTCGAGAGTCGGTACGACGAGCGCGCGGTCCAAGTATCTATTGCCGCATTCGCATGAGGTTTCGGAGACGAAGGAGCATGCGTGACAGGCCGCTCCATGTAGCGACTGGTCTCTCGTCGGATCGTGCTCGGAGCACAGCGGGTCAGATGCGCAGATCGCCGCACGGTCGAGCGACTGCCGCAGCAGACGTCCCAAGTTTTCTGGCTTGCCGAGGTCGACTAGGCCGCCAAGCGTGCCATCTGAGTCCGCCGCAGCCGTATAGAGAAGGATTCCAGCCTGTGATCGGCCACCTTCGGTATCGGCATAAACGCGTTCTCGGATGCTAGCGGCGTTGTAGCCGCATTCGAGAGCAAGTTCTCTAATGAGCAGATGAGCGATTGTGTGCAGGAATACGAAGCGCATGCCTGGGAACCCGTCGTCGGGTGGGAGTTGACGCTTAATTCGCCATCCGCGATAGCCAGTGCGCAGACGGGTCTCCAATGCTCTCACACCAGATGAGGCCTCCCATCTTGTCAACATCTCCTCGGAGAATTGTATGAAGACACCTTCTCCGTGAACTTGGGTGGCGGGAACCCAATTGGGTGCGGCACGGCTGATCGGCGCGCGAGATGCGCGTTGGCCATCGCCCCCATCGTTTGGAGACTCTACACGCGTAAATCCGATCAATGCATTGACCTCACGTAGTCGCTCCAGAAGCAGAACACGTAAAATGTGTCGCTCGAATCCCCTCGGAACGCCCACCTTCTTGCTCATGAAGTGCGGATAATCCGTGGGCGGCGTCGGCGAAGTGAGCACATCCCACTCAGGGCCTTTTAGGTCGAGCTCTTGGTCACCTGCGCCTCCGGCTCGATGCGCCTCGATGGCACTCCAAACCTGATCGCCCGTGAAAGCCTCGATTCCCGGCAGTTGGGCAGATTTCTTCAGAGTCTTCACGACCGTTGCAGCTTCTGCTGCATTCTCCACGTCCTCGAAGAACGTCCAGCCGTCGGCCACGAGCTGCGCGAGAGGGCTCCCCGTTTGGGGGATCGCAAGCACGGAGAGCGTAACGGGGAACCACCCGTTCGTTGCGCCCAGCAGAATTGCACGCGGAACTTCGGTGCATTCGTCCTCGAAGCGATTGAGGTGGGGATGACGGCCACGACATCCGGGTAAATTGTCCCTTCCGACCTGGCCGAAAGCCTGAGCCATGCTCCTCGCCGCGCTACATGTATCGCAGCGAACCCAGAGGTTTTCGGTCTGAAGCGATGCTCCACTCTCGAAGAAGCGGAGCGTTCCCGTGCATGCACTCGGGCCACCGTGGACGAACCAGTGCCAAGGAAAGTCGTCTAGGTGTCCTTCTCGACAGGCCAGCAAGAAGCGCGCAGGGACGGCATCCACATCGCGCGGTCTCTGATCGCCACGCGAACCCGTGCACCCTTGATGGACGAAACAAGTCCGCTCCGGCCGATAACGGTTGGCCTTCAATGCGAAAAGCCCAGCATCGAATGGCGAAAGCAAACCGCATTTCACGCATCTCATCCAACGCGGAAAAGGTTTGACGGGAACACCGACCAGCGCGTCAGCAGAGAAAGGATCGGCTTCCGACTCGGAGATCGGCGGCATCCGAAGAGACTCGACCTGGTCACCGAGCACGCGTCGAACATTGACCAACAGCCGTGCTTCTTGGATCGGCTGGCAGCGCCCTTGTTCCCAGCGATCTATGCCCATCGTGACGACAGAGACATTCGGCAAATCGATCAGAGCGCCAGGACCGTAGGTCCAGAGAAGCTGGCTCGGGCGTACCTCGCCGACCGGCGTTTTGCTCATGACGATGCCTCCTCTTCATTGTCCGCATTCTCGTCGGTCGGACGAGCGTTCCAAGCTGGATCGCTGAGGGATCGGTCATCCTCCATCACGAGATTGACTCCGGGTTCGACCTCTCGCATCGACATGGGTACCGTCCAGGTCGACCACGGTCGAAGTCCAGGAGTCTCGAGAAGTGCGTAGGCCGTAGGTCCTGCACCATATTTCTGATAGACGAGAACGCGCCCAGGAACACCAGCTTCTTTGGCCCATTGGTCCGCACGACTTTTCAGCTCGGCGGTGGCAAGCCCCCTCCTCGCTGAGTCCTCGGTTACTTCCCATGCTCGCGCACTCAGCGCGTCGATTGTGGACACCATCTCTGGCCGACTCGGACTGTTCAGTGCTCCGGCTCCTGCATTTGGACTGAACGAATCGAAGCGGTTTCGCATCATTGCCAGCATCGTTCCTGTCAGTCCTCGATCCATCGCTCTTGGCGAGAATGGAGTGACCGACTGAGCCTCGACGTGTTGATAAAAAGTAGCATGATAATGCTCAAAGGTCTCGTAGTGCGAGAGATCGCGAGGGCGTGCCCATGTGAGCACCGAGGCCACGAGGCCGGGAAAGGCACGGCCTACGCGGCTCGTTGCCTGAATGTACTCTGCCGTACCTTTGGGCTGCCCATTCACGACCATGACACCAAGCCGGTTTACGTCCACACCGACGGAAAGCATGTTGGTGGCCAGGACGACGTCGATCGGTCGAGGTGAGTTCTCCTCGCGTCGAATCTTGAATTTCCCCGTACCAGGATCGAATACGCCGTCGAATGGAATCTCAAGCTGATCGAGGTACTTCGGAATCTCGGAGCTGCTCACACGCGAAGTCAGCTCGGCAGGTTCCCCGGTGCTTCGTTGTTCGAGTCCAGGGCGTTCGACGAGGCTCATTTTCACGCGGAAAGAGCGTGTCTTGACGTCGTCCTCCGCGAGGCGCTTCATGCCGCCCAGCTCTCGCAGTGAATTGAAATAACCGACCAGAGTCATATAAGGATCTGCGACGGGGCCAAATGCGTCGAATAGTCCCTGAGCGGTAGTGAGGATCGCGGTGTATGTGCGGATGAGCACTGCGGGCCTGGAGCTGCCTGGTGAGCAGATACCCATGTATCGTCGCCCCGGTTTGCTCTCTACGGGGCGCTGAACAGAGAAAAAGTCGTCTTCGACATCAAGAGCCTTCGGCGGGAAAATAGCGACACGTCGCATGAAGACATTTCGCACTTGATCGCCAGCACGCCGGACGGTGGCCGTCGATGCGACGATCTTTGGCCGGACCGTGGCGGTCCCGACTTTCCAAGAGCAGAGGTCGTCGACCGCCGTTTCGTAGAGGCCCACCATCGTTCCGAGTGGACCACTGATGAGATGGAACTCGTCTTGGATGATAAGGTCCGGCGGGCGGACGGCACGGATCTGGTTCACTTTGGCCGCTGGGAGGGGCTGACGCGCCCTGTGCCCGCCAGCGCAATCGTGCCCAGGCCAAAGCAGACCGTGGCGTTGGCATTCCTCGCGCACTCTTCCGAACAGCGTGCGCACTTCCGCACGCCATGCCATCATCGCGAACTTGTCGACGGTCGCGATCATCATCGTGGGAGGACGATGATAAAGTTCTTCGTCGACCACTTTGACCGGAAGCCCTGGATGGGCATTGGTGCTCGATCTCGCCTTACTGAACTCACAACGTGCGAATGCATCCCCACAGTAGATGGCCGTGCGCCCAATGGTTTTGTCGACGTTGATATCCCGCCCCGGGCGGATCTCAGAGCCGCACCAGGGGCAGCTCGTGAGCTGCGCGGGCGAGGCGATACCCGAGCGCGACCGATCATTGTCGCGAATGGCTTCGATCGCTTGATGAGACTGCTCCGTGGTGCCGGGCGTGACCTTATTGCCGACCCATAAGCCCAAGGTAAACGGGTCCTGACCCCACTTTTCGACGTCTCCCAACCGGATGATCTCCATCGCGCAAAGTAGCGTGGCTGCACGCTGAAACTGCTGCAACGTCAGAAGACGGAGCGTATAGCGCATGATGACGATGAGACCGCGCCCGCCATCGAGATTCTCGACGACTCCATGCAAACGTCGAATCCCCATCGCGAAGGCTGCAACGCCGAGGTAGGCCTCAGTCTTACCGCCACCCGTCGGGAACCAAAGAAGATCAGCGAAAGCATCCGATGGGCTCGTGCGATCTGGGTGCATGGGGTCGGCGAGCGACGGAATCGAAAGCAGAAGGAACGCGAGCTGGAACGGGCGCCACGAGCGGTTCTTCCGCACGTCGACCGATTCGAGCGTCACTTCCTCTCCGCGACGGCGCCTGAGTGCGTAGATGCCTCGCACGCGCTGGCGGGCCATCGTGCGATTGGCAAAGCGGAAAGCCTCTAGTGCCTTCGTGTCGGAACGAAGCACCTTCATTCCCGCGCGCAGGCGGTCGAGCGTGGACTTGCAGCGGTCGAGCGCTTCGTTCGCTGGGGCATCGTAGCCGGTGATCTCTTTGCCGACGCGCGCTAGCTGGTCGTCGATCCACGCTGCATAGTCGTCGACGAGAGTCTTCAGCGCCTCTTCGAGCTCGGCATTGTCGAGGTCGGCAAGCGACAGCATGTCGAGCCAGCCTCGCTCTATCATCTTCCGCATCGCGGGGCGATCTTCGGGATCAAGGCCGGGCGTCTCGGTGACGGAAACCTCGTAACTTGGAATGACCTCGGTACGAATTTCAACCGCGCGCGTGGGGTCGCTCTGGGCAGTTTTGGCGTGAACGGCAACACCATGACCGACGGCAAATTCGACTCGGCGGCGGTAGATAAGGCTGAGATGATCTCGTTCGGGATCGTCGACGACGACATCGTTGCTCGGACGCCGAAGGAATACGGCGGCATCGGCAGAGCCCTTCACGATGATTTCCGGCTGAAATAGCCAGGCACTATCACGGTTCGTTTCAGGCTCTCGCTGGCCATTCACGAGAAACAAAGTGACCAAACGCTCGCCCTGGGCGTTCGTGCGGACAGTGCCTTGGATGCGGACCTGCGGCATCTCTCGATCGGGCACGAGTGGTGAAACGGCGCCGTCCACGAGCTTCAATGGGACGCTCCCGCCGCGAGGTGAGCGGCGCCACACTCTCACCTTCGTCTCTTCGACTTCACCCGTCACTTTGTTCTTCCGAGGCTTCGTGAACTCGTGTTCCTCGTTCGGAACGCGAACGTAACTGCCCCAACGGGCCGTGACATCAAGTACATCAACATCCGACCCCACGCAAAACGTGATGCCCATGCTGGACGGCACGAGAGACTGGTTGCTCGTCGTGTCGATCTCGTCGAGAGCGTCGGCCTCGCCTTCGATGCGGCCCGTCGCGCGGGGGAACTCAGCCCCTGGCTCATGGCGTGCCGGCGATTTCTCATCGGCGGATTCCTCGGCCTCGTCGGCGCCCGATGCAGGCTCAATCCCCGCCAAAGGCTCAGCCGGGTTGTGAGGAGCGAGTTTGCCGACGAGGTATCTATCGCGAACGCTCATGTCGACGACGAATTCTTCAGGGCCGTTCGCCGGCCCGAGCAGATCGTCCCGAATCGCCAGTTCCAGAAGCTCACGGACATATGCTGCGTCTTGGACGAGGGGTATCTCGGCTAAGGAGATACCATCGCGCGCAAGTATGCCGGTGAGGTCTTCCGGCCGAAGGCGACCAACGGGACCGGTCGGTGCCGTCAGTCCGATGTCTGCGAGCGAGGTCTTGGTCTCCAGGATGTGCAAGCGGTCGAAATAGAGCTTGGTCGTTTCGAGGTCGGAACGTATTCGGAGGATGCGTCCGATACTTTTCAGGACTCCATCGGAGTCGGCGACGATGACCCAATGGCCTTGTTTGAGGGCGCTGAAACCAGTACGGGCACCCGTTAGCAGAAGGAAAAATGGCGAAGTCTGCGTCGGTTTGGCTAGCCATACTTGAATGTCCGGTGTGTTAGTCGTCGTCATGCGTCGCTCCTAGTAATCCTTAAAGACTTCCAACGAGTTTTTCGAGCTTGTCGAGCTCGGAGCTTTTCTGGAGGTACTCGGCATATGCCCTGCGGGCACCCTCGATGAGCGTGTCATAGAGGACGATCCGACTCCCCTTGGACACCGCCTCCATTGATGCTTTGACTCGGTCAGGGTTGCCGGCCTCATCGACTGGCTGCCCAATCACGAAGACGACCTCAATGTTCGGCGAGTCTTCGCCCTTCGCCTTCAGGATTTTCTTGATCTTGTCGACATAGGTGGAACCCTGCTCCTGCAATTCGAGGAGCTTCATCTTGCGGCCGACCTTCTTCAGTTCCACGACGACGTGCTTCCCAGCCGTCGTCTGGTACTTGATATCGACGCGACCGAGCTTCTCCTTCTCGGTGAGGTCGTTTACGACTCCCGCGTCGTCCAGGAGCTGACTCTCCATGACCTCTGTCCCGGTAGCACGATCCCAAGCGGGGTCGAGCAACCAGAGGTGTTTGAATAGGTATTGTTGAAGAATCCTTTCTTTTGCATCTTCGCCAACTATTTTTTGGAAGGCGTTGATCGCCTCGATACGCGACCTCACGATGTCGCGATACAGAGATGCTTCGAGTGCATCGCGGTCTGCAAGAAGGCGGAGTAGAAGCTCGATGTTTTCGACTGCTTGCTGCGCGAACTCCTCGGTGGAGCCCCGAAGCTTCATGCGCTCGAACGCGAAAATTCCATGCTTGTAGAGTAATTTACGATCTTGCTCGTCCTCGATCGGCAATGAACTCAGTTTCGCGATGAGCGTCTCTGCGCTTCCCTTGTACCCATCCGGCATCCCGTCGAGCCATTCCTTCAGCGCGGGCGACTGCTCCTTGGCTTTCTGGACCTCGTGCTTCTTTCGCCAATCGTTCCAGCGTTTCTCGACCTCGCTCAGCGTGTCCTTCAGGAATGTGATCAGCGCGATGTAGCGATGATCGTCCTCTTGAATACGCTGGCGGTCGCTGGTCGCGATGTCGGGTTGATCGTCGGTGTCGAGGAAATCGGCCTCGATCTGGCCGGTAAGGTACTTGGTGTAGATGCGTCCGTCGTTGAGGCGGTCGAGCACGTTTTCGTGGATGAGGCGGCCACGGGCGAAGACGACGATGCCGTTGAGGTTCCCCGCGTCCTTACTGTCGAGATCCTTCGGCTTGGCGGCGGTGCCGAGCCACCCACTCACCGTCCACTCGGGCGGCCACTCCTTGATTCGCGCCTCTACCGACTCGCGCTCAAGCACGTGTGCGATGGTCGTCGGGTCCGGATTGTACCCCTCGAACGTCCAGAGAAACTGCGTCTGCGGCAGGTCGCCACGGTCGGCAGCGGTAATGGACTGCTCGTCGATCGTGATCTTGAAGCCGTTGGCCTCCCCAATGACGGAGAAGCGTCGCGCAAGTCGGGTTCGGAGTGCGTTCACGCCGGTCGAGAGACGTTGCCGCCTGATGCCTCGCAGCAAGATGCGCGTTCCCTTCGCAACGGTGAGGCTGGCATCGAGGAGTGGGATCGGGTGGTAGGGCTTCTTCTCGGCGACGGCCTGCTTGATACCATCGACGTGCATCGTGAAGCCCGCCGCTTTTTTTCCGTCTTGTGCAGACTGTACCTCAATGACCTCGGCTATCGAGAACAGCGAGAGCTTGCCGAGGCCCTTGCGGCCCATCACGGAGCGATTCTTCGCAGTGACCCGTCCGTGTTCATCGCCCTCGTCACGGCGACGGTAGCCGACGCGTAGGTACTTCCCGTTGAGGTCGTCGATCGACATGCCGATGCCGTCATCCACGATCTCGATCCACTCTTGCTTCGCAGGATCGACCCGGATGGTGACGTTCTCGGCGTCGGCGTCCCAAGCGTTCGCCACGGCCTCGGTGAGGACGGCGGCGATGTTGCTGTAAAGGTTGATGCCGAGATGTTCGAGGACGTTGAGATCGACGGTCATCTCGAATGTTGTTGAGACTTGAACGGTGGGGTGAGCCGTGGTGCTCGTCATGATTTTCTCCTGGTGCCGATCTTCTTCGCTGAGGTGGCAGCCTTCTGTGTGGGCACTTCCGTAAGTGCGAATGCGCCTTGTTCGGCAGGTGCGACCTTTGCGCGCCCCTTTGTCGCCCTTGGCTTAATGGCTAGGTTCGCAGACGCCTGTTCCTCTTCGTAGCTTAGGCGATTAAGTTCACCCAAGCGCCGAAGTACGTCTAGGCGTGCTACCTCGCTGATGGTGAAGCGGACACGGTCCTTCTCACCTAGGAACGGGACATCGTGGAAATCATGGCCCAGCTCAAGATCGTTCCAGCCGTAGGCACGTGCCACGGCGACATCAACCTCGCGGAGCATTTCGCGTAGGCGTTTGAGGCGAGGATCGGTGTCGGCAGCTTTGTGGAAGCGATTGTAGAGCTTCGTGAGACCAAGCCTGTCGGCGCACATGATCTCGCGGCGAGCCTTCAGGTACGTTTCGCCGAGACGTTCGAGAGTTTCAACTCCATCGGGGAACACGAAGGTCTCAATGGCGTCTGTCGGGGCAAAGCGCAGGTCCGTCTTCATTCTAGAAGATTGCTGCCAGATCCACGCCTGTCCTATGGACGAATTAAGTAGTGCCGCAAAAGCGTAGGGACGATCGACCGCGAATACGGCACAAGCGTGGCTGAATATCGCGTCATTCGGGATCACCGAAGGACCGAAGTACTTTCCAACGAAAGCGGTAACCAGCACCTCTTTCAGAGGCTTTTTTTCAGAACGCCAACCCCCGGGATGCTGCTCGAATGAGTGGCCGCGTCCGATCGCGTGGTAGAGCGCCGGGCGCTTGTCTCCATATTGCCACCAGCGTTCGGGTAGCGGCTTTCTAAGAACGAACTGACCGTCCTCATTGCGCCGCTGGCGCTCGGGTTTCACTCGCTCCTCGATCCACGCCCAAGGCTCCTTGTAGGTGCGAGCCTTTTCCTCAGGCCAATCCCAGAAGTTGATGACCCAACGACTGGGCCGCTGCTCGTGGTCCGAGTTAAGATCCTCGCCGTTCATGTAGGGGAAGATTACCTCGGCGTTCTCGGGGGCCGCAGCCAATAGACGCTTTGCGTCATCCTCCTCTAGCACGAAACCCTTTCCGACAACGACAGAAGCTTGAAACACTAAGCCCTCGCTCGCCCTCAACCGCGTCGGACTCCATTCCTCGTGATCCGACAGGTACGCCGAGATGAATCCAACAGGTCGTCCAAGGATCGATCGTTCGCCAGTCCATGCACCTTTTCGCACATGAACGCGGCTGGTTACGACAGCGGCGCTGCCGGGCCAAGGCTCATTCGGGTACGCCGCGTGAATCGTAGCGCCTGCGCTGACCATTGCTTCGAGCCCGACCTGGCGTGTATCCCCCTCTGCGATGGTGTTCACCGCCAGGAGCCCGAAGCCGCCTCCGTCGCGTAGCAGACTCCACGCGCGAAGGAAGAAGTAGGCAACGAGGTCAGCGGAACCTCTACGACCTTCAGCGATGTGATTCACAAGCCAGTTACGGTACGCGTCGCCTGTGACTCCTGTGATGCGCTTCCCACCGAGGAATGGTGGGTTGCCGACGATCGCATCGAAGCCGGGCGTGTTGCTGTGAAAGACGTCGGGAAACTCAAGCGGCCAGTGGAACGGACGCCGAGGTCTACCAGTAGGCGAGTCCTTTGACAGGTCGGTGGCCGCAAGCCTTGCCAATGCCTCCATCGCTTGAGTTTCGCCCTTCACGACGCGATCGGCTCCGGCAGCGAGCACCGCCAGCCGGGTCTCTACAACCTCGCTACCCTCGGCCACGAAGACGACGCCCACGAAGGCGTCAGCGAGCAGCCCAGCGGCTTCGAGCTTCTTTCGTGCATCCGAGTGAAGCGTAGCCATTGCCTCGACGTCGCGGATGTCACGAATGGGAATCTCTTGGAGCTTGCGTCGTAGCTCAATGGCCTCGGTCACTGCGGCTTCAATGGCCTTGCCGAATAGGCGTCCTTGGCGCTCAGCCGACAGGTCGAACGTAAGTCCGGTTAGCTGTTCGATTCGGCTGATGCCGAGTAGACTGTCGCCGCGACGGAGGTTGTGGTCAAGGAAACCAAAAGGGCGCCCTTTCGAGAGCGTCACCAGCCAGAGTGAGAGCTTCGCCAGCTCGACAGCCAGCGGATTTAGGTCGACGCCGTAAAGACACCGCTCGGCGACGATACGCCGAGCGCTCTCCGCACGAACTTCTGCCCCAGATGGCATGGTCGCGACACTGGTGCGCGACTCGTGAACTTGGCCTGTGAGGTCGACGACGCGACCCGCTGCTTCCTCAATCGTCCAAGCCTCGACGAGTCGCGCACTCAGGAAACGGCACGCTTGCACGAGGAAGGCACCAGATCCCATTGCCGGATCGCAGACCTTGAGGTCGAGGAGCTGTTTGGGCGTCTTGAGCCTCCACTCAGATCGTGGTGAGTCCTTCGCGGGACCATCGTAGACAAGTGGTGTAAGTGTTTCCTCGACTATCCTCTCGGTCAGGCTCTTTGGAGTGTAGTGGGTTCCGGTTTCGCGCCGGTCGGCGCCGAGGACGACGACGAAAGCTCCCGCCGGGTGGACAAGCGGGTATCCCCACGGATCGGTGCGTAGCAGGCGAATGTAGGGCTCCAGACGGTTGCGGAGCTTCGTGTCGCCGCGACACGCGGAGAGCATGTGCGCGCTCTGCTGGGAGTCGACCTCGGCGGCTAGGGCATTTTTGACGGCCGCCTCCGAGCGCCTTGAGCGCTCCACGAGCAGGTTGGTAACGACGGTCTGGCCATCGAGGCGCGCCGACTCTAGCTCGCCCAGCGTGATGCGCGCATCCTTAGCCTGCGCCCCGGCTTCAAGCTCAAGCGTCACATCCTCGACGCGTGTGACAGTTCGTTCGAGCAGGCCCTCGTATACGTGGCCGATCTGTTCGACGTCGAGAGCGCGATATGAGAGCGTTCGTCCCTCGAAAGTCTGGATGGCTTCGAGCAGCAGCAGGACGGTGCGGTCGTCGATGGGCAAAGGCGTGGCCCGATGCTGGCGCCAAGTGGTTCCTTTGAGTCGCCCCTCCAAGAATGGAAAACGATCAGGGTCGAAAATTGATCCACCCATCGCGGGTAGGCGCAGCGTAGGGTGGTCGATGCCGCCGTAGACGGCGCGGAACACTGCGAGCAACCTCGACCAGGCGGAGCGACGGCGCTCAAGAATCTCATCACTCTCGGCGCGAAGTTGCATGCGAAGAGTCGAGATCGCGTAGAAGGCGTCGTAGCGCGGCTCACCCATGAGCAGCAATCCGCGCTCCTCGGCGGCCAGGAGGAACACGAGCCGCATCATCACGGTGAGCCCGGCCTCGTAGAGTTCCTGGGGACTTACGTCGTGAAGTAGTTCGCGGTTACGATCTTGGTCGGCGCGATCCAACGCCTGCACCAACACCTCGATGGCGCGCCGGACCTGGTCGCCGAGAGCATCGGTGACCTCCTCTTGATGCTTCGACGAACGCTCGAAGAGTGCTGGGAGTCTGTCCTGTTCGGGAGCGAAGAAGCGGCGAACCGACAGGAGCGACACAAACGCCCGGAGTGTCTGCGGCTCCTGTCCCCATATGCGTGCGTACCAGCTCGCGAAGGTCGCCACCTTGCCCGTGGGCGAATGGACGAGCATCCACTGCTCGCCGTTCGTGACGAGGCCGAATGGCTTGTTCAGCGCGCGCAGGTGCAGCGCCATACGGTCGCCCGGCGAGCACGAGAGGCCGCCGAACTTCATCGACGCCGAAAGGTCAGTGTCGGGCGGGAAGACGTGGACGGGCGCGAGCACTGCGTCGCCGTGTGTTGGGTCGACGATGACGAATTCAGGTGTGATCGTCGTGTCGTGTTCCGGCAGCTCGACGCTCGATGCGGGAACCGTCTTACCGATCTTGAGTACCTGATCGTCGGCCCCGAGTGCGGTGCGTAGCGCCTCGTCAATCCAAGCGACGTGCAGTCGTTCGATATCAGTGTCGTCGGCGTCCACGGCATCGCGCCACTCCTCGTAGGCGCTGCGTAGTCGCCTGGCACGCGTAGTCTCCAGCTCATCGAGCCCCTGCGGAAACACTTCACGGAGCACAGGCACCGCGAGGAACGGTCCCGAGACCTCAATCAGATTCAGCCATTCGTGCTTTGCGCTCACGGCTTCCTCCGGATGGCGAGTGATTCGGGTACCAATAGAACCACCGAGACGGGGAACGTGTGGTCGACGAGTCCGGAGTGGCGCTCCTCAATGGCGAGGCGTTCGAGCTCACGCTCCTCTGGGATACGGCGCAGACGTGCTTCGAGCGCCAGGCGATCACGCCGGAGCTGCGTGCGCTCGTCTTCTGAGAACAGCGAGAGCTGTTGAGGTTCTTCTCTTCGCAGCTCGGCTTCGAGGTTCTTGGCGAGATCGTCGAGGAGCTGTGCCATGTCCTGCATCTCACGCTGCTTGCGCGAATCGATCGTATTTCCGAGAATCTTGAGTCGGTCCTTCGAGCGCATGGCGACGGCACTCAGGATGGCTTCCGTATGCTTCTGAAAGCGAGTTCGGAGCGCGTCGAACAAGGAATCTGGAATCGACCCAGACGCCGACGATTCGAGCCAGTCGCGCAGCTTTGTGACGCCATCCTCACGCTTGAATCCCGCGTCGCGCAGATAGCCGCCAACCTCGGTCAGCTCCTCGTGCAGACGATGGTGATTGCCGCCGGTGATGACGAGCCTCGAAACGACGAGAACGACAGGGGTGTCGAGCTTCGCGTCGGGCAACGTCCGCACCGTGACGCGATTCAGTTTCTTCACGTCGTCGCGCGCCCACACCTCGGCACGCAGCAATCGGAGGCTCATCTGCACCAATGGGTGATTGAGGTGGACGAGCACGACGTCATCGCGGCCCTTGGCGACCTCGTGATCGAAGGTGATGGGGCGGATGCGCTTCGTATATGGGTGTTCGAGCCCGTCGAGGCATCGGGACCACGAGCCCGCCAGCGCGGGCATCTGAAACACGTGAACATCAGGGCGATCAGCCAGCGTCGCCGATGCGAGGCCGGGCTTGTCGGTGAGCGCCAGCGCGACGCGTACCACGCGCTCAATGCGATCAGGCGTGAGGTGCTGTTCATTCCGAGTCGTCGCAAGCCGCTCGTGGAGCTTGGCGATGCGCTCGCGCAGCTCGCGCTCGACTTTCACGTATCGGCGGGCGCGCTCGATGCGCTTCTCGGCGAGGGCCGTATCGAGTTCACGACGGCGACCTTCGAGGAGTGCTGGCAACTGCGGCGCGATGACCGGGTTCACGCTGCCCATGTCGGCGCGCATGGAATCGAGCTTGCGCAGCGCCCGGAGAATGTCGTCCCCTTGCCCGCCGCTCGCATCGACGGGGTGCCAGATCACGACCTCGCTCTGTTTCTGTCCGTGACGGTCGATACGACCATTCCGTTGCTCCATCACGTTCGGGTTGTAAGGAATCTCGACGTGGACCAGGAGGTTGCAATGGTTCTGAAGGTCGATGCCTTCCGACGCAGCGTCGGTCGCAAGCAGGATACGTATGGGCGACTCACGAGGGTCGGCCTGGAACGCAGCCTTGATGGCCTCTCGCTCCTTCGGGTCCATCCCACCAAACAGTAGCGAGAGGCGGTCACCGCCGAGCCCGTGACTCGCTAGGATTTCGTGCAGCCATATCTGCGTGGTCCGGTACTCAGTGAAGAGGATGATGCGTGCGTTCAACCACTCACCCTTGGGCTGGAGGTTTTCTTTCAGCCAACGGATGAGCGCCTCAGCCTTCGAGTCTGGCCGGTGGCTTGCCTGCTGCGCCCAGGAGCGAAGGCGTTCAAGGATTCGCTTCTCAGCGGTCGAGACCGGGCGCAGCCGACGACTCGCTTCTTCGACGGCCTCTGCCTCGGCGGACTCGCGGGTATCGTCGTCAGCGTAGTCCTCGTCGGTCTTGGCGATCGCGCGCCGGAGGATTCGTTCGTCAAGGCTCGACGTGCGGCGTGCTTGACCATTGCCCTCAATCGTCGCGGTGTGCCGGGCGAGCGTCGATGCAAACGCCGCAGGCGACGACGCAAGTCGTTTGCGAAGGAGTTGATGGACGAAATGTGAGGCGACCCCCTCGCGATCGTCCGGCCTCTCGCGTCTGGCGATGTACTCGTCGAGGAGCTGGCGAGCCTCCCGTTCTTCGGCGCTATACCTGATATTCAACGCTTCGAGGCGGCGTACCGGGAACAGCCGCTTACCCTTTGCGTCGACGAGGTCGCTTTTGAGGCGTCGTACCATCACGCGCGCGAGCTGATCTTCGGGCGGCAGTATGTTGCGCGAGAAGCGTTGGTCGTCGAGTAGTTCGAGGAGTGCCGTGAACGATTCGGTATAGCCGTCGTGTGGCGTTGCAGTCAGGAAAAGCTTGTGCTGGAAGTGTGGCGCGAGAAGCCTGACAAGGCGTGTGCGTAAACTCTCGGTGGCATACTTACCGACGGTCGGTGCGACATTGTGGGCCTCGTCGATGACGAGCATGTCGAATCGACGTGGAAACGTGGGCTGCGGTGGGAGTACGTCGCGCAGAAGTCGGATACCTTCACCTTGCTTTGCCCAGTCGATGGATGCAATGAGCCTCGGGAACGATGTCCATGGATTGGCGTGTAGACCGTGCTCGCGACGCGAGCGTTTCACCAAGTCGGTGTCGATGATGCGGAATTCGAGGCCAAATTTTTCGGCCATCTCTGTGCGCCATTTCTCCTGCAATGACGACGGACACAGTACGAGGATAGTGCGCGCACGGTGGCGCAGGAGCATTTCCTGGATGACGAGCCCTGCCTCGATCGTCTTGCCGAGACCAACGTCGTCGGCGATCAGGAGGTTAGTGCGTGCCATGTCGATCGCTCGCACGAGCGGGTCGAGCTGATAGTCCTCGATGCTCACCCCGCTACGGAATGGCGCCTGAAGGTAGCCGCGATCGGCGTTGGTGGCCGCGCCCCAACGAACGGCATCAAGGAAGGCTTCGAGCTTGCTCGGATCATCGAGCGCAGACAACGTCGGCAGGCCCGCGCGCTCGATGACGTGTGCGCCGGGTTCGAGTTCCCACAGAACTTCGATCTCTTCGCCGAGCGCGTCTTCGTCGATCGACGCGAGCTTCACGAGGTTGCGCTTGGGTAGTTCGGGAGAGACCGCCGACGCATCGACGTCGGAGACGATCCATTGGCGACGACGAACTTCGACGAGCTGCCCAGGTTCCGGAGCTGTCGCCGACAGTACCTCGTTTTCTCCGGCAAGTCGGCTCATGTGGGCCTCCTTGCTTTGCGTGCGTGTACGATTCTGGCAATTCGGCAAGCGGCGATATGAGGCGTCTCGTGTGCCCAGACACGCACCACTTTCCAGCCATCGGTGCGGAGGCGTACATCGGTATCTCGATCACGCCGCCGATTCGTGATGATCTTTGAACGCCAAAACTCGGCGTTCCGTTTGGGCCAGGTTGCGTGCTTTGGGCAACCGTGCCAGAAACAGCCGTCGATGAAGACCGCCACGCGGAGACCGCCGAACGCGACGTCAGCTACCCTGCGCGGCTTGGTCAAGACAGGGACATGGATGCGATAGCGAAGACCGAGGGCATGCAGCTCGCGTCTCAGCGCGGATTCTGCGGAAGTATTCTTCTGTCGGACCCGCCGCATACGGCGACCGACGTCAGGAGTTGGCTGCTCTGCCCGTATTACCACGGCCATTCCGCCCCCTGCTGTGTTTCGGTGACCGCGGGACGATTCGGCCAATGTGCTCGATAATGCTCTCGCCGATGACGCGCCCGAGTTCGACTGGTACCGCATTTCCGATCATGCGGCCCAGAGCCTTAAAATGCACGGGCTCACCTTTCGGCACGAAGGAGTAGTCTTGCGGAAAGCCTTGCAGAATGGCTCCTTCACGAAGCGAAAGCGCCCTGGCTTGTGAAGGGTGGCCAAACCTTCCACTCCCAAAGCCGTAGAATTGTGTCGTCAACGTAGGGGCGGGTTCATCCCATTTCATTCGGCCGTAAACGCCGGGATAAGTTTTTCCGCTTTTTTTCAGGTGGCACTTCGCGACAAGTTTCTTCGGCCAATCACGCCATGTGCCACCAGGCTTGGACACCTTGATTCGTTTGTAATTCAGCGGAGAAAGCCCTTGCGCCGCATGTAGAGGATCTTCCTCGTTCTTGCCACCGTGTCTGAGCGGAGGGAGCCCCTTCAAAGCATCACGAACCGTTTTAGCTGGCGAAGAGTCGGGCTCGCGCAACTTGATGGGGCCGTGCAACGAGGCAAGGAGGACGGTGCGGTGCCGCCGCTGTGGCAAACCATAGGCGGCTCCATCGACTACATCGTGCCAAACTTCGTAACCTTGCTCCTTCAATGCCGCGACGAAATCATCGAAGACCTCGTGCTTCGTCACGGTAGGGACGTTTTCCATCGTGACGACTTCGGGTTTGATCTCACTGACGAGCCGAGCGAAATGATTGAGAAGACTCCAGCGCTCGGTCCCTACGGTCTCATAGCGCTGCGAGTAGGTGGAGAAAGGCTGGCACGGAGCACAACCAGCAAGGACGCGGACGGATGCATCGCCGAACCATGACGCGACCTCTGCAGCCTTCAGTTCTGCGACATCTCGCCTGTAGAAGCTGGTTCCTTCATGATTTGCCGTGTACGGGTGTTTGCATGCTTCATCGAAGTCCACCCCAGCCACGACGCGAACGCCCGCATCTACTAGTCCGTGGGTCAGGCCACCGGCACCGCAGAACAGATCTACGCAAACGACATCCTTCTTGATTCGTCCGCTTGTCGTCGATCTACGCGATTTCCTAGCCATGTCCTCGGTTACCTCACTCATTACTTTCCTGTGCGTCAGTAGCGTGTCCTCGGTGGACCCACTCATCGACCTCGGACCGTTTAAATTTCCATAACCGTCCGATGCGATGCCCGGGCAGTCCCTTATTCGTGATCCATACGTAGACCGTGTCCTTGCTGATCCCGAGATACTCGGCGATCTCCTCGACTGAGAGCCATCGATCATCCATCTTGGATCTCCCCATCAGGGTTCTTTGCCGACCACTGCACAAACGCAGTCAAGTCGTACCATTAATTCTAACCCCGAATCAAAGGTCTTTGTCGGGTTTGGCCTTGTTCTGTTGGGTTTGAATGGGTCAATTCCGAGTTGAGACACGCCACGTTAACCGAATGTCGAACGGGGCCGAGAGGCCGGTCAACCCGGCTCGGCCCGGACGAGCTCGCCCGCCGCGAAACCCTGGGTCAGCAGGTTCCGCGCCCACATCCGCGAGAAGCTCTGGAGATCGCGCATCCGGCGCGGGTTGAACCGCCAGGTGCCGTCCTCGTACTCGGCCGCGCGCATGTAGTGGCCCGTAGAGTGCTGGATCGCGACAGGGAGCCACTCGCCGCCGCCGAGATCGACGAATTCCATGTCAGGATCGGGAACCAGGTCGCCATTCTGCTCGTAGTAGTGCGTGACGGTGACAAGCTTGTCGTGCTTCTCGATTGAGAGAGGCATGAACCCCTCGCTGGCGATCTTCACGGCGTAGTGCTCGTTCTCGCGGAAAGCTGCGAGCTGGCGGTGGGCGGTTAGGATCTCTTCGATCGCGGATTTCATCGTCGTCATTTTTTTCATGGCTTTCATCCTCCTGGGTTAGGGGCGGCACCGTGCCTTGCCCCTCTCGCAAAAGCAGGAGGGGCAAGGAGCGGTGCCAGGGCGAGCATGCTCGGCACTCCGGCCGGCGCCCGCAGGGGCACGGGGCGTGACGGCGCTTGCGCAGGCGCGACTCGTGCAGCAAGGCCGGAAAAAGTGCCGAACAGCGCAGCCCGGTCTCCCGTCCAGGAGGATGAGAGTCTTGTCCGTGACGACGATGATTCGTCGCACAAAGAATTACGCATGCTCCGAACTGCTGCACTGACGCTATGCATGCATTGAAAACAGACAAATGACTTACAGCGCCGAATGAGACTCAAGTCTCAAGACTCATCGCGTCGCACAAAATTGAAGTCTCACGTATAATGCTCACACAACGAAAAATATTTTGATTACAGCTAATTGACGAATTGTGAATCTCAGTAGATATGTCGTAGCCGGGGTTAATAGTCTCTAGGGGGTTCTATGGAGGGGCGTTCTTTTCAAAGCGCAAATCTTGCGCGTGGCGCGAGCCGCATTCGGGTCTACCTGCTTCCGCGTTCGGGCTTCGCACTCGCACTGCTGGCCAATCTGATCTGGGGCACTTCGTTCTTGGCTTCAAAAGTCACGCTGATGGTTTGGGGACCATTCACGGCGTCGGCGCTGCGCTTTGCCGCCGCGATTGCCGGAATGCTTGTACTGCTTCCCGCGCTCGGCCTTCCCATCCAAGTTCCGCGGTCACGCGGCGCCTGGTGGCGCGTGCTGCTCATCGGCGTCTCGGGATTCGGGCTCTTGTATCCACTCCAGCTCGCGGGTCTGACCGCGATCCCGTCGTCGCTGTCGGCGGCGATCATGCTGACCTCGCCCCTTTTCGTGCTCATGTTCTCGGCGGGGTTTCTGCGGGAGCCCCTCTCTCAACAGAAGTTGTTTGCGATCGGACTCGGAATCATCGGCGGCGTGGTCCTCGTCAGCCCGAGCACCTTCGCGGGCTCGTCGTGGACGATGACTACGCTCCCACGGCTGATGGGTGGTTTCCTGCTCACCCTGGCAGCCTCGTTGAGCCTCGCGATTTCGGTGGTCGCCACACGCTCCGTCTCGCGCGATTTGGATTCGCGGAGCCTGACGTTTTGGTCGATGTGCGTGGGTGAGGCGCTGCTGATCCCACTCGCTTTTTTCGAGAAGCAGCCGATGCCTGCGGGCGCCAGCCTCTCGCAGGCCGTTCTTGCCCTGATCTTTCTCGCGCTTTTCTGCTCTGTTTTCGCGTTCCTCATCTGGAATCGGGCGCTCGCCATCAGCTCTCCCCAAGAAATCGCCTCTACCATGCACGTTAAAACTCCGGTGGCCGTTCTCCTCGGAATTGCAGTGGCGGGCGAGCCCATGACTTTCTCGATCATCGCGGGCTCTATCCTGATCTCGTTCGCGGTTGGTCTGTCTCAGTGGCAGCCCAAAAGCAAACCCCTGGCACCAGCGACAGGAACGCCAGAGGGAGTCGCGACATGACGGCGCTGCGCGCTTTTCAGCCAGACTTGATCGTCGAAGCCACTGCTGTTTGTGATCGGCAATGCGCGGGCTGTTACGCGCCCAACGTAATCTCGCGCGAGGCTCCATCCGAAATGATGACTCGGCGACCTGATCTTTTTCTGAGTCCAGAACAGCTCCGTCAAACACTTCAAGCGTTTTTGCAGCATACGCCCACACCCGTCCACATCGTGGGGATTCGCGGTGGAGAACCCACGCGGCACCCGCACTTGACTGGCATTCTCTCGATCATTCGCAGTCTATCCAGCGCCGCGATCTACCTTGAAACGCATGGGCGCTGGCTCATTAACGACGAGCCCTACGTGGAACTCCTCCGGGCGCTCGCAGGAACTCGTACTATTGTGAAACTCTCTTTTGATCGAATGCACGGCCTCTCCGCCGACGAGCTCCGGACACTCACGCGCTGTCTCGACCAACATCGAGTCGCGTGGTGCGTTGCCATTACGGAATCAAGCGAAGCAGCGTTCTCGTCCTCACGTGCCGCATGTTCCTGGGTATCGGACGATCAGATTTTCTACCAACCGAAGGTAGAGGTCGCGACAAAACTGCTACGCGCGGGTTGCAGCGTGATTTCCGTCAACGGGCGGTTGAGCGGCATGCTCTCGGTCCGCTCCGAGTTTAAGGCAGTGGCGCCCAAGATCTCCACCCCGTCCACCATCGCTTCGGGAGGTATCGCTTGAACACCCCCAGTGCTTTTACCGCTATTTTCCTCCTCTTCTTGACTCAGCCCTGTTGGGCCGCGTCCCAAACCGTCCGAATCGGGCTAGCTTCAAACTTTTCAGAACCCAGTTCCAGCAGCTCCAATCCTTACGGCGACTACTTCAGAAACGGCGTTCGATTGGCGCTCGACCACGCACAGGCTAGCCTGAAAAAGCGCGGACTCACCATCGCGCTCGAGGAGTTCGATTACGGCACGGCTCAGATTCGCGTGCGCGACGCTGCCACTCGCGCGGCGGCATCGAATGTCATCGGCGTCCTTGGCTATAACTTTTCGTCGCACGCGCTTCTTGCCGCGCCGATTCATCAGGCCGCGAAGCTCCCCATGCTCACCCCGAGCGCGACGGCAGACCGAATCAGCCGCATGGGGCCGTTCGTTCACGTCGCGTGCTTCGACAACGGCTTCATGGGCGGCACACTCGCGAGGGTTGCGAAGGGCCGCCTGAAAGCCAAGCGCGCCGCCGTGGTCGTCGCCGCGGATTGCGCCTATTGCCAAGACCTGGCACGCGCCTTTGAGGGCGAATTTACCCGTGATGGCGGCACCGTGACCGTGCGCTCCGAGGTGCTCGAATCTGACAAGGATTTTTCTACAACCATCGACCAACTAAAAAAGGCGCAGTTCGACGTCGTTCTCATTCCTAATCAAGAGTTGAACTCGGCTCGAATCATCTCCTCGCTTCTTCAAGGCGGGATTCACAAGCCCTTTCTCGGCGGAGATGGCTGGGGCAATGTCGGCAACGAGTTCTTTGCTGTTCTCGGTGATCAGAACCTAGAAGGCTTTTCGGTCTCGCACTGGCACCCCGATGTTGCAGCGTCGCGCTCTCGCCGCTTTGTTCATGATTACAAAGAATGCTTCAAGAAGATGCCCAACGACACTTCGGTTCTCGCCTACGACGCCACTCTCTTGCTCGTGGATGCGCTCTTGTCTGCCAAAACTCTAACCCGAGAGGGTTTGGACGCTGCCTTGGGCGAAATTCGCCAGTTTGAAGGAATTACCGGCGCATTTCGCTTTCGTCCGGGGGAAGCGCCCGCCAAGAGCATGGTGCTCCTTTCCGCAAACAAGCGCCGCTTTAAAGTGGTCGATACAATCGCGCCCGTGGCGCAAGGGGGTGCTCCTTGAACTCAACGCTCCGATACGGGCGCATCTCCCTGCGTCCGTTGTCCCTCCAGGACATTCGCCGCTACGAAGCGTGGATCAACGACGACGAAACCAATTTTTGGCGTGGTCTTTATCACCCGACTACAACATCGGAGGCTCAGCGCTGGATCAAGGATCAGATGCATGCCGCCTCCGACCACATGGCGGTCGCGATCGAGACCGAGATCAGTGGCAAGCCCACCACTGTGGGTTTCATGGGCCTACGTTCGATTTGTTCTCGCTCGCGGCGCGCGGAACTCTGGATTTATCTCGGCGACAAGACGGTTTGGGGCAAGGGCTACGGTCAGGAGGCAATCACCGCCCTCTGTCGATACGGATTCACGGAGATGAACCTTTTTCGAATCTGGCTCGAAACGGACCCACGGCATCGTTCGGCGCTGCTTTGCTACAAGAAGGCGGGATTCATAAAGGAGGGCACCCTTCGCAAAGCCTACTACCGGCGCGGCCAGTTCCGCGACACCTGCATCATGGGGTTGCTCCGACCCGATTTTGAGAAGAAGGAGCGACGGCGCGTATGAATATTTTCCGGCGCGCTCCCCAACACGAGACCACCCTTCGGGCGACAATGAATCAAGTCCTCCTGGTCACGCTCACCCTCGTCGCCGTCGTCTCGGTTGGAATTCTATTCGCGTATGCGCAGATCAAGCAAACGCTGGTCACGCACTCGCTCGTCGCGGGTATCGAGAAGGATGCCGCCACGCAGGTCGAAGCGTTGATGCCCTCCTTTCTCGTTCCCGAGCAGCGTTCCGGCGCCACCGTTCTATTGGCGCGCTTCAAAGCGGCCGATGACCTGGACTCAATCGCGATCCTACAGCCAGGCGAAGCATTGCCAGCCCGCTTTTCAGCCTGCACGACCGCCTCAGAGCCCACTCACTGCATCGCCCAAGACGGAACCCGAATCGCATTCCTGGCCCCCATTCGAGAGGGCAATCAGGTCTTCGGGCATCTCATGAAGGTGAAACGGATTTCCAATCCCTTCACGGACGACACGATTCTGCACATGATTGAAGCGGCGTCGGGCGTTCTGGTCCTGGTCTTTCTCGGTCTCTTCGTTTTTTCCTCCCGCGTCACCGCCCGGGAAATCCCCGACGAACTGGCGAATCTCGCCACATGGGTTGAGGCCGTTCTCAACGACCGCGCATCTACCAAGCTTCCCAAGCTGCGCTTCAAAGAGTTGAACTCCCTGGCCGCGCAAATCGCCCAGATCCTCGAACGTCACGAAAAAGCTCGCGACCAAGCAGTAGTCGGCCAACTGACGAGCGGCATCATGCACGACCTCAAGACGCCCATTCACCCCATCGTCGTCGCTCATGGAATGGTGGCGGAACAGGAACCCGGGTCAACGAAGCGCCTTCAGCGCCTAGAGAATCTATTTCGCGCCTGTACGGCCAACCTGCCCCTCATCGGGGGCCTGGTCGAATCCACGCTCGATAGCAGCCGTCAAATCCACGTGGAGCGCCAGCCCGCCGACCTCCGCAAAACGATTACCGACGCCATCGCGCTCCACGCACACGCCATCAAACACCGCCAGCTCAACGTCGAGATGGAGCTGGGTGACAGTCCCGTGATCGTTCCGCATGATGCCATCCAACTGGGGCGGGTCTTCTCGAACGTTTTGAAGAACAGCATCGACGCGTTCGATGACCCAAACGCCAAGAAATCCGGACGCCCGGCCCGCGTGAGAGTGGCCCTTGAATCCGTGGCGGACGGCGGCGTCCGCGTTCAGATGGACGACTCCGGCCCAGGGCTTCCCGCAGATCCAGAGAAAGTTTTTCGGGTATTTCGCAGTTCCAAACCGCGTGGGAGTGGGCTCGGTCTCATGATCTCCCGCAAAATTGTCGAGGCCCATGGCGGGCAAATGTCTGCGGGTCCATCGGATCGACTCGCGGGCGCTCGATTCGATGTGCTCCTACCGCATGACGGCGGCGTGGAGCAGAGCAAGGAGGCAACATCATGCTAGAGCAGACGAACACACTACCAAAAGTGCTCGCGATCGACGACGACGCGAGCTGGCTGGAACAAATTCCCCTCATGTTGGAGGATACCTGTCAGGTCGCGGGATACCCCACGATCGACCAGGGTCTTGAGGCCATCGCGAACGATTATTTCGACGTCATTCTGCTGGATCTCAACTTCGTGGGCGACAACCGCACCGGCTTGGACGCGTTTCGGCGCATCCAGGCATTGGATCGCGGAGTGGATGTGATCGTAATCAGCGCGGAAACCAACCCCGAGCGCCTGATCAATCTTTTCAACGCTGGAGTGAGCCAGTTCATCCCGAAGCCCGCAACGCCAGAGAGAATTCGACAGGCGATTCGCAAGACGCTGGAACAGCGGGAACTTCGCGCCCGCGCATTTGATCGTGAGACAGCAGGAAAAGAGCGGCCTCTGCTCGTTGGTCGCTCTCCGGCAATTCAACGCCTGCGGGAAGACATTCGTCGAGTGGTCGCCTCCAAGGCGCGCGACGTGCTGCTCTATGGTGAGACCGGCACCGGAAAAGAGGTCGTGGCACAGATGATCGCAGGAACGGCGGATCGCTCGCGCCGCCTGGTGACGGTCCAGTGCGGGGCTATCAACGATAATCTCGCCGAGTCCGAGCTCTTTGGACACGTCAAGGGCGCGTTCACTGGGGCCACCCGCGACCGAGTAGGCGCGTTTGAGGCAGCGGGCGGTGGCCATGTATTTCTGGACGAGATCGGTGAAATGCCCATGCCCCAGCAGACAAAACTGCTGCGCGTTCTACAAGAGCGCAAAGTGCAGCGCGTGGGCGACAATACGGAGCGCTCCTGCACCTTTCGCATGATTGCCGCGACCCACGTCGACCTTCAGCGGGCCGTCGAAGAGAAGCGTTTCCGGCAGGATCTTTACTACCGCATTGCCCGCGAGCCCATTCATCTGCCCCCTCTGCGCGACCGCATCGAGGACATCCCCGAATTGGTCTACGACGCCATCTCCCGCACTCCGGAGTTTCGTGAAACGACGTTGACTGAAGGCGCGATGGCGCTCCTTCAGGCATATCGCTGGCCTGGAAACGTGCGGGAACTCATCAGCGCCGTCGAACGCCTGTGCAGCCGCGCGACGGACAAGGTGATTCGCGACAAGGATGTGTGCCTCGTCATCCCCGAGGTCACCTCGGTCTTTAACTCACGCACGACGAAAGTTCTGGTCGGGCGCTACGGCGCGCAGCTCGTGGCCAACGAGCAACGACGGTTTCGGCAGGCTCTCATCGAGTCCAATGGCGACCGCACGAAAGCGGCTGAGCTGCTCGGTATCTCGCGCGCGACGTTTTTCAGGAAGGCGAAGGAGTTCGGGCTGGTGAAGGTGCGGCGGAATGATTCGGAATTGCCAGGTGCGCTTTCGCCGGAGGATGTCAGATGAAAGGCAACGAAAGTGCCGTGAGAGTCGTGCACGAACTTTGGGATTGCTTCGGCGAACGGCGTTGGGACGACGCCCGGAAGCTTCTCTCCGACGATTTCGAGGGCCACTGGTACCAGTCCCGCGAGAAGATTGTCGGTCCGGACAACTTCATCGCCATCAATCGCGATTACCCAGGCACCCACGAGATTCAGGTGCTCAACCACCAGCATAGCTACGACAGTTGGGATCACGTCGATCACGTGACGACCCAGGTTTCAATCAAGTCCACCATGCCGGACGGCAAAGTGGTCGAGCTGTTTGCCGTCTCCTTCTTTGAAGTCGAAGAGGACCTGATCAAATCGGCGGTGGAGTATTTGGCGGAGACCTATCCCGCCCCTGAATGGCGTAAAAAGTACGTAGAAACGGCCTGAATTGTTCCTACTGCCATGAGACTCCCCGAGACCCGGTCTCACGGGTGAGACTCGCCGCAAATTCCAACCCCAGCCATTTCCGCAAGTTAGCTGCCCACCAGCCAGAACGACCATCTGGCACACCTTTGCAAAGAGTCCTTCCAAGAAGCGCGGCCTGAGACTCAGGCCCGCGAAGGAGGACTGCTGTGACCGGAAAATGGATCAAGAACGGATTGCTTCGCGCCCGAGGATGGCTCGCCCGGGCCGTCGTTCCGATTTTTAAGAAACTCGTAGCGCCGACCCTACACGAAGAAGCGGTCGTCCTCGACGACTACCTGCGGATTCAAAACCTGCGCCGCATCGAGGAGGAACGGTTTCGGCACGTCTACCTGGGGAGGTTCCTATGAGCAGCCCAAGTAATAACGTCGTGATCATTGGCAACGTCGGGGCGGCGCCAGTAGAGCGCGCGAAGACTCGTGACGGAAAATCCATCGTGGGATTCGCCATCGCGCAGTCTCTCACGAGCATTGACGCCGGCACCGGAAAGCCCACGCACAAGGGCTCCCAATGGTTTCAGGTGACCTGCTTCGCCAGTCTTGCCGACAGGGTCCGCAACCAACTCAACAAGGGTGAGCTGGTGCTGATCGTCGGAGAACTCAAATCCACTTCCTACACAACCAAAAGTGGAGAACCAAGAACAGGTATCGAGATTAGCGCCAGCGATGTGCTTCGCGTGGCGCGGCTCCGGCGCCCCGATGCCGAAAAGGCGGCACCGCCCGAGGGCAACGACGTCCCAGCTTTCGATGAATGGAATGAGGCTCAAAATGGCGGCTGATCCTCTGAATCCAGCCGCCCGCCAGCCTGACGTTCCGCTCAGCCTCGCGCTCTTGGTGGCTGTCGGTTTCCTGGCGCTCTTCGCGTGGCTCAAGGCTCCCGCGCAAACAGAGTTCCTGCTCCAGCAGTTGGCGCATTGGGCCACCGCGAATCAAAACGGACTCGTGGCGTTCGGATTGTCGGCATCGTTCAATGGGCTCTGGCTTACGTCGGTCATACGAACCCAGCTCAAACGCCTCCGCTCGAAGACCGGGACGGCTAAGACTTCGGAGTCCCGATCTCGATGGAAGCTCCTCATGGCGACTCACGCGGTGGCACTTCCCCTCACATACTGGGTGGCCAGGCAATTCCCTCTGCGCCCGATTTTGATTCCGGGGTGGTCGCTGACACCGACCGCATGGCAAGCGGCGCTTGCGGTCACCTTCTACCTGTCGCTCCTCGGAATCGGCAGCATTGGGCGGCGACTCCTGGGCGCCATCCCCAGCAGGGGAATTTTTTGGCCGTGGGCCGCAGCCCTTCCCCGAGTTCCGCAGATCCGCGACGGCATCATCCTCGGCGCCATTCATGAGCGCGGACTTGATGGCCCGCAACCGTCGGAACGCCGCAGCCTCCCTGAATGGTTACTCATGGGCCTGAAGGGCCTCACGGGAAACATCTTCATCACGGGGGTTATCGGGTCCGGGAAATCCCAGATCCTGCTCCAATTTCTTAAGCAGGTGCTCGCGCATTTCACGCTCAAGCCCGCGATGCTCGCCATTGACCCCAAGCGCACGTTCGTGCGCGAGCTGCGCCGGATTATCGAGGCACAGGGGCTAGCCGACCGGCTCCTCTGGATCTCTCTCGATGGCGATGTCCGGTTCAATCCCATCTGGCGTGAGGAACTACTCAAGAACTCGGCGTTCACGATGATCGCGAACAGTCTGCGCCTGGCTTCGGTGAACTTTCTCGGCAGCTCCTCGGACAACCGCTTCTGGGAGCAGTCCAGCTTCAACCTTCTCAAGAACGCGCTGATCTACTGCGCGGCGAAGTACGACTATTTTACGTTTCGCGAACTCTATCGGTCCCTGGTCGTCGCACGCGACGAGGGGCTGGCTGAAGACCTGGTCAACTGCCTCAATAATCCCGAACGGACCACAGCCTGGGATGCCGAAGAACGCGCCAACATCGAAATGGCGATCGGCTACTTCCGAGATGAGTTCGCCCAGATGGATCAGAAGATCCGAACGAGCATCCTCGCAACGGCCACGAGCTTCCTCAACGAGTTCCTCGAATACCGGGTGTCACGGGTGCTTTCGCCTGCTCGCGGCGAAATCAGTCTCCCGTCGATGGCTGGTGCGGTTCAATCCGGCAAGCTCATCTGTCTCCACATCGAAAACGACGCGCTCGCTCGGTCCATCGGCACGCTCCTGAAACTCCTTTTTCAGGAGGCCGTTCTTGCGCGCGTCACTGACGCCAACCATGACCAAGCAAGGCACGCGCTTCTGGTGATGGACGAGTACCAGGACGTGGCCACCAGTGGTGGCGGTGCCGGTCTCGGAGACGACCGCTTCCTTGCCAAAGCTCGCGAATCCAAGGCCATCACGATCGCGGCCACACAAAGTGTCAGCTCGCTTGAAAACGCGATTCGAAGCGAACCCGCGACCCGCGAAATTCTCCAAAACTTCAGGACGCGCATTTTTGGAAATTCGACCGACCCCAAGACCATCCGACTCTTCCAGGAACCCCACGGTCAAGTCGAACGGGAGCGTAGCTCCCATAGCTTTTCCGAGAGCGCGCAGGACGCCAGGCGCGATGCCCTCTTTGGCGGATATGACTCCCAACGGTCAAGCATCAGCGAGAGCGTGTCCACCCACACTGCGATGGAGTATCCCATCACCGCGCGTGAGTTCTCGCGCCTAAGAACCTTCGAGGCATTTGCCCAGGTCTTTGACGGCCTCGAGACGCGGTTTGAAAAGCTGTTCTTGAAACCCCATTTCCTAAAAACTCTCCGCACCCCGCATCGTAAGATCCTTCAGGACCTTCGTGAGTCGGCAAGGGTCCACCGCGTCCACACGGGAGATCGCGCGCTGGCAACACTCGTCTTGGCGCTATGTCTTGCGGCTCCCATGGGCGCACGCGCCGACGTACTCTTCCCAAACGTCTGCTCCGTCATCAAGAACAGCGAATTTTCCTCTTGCCTCGATTTCCAAGTGGGCGCCTGCATGTGCGGTTGGCCCATTCCGCGCCCCTGCGCTCAGATCAGCTACTATGTCCCGCAGACCTTCATTGAAGTATGGCCGGATTCCAGGGACTCCTTCTTCACTTCGCACCCGGCGGCGGTTCAACTCGCGGCGCACTCGATCGGATCGGCCCTTCCCTTTGGCGTCGAGGATGACAACAGCACGTTCACCTTTCAGGCGCGCGCCATCGCAGTCCCGCTCTCAAGCCCCGTGTTCACGCCGCTACCTTGCCAAGGGGCGCGCCTCGACAAGCCCTGCTTCGACCTGATGAGCGAGGACTTGGGCGGAAACTGGCGCGACGGCAAGGCGGATCTCCTTCAACCCAGCTTCCTTGCGTGGCAGCTCTCCCCCAAGGCGTGCCTCCTCAAAGGTGCCGGACAAGGCGTTGCGGGCGGGGTCACGCCGTCACTGGGTCCTGACATGGGCGGATGCAGTTTTCCGCAAGGGTTTCTCCCGAAATACCCGCCAACTTCGCGAGAGGCCTGTAATGGCTGGGGCGTCTTTCTTCCGCGCCATGGCGTCTATCACGGGGCCTCACGTGCGGGCGCCGCCCTGATGGTCGCCGCTCGCCTTAAAAGTATCGGGACAGAAGTGACGCGCATGGTACCGGGCGATCCCGACGAGGTTTGGCAGATGCTCTATCCCCAGACTTCATCGTGCTTTCGCGAGGGCGCGAATCTCGGGGCGCTCGAAACCTGGAAAGGCGTGCGTGAAGAACAGCGCATGTTTGGAAAACCCAGGGGCTATCTTTTCGTGGTGTGGAAACGCGCGAGCTGTTGCCGCGACATTCCCGAGGCACCAGCGGCTTTCATCGCGATTCAAGCACTTCGACTGGCCTGTCAGGCCGTACCGGGAGGAACCTAATGGCGACTTTGGAGCTGGGGCGAGACAGCCCTTACGGAAGTTTGTACCGCGACATGATCGCCAGCGCCTCGCGCGCTCGGGCCTCCGACGTGCACATTCAGCCTGAGCAGGACGGCGTCGATATCCGCTTCCGCGTGCACGGGGAACTGGAGCGGTGGAAGTGGATTCCCGGCGTTCACAAAACCGCGTTTCTTCAAGAAGCCAAGCAGCTATCGCATTGTTCGCTCGCCGTAGCAGGCCGCGCTCAAGACGCGCGCATCTCCCTGCCGGATCAAAAGCTCGACGTGCGAGTGAACCTCGTGCCGTCGCTCCACGGCGAAAAACTAGTTTTGCGGCTGCTGGATCAGTCCCGCGAATTCAATTTGGATCGCATGGGGCTTCCGGCGGGCTCCACACAAGCTATTCGCCGTGCTCTCGACCATCGTACCGGCGTCAACCTGATCACCGGCCCCACCGGGAGCGGCAAGACCACGCTTCTGTACGCAGCGTTGGCAGCCATCGACCGCAGCCGCTTGAATATCGTCACGATCGAGGACCCTGTCGAATACACTTTTCCGGGCATCACCCAGGTGCAGGTCTCGTCCAAGCTCGCATTCTCCGACGCCCTTCGCGCGATGCTGCGACAAGATCCCGACGTGATCCTCCTGGGCGA
>CAYIHX010000010.1:0-85497 GCA_964363305.1 uncultured Bacteriovoracaceae bacterium | reverse complement strand
TTCAGCATGAGTCTCGGGGGCAAATACAACGAGCTTCAGCAACGAGCCGCGCCCACCCTTCTCAAGCAGGCGGCCTAATGCTTTCATTTCTAACGCCCCACAGACCTGCTCAGGCACCTCCAGAGCGCACTGATCGAAGTTAGTGTGGGTCGAATAGACCGCAATTCCTTGAACTAAAGCCTCAAAGACCAACCCGCCGATGGTTTGGGAATTCGCCGTAACCCGAACCAAACCTCGATTCCGAGGAAAAATACAGGGGTGATGGGTGACGATCAGCCGGTAGCCGTGGGCTTGGGCCGCCGCGATGGCCTCGCGAGTCAGATCGATACTCACCACCGCACCGCGAGTCTTCCACGCCGGATCACCGGCCAGTAACCCTACGTTGTCCCAATCTGCGGCTGTTGTCTGTGGAGCGCGTCGGTCCAGCCGCTGGGTGACTTCCTGAATGCTCTGTTCACTCATCCCGGGAGCCTCATGGACTGGGCGTTACCCAAACTCCACCCTGAGCCGCCCGGCACACCGCAGTCCCCGAGCGCCCGGAAAGAACCTCGACCCACCTCAACGATCCGTCACCTTGAACGTCCCCGGGAAGAGCGGGACCGGCAATCATCGTCCGCGCGGCGAAAACCGCCTCACCCACCATCGAAAGAAAAAATCGAAACGCCTGCACCGACTGTCCTCTCTGTTCGATCCACGCCCGGGCCTCACCGAAAAGAGATCCCAGATAGGCTGGCTCCTGACCGGTAAGAACCGTGATTCTTCCATCGCGGGCGATCCCCACCGGAAGCGCCGTGCGCGGCTGCCCCGTGAACCGCTCGAGGAGCCCCCAAACCGTGTCGCTCACCCGCGAACGCTCAACCGGGTAAAGGCAGGTCGAAAAATCGGGCCGCACGGAAAGAAGACGGTCACGATCGATCGTCGGATCATGGGCTTTCATGACGAGGGCGATACCCGCGAAGAGGGCAGCCGCGTTCGAAGTGCCACTCGTCATCATCCCATTCGTGAATCGAACCTCCGAATGATCGAGCAACAAATCAGGCTTGGAACGTCCATCCGAGGTCGGGCCCTGCGCCGATTGCTCGGAGAGATCGCCGACCGCCAGAACTTCGGGATGATCAGCGGGAATCATGATCTCCCGCCCACGACTGCGATCCAGCAACTCAATCGGAGTCTCAGGTCGTTCACTGGATACCCACGCGCGAACCCGCAAATTGCTCGGAAACACGCCCGCGCGACGAACCAAACGGAGGAAAAAATCGCCGCGATCGAGAGTGGCCGAAAAAAGTTCGCGAGCGTGAAGAGTGATCTCGCCCCGAGCAGGCCCCGGCGTCTCCCTTTGAACGCGATCACCCCGCGCGACGACCTTTCCATTCGAATCGAGAACTTCAACGTCGAGATCGAGTGAGGTCTGGTACGCCTCTACCTCCCGAAAATCTGACCACGAAACAACAAATCGAACTCGGTTTTCATCGAAGCGGTTGACCAGACGTAGCGTCTGATCCGGCCCCGGTAAGGCAAGCGGCCCATCGTACACTTGACCACCATAGTTGCCAGCCGCATTGATCCACAGAATTCCGGCGCGCGTAGCTTTCGACACTTCGGCGTTGATAAAGCCCCGGCCGTCGAAATTTCCGCCGTACTCCCAGTTCTGGCTGTAAAGAATGACGTCGACCCGCTCGTCGATTGCAAACTGAATCGCGCGCCGAAGCTGCGTCATTCCATTCGCGTTTAAGAGCAAAAATTCTGGGCCATCAGCGGAGCTTCCAGTCGCCGCCCACACCATTTGTGCCATCGAAAGGCCATGCCGATCGGCGTTCAGCGCATTTCCAGGCACTGGATACTGCGCCAAAAGACGCGTCTTCGCCGGAAGATATTCCCCGGCCGGCTGGTCGGCGAAGTCACCGAATCCATTGTCGAGCACGGCAATGCGCAATGTGGAAAGACGGGAACGAATACCGGGACGCGCAAGATAAGCAGATAGGCCTAGACGTTTTGGATAATTTTCTCTCTCGAAAATCTCCGTCGCAGCATGCAAAGAGGTGAGATTCAAGAGTCCGGGGAGAACGATTGAAATCAGCGTCAGCCTAAAAAAGCGCATCGCAGTCTCCCCAGATCCATTGAATTCTTCGAAAACGACCTACCAGGCTCCGTAATACCAGTAGTACGAGTAGCCCCGGTACCAGCAGGGGTAGGCCCAGCTGTAACGATAGGAGCTGTAAGAGAACCAGCTCCCGACCGACCACCAGTACGACCCGTACGACCACCAATACCAAGCCGAAGTTGACGTTGCGAAATCAAGCTCAGACTGGCCGGCCGAAAGCTTCACCGTCCGAACCCCAGCTCCCTCAATCGCATTCGCCTCCACGGCGGTTTCGACCACGGCTGTTTCGAAATTATCCTCAGTCACGGAGTCGTACTTATCCGTGCGAAACACCGTCGCCTCACCAGCAGAGTTCACTCGCACCAAAATGGCCCGAGGTGCACCGTTTGTATTACGATCAAATTCAGACGCCTTCGCAACCCCTGCGAAAGCCAGGACAGCAGCCACCGAGGCCACAAGCCTTTTAGCGTTGTTCATATTATCCTCCCATAACCCTATGGGAGGCCCCTAACCTAGCGCGAACCCCGACTGCAACCGCGCCGCATCATCTGCAAAAAGTTAACGGAGTTAACATTTGGAGCCTGACCCCTCAGCGACAATTGAGCAGGCTTTTCGGGAAGTGTTCCGTGCTACCCGGCGTGTCGAGCTCAAGTGCGCGCTTCCATGGACAAAAAGCCTGATAGGTATGAGTCATCGAAGAATTCCGATAAAGCACGTCGGAAAAATTTGCAGCCGCTTCGGGCAAATTCGAAAAATCGCTGCTGGCCGCTGAAGCTCGCTGCCGAGAAACAAACTCATGAAAAACCACCAGCTCGGCGTGACCGGCCACTAAGGGCTCTGACTCGAGTCGACCCAGGGCGAGATCGAATTCCTCGACCCATTTTAAAACTTCCGCTGCCCCCTCATTCGTATTCACATAAGTATTGGCAAAGCCGAGCAGTTGCTCCGAAAGAAAACGAGCCGCGACATTGGACGCAAAACGGCTCTGTACTTCGCAGGAGTACCGAGAAACCTCGGCGACGACCACGGCCGGATCAGGCATCGCCAAAACCAAACGCCGAGTACGCGTCGCGGTCGCGATCACTTCTTCGTAGGTCGCCATTCGCTCCGCGGAGCATCCCTCCGCCGAAGGATTTCCCGAGTCGAACGCAGCCTGAATACCAGACATTCGCTCGCGCTCGTCGGCATATCGATCACGAGACGGCACCGGTACCGGAGTCACGCCCTCCGGCGCGGGCGCACCCTCCTGGGGAGGCGTGCCTGCCGGGACGTTCGACACTGAATTCGGCACTGAAGGAGGCACCATGGGCGGAACAGCTTCCGCAGTCGGCGGCGAAGGAGGGGGAAGTAACGGCATAAGCTCCGTCGGTGGCTGTGGGGCGACTGTCGGCGGCAACGCGACCACAGGCGCCCCAGCCGATCCTTCTGCCGAGCCCGCTCCGGATCCTCCTCGGTTGCCCACTCGTCCTGGCGCACCCCGAACGCCGTGAGCACCGCGACCTCTGCCACGCGTACCTCGACCCGCTCCGGCCGACCCGCTTGAGGTCTCGGCCGCTTCTGGTGCGACGAAGTCCGTCGGCAGAGTCCAATCGATCGATCGCGCCGTGAGACCCGGCAAGACCTTCAATGGACCGTAGGGAATCGCGTTGGGATTTGAGATCCGAATCGATTCATTCCAACTGCGTTGCGCGCTACAACGTCCAAAACCCGTGCGCTGCGAGCAGAAGTAAACGGCAGAGGAAAGCGTCGCCGCCTGAACAAAGGATTCCGACATCGCATCATGCGCCCGAAGCAGCTGCCCTCGGAGTACGGCTAAATTTCCGTCGAAACAGTCGGGCGTCACTTGACCCTGGCAAACCTGATGGAGAATCGCGGCGGAGAAATGATTTCGGCGCTCGAGGTCCGAATAGATCGATTCCGCCGTGGGCGGATTGTCTCGGGTACGAGCCAGCTGCACCAGACGAACATCCTCCTGCATGGCGTGGAGCGCATCGCGCCCACACTGAGTCATCAGGATCCAGCCGAGCTGACCGCGACGTTGACAGCCCTGGGTCGTCACGCGACGAACCAAGGGATGCATCTCCCGCAAACCGGCCTCGAACTGAGATTTCATGAGGGTTGCGGAGGCACCGATGATCTCCATGAAGCAGCCTTCCCGGTTGCCGCAAGCGTCGAGCTGTTGCCGCAGGGCGACCTGATCTTCATCACTGAGCCGATAGCTGAAGTCGGGAACATCGGCGCGGGCGATCCCCGAGAAAACCGCTTGAATGAGCAGGGATGTAATCAACCCACCCAGAATCGCGATGAATGACAAAAAGGTTTTCAAGAGCCTGCGTCCGAATCGCTTCCATCCTGAATCCGAGGAAAGCTTGCTGTTTTTAGAAGATTGATGAGCCATGATTACTGCCTCTCCCTGCTTGACCATTGAACTCCATATGGGTGCCGGCGTGACGCTCTTCGGCGCGGCGCCTGCACTGCGATCTCCACTGACGGTTCAAAACGAAACACGGATTTGAACACAACCTGTCCTCCGGGCACCGAGTGTTCGTGCATCATCTCAATGAGCCCATCCGGTGTGCGAAAAAACACAAACTCGGGATCCTGGACCGATATGCGGCTTCGTGGCGCGCTCGCATCGAGACCGTAGAAAACCACCCGATAATTGCCGCGGCCCACGTACTCAAGGTCGTGCCGACGAAATACCGCTTCCATCGAACCTGAAAAAGTAATTCCCAGCATCGACGGGGCTAACACCTCAGAAAAAATTCTCATCTCGCCCCCATTGCGCATACAGGTCGGAGTCAGTACGCCGGATCGCGGATCTTCCGAGACCACGACGCTCGACTGCCCATCATCGGACGAGACGGCCATCGTGGTGGAAACCCGCTGAAGCACACCCGGCCGCAGATCTTCTTCGACCAGGGGAATCGACTGAGAAGTCACCGGGACCAAGCTCGCAGCAACGCTCTGTGGACAAAGCGGAATCCCGTTCGGGTTTCCATGAATATCGATCTGTTCGTGGGGCGGAACCGGGGGCGCGACGCTCGGGGTGCCGCCGCAGGCGCTCAACACCGCGAGCAGACCTGTCACTAGGCTGCTCCGTGCTAAAAACCCTTTTGTTTTCATATAGATCGACATCTCAAAACTCCCGGGCCCGAGTGGGCCTGCCGCACGCTATCACATCCTGACAAAAATAGTCAAGTTTAGATGCCTAGCCGGGGCCATTCCGATTACCGATATGCAATACGCCCAGACCTACGACGCGTAGCCAACGTGCACGACGACGGGATGAGCGACGCGCTCGCCCGCTTGATCGGGAACCCTCCAAAAGTAGGGTTCCTGACCAAGTGGGAACTTCAAATCGAGCGAGAACCCTACTTTTGGAGGGTTCCCAGAGTAAAGAGCCGCCCCACCGTTTGACACCATGAGCCATTTACGCTACGCGGCTCTAGAAACGAGGCCGTCGTGACATTCAAACTCGCTCCGCTCGCCTTCTTCCTCTGCCTTCCGTTGGCTCACGCGGATCTACCCGCCCGTGGTAGCATCCTTCGAGTCGCCATCGCAGAACTCGACGGCGAGGCATCCGGCACAATCCAACTTCCTGCCCGCACCCTCCATTTTAGACACACCTGGTACCAATACTGGCCCTCGAGACTGATCGAACAGCTCGCCCTCGGAAAAAAGTTCGACGTCTACGAATTCGAGTTCGCTGTGCTCAATTCACGGCGAGATCAAGCCCTCTATACGGTCACCTGCGATGCGAGGGACTGGGTCGACGATGGGTACTTCCTCATCGAAGAGTGCGTCGCCACCGATGTAAACGGGAATGAACTCTCCGCTTCCGCGCGCGCGGCCCTTCCAGCTTCGGTTTCTCGAATCGCCAATCCCCACTTCCACTGGATGGTCATGTACGAAGAGCTCGGGCTCAAGTAACCCAACTCAAAGGGAGAAGCCGGCCGCCTCGCTGTCCGCTTTAAACGCCTTCACCGTTTCGAGACTCACCTGATGCGGGTCCTTCCCGAACATCGAGAGCTTCTTCAAAATATCAAACGGAACTGTGACGATCGCGCAACCCGACTGCTCCGCCTGAACGATATTGAAGGGCTCACGAGTACTCGCCCAAAGAAGATCGCATTCAGGCCCGTTCGCCCGACAAAGCGCGGACGCCTGCCGCATCAACGGCATCGGATCCCGCCCGGTATCCGCGACACGACCGGCAAACACTGAAACGACCGACGCAGCTCCGCCCTTCAACGCCTGAGTCACGGCAACGACCTGCTCGAGGGTGAGAATCGCGGTCACATTGAGCTTCACGCCTTTTTGGGTGAGTTTGCGGATCAAGGACATCGTCGACTCGCCGAGCGAGTTCATTACCGGGATCTTCGTGTAGACATTCGGGCCCCAGGTCGTAATTTCGAGGGCCTGACGCTCCATCTCCGCAAAATCATCGGCAAACACCTCAAACGAGATGGGCTTCTTCGTAATGACCTTGAGAATGTCTTTCGAGAAAGCCCGATAGTCCGAGATCCCCGCCTTTTTCATGAGGCTCGGGTTCGTCGTGAGCCCCTGCACGACCGGGCTGTCATTCATCTCGAGCATCGACGCGCGGTCCGCTCCGTCGGAATAAATCTTAATCGCGCCCCTGAGTTCGGAACCCTGCGGAATAACTGTGATCATTTGCGGCCCTCTTGCTTCTTCATTACTGCCAAGCGATTCCCAGAAGCAACTGCGCAGACTCCCAGTTTTCACGCACGCCTGGGAGGGGGTCGACCGACATCAAACCCAGAGTCGCCCGACCCTCGACAAAAAGCCCCCAACGCGCACCGAGAGCCGCATCGGTACGCACCGAAACGACGAGGCCCAAATCATGCCGAGAACGAACCAAACCGGGCTCGTCCGCGCTGACCAGCGTAAAATCGCCCACTCGCAACGGCTCGGTCACGCGATAGCCATAGTACCCGCCGGCTCCGAAACTAAACCAGGACAACGGATGAAGACGGGCCATCAGCGGGATCTGAAAGTACTGCGCCCGAACCACCAGGCCAGCGAGATTCTGTTCGCGCCGCTCCCAAATTCCGCCGCTTTCAATCGAGAAAAGACCCGAGAAGCGAAACTCAATTCCGAGTCCCAGCCCAAAACCCGGCTGTGGCCCTCCCGCTACCCTAACCGTCTTGCCATCCAGCTCCGCCAAAGAAACCGTCCGCGCGTAGTTTCCAACAAACTGAAGGGCAAAACGGACCGGCCCCCCGATAGGCTTCGCCTGCCCATTTAAATCCGAAAGCGACTCGGAGGAGCGCATGGGCGTCTCGAGCGCCCACGAAGAAGTCGACGAACACAGGAGAATCACTAGAAAAAAACTAAAGTACCGGTTCCGCAGAAACCTTCTCATCACGCGCCCAAACTCCTAAAACGTTCCCAGCCGAAGGCCACCGATCACCGACAGCTCAAGCCAGTGGCTCACGCTCGTACCGAGGGGAACCAGCTCGATATTTTGCATCCCGTACATGAAGCGACTATCTATGAACAAGTACCAATGATGAATGAGGGGATACTGAATTCCGGCACTGGCCACGCCCCCCCAGTCCCAACGTGAATAGCCCAGACTCGAATACGTCAGCCCCGAAGAAGTTTGCCCCGAGCGATTGACCACCCCCCCGAGCGCAAAGCCGACGTAGCCACCTAGAGCGAAAGACAACCACTGATTCGACCACACCCGAAACTGCAAGGGAACCTGAGCGTAAGAGAACTCGCTTTCCGAATTCAACGGCCCTCCCACCACCCGCTTGGCGTAGAGCCCGGTCAGCTCAACGCCAAGCCATTTTGCAAGACCCCATTCCATCGAAGCACCCACGCCCCAGCCCAAACGGGGCGCGCCCACGGTAGGATCCGTGCTGACCTGAAGCCAACTCACCACGGGGTAACCAAATGCCGAAACACGAAAACCCGCAAGAACCTCACGAGACTGACTCGACAGACCAAGAACCAACATCGCGAGGAAGGCTGCCCTTTTCAGAATCACTGCAAGCCAGGCTTTTTACTCGAATTACTCGAAGGGCTGGCCAATTGCTCAAGTTCCTTCAACCGAACCACGACGTCATCAGGCAAGTTCGTGCCCGCGCTCCCCGAGTATCCATTATAAACGCTCTCTTCATAGCGTCGGTAGCACGCACGCGCCAAGACGCTATGAGGCGTACGATGGATACAAGCTTGAAAGTAGATCTCCGGCAGCTCCCAGAGATCCGCGTCTTGAAGAACGTCGTAGATCGCTCCGAGCAAATACAGGGCTTCATCCGCCCCGGACCCCTGGGGATGAAAGGACAAATACTCATGAAGTGAAGCAGAGGCCCGAAGATAGGTGACGTCAGCGGAACGGTCGGCCGGATACTCCTGCTCCTCCCGCGCTTTTGCGTAAAGACGCTTGGCCTCGGCCAGTCGACCGTCCTCCGAAGTGAGTTTTCGCGCGGGCTCTGCTTTCCAGGCTTCGACGGATTTTTTCCACTTCTGCGCTTGATCACGAAAATAGGAAGGCACGGCCGGCACCGCTAACGCACGATCGATGATCGACATCGCTCGATTCGAATCGCCTTTTACACGAATGGCAATCGCGAGCGCGGACCTCACGGAGCTTTCCCACTGCATTCGCCTCCGGCTCGCCGCCTCGGAATCCCCTAGCACCCTTTCATACCGATCCAGCGCGGCATCGAACTGCCGAGATGCCACGAAAAAATTGGCCTGCTCAAACGGCTTCAGTTTCTTGATGACTGAGTCTTCCGGCCCGGCCGTGAACGAAATCCCCACTCCGCTGCGGGTATGGCAAGCCACGCAATAACCGGTGATATTGCGCAAAACTCCCCGACCATAGATCTGGTTACCCGCCTTCAGCTGATTATAAGCGTTGGACGCCTCTTGGTCCAGAAGGCCCGCGATCAAAAGCAGGCTAGGATCGGCATCCGAAGGCTTCACCTCCGTGCTCTTGAGCGAATGGGCGAGCTCCGCGAATTTTTTCGAGTTTTTTTTGAGCGTTTTTCTGTTTTTTACGTCGTTTCCGGCCGGATCAGTCGCGACCTCAACCAAAATATCCTTCACCACGGCCTGCATCTTCCGCATCGCCAACGACCAGTTCACCTGCGCCGCGACGTCGGCCGCTTGCGTCCGCGGACTCCAAACAAAACATAAAGCGATCAAAACGACCCAATTGAGCATGACTGAGGATAAACCGCCCGAGCCCTTTCGACGACCCCTTTCTTGCGCCGTCTGAATGGCTTACGCTCTGAGACAAGATGCCTCGAATCACGCTCTTCTTTTTCCTTCTTCCGGCGACAATTCTCTGTCTCCCCCTTCCAGGACGGGCCACCGATGACGGCACCCCTTTTGACCCGATCATCGAGCGCTCAGATCCCTGTCCTTACACGGCCGACCTGAGCCCGCAGGAGGAATTCCTCCGGACTCGAAAAATCTTCGCGCACTTCTCCCTTCCCGATGAAGAAGCGGAGCTGGCGCAGGTACTGGAGCGCACTCAAGGACGCGGGCACGCCTGGCCCGCTCATCCCATTCGCAGGCGCGCGTTTGACCCTTTGAATCAGCTGGCTCGTTTTTTTTCGGCCGATCAAACCGTTCTGCAATTTTTCCTCGATCGCGACTCGCGCGCGCGCCCTGACTTTCGCTGGGCGAAAGAGTCAGAGGAAGCCCGCCACCACACCCACGGCCTCGCCGGAAAAAAAATCATCCTCGACCCCGGGCATAGCGGCGGAGGCGCCTGGGAATCGCGAACCGGCAAATTCATCCGCGATACCGACGGGCGCGTCCTAAGTGAGGCGGTCCTGGCCACCCAGATGGCGATGCTGATCCGTGACGAGCTTTCACGGGAAGGGGCCCAGGTCGAACTCACCCGCGAGAAACTCGGGCCCGTCAGCTCGGTCGACTTTCAGACCTTCGATCTGGGGCCCTCCGCCGACCGACTCTTTCGCGACAGCCAATATGAACCCTGGTTTCGCTGCCTCCTCAAAGCGGGCGACGACGACACGTTGTACTCGGCATTCGAAACCAGTGAACAACGCGGCCTACTTTCGGGCGAGGGGATGCGCTATCGCTATTTTTTCAGAGGCTACGATCTCGAAGCACGCCTCGAAAAGCTGCAACGCGCGCCGGTTGATCTCGTCGTCGTGCTTCATCTCGACGTAGCGGTGACGGATGAGGCCCCCCACGGGGTCAACCCCCTCGTTCGGAACCAAACCAAGACCTATGTTCCCGGTGGCTTTCTCGAAAACGAGTGGGGTTCAAGCGCAGTCCGTGCCCAGGCGATCTGGCACCTCACCAATACTTCAGACTGGGAAGCCTCTCTCGAAATTTCTCGCCTCATCGTGCAATCCATCAGCAAGCGTCTCGACATTCCGTTGCAAGAACGACACTCACCGGGAGGCTTTGCCATTGAGCCAGGCGTATTCGCGAGAAACTTAAACCTCACTCGACGCTTCATCGGCGCGCCGATCAGCTTCGTCGAGGGAATGTTCTATAACGGCCGCACCGAGTTCGAAGCGCTCTCCACTCCGGACGGCGGGTCGACCCTGATCGAAGGTCGACCCTATCCTACCTCGCACCGGTTGCGCGAACTCAGCTCGGCGATCGCTGACGGTATCCGGAAGTACTTTGCCGCGGGCCGCGGCTACCATTGAAGTAAGGCTGGAAAATCGATACGATAGGACCCGATGTTTTCAGCTGTTGGAGAAAGAAAATGACTCTGCACTCAGCGAGATTTTCCCTCTGGCTCAGCCTCTCGGTCATTGCCACCTACGCGCTGAATGCCCAAGCGGAGGACGAGTGGCCACGACTGTGTTTTCCGAAAGAATTAGTGACCTATCGCTGCCTGACACCTTGGTATGATGATCACGATCAAGTCTTCTATACAGACTTAGACATGACAGCACGGAAGAGCCCCCTCGGGCCGCTCCACTCCTATTCTTTTTCAAGAGCCGTGGAACCAAACCTCTGCCAGCGCCACCTCAGGGAATTTCGAAGGCTCTCGCAGGGCATGGCTGAAATCTGCCTGGATGGACAAAGCGGAAGCTCAGATCCCGACGATCGAGATTACATCTGGCGCCGCTTTGTCACTTCCCAGGGGAAAGACTCTTACTTCGCGGAGTAGCAGCGCTATTTCCCGGACCGGTAACCCATGCGCTCGGCGGCCCCGGTTTCCGCGAAAAATACGCGGTGACAGAGCGGAACCCGAACATAATCTCGCGGCCGGAAGAGAACCTTTGAATCGTAGTCGCCGACAAATTTCTCGGGCACTCGGCCTTGCAGTCTCATGCGGAACTCGAAAGGCATTTCTTTCAGCGGATCTCTCGCATCGAAAATACCACGAGCTTCACGGACCGCCTCTTCGCAGGCCTTCACGTACTGATCGACATCCTGATCCGCGAAAAAGGTCGAAGTGCAGCCCGCTCCACTGCAATAGACGTAGAGCGCGCCCCAGCCGAGACGAACCATCTCGAGGTTCATGTCCTTGCCCTTCGAATCGAACACTCGCCCGAGAGTTCGACCGTAGACATCCTCGCCATAGACCCGCACGCGAACCTGCGAGCCGATCGGAATCATGCTCAAGAGCGTCTGGTATCCGACCTCCGCCCACCAACCCTGGCTATGGTTTTTTCCTCCGGCAATGAGATGAAGCTCGGCCGTATCTTCCCCCACCATTCGAATCTTAACCGGCTTGGCGAAGCCTCGGGCCCGAACGGCGATGGTATCCCCATCCGCGATTCGCTCAACCGTCCCGCTGATGTAGCGCGCGCCATTGACATCAACTTCGATTCCTCCTTCCGGCTTTGCGGCAAACACCGCGCTCGCCTGGAGAATACCCACTGCCAATCCTAGGATCCGAAGTGCATGAGAGATTTTCATGAAGACAAGCCTTAAGGAAAACCCGCCATTTTTACACCTGAAATGTTGTTAGATTTCGGTTGAGACGCGGCGCAACGGAAAGGTCACCCTGAACTCTGCTCCCACGCCAGAACGGGGAGGTAAAAGGTCAAGCGTCCCCCCATGCAGCTCGGCGATGCGACGAGCCAGGTCTAATCCCAAACCGAACCCCGCAGGCTCATTCAGTTTTTTTGTCCGAGCTCGATCCGAGCGAAAGAACGGCTCGAACAATCGTTCTCGATCATGCGCACCGATGCCTCTTCCGAAATCGGTCAGGATCAGATGGACCTCGTGGTCAGCCGGGGACCGAGAAACGCTGAGTTCGCTTGGACGTGCCGCATCATTCGCATACTTCGTGGCGTTCTCGAAAAGGTTCCGGAAAAGAAGCCTCAGCCGCTCCGCGTCCCCGTCGACCCAAATTTCCGTCGGTGGACGCTTCCACAGCAAACCAGGAGGAATCCGCGCGACGCTCTCCGCCAGAGGATCGATGACCTCCCGGAGGTCGATGGGTTGAAGACGAAACGACCTCTCGGAATCCTTGAGTCTCCCCGTTTCAAGCAGCGTCTCGATCAAACGATCGAGCTCGCGAATATCCTCCTCAACGCTCGTCCTGACTTTTGAATCCGGAAGCAAGGCCATCGCCACCTTGACTCGCGCCAGCGGCGACCTCAACTCGTGACTGACGTCACGCAAAAGCTGCTCCTTTGACTCAAGCGAGTCCCGGAGCCGCCGCACCACCGGACTGAAAAGGTGAAGGGCGCGCACGAACGCGAGCAGCAACGCCACGAGCGCGATGACGACAAAACCCGCCCACCATTGCCAGCGCAGGAAGGGAACGGGATTTCGCGAGATCGAGAACGAATAGGTCGCCCCGGCTTGGCGAATGATCACTGATACGCGGCCCTGATCGTGGGAGAATTCAATGAATGCAAGCCCGGCCGGATGCCAAGTTCGCAGGCCGACGGGATCCGGAAGGCCCGGCTCCGATTCGTAGAGGGTGCCGTCGTTGAGATCGACACGAACTTCGACTTTTCGCTCTCGCGCGACCTGCTCAACGGCCGCTTGGCTCACCGGATGGCCGAGCTGGCCGATCAGCGCATCCACGAAGATACGCGCATTCGCCTCAATGGCGGCTCGAATCGGAGGCGAAGGCCTCCCGATTTGCCGCGCCGCTATCCCAAAAGTCAGCGCCACCGCGACAGCCGCCGCGAGAAATGCCAAAGCAAGATGCAGAAAAACTGACGGCTTTCTCCGACGGCTTTCGTGCCAGCGATTCCTCAATCGGCGCCACCTCATTCTTCAACGACCTCCGCGACCCAGAGGTAGCCGGCCCCACGAACCGTCTTGAAAAACCGACCGTGCTTCGAGTCTTCACCCAGTTTTTGTCGAAGGCGACTCATGGTCACATCGACGGTTCGACTGAAGGCGTCCCACTCCACGCCATGCAACCGCCCGAGAATCGCATCTCGATCGAGAGTTTTTCCGGGATTTTTCATAAACAAGGCGAGCAGATCGAACTCAGCCGTGGTCAAGTCGATCGGCCTTCCATCGAGAGCAGCTTCTCTCCGGTCGAGATCGACGCGCAGCGAATCGCTCCTCAAGTGATGCAAAATCGCCCGAGGTTTCCCCCTCCGTAAAATTGCCTGAATGCGCGCGACCAGCTCGCGCGGCTCAAAAGGCTTAGGGAGATAATCGTCCGCGCCGAGCTCTAATCCGACGATGCGATCGTTCGTATCCCCCCGCGCCGTCAGCATCAAAATCGGAACTGAGGATTGAGCCCGGATCTCTCTGCACACCTGAAATCCATCTTTTCCGGGAAGCATGAGATCAAGAATCAGAAGATCGGGCGGGCGCCTCAGCACCTCGCGAATCCCTTCGTCCGGATGGGCGTAAGCGCTCAGCTCATACCCGTATTGCTTGAAGTACTCCGTCAAGAGCCCCGCAAGCTTCACGTCGTCGTCGATGAGTGCCAGGCGTCCGCTTCCCATGGTTTGAAGATACTCCTTTGAAATCGCTCGCGAAACCCCTGTTACAAAACGTTACAATTCGAAACCTGCCGGAGAAGAACTCGCGCGCCGACCGACGTATCCTCAGTTTAACAGGAGAGATACAAATGAAGATTCGAAGACTTTGGGCGGTAATCGTAGTGCTCGCGACCACGGCGGGCTTGGGGCTTTTCGCTTCCGGCTGCCGACATCGTAGCCCGGAACAGCGCGCGGCCTGGATGGTGAAGAAAGTGACGAATGAGCTCGATCTCAGCGAGCTGCAGAAGGCGAAGCTCCAGGCCGTCGCCGACTTCGTCACGAGCGAGAGGAAAGCGCATTCCGCTCTGAGAGAGGAGGCCCACGCTTTCGCCCTGGCACAGCTCAAATCCGACTCGCTCAATCGCAAGGAGATCGAGCGTCGGATCAACGTTCATCTCGACCAGATGAAGCAGAAGGCCCCTCGGCTGATCGAGCTCGTCGCGGAATTTCATGCCTCGCTGAGCGCGGAGCAGCGGGCGAAAGCCGCCGGCAAGATCGAGAGATTCCATGAGCACTGGGGTCACCACTCGGAAGAATAATCAGTCGAAATCAACGCCCCCGACTCAAAACCGAGCCGGGGGCGTTCTCATTTTACAAATCGATCCGAATTGACGAAACTGCCGGACATGGCCGTCCCCGCCCCATCCGTCACCGTTCGTCAGCTTTCAGCCGAGAACGACGAAGCCGCCAAGGATATCCGAAATTGTCATCCGATCTACGCCCAAAGCGTGCTGTCGACAGCGGCGAGCTTTGAAATCACCCCTCCGACGCCGGAAGATTTCGCCCTCCGAGCGAAAAAAATCACGTCACTCTATCCCTGGTTCATTGCCGAACGCGAAGGGCAGGTGCTCGGCTATTGCTATGCCGGCCCCTTCAAAGAACGAGCGGCCTATCGCTGGTCGGTCGAAGTTTCCGTCTACGTCGCCGCCGAAGCGCAGCGGCAGGGGGTGGGACGCCTGCTCTACTCGCGCCTCTTCGAAACCCTCCGCGTGCGCGGCTTCGTCAATGCCTTCGCCGGCATTACCCTTCCGCATCCGGCCAGCGTTCAATTGCACGAGGCGTTTGGGTTCAAACCTTGCGCGCTCTTTAAAAACGCCGGCCACAAAATGAATCGCTGGTGGGATGTCGGCTGGTGGCAGCTCGAGATCCAACCCCCATCCCCTCATCCCAAGGAGCCCTCCTATGAAAACCCGCGCTGAAACCGATACGATGGGAGAAATCCAAGTCGCCTCCGATCGCTACTGGGGGGCCCAGACCCAGCGCTCGCTTCACCATTTCGCCATCGGCAACGACCGTATGCCGCGCGAGCTGATTCGCGCTCTGGGCTTGCTGAAAAAAGCGGCCGCCCTGGTGAACCACGACTTGGGAAAACTCCCCGCCCCGCTTCGCGATGCCATCGTGACGGCGGCCGATGAAGTGATCGAAGGGAAGCTCGACGCCCACTTTCCGTTGTCGGTTTGGCAAACCGGCTCGGGCACGCAGACGAACATGAACGCGAATGAGGTGATCTCCAACCGCGCCATCGAACAGCTGGGCGGAGAGCAAGGGTCGAAAAAACCCGTACACCCCAACGACCACGTGAACATGAGCCAGAGCTCGAACGATTCCTTCCCCACGGCGATGCACGTCGCCGCGGTGGAGCGCGTGGAGGACCACCTCCTTCCTATCCTCCGGAAATTCCATGCGGCTCTCCTTGAGAAAGAAAACGCGTTTGCCGAGATCATCAAAGTCGGGCGCACGCACCTGATGGACGCAACGCCCCTCACTCTGGGACAGGAATTCTCGGGCTACCGAACGCAGATCGAGTACGGCATCGAGCGCGTCACTCAGGCGCTCGAACGCGTCCGCGCGCTGGCCCAGGGCGGAACCGCCGTCGGCACCGGGCTCAATACCCACCCGGAATTCGCCGAGCGCGTGGCCCGAAAAATCAGCGAATTGACCGGCAAGAAATTCGTTTCTGCCCCGAACAAGTTTGAGGCGCTGGCCGCGCACGATGCGCTCGTGTTCGCCCATGGCGCGCTGAAAACCCTCGCCTGCAGTTTCATGAAGATCGCGAACGACTTGCGTTGGCTCGGCAGCGGTCCACGCTGCGGGATCGGCGAACTCAGCCTACCGGAGAACGAACCCGGCTCCTCGATCATGCCCGGCAAGGTGAACCCCACCCAGAGCGAGGCGATGACCATGGTCTGCGCCCAGGTGCTCGGCAACGATGTCGCCATCAATGTCGGAGGTTCGAGCGGAAATTTCGAACTGAACGTGTTCAAACCTTTGATCATCCACAACTTCCTCCACTCCGTGCGCCTCTTGGCCGATTGCGCCGATGGCTTCGTCGACCATTGCCTGGCCGGGCTCGAGCCGAACCGGCCCGCCATCGCCCGCCACGTCGAGAACACGTTGATGTTGGTCACCGCGCTGAACCAACATATCGGCTACGACAAAGCCGCGAAGATCGCCAAGACCGCGCATCATGAGGGACTCACGCTGAAGCAGGCCGCGCTGAAGTTGGGCTACCTCACGGAAGCGCAGTTCAACGAGTGGGTTCGGCCGGAGCAGATGATTCGGCCGTAGGGGCAGCTCGCGCTTCGCCGAAAGCGAAATTCTTTCGGACTCAGCCGGGGTCAACGTTCGGGGATTTCGCTCCAAGCGAAGCCCCCGAGAAGTCAGTCCTCCTCAGGCGCAGACCCGGCGCCTGCAGCAGCCGCGCCTTCTCCGCGCGCTTGCGCCCGAGTTCGACCCCGATGGCGTCGAGCCCGAGTTCATTCGCGACGGCGAGCAGGGTGCCATGACCGCAGAATGGATCCACGATCGTGCGCGTCTCGGTGTGAGAGAGCACGAAGCGGACCGCCAGGGCACAGGCCTCGACTCCCATGCCGCGAGTCCACGTCTTCTCGCCCGCGTCTGGCAGCACATCCAGTACCGATTTCGCCACATCCACCCGAACCCCGCGCGAAAAACAAAGCAGATGCGAATACCCTGGTTTTCCGAAAGCAGCATGACCAGGGGCCACTCGGCAAATCACTTTATGCCAGAGCAAGTCGCATCCGATCTCTTCCGCCGCCCGTTGACAAAGATATCCCTTGTCGATCCAAACGCCGTCGATCTTGACGTCGGTCTGAAAAAAGATGGCGACGCCCTCCGGTGGACAGCACTCCATCACGCGACGCGCGGCAGCGATGAACCACTCCTTCCACTCCGAAAGGGTTTTCGAGGGAAATTCAGAAAAATCGGGCATGGAGGTCACAAAAGAGCAACCCGGCATCACCCCTTTCTGGGTGAGCCACTCGATCGCCTCTGCCTGATGGACTTCTCGGAGAACCTCGCGCCGCCCCATAATCCAGGCCTCTGCCGCGCCCGCGCCTCGGGGTCAATAGCCGACTGAAGAATAAGCGCTTCCCCTTCAGAACCTTCATGGATAGAAATCCGGTATGGATTCCCACCCAATACTGCTGCCCCTGTCCGGACAAACACTCCTCACGTTCGTGGTCTGGATGTACCTTTACGTCACGCGCATCGGCGAAATGTTCCGCAAGAAGGTTCGCACCCAGGACCTCGCAGACCCAGCCCGGTGGGACGCCCTCAAGGGCGTCGTGAACCCCTCGGACAACTTTGAGAATCTCTTCGAAATTCCCGTGCTCTTCTACGTCGCGCTCTTGGTGATTTACGTTACGCAGCTCACCGACCCGTTTTATGTTGGGGCAGGGTGGGCGTTCGTCGCGCTTCGGTGCATCCACAGCTTCATTCACTGCACCTACAATCGCATCATGCATCGCTTTATTGCTTATGCGCTCTCCTCATTCATCCTCTGGGCCCTGTGGTTGAGACTCACATGGCAACTCTTCGCGGCGTTCTGAAGGTATGATATGCACGACCACGGGGGTCCATAGCTCAGCTGGTTAGAGCAGTCCGCTCATAACGGATAGGTCCTCGGTTCAAGTCCGAGTGGACCCACCAATTTTTTCGAGACCCATTCATGGGTGGTCCCCAATAGGCCCCACAAGTCACGCCCGCACCAGAAACCATCGAGAAGCCCGCCAACGAAGCTATCTACGGTCTTTTAAGGGGGGACATTCCCATCCGCTCTGAGTTGAGAATGGAGTCTTAAATCCAGTCTTGTATGGATACCAGTTAAAGCCTATACTGATCCTAAGTGGAGACTAGATCTTGATCGCTTCTACCGTATGGAAAGAAATCATCGCTGATCAAGCGAAGGAGCCAGGCGTCCTGCCTCCCGCAGTGCGGCGAGATGACCTCGTCCTCCGCCCCTTGCGTGGAAAGGCTACGATCATCACAGGTTCCAGGCGTGCGGGAAAGTCGACCTACTTGCGACAATGGCTAGGGGAGCACCGAGGCAGCCATCCTATCCTTTCCTTGAATTTCGTCGATGAGCGACTGAGCGGGGTGAACGCTCCAGATCTCGGCGGGATGGTTACGGCGTTTCTGGAGGATCACCCCTCGGTTCCACGGTCGGGATCGCCGATCCTTTGTCTGGACGAGATTCAGCGAGTGAATGGTTGGGAGCTTTTCGTTGAACGCCAGCTTCGCTTGGGCCTGTTTGAGATTTTCCTCACGGGATCGAGTGCCCGTATGTTCAGTGCCGATATCGCCACGGAAATGCGGGGAAGGTCATTGAGGCATGAACTATTCCCCTTCTCGTTCGGAGAGTTCCTACGCGCCCGAAAGGTTGCTGAAGGAAGCTCCTCATCAGAGAGAGCGCTGATTCGAAAAGCCTGGCGAGAGTATTCAACAACCGGCGGGTTCCCGGAAGTCGTGCTAGCTCCTGCTCCTTCCCGAAAACCGATCCTCCAGGAATACTTTGCGACTTGGGTGACTCGCGATCTGGTGGAACGCCTTCAGTTGCCCAGCATTCCCGCGGCGCGTGCCTTTCTTAAGATGCTTCTTATGCAATTCGGCGCTCCCATGACCCTGAACCGCTTCATTGAGCGCCTGAAAGCCCAGGGACACGGAATAGGCAGGGAAAACGCGGCTCGATTGTTGGCTGCTGCCGAAGACGCCTATGTGGCCTTCACCGTTCCGATCTTGAGTGAAAGCGTGCATCAGCAAAACACACGCCCAAAAAAAGCTTACGCCATCGACGTTGGCCTCCCCGCCGCCCTTTCCGTTTCAAGAAATGACGATGCCGGGCGCCGGCTCGAAAATCTGGTTTTTCTTGAACTCAAACGCCAATGTTTTGATATCCGCTATTTCTTGACACCGCAGGGTCATGAGGTCGATTTTGTAGCACCGGGGCAGCCCCCCATTCAGTGCTGTTACACGCTTGCAGACGAAGAGACGCGAACCCGTGAGCTGCGCGCGCTTGAAGCTGCGATGGTCAGTCTTGGATCGCGCGAGGCCCTTATCCTGACCCAGGATGAGGAGGGCAGTCACCGCGTAAAGGGCGTGGGCGAGGTCGAAATCTTGCCGGCGTGGAAGTGGCTGTTAGCCAAGAAGAAGCGACGCCCGAGTTAAAAAGTTGCCAAACCGTAACGCCTCATTGTGCGAGGATCTGCCCAACCAGATAGAGTGAACCCGTTACGACAATCAAATCGCGCGAGACCGCATTCTTGCCGATGAGCGATAGAAGTTGAGCTGAATCAACGTTTTCAGCGATCGCCAATTTTTTGAATCGCGAAGGGTACTCTTCGAGACGGGTGGGCTTAAAGGGGGTTTCCGTCAGATAAAGCTTCATTCGCGGTAGGCCACAGAGCCTTTTTAGCATCAGGCCCGCGTCCTTGTCTCTTCCGATTCCGACCACGAGATGAAGGATGTCCCATGAAAAGCCTTCTAAAATTTGCAGCAAGCTTTCGACACCCTGACCGTTATGATCCCCCGAGAGATAAGCGGGACAAGGGAATCGGTCGGTGCCAAAGCTGCTGAATCTTCCGGGCCATCGAACCCGAGACAAGGCATGGAGAACAGGGGTGGGCTCAAATCCCATGACCTCAAAAAGTGTCAGCGCGGTGCCCGTGTTTTCCGCCGCTCGGGCGCCGCAGAGACTCAAAGCCGCATCCCCCCAAGGAGTCGAGACGCGGTTGGGCGAGACTGCTTCGACTTGTTTCGCCGCAATCCACTCGCAGCCCGTGCGCGCGGAGGCTTCCGCACGAAGTGCTGAAAGCTCGGGCTCCATGGGACTGTAAACGACCACCGCGTTTTTCCCGATGATTCCGAATTTCTGAAAGGCGATTTCCCGCAGACTGGTTCCGAGGATCGCGGTGTGATCGAGCCCAAGCTTCGTGATCACGCAATAACGATGAGGAATAGCGTTGGTCGCATCGAAAAGCCCGCCCATGCCAACTTCCCAGATGACCCAATCCACGGCGGGCGCGGTACGTCCTGAGAAAAAAATAAAGGCGGCGATCAAGGTTAACGCTTCAAAATGCGTCAGCTCCTCTTCCTGGATCACCTTTTTTAAAGCACGGTATGCGAAAACGAAGTCATTCTCTGAAACATCCTCGTCATTTAAACGAATTCTCTCGCGCGTCGTGACCAGGTGAGGAGACGTATACAAACCCACTCTTTGGCCCGCGGCCAGAAGCAGCCGACTCAGAGTGGCCGCAGTGGATCCTTTTCCGTTTGTTCCGGCGATAATGATGTTTTTCCCCGGATCGATGCCATAGGCGAATCCAGTCCTCTCCAGGGCGCGCCGAAAAGACGCGAGCGCTGGCATTCCCAAAGGCATGATCCCCAACTGCTCCAGTTCATGGACCACTTCGAGGTAAGTCACATCAACCTCGAACCCATGCGCAGAGCCCTCGACTGAATCCCAGGGGAATGCACGCGCACGTAATCGACTCCGCTATTGGCAATCCGCGCGGTAACCAGCGCGGTCTCCAGATCCCGGTCCGACGCGGGAATGGTTCCTGTCAAATCGAGAAATCGCTTCCGGGAGTGACCCATCAGAAGCCGAGTCGCGAGGGCATTCAGCTCGCGTGCGCGCAGGACGATGGCGAGACTCTGAGCGGGACTCTTGCCAAATCCAATGCCGGGATCAAAGATGATCCGTCTGGGCGAAATGCCGCTTCTGGCGAGCTGTCCGACGCGCTCCGTCCCCCAAGCTAAAAGCTCGGCGATCGGATCGCGATCGGGAGGGAGTACAGCATCCTGGCGCGGCGGTATTCCGAGCGAATGCATCAGGACCAAGTCACACTCCGACCTGGCGGCGATCTCCAGCATTTTTGGATTTGAAAAACCCTCGACATCATTGATCCAATCGAGTGGAAATTTTTCCAGGCACCACGAAACGGTCTCGGGATGACGTGAATCCAGGCTGAGCTTGAAGTGAAGCTCTCTCTTTAACGCGGACAGGACACTCAGCGAGGATTCAAGCCGTTCGACCTCCTCCTGCCAGGAGACCGGATTTGCGCCTGGCCGAGTGGACTCCGCTCCGATGTCGAGCACAGTCGCGCCATCGGCGATCATCCTCCTGGCGGAGCACTCAACATCAGCCTGAGAACGAAGCGAGCCGCCATCGGAGAATGAGCCTAAAGTCAGGTTCAAAACTCCGACGATTTCGGGCCAAACGGCGGAAGACGGTCGGGTTTTCTGCGGCACTTGCTCATGATGAGAGTACCGCCAAGGGTGGGGCTGGACTGGTTTCCGAAAAGCCACGCAATCCTGCGCCGGAAGAAGGGCAAACGGGCGTTCCGCCAACCCCGGATGGGGCACCGAAGCCGAGGGGTCTTTGATATCCGGCCCGCCCCAGGCAAGAAGATCGAGATCCATCGGGCGCGGTGCCCAGCGTGGCGATTCGGCACGTCCGAGAGAGCGCTCCAGCTCTTTCAGCATTTCCACAATGAGCCGCGCCGACTGAGGGGCGACCGCCTCCAAGAGACAGGCGGCGTTTAAATAGGGCTGATTCCAGCTCACGGGCGCGTGGGGCGGTAACAAAGCATCGGATTCATAAATCGGTGACGACGAGAGAAGCCGAAACAGTCGATGAGCCCGAAGCTCATGGCGAGCCTGTCGTAACATCGTGATGGCATGGGGACTATTCGAACCGAGTCCCACGATAAATTCATGAGGACCAAGCATGAACATAGGACCACCCGAACTTGGTTTTTTCGATCGCAATCTCCCACTCACACCCCGCCATGGAAAACCGCTGGCGAAAACCGGATTCCAAAAGCTGTCCGAGCCGCTCCAGAGTTCGAACCCTGGATTTTTCCGCGGAAGTGATCAGCAGATCGCGAAGCGCCTTGACGTCCAGCGTGTCTTGAAGCTCATCAGTGCGGCTGGCTGGAAAAGTTTCCACGCTCCGCACCACCATGCGGAAGCGGAGAAGTTGTGGGGACGCGCGCTCCTCCTCAGTACAGCCGATATGGAGCATCAGCTCTATATCCGCGAGCTCAATACGGCATGGCATCGAGAAATCTCCAAAGCGCCGAGCACGCCCGCGCCGCGCCTTCCCGCGCCTGATGCTTCTGCCCGTCCGAAAACTTCGCGATGACTCCTTCCAAAGCCTGGGTGTGCCAAACATCGGCCTCCTCGTGCACTGCAAAGAACCGCGCGCCCTTCGTCGCCATCTCGCTGCTGAGATAGTGTTGTTTCAGCGATTTCGTTTTGAATCGCGCAACCTCCGGCACCTGGGACTCATATGCCAGGATGGCACCCAAGCCTTCCGCCGGGCTTGAAGCCGTGAGGGCCTGAAACTCCCTGACGAGCTCTTGCGCCGCAGGGCCCGGCGTTCCCGCCTGAACGGCCGCGCGATCCAGGCCAAGGGCTTCGGCGAAGTCGAGCCAAAGCACCGGGTGGGGAAATTCCGAGTTCTCCTCGTCGAGGAGGTTGCCGAGAATCACCTGCCGCTGCTCCAGATCGTCGATCTGTGAGTGCAGCCTGCTCAAATAGCGTGGAAAATGAGCGACCTGCCAGTAATATTCGCGGGCATAAAAGCGAATGGAGTCTACAGGCAGCGCGCCACATTCCCATTTCGCGTACCACGGGTGAGAGAGCAATTTAGGTTCGATAGAGATCATATTGAAAGAAGGATGACCAATGGATATGGATTAGTCGAATCAAATGGATTATACGAACCGTTCAGTGAAACTGAACGAACTGGACCTCAATAAACTCCACGTATTTCGGGTTGTCGCGGAATCCTCGTCCATGCGCGAGGCGGGAGAAAAACTTCTCAGGACGCCTTCCGCGGTCAGCCAAAGCGTTACGAGCCTTGAACGCGGCCTGGGCGTTCAGCTCTTTATCCGGTCGGGGATTCGATTGGAGCTGACTGCGGCGGGGCGACGGATCTTGCAGCAAGTCAGACAGAACGAACAAGGATTGAAGTCCGTCCTGGAAGAGGTGCGCGATGAGCCTGCGCTGGTGCGGGGACGCGTGACACTAGGCATGCCTCCGGGATACCCGGCCGTATCGCTTGGAAACGGATTGGGTGCGATGCTCCTGGATTGTCCCGAACTGCAACTTCGGCTGCGCTTTCTCGCGCATGCTGAGCTCGCGGAGGGCCTGCAGAAAAATAATCTGGAAATGGCGCTTTCGCTGCAACCCTTGCGGAAGTGGAATCGACGGATCCGGAGCGTACGGCTTCGCGAGGAGAATCTGATTCTGGCAGTCCCTTCCAGGTATCGTCACCTTTGCACCGGCGAGCTGAGTGAGCTGCCCGTGGTTGACTATTATCAGAAGCCGCTCCTGATCGAAGGCTGGTTAAAACATCATCAGCAGCGGCGCGTGAAAACCCGCATCCGCGTGTTCGGATCGAATTTGGATCATGTGCTCCAAATGGTTTTCAGTGGGGTGGGATGCGCCATTGTGCCCCGACATGTCATCGCCGCTGAACTGGCCGCAGGCACGCTGATCGAGCATCGCTTGGACAAGCGGCGACCATGGATCGTCAGCGTTTGGCTGAATGCAGCTCGAACCACTCACCAATTTCCACCGGCCGCGAGAGCGGTCTGGGATGGCTTGCTTCGCTGATCACAATGAGCACCTCAGCCGACAGTCATCCCCTCAAGACGCCTTAGCCAATTCCTCCCGCACGACTTCACGGATGGTCTCGCGCAGCTCCTGTCACTCTCCTTCAATCGGACAGTCTCCACCCCCCCGAAGCCCGAATCAGATCGTTCAAGCGCTTTCCCAGCTCCAAGTCGGAGATCTCGTTTTCGATGGCCGCCTCGAGAAGTACTTCGATGCTCTTTGATCTCAGGATATTCGCAGCCGTCCTCTGCGCGACAGCAGAGTCGACCCTCCGAAAATTCTTGGCGACGGGGCTAAGCTCGCCTGGAACAACCTCGACCTCCACCCCCTCCTGGCCTTCGGTCCGGATGAAACCGAAGCCTTTGAGTGCATTCCAGTACTTGACGATCCCTTTGAGCCGCTTCGCTTTCATCAGGCCTCCTCAAAAAAAGTTCAGCTTGCGACCTGGTGGGACGTCGGCGAGACTTTCGTGGGCGAAGCGAGGGCTTCAGTGCGTATAATCTCTGTCATGCCTCTAGATATAACTAATAAGTGGTTAGTTTGTAACTATTTAGTTTAAGGTAAGTCATCTCATGTCTCAAAGTGCAAAACATCTACTGAATCTGTTGCGGGCAGCCACGAAGCCCTATGGATCGATATCGGAGCTGGCTCGAAAAGCGGCCCTTAAACCCCCACAGTTGCAACGATACCTCTCGGGCGAAACCTCTCCCTCGCTCGAGACCCTCGATCGCCTAGCCGAAGCCCTCGGCATCCACCCCTGGGAAATGATCAAGCCGACGCAGACCGAAGAGGTTCGGCTCTCTGCCGGCGTCCGAGAAGCGATCCGCGAAGAGCTCGCCCGAACCAGGAATGAGTATCCCCCGCGCGAGTACGACCCCGCCCACCCATTGCCGCACCAAAACGTCGGACTCGCCTCCTTAGCTCAAGCGGCCGGCACCGAAGGTCTCGCCCGCGTCGCGGCCCTGGCGAGCTCGGGGTTTCGGGATCACGAACTCCTGGAAATCCAAAACCGGCTCATCTCCGCTTGCGATGCGATTGCGCAAAGCCGACGAAAAGAGCGCGACACTTTGCCCGAATCCTTCGGAACGAAACCAAAAAAGACGAGCAGGACCGGCACCTAGTGGTCGGAAAAACGCGCTTCGCAAAAAGCGTCGCCATCGTGAATGCACTTCAGCTCCCGCACACGAGAATACGGCCGATGGCCTCCGAATCTCGGCACAACCGTACACCTGCATATCCTCGCCCAACAAGCGAGCTTCGACCCGATGACCTTCCGCTTCATCAGGCTTTTTGCCTGCTCTCTGACAGTCGCACGAAGCACACACGAGCGATCGTCCACGCGCCTGATCGAGTAGTCATGGTTGGTGTCAAAATTCTCTATGACGCTTCCAAAGGCGATTTCAACGCATTCCTTCGTCGTCCTGCCCTTGCTGATTTCGTCTCCCACCGCGGTATTTCGATACTTGAAATAAGTGCGAGCCCCCAGCCCGCAGAGCATATCGGTATGCCATCCGTACCGAGCCGATAACACATCGAGAAGATTCACCTGAAGAAAGGTGTTTACCCGAACCCAGGTCGGCAACGAAAGAAAGCGCTCATCCAATTGGAGACTTTCGAGAACGTCGGCGGTGATCGCCGGGTTCATCATCTCGACCCACTCAATGATATCTTGGATCAGTCCCACTGAAACCGTCGCAGGCTCCCTGTACTCATGGGGAATCACTGGACTCGCCTCGAACACCTGATGAAATTTTCGGGGCAAGTCGGCCGGATTGAGTGAAACGCTCTTGGTCAGCTTCCCGAGAAACTCACGATCGACAAACATACTTTTCGAGCGCATTTGCCAGTATTCCGACGGCGCAATGCCGATGCGGGCGAGCAACTCGGTTTTTCGAATCCCCACCCTGTCGCCGATTTCGTCAACTATTTGCCATGTCGCCAAAGCCATGCTGCCGCTCCCTCGAGACGCCAACACTAAATCTTTCTCAGCCACTCTGGGAGTTAAGATTTCTTTCTTCAGTCCGGCGCCGGACGCTTCCGAGAAGTCGGTGAGGATTCTAGGAGACCGCCATGAACCAACGCATTAGTTTCACCGTACTACACCACCCCTTTCTCTACTGGGACCAGCCTGAAACGCAGGCGGCAATGCTTGAGGTCATCGATATCAAGAGGCGTGGTTTTGGAAAATACTATGATGCCCATCGAGTCCTTCCCCTCGATACCTATGACTGGATCGGAACCCACATCATCACGTTTACTGAAATCGACGGAATGAGACGGCCAATCATGTCTTATAAATTCATCGAAAAAGCGACCTGCGAGCAATACGGTCTCCCCTTTAATGGACTGGCCCTTTTCAATTCTGCGAGCGATGCGCATAAAAGGAGTGCGGAGGTCATCATCGAGTCTGCGTCTCGGCGAGGAATGTCGATTGGATATACCAGCAGCTGGACCGTCGACCCTGACTTCAGGGTAAACCCCGGATCTCATGAACTTCTCACCGAACTCTCAGTCGCCTCCCATGTTCTCCACACTAAGACGTTTCGCGTTAACGAATCGCTCATCGGCGGATCAGTAAAAGCAAAAGCGCCTCTCACCCTGCAACTTATTGGCTATAAGCGATTGAGAGACGTCCGTACGGGTCAAGAACTTCCCTCATTTTCCTTTCCTCCCCTCGCGGGAGATCCGACCCTAGCTCTGCATATCGATTCCGTCCCTCCACAAGCGGAAGAATGGGCCCAAAAATATTCGAATGCTTGGGAAAAGCGCCTCGAAATTGGGCACTACAGACCTTTTCCAAAACCAGTGGATGCCAAACGGGCGGCCTAGAAAAATAGCTTGCTTTCGCAGTGCGGGTCGCCGCGATGAATGCACATGGAGTGGACGGCGAAGGCCGCGGCAAAACCCGCGAACGCTGGCACAATTCGGATCCGACCGTCTCGGGTCAAACAGCATTCCTGACTGCCTGGGGTCCTAGACCCCAAAGAGTCCTGTGTTTCTGATCGTGGCTCGATTCGAATTGTTGCCCCCAGCGAGTCGAGACTGGACAAGCTATACGCGCAGTTCGTGTCAAACCGTTTCAATACTTGCGCAACCAGCACCTCAATCGCTTCACCCGAAGATCGTGCCGAAGCGAACATCGTACCCACCTCCATACCCCGGTGAATCTCCAGCGCCTCCATCCCCATATTCACGAAGTCCCGGTCCCGCGCCCCGGACTGACGAAGCAAGGTGCAGAGCTCCTTCACTAAATTCAAACTAATCTCCGTATCCTGCGCGGCCAAAGCGAAAAACGGGATCTGAAATTGCTGCAAGATCCAGAAGAAGGCGTCCTCCCCGAGGTTGGCGTGGACCCACCTCATGATGTCATTCAAGACCCGCATCCGGCTCGAGTTCTTCAGTAGATACCGCTCAGGGATCGCCAGCTGATCGCCCTGAAAGCGGCGGCTGACAACGCCGAGATCCACGCTGTCGATCGAGTCGATCGCTGATTCCGGCACCTGGAAAAAATCGAGGACATTCCGAGCCTCGCTATCCGTGATCGCCCGAGTGCCCCGCCGAAATCCGTCCAGCTCGGACTGCCGCACATCCATCACCTCGGCGAGATCGCCGCGCGACAGCCCGGCCGCCATGCGGAGGCGGTCGATGTTTCGCCAGGCCCTGAGATTCTGCGCGGGGATGATTTCTGCCACGGCTCAGCTTTACCATCATCAAGGGGTGTCTGACACCCTTTTGATGCTCGGCGCATCATCGTGCTACCAATGGTTCCCATGGACTCATCCTTCTGGCTCGCAAGATGGAAAACCGGCGAAATCGGCTGGCACCGAGATGCCCCGCACCCCCTCCTCATCCAGTACTTCGGCGATCTGCCCCCCGGAAAAGTCATGGTGCCGCTCTGCGGAAAATCAAAGGATCTCCTCTGGCTCAGTGACCAAGGCCACGAGGTGATCGGCATTGAGCTCAGCCCCCTCGCTTGCGAGGCTTTCTTTCAGGAGAATGGCCTCCCTTATGAAAAACGAAAGCAAGGCGAGTGGGATATCTACGAAGGGCTCGGCATCACCCTTTGGTGCGGCGATTTTTTTGCCGTCCCCGCTCAGGCCTGGGCAGGCTGCGAATTCCTCTACGATCGAGCCGCTCTCATCGCGCTCCCGCCGGAGCTTCGACTGCGGTATGTCGCCCACCTCTTGGCAAGTCGGCCGATCGGCCAACGCAAGCAGATGCTCCTCATCACGCCAGAATTCCCGGCCGACCATACGGCCGGCCCTCCCTTTCGCGTTCCCGAAGAGGAAGTGCGCGAACACTACGCATCGTGCTTCGAAATCGAGCGCTTTTTCGCGCCGGAAACGAAGGAAAACGCCTTTCGGCTCAAGCCCCTCAAAGGCTCAACCTGAATTTCGCTTGCTCAGCACCCAGACCAGCCAGCCCCCCAGGGCAAAGACGAGGATGATCCACCCTAATTCAACGCTGCCCAGCGCGGCCGCCTGGGCGATCCGCGCTAGGACAGGAAAAAAACGAATCAGGACGAAAACGAAGACAAGCAGAAAGATGAGCTGAAAAAGCCCACGTGACCGCGCCTTCATTTTTGCTTCAGCTCACCAATCGGCAGAAGAATATTCGCGCCTCCGCCCCCTCCGACCACCAGAGGCGAGATGCCGTTCCATTTCTCAACAATCTGCAACTGCACGAGGCCCGGGCTGTCGCGCAACGCGCGTCCGCGAACCCGAATCGCCTCCGCCTCGCCCTTGGCGCGAATAATGGCGGTGTTCGCTTCGATCTCGGCCTTCTGCTGAATGAACTTGGCCTTGGCCGCTTCCTGCTCCTGAACCATCTTCGCCTCGATCGCGGTCTCCAGCTCCTTCGAAAGCGCCACGTTCTGAATCACCACATCCTCGATCACGAGAAGCGAGCCCACCTTGATTTTCGCGGCGGAAAAAGCCTTGGCCTTGATCTCCTCCCGCTTCTTCACGATCTGCTCCGCGCTCTGAAGCGCGGTCACTTCCTTGAGCGCCTCGCTCACGCGCGGCGAGATCAGGCTGTCGAACGGATCCCCCGAATAATCCTGAAACGTCTTCACGATCATGTTTTCAGGAATGCGGTAAAGAATTCTCAGCTCCACGTTGATCTGCTGCAGATCGGAGGAGTAACACTCCGCTTGAGCAGTCTTCGTCTGCTGCCGAATCGAGATCGGCACCACCGTCGTGATAAACGGGATCTTGAAACCGAGCCCCTCGGGAGCAAACGCGGGAGAGACCTTCCCCATCGTAATCAGAACCCCGCGATGACCAGGAGGAATGATGAACGTCCCTCCGGTACCCAGGACGACGAGCAGGAAAATAACGACTCCCACGCCGATATATTTATGGAGGTGCTTCACATTATCAAAAAACTGTTCGATTGGATCCATAACCCGGCACACTAGACCAGTGCCTCCCAGTAGCAACAGAAAATAATGACGGTACGCAGCACCCCGTCAAAAACTTGCGCGACCCCACCGGCCTCTGTAGAGGATTCTCCATGTCTTCACTTCGCCTTCAGGGCATTCTTTTCATGATGACTTTTTCAATGACAACCATGGCGTGCGCTTCCTCTCCGGTCGATCCCTATCTTCCGCTCGAAGAGATTCATTCTGAGAAAAGCCTGAATTGGGTTCGAGAACGAAATCAGCGGGCGACGACACGCCTTGAATCAGACGCCCGCTTCGCGCTGGCCAAGGCCAACGTGAAGGAAATTCTTGAAGCGAAAGATCGCATCATCACCCCGAACCGCAAGGGAAGCTGGGTCGAGGATTTCTATCAGGACGCGGATCATCGCCGCGGCATCTTGAGGCACGCCTCTCTCGAAAGCTACCGGAGCGGCACCCCCGACTGGGAAACTCTCTTCGACGTCGACGAACTCGGACAAAAAGAGGGAAAAAGCTGGGTGTGGCACGGATTGAGTTGCCTTCCCCCGCTTCACCATAAATGCCTGGCGTTTCTTTCTGAAGGCGGAAAAGACGCCGAGGTGATTCGCGAGTGGGACTCCGTCAAGCGCGAGTTCGTCGCGAACGGATTCATCCTCCCTGAAGCGAAATCATCGGTGACTTGGTACGACGAGAATACCTTGCTCGTCGCCACCGACTTTGGCGAAGGAACGATGACCGAGTCTGGGTACGCCCGCCAGGTGAAGCTCTGGAAGCGCGGCACGCCGCTTTCGGAGGCTCAGCTCCTCTTTGAGATTCCCCGCACGGAGATTTGGGCCCGCCCCTTCGTCTCCTTCCGCCCGGAAGGCCGAGTGACGCTGCTGATTCGAGGCAAGACGTTTTTCGAGGAGGAAGCTTACGTCTACCGCGAAAACGGCACCCTTGCGAAACTGCCCACCGGACCCGACTTCGAGGTTCGCGGGATCTTTCTGGGAAAAGTGATTGGCACGCTGAGGAAGCACACGACGATCACGAGTAAAAAATTCGAAGCCGGCACGCTGCTCGCTTTCGATCTGCACGCCTGGAAAGCCGAAAAAATCCATGCGCCCGACGCCAAGAGCGCCCTCCTCTCCATCGACGCCGGAAAATCTCGCCTGCTGATCACAGTTCTGAAAAACGTGCGCGCGCAAATCATCGAGGCGAAGGCAAACCCGTCGGGAGGGTGGGCCCTGAACCGCTTACCCCTGCCGGAAATGGGCATGATCTCCGTCCTCGATCTCTGGCCCTATGAAGACGATGCGTTCCTCTCTTACCAGAGCTTTTTCGAGCCCACGCAACTCATTGAGCTGCGAGACCACTCGACTCAAAAATTGAAGCAGCTTCCTCCGCGCTTCGACCCAACCGGCATGAAGGCCGAACAAAAATGGGCGATCAGTAAGGACGGAACTCGCATTCCCTATTTTCTCCTCACCTCTTCAAAGTCGAAAAAGGCGGGCCCTCTCCCCACCCTCCTCTATGGGTATGGAGGCTTTGAGATCTCGGAGACCCCCTTCTACGCCTCATCCGTCGGCAAACTCTGGCTCGAACGTGGAGGGGCCTATGCGCTCGCGAATATCCGGGGTGGGGGCGAATTTGGCCCCCGCTGGCACCAGGCCGCACTCAAGGAAAATCGCCAACGCGCCTTCGATGATTTCGCGGCCGTCGCCGAACACCTGATCTCGACGGACATCACCTCACCGCGGAAGCTCGCCATTCAAGGCGGAAGCAATGGCGGCCTCTTGATGGGCGCCACCTTCACTCAAAGACCCGAGCTTTTTCGCGCGGTGATCTGCCAGGTCCCTCTGCTCGACATGCTTCGCTACCATCAGCTTCTGGCTGGGGCGAGCTGGGTCGCGGAGTATGGCAACCCCGATATTGCCGAGGAGCGCGAGTACATCCTGAAGTACTCGCCGTATCAAAACCTGAGAAAAGACGCGAAGTACCCCGAGGTTCTCTTCATGACCTCAACAGAAGATGATCGCGTTCACCCGGGCCATGCCCGCAAGATGGCTGCCCGCATGGAAGAGCTCGGCCATCCCTTTCTCTACTTCGAAAACATGGAGGGCGGCCACGGCGCCGCTGCTGATCTCGAGCAGCGCGCGCGCATGGCGGCTTTACAGTACACGTTTCTCTTTCAAACGCTGATGGACTAGGGCGCGTCGGGACGCGCCCAATCGGCGTCCGACAGCCAGGAGAACGAAGACCGGTAGCGACCTGGAATCCGTGAGATCTCGTGCTGGGTGCGTCCTGGACGAGAAAGTTCGACCAAATTATCGACGATAAGCGCCAACGGTTGAGGACGATACACATCGTGCTGAACCAGGTCATTCGGCCCAAAGGGTGGCTTCATGGTCAAAGCCGCCTGCTTCGCGAAAGGGAGAAGGGCCTCGGGAATCGGATCATGAGCAGCCCAGGCGGGCATCTCGAATTCCGATATGCGCGAATACATCCGAATCCCCGGCACGACTAACCACAGCGTGTCGGGATGGGAGTCGGCCAGGCTGTTCACGAGGTTCCGATGAAACCGCCATTCTCCACCCACGATGTTGCCCCGGGCATCGAGCTCAAGATCATAAGTCAAGTCGACGGAATGATTGGCGTCCGCCGAGACCGGGTCGACCGTACGCGCCCGGGGTTGAGCGTGCTCCTTCTTGAACCAGACTTTCATCTTCACCCCGACGACATCCACTGCGCGCGGAGAACGGTAAGCCTTGTACGGATCGCGATCACCGAGACGGCTGAGCGGCACCTTCGCCACATCCATGCGATCCGTCTCCAAACCATTCGTCACTCGGAAATATTTGTACTCATACTTGAAAGCGGGCTGGTTCATGACCGTCGACGCTTCGGATTTGTCGAAGACGAAACCGTGTCGATCAATCCCGATCATATTGACCGCGGCAGCATGAAAGAAGCCCGGATTCACGTCATTGCAGGTCGGATCGAGCGAACGACCCAACATATCGCGCGTGCTGTCCTTGCACTGGTAACCGGCGCCGAAAGTCAGGTTCAAACCACTTCGATCAAATGACTTCGCCCACAGAAAAGACGCCAGCCCCTTGATGTCAGATGTGTAAAATTTCAAATGATGCCCCCGGGCGCCGGTGATCTCAACCGCGCGCTCAGGCCGGAAAAAATTCAACGAAGCGGAAGACCAACCATCACAAACCCCACTCCAGGTCGCCATCTGGCCATCCGCGTTGATCTGCTCAACCATCCGGAGCACGCGATTCGTGAAGGTAAAATCGAGGTCACCGACGAGAAGATCATACTTTTCCGCAGCCGATAGTCTCTCACTATCTTCCGGGCGAAAATCCCCGCGGGCAATTCGTTCATGCACCGCCGGACGAGCGTTGAGATAGGATCTGTTTTGACCGTAAAATAGAAAATTGACGAAATTGAGCGTGATATTCGGATCCGCATAAGGAGCCGCAATCGAACCCGTCAGGTCGGGCCAAAAGGTTTCAGACCAGCCTTCTTCACGAAGAGATGCGCGCCGCAAGCCGCCGAAATCCATGTCCCGAAGGTTGCGAGAGTATGCCTCATGACCGACGAGCTGCCCCAGCGTCGTCGCTGGCATCCAACCGTAGCGCACCACATACTGACGATGACGAGCGTTTCGCAGCGACTGGAGATATTGCCCGGGCGCGTACCACATCATGAGCTCGTCGCGACGGAGATAGTTGCTGACCCGACTCTGAAGTTGCCGAATCCGCGTATCCAGAGTGGCATCATGACGACCGGCCGACTCCTGCTCCTTGCGAGTTTGCATGAGCTCGTACCAAGTCAGAAGCTCACGCGGAGAATCTTCCGCATCCTCAGGCACCAGATGATCGAGAAACCGAAGGCTGGGCGCTGAAAGCGTCTCCATGTCTTCCGCGTGCGCAAAAGGCGCCACCGCTAGACCCGCCACAGCCAGAAATGCCCAAGAAATACCCCAGTTGAACTGCCTCATCGTACTCCTCCAGAGATGACGAGGTCACTACATCGCAGTGCGGCATCTCATCAAGTGAAAAATTGCCGCACTGCGTGATAATTCTCATGAGCTGACCCATTTATGTGTGGGCGGATCAGCTCAGAGGCCGGATGCAGGTAGAAAAGGCATCCGGCCCCTGAGCTGATCTCCCCGCCCTCAAAGGAACAGTTCATACCAACCACATAAAAAAAGCCCCGGGAAACCTTACGGTGCCCCGGGGCAAATTCATTTAATCATTTCATCAGCTTAACTGTCGACGAAGGCCTTGAGAAGCTTAGCACGGGACGGATGCCGAAGCTTCCGCAGGGCCTTGGCTTCAATCTGCCGGATCCGCTCGCGAGTCACGAAGAAATCCTGTCCGACCTCTTCCAACGTATGATCGGACTTCTCGCCGATCCCAAAGCGCATGCGAAGAACCTTCTCCTCACGCGGAGTCAGAGTCGCCAGGACCTTGCGAGTCTGCTCGGAGAGGTTGATATTCATCACCGCCTCAGCGGGATTGATGATCTTCTTATCTTCGATGAAATCACCCAGGTATGAATCTTCCTCTTCCCCGATCGGGGTCTCGAGAGAGATCGGCTCCTTCGCGATTTTCAGCACCTTCCGAACCTTATCAACCGGAAGCTCCATCTTCGTCGCGATCTCTTCGGGCGTCGGCTCCCGACCCAGCTGCTGAATGAGCAGGCGGGAAGTTCGAATCAGCTTATTGATTGTCTCGATCATATGAACCGGAATACGGATCGTACGAGCTTGATCGGCGATGGCGCGAGTAATGGCCTGACGAATCCACCAGGTGGCGTAGGTCGAAAACTTATACCCTCGACGATACTCGAACTTGTCGACCGCCTTCATCAAACCGATATTACCTTCCTGGATGAGATCCAGAAACTGAAGGCCGCGGTTGGTATACTTCTTCGCGATCGAGACCACGAGACGAAGATTCGCCTCGACGAGCTCGCTCTTCGCCTGGTCGGCTTTTCTCTCACCGATATTCAGGGAATCATTGATTTCCAGAAGCGCCTCAACGGGAAGACCCGCTTCGCCTTCGAGACTCTCGATGCGAGTGGCGATGCCCTCTTCCTGCTGCACAATCTGCGCGAGCTTCTCGGCAGTGAGATCCCACTTCTTGCAGAGCGCAGGATGAGTCTCCGCGCCCCGGCGGTACTCGTTGCCCAGATCGGTCAGCTCTTGCACGCTCTTCGTTCCGATATAGGCAAGAATCTTCTTCCGCTCGAGGACGATCTCCGTGCCGCGACCCCAAAGCGTCTTGATCCGAACCGACAACGCGTTAATCGTTTTACGATTGAACGCGATGTTCTCGAAAGCTTGCTCGACCTGGCGCTCACGCTTCTTTAACTCCGAGAGAATCTTCTCGCGAGCATCCGCCTTCTTGCCTTCCGGCGAAGCCAGCTTCTCGTCAGACTTCTCTTGATAGGCGAGAAAACCCTTCACCTTGGCGATCGCAGTAAGCACCTTCTCCAAGTAGGCCTTTTCGTCATCGACAGAAACTTCTTCATCGACGCCACGAATGACATCCTTGACCTTCGTGCGACCGCTCTCGAGGCGCTCGCCGAGCTCGACGATCGCAATCGTGCCGAGCCGGGAAGCCAAAAGCGCGCGAAGAATCTCGATTTCGCCTTCTTCGATTCGCTTGGCAATCTCGACTTCGCCCTCGCGGGTCAGGAGCGAAACGCTCCCCATCTTTTTCAGATAAAGCTTAACCGGGTCAGCACCTCGAGCATAATCCGCTCCAGGGGCGATTTCAGCCGCACCTTCAGCACCGGCCGGAGCCGCGCCAAGACCCGCCTCTTCCTCATCGTCGTCCTCGTCGCCTTCGCGAGGACGCTTGGTCGTGTCGAGCACTTCAATCTCGTGCTCGCCGAGGAGGTGCATGATCTCATCGATCGCCTGCGGTGAAATAATATCCGGCGGCAACAACTCGTTCACTTCTTCAAAAGTGAGATAGCCGCGCTGCTCACCCATATCGAGCAGCTTCTTAATTTCTTTATTCTTGGCGAGCGTGGCCAGGCGATCCACGGAAGGTTTCTCGCTGGCGATCGCAATCGATGCATCGACAGCCGAGTTCAACACGGCGGACGACGCCATCGTACTGAGAGCGTGCTCCTTCGCGGAGGCTGCCTTAGAAGCCGCCTTGGAGGCCACCGTGGAAGCCACAGAGGGCGGGGCTTCTTTTCCAGCCTTCGCGGATTTGGGCGTGGCCGTTTTTTGAGCAGAGGTAGGTACGGACTTCGTCGAAGATTTCGACGAGTGGGAATCCTTAAGCTTCGTCATAGAAGTTGCTAAACTCCTTCAGTTTGCGCTGACCGTCAAGGTAATCCTTCATCAATTTCGCGGCTAACCCTGCGTCGTTCTTGGCTTCTGCATCGGCCAGCGCCAACTTAACTCCGTGCGAGAATCGTGCCCAGATCCGGGCCAAAGAGCGACGCACCGTCAACCTGAACTCTTCCGTGGAGGGAACGCCCTCCTGTGCGTCGCCTTGTCCCTGGCGAGTGACCCAAGCTTCCGTAAGGGTTGAGAGAACTTGCCGGTCTAAATCGGGTTCAATCAGGCTGGCCGGTGCATTTCGTAACCGCTCCAGAAAACCAGGCTCGTTCGAAAGGCGAGAGACCCATTGGCGAGCAGGCGGATAGTCGAAGAAGTCAGCAAGTGTCAGCCCAGCAGGCATCTCTTGGCGCGCCTGACTCAAAATCCCGGCAAAGGGCTCGCCCCGCGCAAGCCCCAGCAGAAGGGACTTCTCCCGATCGGTGAGCTGCCCCGCCCGGATGACCGGAGCCCTGACCGGACCGGACGAGCCCGGCCCTCGAGCCGTCACAGAACGTGATTTCGCCAATGATTCCATGAACTCTTCCCTCGACACCCAAGGCTTCTGAGGGGGGCGGGTGCTCGGCGAGGGCTGCGTCTCAGAAGCGGAACGAGCGCCGGCGACCGGCAATCCCAGCTGCCGAAGCAAATCCGCACTCACCTGATAGCGATCTCGAAGAATTTCAACGCGTACGGATCGCCCAATGGGATCACTAAACTTCCTCAGCCAGCCTGCCACCTGCTTCAGCGAGGCAACCCGGTCCTCATTGCTCCCGCCCCCCGCCAGAGCGAGCTTTTCATCCATGAGCAAATCCAGCAGAGGAGTGGCGCGCTTGAGGATTCCCTCCATCTCCTCTTTGCCGTTGGTACGCAAAGAACCCGTCGAAGGGTCAAAAAGAACCTCATCCGGATCGAGCCCGGAAGGCATCTTGGCCCCATGGAATACCATCCCGAGCTCCAAACCCAGCTCCATGGCTCTCAAAGTGGCGGCCTCGCCAGCCTTGTCCGCATCGAACAGGAGGATGAACTTCTTCCCGAAGCGCTTGACGAGATCGACGTGCTCGGGGGTCAGCGCGGTACCGCAGGTTGCCACCGCGTGAGCGAAACCCGCTGAGTGAAGGGCCGTCACGTCGAAATACCCTTCGACAAACACCACCTCGTCCTTTTCGCGAATGTGCTTCTGAGCCTGAAACAAGCCATAAGCGATGCGGCTCTTCTTAAAGAGAAGAGAATCGGACGAATTGAGGTACTTGGGAGATTTCGGATCAGCCGCATCGTCCCCACCAGGGAGCGTCCGCCCGCCGAAACCGACCACACGACCCCGTGTATCCAAAATGGGAAACATCACTCGGTTGCGAAAAAGATCGAAATATCCGGACTCACCTGGGCGCGGGTCCTGGCGGGTCGACTTACGAATCAGGCCGAGCTCTTCCGCCAACGCCATCGGCGCCTTTTTTTCCGTCAAAAAGCGCGAAAGAGAATCCCATTCCTTCGTCGCGTAGCCTACGTAGAAATGCCGAATCCAATCCGCGGTCAGGCCTCGGCGCGTCAGGTAACTCATCGCCAGCGGCGTCTGTTTGAGCTTTTGAAAGTAGAACTCCGCGACGAATCGATTCAAGCGGGACGCTAGCGAGATCTTCTCAAGGCGAGCCTCTCGGACCTTGGCCTCCTCGGGGTTCATGCCCTCGACTTCTCGGAGCAGCTCCGAGGGCAACTTGATCCGCGCGCGATCCGCCAGCTCTTGCACCGCCTCGATGAACGAAACGCCGTGAATCTCCTGAACGAACCTCACGACGTCGCCCGCCGCCTGACAACCGTGGCAGTGGTACACCTGCTTGTCGGCGTTGACATAGAACGAGCCGCTTCGCTCATTATGAAACGGGCACAACCCGACATATTCACGCCCGGCTTTGCGCAGGACGACATGCTCACCGATCACTTCGATCAGCTCGACCGCCTCCTTAACCTTCGCCAGCACCTCGGGAGAAATCCGTTTCTTCTGCACTAGTCGATCACCCCGAGAGCCTGGAGCTGTTTCTCAGCCGCCGCCTCCCAACCTCGGTTGGCGGCGGGGCTGGCGGGACTTGGATGAAGAATCGTATCGATGCGCACGCCACGCCGACCTCGTAAGGCCTCCTCGGCGCGCGCTTTCGCAAAGGCCCCCACGCCGATGACCCGCCGCGGATCAAGGGTCTCCACCGTTCTCACCAATGCCCGATCACAGAGTGCATAGAGTTCCGCGCGTTCCGCCGCCGGGAGTTTGTCGGGCGTAAGATTCTTCCCGCCGTCCTCCATGAAAACCAGCGGGCACCAATTCGCGACGAAAAAATGCTCAAAAAAACGCTCAGGCTTCTCGAAACGATTCAGGACCCAGCCCCAGAGCCTTCGACCGCTGACCTCGCTTTTTTCACAGGAAAAACCCTCAATGGGTCGCTTGGGATGCTCCTTCGGAGGCTTGGAGACCGAGCCGGTGATTTTTAAAAAATCACGAACCAGATTGACCTCGCCAAACGGGACACCGGTCTGAGCCATCCCGAAAGGTCCGGGATTCATCCCCAAAAAAAGAACGTCTTTTTTTCCGACGCCCCAGCGATGCAGATAGGCCTCATGGGGAACACGCGCATACTCGAGAGGATTGTAGACGTACGCCACCGGCGCGCGAAATTTCAGGCGCGCAACGCCATCGCTCAACTCTCGACTGATCTGAATGAGTGACATGAAACCTTCGCAACTCCCCGGGGACGGTCGGCAAACTAACAGCGGAAGGTCGGGAACGAAAGAGCGGGCGCGTTAGGGACGCCCCAGATGGCGCATTGCGCTATTCTGACGCAAAAAAGCCACCTGGGAAGACCCAGGTGGCTCCTGAACAACGACTAAAGAATCCGATGAGGTTTAAACTACGTCGCAAGAGACCGACAGCACCTCATCGGCGCGAATCTGTTGCTGAAGGTTGCGAAACATCTGAATCGGGCTAGCGGCTCCATCTTGGGTGATTTCAGAGTAATTCTTCTGGGTCACCTCTCCAAAACGAGAAGTAACCGCATCCGAACATCCAAATGAACGAGCCATCCCCGCAAGATATTCACCATGACCTTCGGCCATGTCCGTGCGCAGCGAATCGCTATTCGCGTAGGCAAACGTCGCGGCCGCCTCCTCGTTTTTCGCGAAATCGTACTTCATACAACCAATCGTGCCCGAGGTCAGGCCGAATGTAGGAGGCACGAAGCCATTGATCGTGCCGCGCGTGGTGCTCGCGATGAGGGTACGCTTATCCGTAACCTGCCAGCCAAGCCCGCAGCCATCGCCCGGGTCGCCAACATCCACGGCTCCCTTCGCGACAGGCGCCACGCCCTTCGCGGCGGCCGCGAAAGCAGACCCAGAAGCCAACATCGTAAAAATCACCAAAGCAATCCAATTTTTCATTCTCTTCTCCTTGAGGTTTCGGACTCATTTATCATTGCCCGATTTTGAATTATTCCCGTCAATTTCAAAAATAAACATTCAAATCCGCCTTCGACTCCAAGAAAGGCTCATCCTGGAAGGTGGCACTAAAATTTCCCTGACCGCGAAGGCGGACCTCAACCGAGGGAGAGAAACTCATGCTCAACGCCGGCGAGAGCTGATGAAAAAACTGCCGGCGGTAGGGTTGAAAGATGTCCGCCACCGCCTCGTACTCCAGCTGAAATTTGAAAAACCGAAAGGGCCCCCAGATCCAACCCAGACGCGCGAGCGGACCGAATCGAGGTCGCCCGCGAAGTCCCTCACCTGCTTCAAAATAGAGACCGGGGAGAGCATAAAGCACATCGGACTCAGTCAAAACATTGACGGCGCCGCCGAAGTTTCCACTCAGATGGAAAACCAGGCAGCGAGCACACCCGAAATCCTTCGGCGAGAAGGCGCCCAGCTTGAACGCCCACGATGGCTTCGCCTCCATGAAATTGATCGGAAAAAGAGAAGTGGCCGTCAACCCGGAGATGGACTCGACATGAAAACGCCGCAACTGAGGATAATAGCGAAACGACATGCCCGGAAAGTCGATCTGCTGAAAACGGGCATAGCCCGTGTCATCATTCAAAAGATCGTGAAAAGGGAGCTTGATGCCCAGTTCAACAAAGGACTGCGCCCGCCCCACCTCGGTATTCGCGCCTCCCGACAACCAGAAACGACTCGGGTGATGACCCCAATCCGGGCGAGTAGACCCTTCGAGAGCGGGAAGCGCCTGCTCTTCCTGTTTCCCCAATCGCGCTCGGGCGGCAAGAAGTTCGTCTGATTTTATTTTCCATTGCGTGGCTTTCCCTGACTTATCGCCCCCCTCCTTCTGAATGCGATATTGAAAATAAAGCGCCGCCGTTGAAAGCGTACTGGGGTCACGGATTTCACTGGCCTGAACCGCCGAGGAAGCGCCCTCAATCAGATCTCGAATCAACCTCCGTTGGCTCGAATCCAAAAGGGCGTATCGATGAAGAAAACGCTTCTTCATCGATGGCCTGAACTGTACGTCGAGGATTGCGCCCGGGGTTCCCTGGAGCGTCTTGATGGTCTCTCCCGGAATCACGAAAACCCTGGGCGCCGTCAACCGCCACTCGGGTTTGACCGCCTCCAACAAAGCCAGGAGAATCCAGGAGCAATTTTCATCAAAGAAAAAATAGGCGAGGTAGCTGGTCTTCTCGAGCTCGTACACGTGAAGAAGCAAAAGCTCGGTCTCCTCCTCGCTCAGGCTCAACCGATACTCCCAGAGATCCCGGCTTTCGGAGTTGAGGTATTCATTCACTTTCGCGTAATAGGGCAACGAAGAGAATTTGCCGGGATACCCGCCGAAGAGACCCTTCCAATAGAAAATCGCCGTACTGTCCTCTTTAGCGGTGGCGGCGGCATATCCCACCGAAAGATCCAGGAGGTCGATTTTCCTCGCGGTCCCCCTGCGGGAATTAAAACGAAGAAACGTATGCCCGAACATCGAACCAGGGTTATCCGCGTGCGCGCTCGAAAAAACGAGGGCGACCGACTCCGCATTGAAATTCCGGAGGACTTCCCTCACGTTGGGACAATCCTGATCGACCCAGGGACCCGGAAAACGCCTCTTGATCACCCGATAACGAAAGGGAAGGCCACACTGAGGATGGAGGCCGATCTTCGGAAGACGCGCCTCGGGATCTCGAAACGCCCGGATACTCGCGCGGAGCTCGGACAGCGCATCGGTGCCACCGGCAGGGTCGATAAAAAACGCCCCGCCGTCGACCGCGCTTTTCTTCAAAAATATCCATGGAAACGAACGGCCATAGTGCAAGGCTCGCAACCAGAGCTCGGAGCGTGCGAACTCGCTGAGGTCGCTTTCCTGACCGAAAGCCAGCCCCGTAAACCCGAACGCGGAAATACCGAAAACGACCCCCAACCGAAATACGAAACCCTTTGACCCGAGGGCTAGACTCATGACTTCGTAGACTAGACCTATGAGGTTGCGTTTCAACCAAGAAAATAATTCCCAGCGACACTTCCCCTCCCGCACTCTTCTCGCACTCGCGGGACTCGCTCCGCTCTTCAACCTCGGGTGCTCATCACTTCTTTACTATCCCTCGTCCCAGTTTTTTGTCGCTCCCAGTAAAATTCCCTATCGGCCGGAAGAGTTAAAAATCCAAACGGAAGACGGCCTGGACTTGGTGGCGTGGTCGTTTCGCGCGCCACGCCCAAAAAAGGACGCCCCCCTACTCCTCTTCTTTCACGGAAACGCGCAAAATGTTTCAGCTCACTTTGTCGGCCTCTATTGGATTCTTGATCATGGCTATGACTTCACGATTCTCGACTACCGCGGCTATGGAGGCTCCGAGGGCGATCCCAGTCCCCAGGGAACCGTCCAAGACGGCAGCGCCTTCTTTCGCTGGGCAGAAGCAAAGTATCCCCGTAGGCCCAAGGTGATCTTCGCCCAGAGCCTCGGCGGAGCAATCGCCCTGAGAGCGCTCAGCGAGAACCGAAGCTGGTTTCATCCGCAACTCATCGTCATCGAAGCCAGCTTCAAATCGTATCGAGCCGCGGGGGTCTCGGCGCTTGCGAAATCCGCCTGGACTTGGCCGTTCCAATGGCTGGCTCATCTGGTTCTAAGCGATGCCCATGCACCGAACGAAGAACGCATCCGCAGCCTGAGCCCCACACCCATCATCGTGGTCCATTCAAAAGATGACCCGGTCATCGACCTCCGCCTAGGAAAAGACCTGTTCGAGGCCGCCGGTGAACCAAAAGAATTTTGGGAAACCACCGGGGACCACATCAACGCGTTCCAAGGAAAAGACAGCACGCTAAGGCGCCGTCTGCTCGAACGCCTGGCGAAGCCCCCTCTTCCGCACCCGCAATAACTATCCGCCCAGCTTGTCTTTCACGAGCTGGCTAACGAGCTTGCCATCCGCCTTGCCCTGGGTCTTGGGGAGCACCAACTTCATCACTGCACCCAGATCTTTCGCGGTGGTGGCCTTTGCTTCCGCGACGGCCCAGCTGACCACCTCGCGAATCTCCGCCTCCGACATCTGCTTCGGCATGTACTGAAGGAGGAACTGCATCTCGGCCAGCTCCTTCGCCACCAAATCTTCACGACCGCCCGCCTTGAACTGATCGTGCGAGTCTTGCCGCTGTTTGAGCAGCGTGGTGATGATCTTCTGGACGGCGGCATCATCGAGATCGATCCGGTCGTCGATCTCTTTCTTCCGGATCGCCGCGTGCAGATTACGCGCAAACATCAGCGTCTCTTTGTCTCCGCCCTTCATCGAGGCCTTAATCTTCTCAGAAAGCTGCTCTTTAATGGTCGCCATAGTCTCTCATACAAACACAAACGCCCGGTCTCAGGCAAAGCTTGCTGAAACCGGGCGCCTAAATATTTCACTCAACGAGGATCAGAAGCGAGGAGTACGGGGCTTCTTGGTTCCACGCTTTTTGGCGGCGATCGCCTTCTTCTTGCGTTTGACCGAGGGCTTTTCGTAGGCTTCGCGTTTACGCACTTCAGCGAGGATCCCTGCCTTCTCGCAGGTCTTCTTGAACTTCTTGATCGCGGCTTCGAACGAATCACCGTCTCGGATTACAATACCTGGCATATAAAATTCACCTCCCCTCAAACTCTCGAATAGTTAAGACCGTAGGGCTTAACCCAGGGCTGACCACAGGGCAACGACAAATCCCCCCCGGCCAGAGCCGGTCAGCCGGGCCGACAACGCGCCCTGAGCTAGAAGCTTTTTTCGCAACTCTTGCGCTTCGGATGGGACCAAGCCCCACCCCTCGAAAGCCCGGTGGGCAAGATCCATCGCCTGTTTCACCCGGTCGAGCACCTCGTTTTCAAGTCCATCGCGGGCCAGGACCGCCGCTTGCCGCATGAGCTCATCTCCCTCCCCCGCCTGAGCGGTACATTCGCTCGTGCGCGCCCGAAGGCCGGTGTCATGAAAAGTGAATCGGGGGAGGCTCTTGAAGGAAAGGACCTCAGCCGGCCGTCCCATCGTGAAAGCCACGGGCGCGGCGGCCATGACGACGGCGACGTCCATTCCGCTCGAGCGGCCATGAAAGCGATTCTCCAGCTCGCGTGCAAACTCGAACTGTTGCTCGAAACTCAATCGGTGTGAATCCGTGAGCCACTTTGTGACCGCCACACAAAGCGCCGCCGAACTGCCCAATCCCGCACCCACGGGAATTGAGCTTTCGATATGAAGCTCGCCTAGCGGCTCTTCGACGACTCGTCCCGATCCGCGCAGGGATCGAAGAGCGCTCTCCAACAACTCTCGAACCGGTCCCGCGGGAGCATGAATGTGCAGAGCCGAGGTCCCGGCTTGAAATTCGAGCCGAAGCGAAAACTCAGGATGCGGGAACGCGATCGCGGTCACACCGCGCAGAACGGAGTGCTCTCCGCACAGAACCCATTTGCCCGGAACTTCAACTTGAAAGCTCGACCACTGCCCCATGGTTTCACCGTTATGCCTATTTGCACGAAACCGAAAGCCCTATAGAGTTTGAACTTGAACCGTATGCTCGCTCTTCTTGCCGTTTGTTTTCTGGCCGCCACCACCACTTACGCGAAAGAGGATGGCGACTCTCTTCATCATGAGATTGCGGGAGGGACGGCAGCCACTCTTCAGGTCATGGAAACAGTCACTGTTTTCGGAATTGATGGCTCAGGTAGGACTAAAGAGTACTTTTGGGTTCGTTAATAGTTCATCAGGCTCGAACACCATTCTCACGCAGAATCTTGTCGGGATTGGCCTCAGTCATTTCGGCAAGGACCTGAACGACGATTTCTTCCTCCGCGGCTTGGCGGGGTTCACCCTCCTTTCGTCGGGAAGCACCACAACCACGAATTTTTCGGCCGGATTCGACCTCGGCAAGAAGTTCGCGCTCAACTCGTTTGTCTCTTGGACGCCGTCCTTCTCCACTATTTTCACGGTCAACGGAACCCCGACTCTGACCTTCAACCTCCTGCGCTTCGGGATTTTCTTCTAAGCTTCGTGCTTCGCTCAGATTTCGCATTGGGCGAAACCCCGCGCCGAGCAGAGGCGCCGAGCAGAGTCAGCGCTCAGAAATGAGACGGGCCCCGGAGCCAGCCCGGTCCTCCAGCACCGCGAGCCCCGGAAAACGCTCGGCCACCCGCGCCCGCCACCGAGCCGCGTGCGCTTCCGGGACGAGCAGATGCACGTTCGGGCCGGCATCCATCGTCACGACCGGTACGTCGGACGAGCGCAGGGCCAACCCCTCCTCTACCCCGGGTCGGAGCCACTGCAAGAGCTCGAGACTCTGCGGCAGCCAGTAGCTGAACGGATGCGACGAGGTGTGAAACAGGCTGTGCATCTCCCACGACTCCTCCCAGGCGATCCGCGCCAACCTCGAAGGCGCGCCGCTCGCCAAGGCTTCTTCTAAATCCCGCACCCGGGCGTTGGCGCGCTCGGCGCGTCCCGACCAGAGCGGAGAACTGGTCACCGCCTCATGAGCGTCAGAGGACGACACATCCTTGCGCACGCTCGCCACGAGCAAAACCAGATCAACGTACCGGCCAAGCGATGAAAAAACGCCCCGCGCTTCCTCGCCCGACCACCGCACCCAAGGACCCTCGAACGATCGGCACGAGCTGCCCGAACCGCGCCGAGACAGTCGCGCCAGCGCGCGCCTCAACACCGGCCCGCGCTCCAAGGCGGCCTCCAGATCAGCGATATTTTCCGCGCACGCCGCCGCGCCCGCCAAGGTCAGCGCGGCGAACGCCGACGCGCTCGACGCAATGCCCGAGGCGGCCGGAAAGGTGTTCGCTGACCGAATCACCCACGATTCTGGCGGCTGTGGCTGAACACCGGCCGCCCGAAGAATAGCAGGGGCCTCGCTTAGCACGCGTTCAAAATGCGCTTCGAATTTTTTCACGCCCCTCTCGTCGAGAGTCGGAACGAGAAGGCCAGGCAACCGAACCGCGGGCACCTCGGGCACCCAGGCGTTGGTCGAAGCTTCACGAAGCTCGACCACGGTGCAAAGCGAATCAAGCGTCATCGAAAGAGAAGCATTCGCGGGGAGGTTCAAACGCGCATCGGCCTTCCCCATGTATTTCACGATCGCGATATTCGCCGACGCGCGCGCTAAAATTTTCCGGCTCATCGAACCCCCGGTTCGACCTTCAAGCCCTGAGTGACCAAACGAAGCCCGCGCGCCGAGGCCGCCTGAATGAGGCCGCTCGCGGCGACATCATCACTGACTAGCGCCACCGCCGCATCCGAAAGCAAAGCGCCGCACCCTTTGTAACCCAAGACCCCCGGCAGACGCGTGAACCGCTCGCGCTCCTCTCGCGCGGCCGGCGCCTCCAGTCCAAGTTCGCCAAGCACTTCCGCGTACCTCGTCAAACTCGCACCGAGCGCGATCACGTCTCCGGCGTGAAGCGCCATCTCCGCATCAGCGACAATCTGCTCCAAATCCCGATGAAACTGGGTCCCCCCCTCAAATGAAGCGAGATGAGCGTGGGTGGTCACTTTCCTGCCTGGAACTCCGGCCGCACTCAAAATCACAAACCGCTCGAGCGGCAACTGATCGTGAATTGGCGATACATGCGCCTCGCCCGTCCGATCCACCCGCACCCTCTGAACACCACCGAGAAGCTGAACGAGCAAATCAGCCCCACTCGGCGCGATGCCTGGATCGCGACCCGTCACCTCGCGGTATTTTTTCCATGTAGGGAGCGCGATCGCATCAAATGACCCTGTTTGAGCCTCCCTAGAAATCAATTTTTCAGCCACGTAGGCGAGAGCGAACTCCGCCGTCGAACCGCCGAAGCCACCGGCTCCGCCGTGCGCGTCCCGGAACGCGAAACGAAAAGGCCCGATTTCTCCCTGTTCCTTCCACGCCTGAAGCAGACGCCCCGCTGGCGATTGCGAAGAGAACGGAAACTCCCACTCTTCGGCCTTTTCCGCCCGGAGCGAGAACCGAGGTCCAAGCGCGGCAACCCAGGCGGGCGAGCCCCCAAGCACCGCGTACTCCCCGAGAAGAAATATTTTTCCGGGAATGCTAATTTCCAACACCGAGCCCACTCTTCTTCCCTTCGAAGCGAAGCGCCTCAAGAATCTGTCGCGCACGGGTCAAACTGATGGTCTTCTCAGTTTTAAGCACTTCGGCCAAACGAGCCCGAACCTCCGGCACCTCATGCGTCTCGGCGCCGGCCGCTATGGCGAGATTCGCGGCATGAAGCGCCATGTGCCCCCTGACGATCCCCACGGTCGAAAGCGCCTTCAGCGCCGCTAAATTCTGCACCAGGCCGACCGCGGCGCAAATGCGAGCAAGATCTTCCGCATGCTCGATTCCTAGAATCTTCAACGCCACTCGCGCGGTGGGGTGCAATCGCGTCACGCCACCGACCGTTCCAACCGCCATCGGAACCTCGATCCGACCCCGCAGATCCGAGCCTTCCATCCGCCATTCCGTCACGGGCTGATACGTCCCAGAGCGCGCAGCATAGGCATGAACACCCGCCTCTACCGCGCGCCAATCATTGCCGGTAGCGATCAGAATGGGATCAATCCCGTTCAAGACGCCTTTGTTGTGCGTCGCTGCCCGATACGGATCGAGCTTGGCAAAAGCAGTCGCTTCCTCAATACCCCGCCCTAACTGCGGCTGGATGTCACGAATCACCAACTCAGCTACAGCCAGCTTCGTATCGACCAGGTTGGACAGGATGCACAGGCCCACCTTCTCTGAAGTCAGCTCCTCAATGCGCGGCTTGAGCACTTCGCAAACCTGATTGATCAGATTCGCGCCCATGGCATCGCAGGGATCACACAGCACGTGAATCACGAGCATAGTACCCGTGCCCTGCGGACGCTGAATTTCACGAATCGCGATATCACGCACCCCACCTCCGCGGGCCACCAGGCCGGGCTGAACCGAATCGGCGAGCTTCATCAACTCGTCTCGATGAAAATGCAAAAGGTGCCGGGCTCGCGGGACGTTGAGCACCGTCGGAAGCTGAATCTGCCCGATGATCAGATTGCCCTTCATATAGGTGACGATGCTGCCCTCCTGGCGCACCCACTTCGCATTGGCGCTGGCGGCCGCGATGATCGAAGATTCCTCAACCGCCATCGGAATGAGGAGATCACGACCATCGATGTTGAAGTTCGTCGCCACGCCGAGCGGGATGGAAAAATAGCCGACCACGTTCTCGATGAGATGCTCGGCCACCTCAGGCGGAGTGGGAATCGCCCCAGAAAGAATATCGGCCTCGTGGCTCGACAGCCCCGCGATCGCCTGAACTCGTCTCAAGCGCTCCTCTCTCGAAAGACGATGAAAACCTTCCATCATGGTGCGTGTTTCGTCCATACCGTCTCCCGTCCTCGAAGCTGCGCTGTCGATTTCATACCAGAACAAAACATCGCGAGCCGCGTCTCAAACTCGATTTGCTCCATCCATTCATCGAGACCCTCGTCGCCGAGCTGTGCCGCCTCAAGCGCGGGTTTGGCAAACCCGACCTGGAAAGCCCCGAGGGCCATGAGTTTAGCCGCGTCGAGACCGCTACGTACTCCACCCGAGGCCCAGGTCTCGACCGGACCGGACCCCAATACTTTTCGAGCATTCAGAACCGACTGCACGGTCGAGATGCCCCAATCTTTAAACACCTGAGCGGCACGAGTCAGGCGGCGCCCCAGGGCGTCGACCTCACCGGCGCGAGCCCCCTCGATTCGTCCCCAGTGAGTGCCGCCCAGTCCGCTCACGTCGATGGCCGCAAGACCCAGACAGGCAACGCGACGCACCGAGCCTTCCGAAAAGCCGCAGCCTGTTTCTTTCAAAATAACGGGGATCTTCATTCCCTCGCATAAACGGGCCAGTGCGTCGATACTTCCTCCGAATTGTGGAGTACCCTCCCGTTGCAACCCTTCCTGCAAGGCGTTCGCGTGAACAACGAGGGCCGTCGCATCCATCTCGCCAACCAGCCTTTGGAGATTCTCCAGCCGTGCACGAGGAAGCTGAGACAAACCGATGTTAGCGTAGAGTCGAAGAGCGGGCGCTTCCGCACGAAGTTTCGACCAGCGATCCCCCCCGTCACTCCCCAGGGTCAGCTCAAAAGACTCTAGCTCCCGACGCTGGGACCCGACGCCCATTGCCCATCCACGACGTGAGCAGGCCAATGCCAACTGGCGGTTCAGGCGAGGCGCATCAGCATGTCCGGCCGTCATCGCCGCGATAAAAAAGGGCGTCTCGCTCGAACTACCCAAGCACTGGGACGAAAGACTGACCTCCTCGAGATCCAGATCGGGAAGGGCTTCGTGCACGAGGCGGATGCGATCGAGGCTACCAGCCCCATCCGCCTGATTGGCTGAATCAAGAGCGTGACGAAGGTGATCGCGTTTTCGTTCTTCGAACTGGAGGATGTCCATATGGGTAGGCGCGACATTAACCCAGATGGGACGGCTATTCTACCCCGTATCCGGCGCTCCTCGGTGGCCACCGAAAGAAGACTCAGATAGGCTCAGAACTACTGTGGAACCCGTTTCAGCCCACCCTCGTCCAGCCCGACTCCGTTTTCGTGCGATCCTGATCGCTCTGGTGGCCCTCTTTGTCGTCATTCAAGGGGTCGCCCTCATGCCGTCGACACTCGAAAAGCCCTTTGTAGCGGGTCAAATCGATCCTGAAGAGTTGAAACCCAACGCCCAGGAGGAAGTCCTCGCCCCCGGTATCCCGAAGGACCAGATTCCCGAGTACACCGTTGAAAAGTTTGAATACGTCTCAGCCCAAGGGGGCGTACGACAATGGCGACTGGTGGCTGAAAAAGCCTATATGTTCAACAGCTTGAGAGTAATGCACTCAAGAAAAATCACCGCCTACCTTTTCAACCCTGACTCAGAACCCACGATCGTGACCGGAAAAGAGGCCAAATATTTTCTCGATGACCGCGATCTGGAGATCTATGGCGATGTCGTCACGCAGTTCCCCGATGGGTTTTCAACAAAGAGCGAATACCTCCGTTATCGCCCCGGGCCCCGGCGAGTTCAGATCCCAGAAAAATACTGGGTACATGGGGAAGGCGATGAAGACGGCGAAAGCGATCAAACCCTCGAATTCGACAGCCTAGGCATGGACTATCCCATGAACGATAATCACGTGCTGCTTCCCAAAAATGTGAAAGCCATCATGAGGCAAGCGAAGAAAAGGGACGCCACAAACAAAGGAGTCCAAAGCTCCACCGAGATTCGCTCGGACCAGTGCGTAATCGACCGCAATACCAATATTGCCCATTTTACGATGTATGCCAGTCGGCCCTTGGCCGAAAAATTCGTGAAAATCACCCAGCCGGATCTCTTCGCGAAATCGAGAAGAGCCGACCTCAGCTACGGCGACTTCACCGACGTGGTCCACTACCTGACGGCCTGGGAGGACGTGCTCATCAGAGAGACATCGACTGAAGCCAAATCGCTCCAGTACGGCACAGGAGGGAGAGCCGACTTCGACTCGAAGAAGGAACTCGTGATCCTCACTCAGTTTCCCCAAGTCTACCAGGACAGTGATACGCTAGTGGGAGACGTGATCCTCATGCATCGGGACACGGGAATCGTCGAGGTCGAACACGGAAATGCCTTCAGCAGCGGTGAAAACAAGTAACAGTTCAAGCGAGCGCCTGCTTAAGGCGGAGGATTTGGTCAAGGCCTACAAGGGCCGAACGGTCGTCCGCGGAGTCTCGTTTGAAGTCAAAAGCGGGCAGGTCGTCGGCCTACTCGGGCCTAACGGCGCGGGCAAAACGACCTCTTTCTACATGGTCATCGGTCTGGTGCGCGCGGACCAGGGGCGGGTTCTTTTTGACGGAACGGACATCGCCCAATGGAAAATGCATGAACGGGCCCGCCAAGGGATTGCCTATCTTCCCCAGGAAGCCTCCGTTTTCAGAAAATTGACCGTGGAAGAAAATGTGCGCGCCGTTCTCGAAACGCTCGACCTCAACGAAAAGATCAGAAAAGAGCGGCTCGACTTCCTTCTTGAGGAATTTCGACTCACTCATGTCGCGAAACAAAAGGCTTTCACTCTTTCGGGGGGCGAGCGGCGGCGCGTAGAGGTGGCACGGGCCCTCGCGCTCAACCCGGTTTTCCTCCTCCTCGACGAGCCCTTCGCCGGCATCGACCCCAAGGCCGTCGATGACATCCAGAATATGATCCGAATTTTAAAGAAACGGCAGATCGGAATTCTCATCACAGATCATAACGTCCGAGAAACATTAGAAATTTGTGACGTTGGATATTTGCTCAGCGATGGTAAAATAGTAGAACATGGAACTCCCCAGGAAATCGCGAACAGTCAAACCGCTCGCGATACCTATCTTGGTGAGAATTTCTCTCTGTAGAGACAACATCACGTCGGCGCTGCAGTATGGGGCTCGGCAGTAGGAAACGTGTAGAAGATGGCTTTTGAAATTAAACAAAGCTTAAGACTGAGCCAACAGCTGGTGATGACTCCCCAGCTCCAACAGGCGATCAAGCTACTCCAACTCAATCGCATGGAGCTGGCGGAAGTCGTCAATCAGGAGCTCGTCGAGAACCCCATCCTGGAAGAGTTGGGCGAGGGGCCTGAGTCCGACCCTGAGATTCCCACCGATGCCGAAACGCAGGCGGATCTTCCTGCCGATCCAGAGGCCGAGCAGCTCCGGGACGAAGAAGCCTTCCAAAAGGACCAGCCCAAAGAGGACCAAGTCGTTGCGGGAAAGGATGACGACTTCAACTGGGACTCTTATATCGAGGACTTCAACTCCTCCTCCTCAAGCCCCGGCCCCTCGATGAGAGAAATCAACGAGGACCTCCCCAGCTTTGAAAACATCCTCACCCGAACGACCTCCTTAGAAGAGCACCTCACTTGGCAGCTCTCCATGGCGAATCTGACGCCCGAAGAAACGCTGCTCGGCGACCTGATCATCGGCAACCTGAGCGATGACGGCTATTTCAACGCAAAACTGGAAGATCTCGCCGTGGAAACCGGCATTCACCTCGAAGATGCCGAGGAGGTTCTCAAGGTCATCCAGACGTTTGACCCGGTTGGCGTCGCTTCGCGAGATTTGAAAGAATGCCTCCTGCACCAGGCCCGACTCATGCGTCCGCGGCAACCGCTTGTGGAACTCATTCTGGAAAACCACCTCGGCGATCTGGAGCGGAAGAACTACGCGTCGATTGCAAAAATAACCGGTCAATCGATGAGTGAGGTGATCGAAGCGACCAAGCTGATTCTGGAGTTCGAGCCGAAGCCCGGCCGATCTTTCGGCGCCTCGGACACCCAGTACATCACCCCCGACATCTACGTTTACAAGGTGGCTGAAGAGTTCGTCGTGGTTTTAAACGAAGATGGCATGCCGAAGCTTCGCATCTCGCCGTACTACCGGAACATCCTTCAGAGCGCCCAGAAGGACGGCAACAAAAACACCAAAGAGTATGTGCAAGACAAACTCCGTTCGGCGATCTGGCTGATTCGGTCCATTCACAACCGACAAAAAACTATTTTCAAAGTGACTGAGGCCATCGTGAAGCGACAGCGAGATTTTTTCGAAAAAGGCGTCCAGCAGCTGAAGCCGATGATCCTCAAAGACATTGCCGCCGATATCGGCATGCACGAATCCACCATTTCGCGCGTGACGACGAACAAATACGTTCATACCCCGGTGGGGATTTTTGAACTCAAGTACTTCTTCAACTCAAGCATTCAATCGGGCGACGGATCAGACGCGCTCGCCAGCGAAGCGGTGAAAGAGAAGATCAAACATCTCGTCACTAAAGAGGACCCGAAAAACCCCCTCTCCGATCAAAAAATTGTCGAGCTCTTACAGGGCGACAATATCGATATTGCGCGCCGAACCGTCGCCAAGTATCGAGATATGCTTGGCATTTTGTCTTCTGGGAAGCGTAAAAAAGTCTTTTAGACACCGCCTAAACGCCCAATACCTGATCGATGACGCATCACAAAAAAACACCCTCTTTTGCTTCGCCTCAAGCATCGGGAGTATCGTTGTTTTGTTGAACCGTGAGAGGCCCAACCTCCACTGGGGCTAGTCTCAGCGAGCCGAGGAACTCTCACATTTCCCTACCAGGAGGACCTATCCAATGGAAATCACCATGACGTTCAAACACCTCGACTCTACCGAGGCGATCAAGATGTTCGCGCAGGAAAAAACGAAGCGGCTTGCGAGGTACTTTCAAGGTCGCGTGTCGATTACGTGGAGCTTCAGCGTCGAGAAGCAGGGGCAGATCGCGCATGTGCATCTGGTTGGAAACCACATGGACTACTTTGGCGAGGCGGCAACCGAGAACCTCTATCGCTCAATCGAGGGAGCGCTGACCAAGATTGAAAGGCAGCTCAAACGACACAAGGAAAAAACTACGAACCATCTGCATCTGCATCAGGCCGCCAGCTAGCGGGCGGGCCAAGTCATTTTTCTCCGTAAACGAAACGCCGACCTTCTTACACCGGGGTCGGCGTTTTCTATTTCGGCAGCAAACGAAAAAGCGACAGACTTCCCAGGTCCGTGGCGACCGCCAACCAGGTCTTCTTTCCCTCCTCGCTCACGTCAAAAGAATAGACATACCCACCGGCAGGAACGGGGACGCGAACTCGCCACATCGGATGCCTCGGATTCTCGGCGGATATCCCGATCAGCTCCGCCCAACGAGTCAACTTGCCCGCACTGGCTTCGACCCCCCAGTAAATCGCCCAGCCTTTTGAAAGGGGCCGAACCAATACAGCATACTCCGTCGCAAATTCACTCTTCCCCTCCCAAAGCAGCCGAGGGGAAGTCAGAACATCAAATACTGCGAAACGGGGCGCGTTTCCGGTGGGATCCGCGACCATCACCTCGTCGACCTCGCCCGCAAAGACGACTTGCTCCGCAGAAAAGGGAATCTGCACGTCTCCCAGCCGCTTTCCGGCCGCATCAAAGACCGCCAACCGCTTACTGTGCTTAAGATCCGTATACAGAATCGCGACGCGTGACTCTGTATCGCTGACCGCCGCTCTGAGGTCGATGTCGGTGATCTCTCCGTCCACCCTCCCTTCGAACGTCCGTGCAAACGGAGAAACACGAAACATCTCGAAACGTCCGTCTACAGAGGCCACGACCACGCCCCTCCCGGATCGATCCGAACCAAGCGCAACCGCATCCTTCAACGCAGGCTGCAATGCGATCTTTTCCCCTCCGGCTCCGAAAAGCTCGAACGCGACCCCTGGCTGTGTGTCGTCATCCTGAAAGCAAATGGCTTGCCCATCGATCAGCGCGACAGGCCTGCAAAGCGCCTGTGACTTCCAGAGTGGCTTTCCCGTGGAGCCAAGGGCCCCGAAATCCTCGGGATAAGCATTATAAAAAACCTCTTTCCCGTTGGGCGACACCGAAAGAGCACGAACCAGGTTCCGAAATCTGGACCTCCAACGCGGCCGCCCGGAATGAGCATACCGACTCACCGAATGGACGCCCCGCCCGTTCTCCGGGCGCGAAGAGAATACCGGCTCTCCTCCCCGAGCAAGATGCAATTCCGTGATCAACCCGGGCAACTGCTTCGACCAGGCCGAGCGCGTCACCGGCTTGACGCTCAAACGATCAAACGACGGAAGGCCCTCGACCGGGCTGGGAAGATCCAGAGGCGGCGCGGAAGTAGAACACCCCAAAGCCGTCAGCAAAAGAAGAGGAAGGATATCGCGTAGGCGCACTCGTATCTCGATGCTACACTGGGCTTAACGTCTATGCACTTCGCAATCTTGTCCCGAAATTCCAATCTGCACAGCATCAGGAGACTTCTCCAAGAGGCCCGCATGCGGGATATCGCCTGCGATGTGATCGACCCCCTTGCGTGCCAGCTCGTCATCGACGGCAAACGCACCCGAATCCTCTACAAAGGCATTCGCCTCCCCAACTACGACGCCATCCTCCCCCGTATCGGGGCCTCGATCACTCGATATGGACTCGCCGTGGTCCGGCAATTCGAGGCGTTGGGCATGCGAGTTCTCAACCCCTCTCGCGCCATCGCCGAATCACGCGATAAATTTCGTTGCCTGCAACTCCTCGGGGAAGCGGGACTTCGAGTGCCGGCCTCGGTCTTGAGCCGCTCTCAAATTGGTTTGCCTCAGGCGATCGAGGCCGTCCGCGGGTTCCCTGTGGTTCTGAAGATGCTGCAAGGGACCCAGGGCTCAGGAGTCATGCTCCTCGATACGCCCATCTCGCTTGAATCCGTCATGGAAACGCTACAAGGCCTGGATCAAGACGTCATCATCCAGCAGTTCATCGCTGAATGCGCCGGAAGCGACTACCGGGCCTTCGTCGTTGGTGACCAAATCGCCGCTGCCATGATGAGAAAAGCCGCGAATGGCGAATTTCGCGCAAATATTCATCGAGGCGCCCAGGGCTCGATGGTCAAATTGCCGGCCTCCTACGCTAAAGCGGCCGTTCAGGCGGCAAGGGTGCTGGGACTCGACATCGCCGGTATCGACATCATCACAAGCCGCCAAGGGCCTTTGATTCTCGAAGCCAACAGCTCGCCCGGATTCGAAGGAATCGAAAAAGCGACCGGACTCAATATGGCCGGAGCGATCATCAGCCGGATGATCGCTATCGCAAATGGCGATCCTATTCAGATCGAGCGCACTGATCAAAAAAGGGTAGCGAAAAAAGCACGCTCCGCCGCCCGCATCTGACTAGGCCGCCTCGAGCTTGGTATAGCGTTTCCTCGCGCGCTTTCGGACCTGCGGGGGTATTCCCCTCTGAAAGTCCCGGATGCTCAGACAGCCATAAATTTTCTTCACGAGCATCGTGTTCACCTGACTCCCGATCTCCTCGATAATCGCCCCTTCTAGCGATCGCGGGACGGTAACGCTCTTTTTACGGAGGAAGTTCAGGTACTCGACCACCACGTGGGCGACAAAAGTCTTCCGATCCACCTCGGGATCAGAAAAACTGAACAAATGTTGCTCAAAAATGACATACAAGGGATCTATCTGATCTTCTTTCGTCTTCTTTCTTATCGCCATGTCTTGATCGCTTCCTCTTAAGGCCGTACCCTGGGTTCACCACTTCATTCAGATAGAAAAATCGGCAATTGAGGACACTAGCTTGAGCCCGAAAGAAAAACCTCCTGAGCTCTCGAAATCTAAAGAGTTTCAGAAGTTTAAAGAATACCTCGGACAGGCCAAGCGAATCCTGATCTCGACTCATCAACTTCCTGACGGGGACGGCCTCGGCGCGGAAATTGCGCTCTTTCACTATCTCAAACGCGCCAGGAAGGCCTGCCGGATCTACAACCCCGACTTACTGCCAAAACGGTATCGTTTTCTCGATCCGAAAGCCCAAATTCTCCTGGGACCTGGCGAGGTAGAGCTTTGGGACACCTGCGATCTCTGGGTCATCCTCGACACGAATGACCCACGCCGCCTGGGCAAGCTATGGCCCGAACTCTCGCTTCGAGCCAAAAAAATTGTTTTCCTTGATCACCACCCCGACAACATCGGTGGTAACGGGGACATCCCCTATCCCCCTCATGCCATGGTGGTCTCTGATATCGCGTCGAGCAGCATCGGCGAGCTGCTTCACCACGTCTTCGATCAGCTCAGTTTGGCGAAAATCAACAAAGACGTCGCTCTCGGCCTCTACGTATCCGTCATGACCGACACAAATAGCTTTAGATACGCGCGGACCACCCCTCTCGCCCACCGGATCGCCGCGGACATGATCGCCCAAGGCGTCAATCCCGAAGAAGTCTATCAGGCGATCTACTCCAGCAAGGAGCTCTCCCACCTGCAGCTCCTCGGCCACATGCTGCAAAACGTGAAAATCGCGCACGGGGGCAAGATTGCGTGGCTAGAAATGCCGCTGGATCTTCGAAAAAAACACCAAGCCTCGTCCGATGATACTCAATCCTTTCTCAACCTCCTGCTCCTCCTCAAAGACGCCGAAGTGGTCTGCCTCTTCAGAGAAGAGGATGACCACACGGTCAGGGTGTCGATGAAGTCGAAGGGCAAAATCGTCATCAATCGCGTTGCGATGGAACTGGGAGGCGGAGGACATGACTTTGCCGCCGGCCTCGCTTTATCCGTTCCGCTCGACAAGACCGTCGACGCGGTCATCAAGCGGATCGAACAGCTGGTGCATAGCTACGAACGATTCGGCAAGTAAGAGGTCGCGCCCTCGACCGTCAAAACCTCACGCCCCGCACAGGGGGCCTCGCGCACGGGACAAGGGTCTACCGCACAACTGGAGCAATAGGCCCTGCCGCAAGGATCGATGTGCGCCTGAACCTCTCCGGCCAGGCCCAGCTCGGTCATGAGGCGCGAACACTGATCGGCGACGAGGTCGTGAGCCTCACGAACACTGAGAAACTCCGGCACCACAAAATCAGCCTGAACATGAGTGTTCCGCCCGCTCCTCAACGTGCGCAGACCGTGTATCGTAATCATTTCTCGCGGCACTGACCCATTCAGGAAGCCCACGATTTTCTCCAGAATGTTCGGATCCTCGGAATCGAGCAACGCAGACGAAGACTCCCTCACCAACTTGAAGCCGGTGCGAACTAACAGCAGACCGATCGCGATGGCGATCACACCGTCTAACCAGACCCAGCCCGTCAGCCAGACAAGAAGGAGCCCCAGCAAAAGGCCGATCGTGGTGAAAAAGTCAGAAAGAACATGATGCCCATCCGCCTCGATGGCTTTTGACTGGTGCTTCCTTCCCTGAGCGATCAGAAACCACCCCAGGAGACCATTTAAAATTCCAGAAATCGCATTCACCAACAGCCCTGTACCGAGCTCACGCGGTTGCACTCCGTAGAGAATTGCGGAAGCACCCTCATAAAGAATCAAGATTGCTGCAAGAGTGACCAACCCTCCTTCAAACGCCGCGGAAAAATTTTCCATTTTTCCGTGGCCGTACGGATGCTCCCGATCAGAAGGCTTTTCCGAGTAAACCAACGCGCCCAAAGCAAAGACCGCCGCGACCACGTTCACGATTCCCTCGAGCGCATCCGACTTTAACGCGGCCGAGCCAGTCCATGCATAGGCCACCCACTTGAGTGCAAGTATGACGGAGCCTCCCAAGATGGAGATCAACGCTATCCAGATACGCATGCCCCTACTCTACTGGAAAGCTGATCAATCTGCATATTTACGCATCGCGATATAACTATTCGTAATGAACTTCCACCAAGAAGAATAATTGGAGAGATGGCGAGCACAACTGTATCCCTCTCAAACATGAAGACACTCATTCTCACTCTTGCAGCAGCGGCATCGATTCAATCAGCGGATGCGATGGATCTCTGGGGCATGACACCGGACAACGGATATTGCATGGCCTATTGGACAGGCTTCGTGATCAATACCGACACCGGAAAATGCGAAGCCCGTTCCGCGAGCGGCTGCGCAAATCCATTCGTCTTTGAATCCCGTGCCGAGTGCGACGCCGTAGCTCGCGGTCACTGAGCAAAAATCGATTTTCATTCTTTCAGCGTCTCGGACGTCACCCCCCCCGATCTTCGAGGCGCCGAAAGAAACAAAAGGGCCCGACGCCAAAACGTCGGGCCCTTTTTCATTTAGAAACCGAAATCAGAAAGAGACTGAAAACAAACCGGGAGCAGTCTCGCCACGAGCACCGCCGTAAACCACGCCATCGATCATGACATAGCCATGCTCGTGCCTGCCTCCGTCTCGATCGCCCGGATTGAAGTGAATCCAGTGCAAGATCGCCCCCATGGGAGAAGGAGGATAGCGCCCGGCTCTCGCCGTGGAGGTAATATAATCACCGCAGGCTTCCACCTGCGCGCCTGGACTTAATGCGGGAAGACGCCCAAATTCGACGTTATAAATAAGCTCAAGTGACTCGCCCGCGTGCTCGCCAATTTTCACTTCAAAGTGAGCATGCGACTTCCTCGCCTCGACCACTCGGACGAGTACCCCGGCGACGTGGGCGCGCTTGAGAGTCTGATTCGGCGTACTTTGTTTCCACCCCAATACGACCTCATTCATCACCGGAAGGGCAATTCCACCTTGGGTCTTGTCAATGCAGGGGGGGGTTCCCTCCTGGGTCGGCTGAGGCGGATGACGGCCACGAGCCCAGCTCGAATCTACGACTACTAGGGAAAAAAAGAGGATGGAAGAAAAGAGAAAAGACAGGAAGCGGAGTGTCAAGGGCTTTGAAGTCGGGTTCTTCGAAGTCATCAAACGGCACCAGCCTTAGGGGAAAAGGGTTTTTGTTCCGCGCGGGAACATAACCGATCTGATCCCTCTCAGCAACCTGTTGCTTTTTTTATTGGTCGACATTCTAATCCTCTCCCACAAGACTCTCTACATTGAACGAATGCGAGGAGCACATTAATGATTCACGTCTCTCATCTCACCAAGATGTATGGATTGCGGACTGCCGTCGAAGATTTGAATTTTGAGGTAAAAAAAGGCGAAATCGTGGGATTTCTCGGGCCAAACGGCGCGGGCAAGAGTACCACGATGCGAATGATCACCGCGTTCATGCCGGCCACGACCGGCACTGTAACCGTGGCCGGCCACGACGTGTTCAAGGCACCCATCGAAGTCAAACGCAGCATCGGCTACCTTCCTGAAAATCCGCCGGTCTACCTCGAGATGCAGGTTGATGACTATCTGGATTTCGCAGCGCGTCTTCATCAAGTCCCTTCTTCTGAAAGAAAAAAAGCGGTCGACGTCGCGCTTCAAAAAACCAATCTCGGATCGGTTCGTAAACGCCTGATCGGCAATCTTTCGAAAGGTTACCGGCAACGAGTTGGCCTGGCCCAAGCACTGGTTCACAATCCGCCCGTTCTGATTCTCGACGAACCGACGGTGGGCCTTGATCCCAAGCAGATCCTCGAAATTCGCGAGCTGATCAAGGGTCTTGGCGGAGACCATACCGTCATTCTCAGTTCGCATATTCTTCCTGAAGTCACGGCGACTTGCCAGCGCATCATCATCATCTCGCGGGGCAAGATCGTCGCGGAAGACACCCTCGAACAGCTGACCCTACGCCTAAAAAAGGGCTTGATCTATTCCATGCAGGTGAAGAACCCCGCGGCCTCGGGCATTGAGGCCGTGAGAAAAGTCTCGGGCGTCTCAAACGTCACCGTGGCGGGATCGAAGCTGGTCGTCGAGATCGCGCCAGGAAACGCGGAAATCCGAGATCAGATCGTGAGCGCGGCGGTACAAAGCCAAATGGGCGTGCTGGAATTCAGCACCGAGCGCGTCAGCCTTGAAGAAATTTTCCTGCAACTGACCACTGAGGAGGCGGTATGAAAAATATCTGGACCATCGCACGCAGAGACTTCCGAAGCTACTTTACTTCGCCCATCGCCTACTTCGTGATTGCGGGCTTCACGGCCATCATGGGGTGGATGTTTTACATGAGCCTCGTCTATTTCCACACGGCGAACCTGCAGTATCAGCAGTACAACCAGGGAAAAGGCGCAAGCATCACGGATCAGATCATCCGGCCCGTATTCGGAAATATGAATGTGGTTTTCCTGCTTCTCGTCCCGTTCATCACCATGCGGCTCTTCGCTGAAGAACGCAAAAATCAAACGATTCAGCTTCTGATGACCGCGCCAGTCACTATGCTGGAAATCGTGCTCGGAAAATTCTCCAGCGCGTTCCTCCTGCTGGCCGTGATGGTGGGCACGACGGCCTTCTATCCCATCGTTCTCGCGATCACGGGGAACCCCGACCCCGGCCCGATCATCGGCTCCTATATCGGCACGCTACTCATGGCCTCCTGCACCCTGGTCATCGGCATGGTCTTCTCGGCGATGACGGAGAACCAGATCGTAGCCGGCGCCCTCTCGTTCGCGACGGGCCTATTCTTCTGGCTCATCAGCTGGGCGCAATCCGCCGCTGGAGGGAGTATGGGTGAATTCCTGGGCTTTCTTTCGTTGATCTCGCACTACAACAACTTCAGCATGGGCATCGTCAATACGTCTGATCTGATTTATTATTTTTCGTTCATCTTTTTCGGAATTTTCCTTACCCACCGAGTGCTTGACTCGTATCGCTGGAGATAATGACCATGGTAAAATCTGGCCACACCAAAAAATCGCTTCTGACCGAGAACAATATCAACATCAGCGCCTGGACGGGACTCATCTTTTCGCTGCTCGGCCTTCTTTTCGCCGTCGCGGTATTTCAAGAGATGACCTGGCTCACGGTCGTGTTCAGTGTCCTCACCGTGGCATGCGCCGGTGGCCTCATCTACCGGTACCGCAAAGCACTCTCCACCCGGACCGGCGCCTTCGGCCTCTATTCGACGATCGTCACGGTGCTGACTCTCGTGCTGCTTGGAATCGTGAACTTCGTGGGCTTCCGCTATCCACAAAAGCTCGACCTGACCCGTTCCAAACAAAACACCCTCAACGAACAGACTGTCAAAGTAGTTAAAGGCCTCAGCCGAGAGATCAAGGCTATTTTGTACGCGAAGGGCGGACAGCAAACGGCTCGCCCGCTCCTCGACGAACTGAAAGGGCTCAACCCGAAGTTTGACGTCGAGTATGTCGATCCCGATAAAGAACCGGCTCGGGCGCGCCAAGCGGGGATCAAAAAATACAACACGCTGCAGATCTCCGTCGGCGAGCGCAATACCCAGGTCGAAGAGCCTACGGAGGAAAAGGTCCTCAATGCTCTGATGAAACTCCTCAAGGATCACGCGCCCACTTTGTGCGCGATCACCGGCCATGGGGAGCGAAGCTTTGGCGGCCAGGAGGCCGACGGGATGACGGTGGCCAAAAAAGCCCTTGAAGACCAGTCGTACCTCGTAAAGGACATTTCAGTCCTCGAGGGCGCGACCACGCTCAAGGACTGCACCGCCGTGGCAATCGTAGGGGCGGCGAAAGCACTATTCGCTCCGGAGGTGAAGCTGCTCCGCGAGTACCTCGCCAACGGCGGCCGTATGGTTCTTTCCTTCGACCTTGATATTCGGGCGGGCCAGTTTCCTAGCGGCGTCGAAGAACTCATGAAGGATTGGTATGTCAAACCTGTCCTCGGGATCATCATCGACCCCGTATCCAAACTCCTGGGTCAGGACATGTCGATGCCGATCATCGCTTCCTACTCCAAAGACAACGCCATTTCACGCGATTTTCAGGGGAATTCGTTTTTCCCGTTCACCTCTCCTCTGGAGATCGTCGCCGGCGCCCCCGAGGGCCTGACCGTGCAATGGCTAGGACAAACGACGGCGAAGAGCCTGCTGATCAACGACCTCAAGCAATTTGCCACAGGCAAGGTGGCCGTCGACCCCTCGAAAACAAAGGCCGGTCCTTTCAACGCAGCCATTGCGGTAGAAGGAAAACTCAAAGACTCGAAAGCCGAGAAGAAAACTCGCCTTGTCGTCTTTGGAAGCTCGAACTTTGCCAACAATAACTTTGCGCGCTTCGGACTCAATCTCGACTTTTTCGCGAACGCCGTGAGCTGGGTACTCGACGACGAAAGCGTGATCTCAGTCCGAAAGGCCGAAGACGCACCGAGCAAGCTTGAGCTCTCCTCGCGTGCCGCAGGCACCATCGGGATTTTCTCGATGCTGATTCTGCCGCTTGCAATCGCAATGGCGGGAATCATCCTCTGGATCCTCAGGAGGAGGCAATGAACGAACTCAAATGGGGTCGTTTAATGGTTTTCGCGGCCATCCTCGCGGTGGCCGGATTGCTCGTGTACGGGTATGAACACAGCCTGAAAGAAAAGCGGGCGGAATCAGAGCTCAATGCCAAGCGAATCCTGAACCTCAAGGAAAACGGCGTCTCCATGTTGCGGATCGGGGACGGCAAGACCTTTTTCTCCTTCAAGTGCCTCGATCTCGAGCAGAAGCTTTGTAAGTCAGGGGACAACTCAAAATGGGAGCTCACTGAGCCCGTAAAGATCAAAGCGGATGACGCCAACGTCAACGCCCTCCTGACCACGCTCACGAACCTGCAACCCACCGATTCGATCGATCTCACCCCCGAGACTCCTGACAAGAGAGCCCGCCTCCTGAAGGAGTACCTTCTGGACGACGCCTCGAGATCCCAAAAGACGTCTCGTCGAGTGGATGTGACCTTCGGCGATGGCGCAACCAAATCTCTGGTGCTGGGTGACCTCCATCCCGTCGGCGAAAGTTTTTTCGGCGGGATCAGCGCGGCCGGGAAATTCGACGAATCGAAGGTTCTCTTCGTCCCTTCATACTTCAAGAGCAACTTCGAGCGTGACCTCACTCACTGGCGTGACAAGCGCCTATTTTCGCTCGCCACTCATCAAGTCGTCAGCTTCACGCTGGCAACCCAAAAAAGCAAAATCTCCGGAACCAAAAAAGACGGCACGTGGAATCTCTCTTCGGTCGTGAAGGAAAAAGCAGAAACCGTCCCGGGCGATCTCGAGGCCATCGATAACTTGTTGAGCGCGGCCGGATTCCTCACTGCAAAATCTTTCGTCTCCGAGAACAAAGCCTCGGCTCCGGCCCGGGCAAGACTCAAAGGCTCGCCTCAGGCTCTTTCCCTTTCACTGACGAAAGAAGGCGGGGACACGCTCACGCTGCTTCTGTATCAAAACGGCTCGAAACCCAAGGCGCCTCTGTATGCCACACTTTCGACTTCCGACCCGCTCTACGAACTGGATCCCGCGGCCCGAGATCGGCTTGCGAAAAATCTGAACGAACTGAGATGGGCAAAACTTCTCACTTCGACGGATCGATTCAATACGAGGAAAATTCGTATCTCGGGCAAGGCAATAGGCCCAGCGCCCCTGGCCTTCATCCAGAAGGACGGAAAATGGGCGAACACGGACGGAAAAACCGCGCTAGCACCCGAAAAGGTGAATACGCTGCTGGACCGGATGACCGGCAACCGAATTCGCGAATTCTTTCGAGCCAGCGCGATTCCGGGCGGGGAAGAAGGCGGCGTCCGCGTCGAGCTCATGAATGAGCAAGATGAAGGCCTGCGCTCTTACGTCTTCTGGAAGGTGAAAGCCGGACCAAAAGCCAAGAACGCGAAAGACGGAACCACTCTCTACGCTCGCGACCTAAAAGCCGCTGGCGCGATTCACGAGGCGCTCCTGCTTGACCCCTCGCTTTTGGATGCGATCCCTTTTGCAGCGAATCACTTTGAGCCGACCACGCCAGCCCCGATTCCGAGCGAGAAAAAATGACTGCTGCAAGCAAATGTCCCCACTGCGGCTTCGTCCATGCGGCAGACACTCGTGAATGCATGAGCTGTGGCCGCGCCTTGTCTTCCGACGGCGAACCGTCCCCCCTGCGTGCGCTCCCCAGTACGTCCCTGATTCGTCGCTTTTTCACCGATGTTCGCACTATCCTCACTCGGCCCACGGCCTACTTCAGACGAATCCCTCTCTCCGGGGGAATCTCCGGCCCTCTAGCGTTCGCCCTCGTTTGCCACTGGCTCGGAACCGCCCTCAGCTACCTGGCGTCCCTGGTCTTCGGCGGCGGCCTCGCTCGCCGCTTCGATGAAGCCATACGCTCTTTTGAGGCTCTTCCCGAAATCGAATCGTTGGGAAAAGGCGCTCCATACCAAATGCTTCGGGATGGTCTCAAGGACTGGGCGTTCGGCGTTGGCTCAGTCATTACGGATCCCTTCTCCACTGCGCTCATCATCCTGGTGACCGCGTTCCTGGTTTGGATCGGGGCCCGTCTGCTCATCTCCCCCGGGCGCGATGGCTCGCCCCGCAATATCGACTATGAATCGGCGGTGCGCATCGTATCGTATGGGATGACGGCCTCTCTCTTCAGAGGCATCCCGTTCATCGGAGGCTTTTTAGCAAGCCTAGGAACCTGGATCATCACGGTCATCGCCACTCGAGAGGTCTATCGAATCAGCACCGGACGAGCGCTGATCGTCGGCCTATTCCCGCAGGTTCTTTTCTTTGGATTCATTGCCGCGGGACTTTTCGCGATCCTGCTGCTGATGTTCGGGCTGTTCGCCACATGGATGGGGTGAGGCCATTCACAAGAAACTCTTCATCCGCATCCTTGCACCCATCCTGGCTCTCGCGCTGGTTGTCCTAGGAGCGGTGGTCTTTCGGAAGCCGAATTCCGGGGCCCTCTCTATTTCAGGAGACGAACACTCCCTGACACAGGAAGAAGACCCCTGCGAGGATATTTACGAGACGATCTGCGAAGACGCACAGTGGCCACTGCGTGACCCGACCGGCCGCGTTCGCCGCGATATCGACGCAGAGATCGAAGTTTTGAGGATGTTCGAGGAACTGCTGCTCGAAAATCCGGAATGGACCAGGGAAGAAGCCTACAAGGAACTCGTCCGAGTCGTCTACTCCCGGAGCCGGGTGCAAAAACTGAGAACCGCGTTCGAACGAACAAGAAACGAAATGCTGCGGTTTATCCGCGAACAGCCCGCGTCGGTGTTTAACGCCCACGAGAAAAAGGTCCTCAGCACCACACTCAACAAAGTCAGGCTCGACCTTCCGCCTCCGGCGGAAGTCTATGCGGACGAACCCGACCTCTACACGAAGAACGGCGTTTTTTTCCAGAGAATGCAAAGTGGCAAGCTCCGAATTCGAGTCGGCGGAGCCTTTCTTTTCGCAGTCAGCTCCTGGTTCAACCTCGTATTTACCTTCGCTCATGAACTCGCCCACTCGATCGATCCCTGCGAACTCAGAGAAGCTCGCCACGCGCTTCCGGCCATCGATCGGCTCTCCGCATGCCTTCAAACCAGCGGCGTCGTGGCTTTGACAAAAAATCGAAATGAGTGCGGGAGCCATGACCATCTCAGCGAGGCTTTCTCCGATTGGATCGGTGTCCAAATCACAGCACGGGTGCTAGAGCGTTACGCGACTGAATTTGACGCTCAGCAACTTCGAAAGGCCGTACAAAATTCCGTGAGAGACCTGTGCGAACAACGAGAGGACTTCCGCGACGAAGACCTCACTTATCATCCCTCTCCTCAAATTCGGATCGAACGCATTTTCGGCACCCACCCTACGGTGCGCCGCCTCCTTGGCTGCACCGCCCCATCCTCAAGCACCCCACGACAATGCGGCTTTGACTGGACCCCGGGTCTCGAGTAAGCCGAAGAAAGACATGATTCATCGAGCACTTTCCGGTTCTGTAGAGGTTATCTGTGGCAGCATGTTCAGCGGCAAAACCGAGGAGTTGCTGCGCCGTTTAAAACGCGCGCAAATCGGCCGCCTGAAGGTCCAGGTATTCAAACCCGCCATCGACAATCGATACAGCGAAGACCACGTTCAAAGTCACGATGCTGGAAAAATCCTTTCCATTCCAGTAGCGCGCTCATTGGAGATTCTGGAACGACTCGACGACAATACCCGAGTCGTTGGCATCGACGAGGCCCAATTTTTTGATGAGAGCATCGTCGAGGTTGCCCAAAAAATAGCTTACCGCGGCGTGCGAGTCATCGTCGCCGGCTTGGATATGGACTTTCGCGGACAACCCTTCGGCCCCATGCCGCGCCTCCTTGCCATCGCGGAAAGCGTCACCAAACTGCAGGCGGTCTGCATGGTTTGTGGCGGGGCCGCATCAAGAACGCAGCGAACCTGCGGCCCGACGGGAGCGGCGTCTGAGCGAGTGCTTGTGGGCGCTCAAGAAATGTACGAGCCGCGATGCCGCTTTTGCCACGAGCCCGATGGACAGGGCGTTCTCGCCCGTGCAATGGGCCTCCCCGCGCAAGGGGGCTCAACCTCCGGCGGCGAAGGTTCTCCGCAAGGTCGGCTCGGGTAAGCCATGTCATCCCCCTGGGTACAGCATCACTACGGCGAGGCCTTTCGAATTTTCGACGATCCGGTGCTCTCGTCATGGCTCGGAAAGCTCTGCGCCAAGGACACCCAAGGGCCCCTGATCCATGAACTCATCAAGCGGATCTACCGCCACCTCATCGCCCGAGTACTCGCAGCCGAAGGCGCCGCCTCCGAAACCGAAATCCCCACGCGAATGGTGGATCTTCACCCGCAGGCAGGCCTCCTCCGCACGCGAGGAGTGAGCGTTTCCCAGCGGGCCATTTGCGTCAATCTCGCACGAGCCGGTACGGTGCCCTCCCAGATTTGCTACGAAGAACTGAACTACCTCCTCAATCCCGCAGGAGTTCGACAGGATCACATCGGGATTGCGCGTCAATCTTCTGAGTCTACTCATCACGTCACCGGAAGCCATGTCTCGGGCCACAAGATCGGCGGAGACCTGAAGGAGGCCCTCGTCCTCTTCCCAGACCCGATGGCGGCAACCGGCTCGACGATGGTCGAAATCATGAATCTTTATCGCTCCCTGGAAGGGGCAAAAAGCGCGAAATTCGTTGCGATTCACTGCATCGTGACACCAGAATACCTTCAACGGGTCGCCAGAGAGGCTCCCGAACTGAGAGTTTACGCCGTCCGAGTGGATCGCGGACTGTCTCCTCCCGAAGTCTTGGCGTTAGCGCCCGGAACGAAGTGGAGTCAGGAAAAGGGCCTCAACGATCACGACTACATCGTGCCGGGCGGCGGCGGATTTGGAGAGATTCTAAACAATGCCTATGTCTGAAGAAAAGAAGCTGAAGGTCCTGATTCCGGAAATAAAACTACAGGCTCGCGTCGCCGAGCTCGCGCAGGAGATCCGCCATGACTATGAAGGTAAAGAAGTGGTCTTTATCTGCGTGCTCAAGGGGAGTTTTATTTTCTTTTCCGACTTGATCCGCAATCTCGATCTCGCCCTCACGTGCGAGTTCCTCGGCGTTTCCAGCTACGGCAATAAAATGGTCTCATCGGGCGAAGTGAAGGTCACGCTGGACCTCAATGAGCCCATCGAGGGCAAACATGTCATCGTCGTCGAAGACATCGTCGACTCGGGACTGACGCTTTCTTACATCATGAACATGCTCCGATCCCGCCGACCGGCTACCCTGAAGAGCTGCTCGCTCCTTTTCAAACCCGATAGCCTGAAAATCGACATCCCCATCGACTATGTCGGCTTCAAAATCGGAAATGATTTCGTAGTGGGATACGGCGTGGACCTCGCGGGGAAGTACCGTGGTCTTCCCTATATTGGCATCGTCGAGAGTGCCCACTAAGCCGATGAAACTTCATTCGCGCGCCCCTACCCGAATCGATTTGGCTGGCGGCACTGTCGACATCTGGCCGATCTATCTGCTGGCGGAACGCGCATGCACCATCAATCTCGGAATCAACCTCTTCGCGGAGGCCGATCTCCACTTCAGCGAAGAAGGCGATGAAGTTCTGCTCCAAAGTGCGGACCAGGGGCACGAACTTCGCTTCCGCTGGAAAGACCTTCCGCAGCTCAAAACGGTTCCGCAGCTCGAGCTGCACGCAAAGCTGCTGCGCCATTTCGTCGAGGAGACCAACGGCAAAATCGGCCGGGGCACCTTGACCCTGCGCACTCAAGCCAAAAGCCCGGCGGGCGCGGGACTGGGTGGCTCGTCCACGCTGAGCGTCGCCATGATCGGCGCCCTCGCTACCTGGGCGCGGGGTAAAATCAATCCCGAGACCGAGGGCGACGCACTCGTTGAGATCACCCGCGACATTGAAACGACGGTGATTCGCGTTCCGGCGGGGGTACAGGACTACTACGCCGCAATGCACGGCGGGCTGCAATCGCTTCATTGGGGCGTCAGTCGCCATAAACGAGAGTCTTTCGCGCCTGCCCTGCTTGCACCTCTCCAGAATCGCCTCGCGCTCTTTTATTCAGGCCAGTCGCGGAACTCAGGCATCAATAACTGGGCCCTGTACAAGAGTTATATCGATGGTGAAAACAAGGTCCGCGAGCGCTTTGCTCAGATCATCGCCGCGACCCACGAGCTCGGGGCCGCCCTCCGAACGAACGATTGGCAGGGTGTTCGAGAGGCGATCCATCGGGAATGGACCGCGCGACGAACCCTCGCCGCTGAAATTTCCACGCCCGCCATGGATCAGGCCTTTGCCCTCTGCGAGAAGGATTTCGGCGGTACGGGTAAGATCTGCGGAGCGGGGGGCGGCGGATGCTTCTTCCTGTATCTCCCTTCGGATGATTTAGAGAAAAAAAACAAACTGATCGAACGGGTGCTCCGAAAAACCGGAGATGCCGTTCGATTGCTCGACTTCCAGGCGGTGCCCCATGGGTTGGAAGTCAACGCACGCTGAACCGGCGGCTCCCCGCCGGTATCTTGGCCTCGAGCTGTCCGGTGCCAAAAACCCCAAGACCGCTCTTTCCGCGCTGGAATATTACCCCCGCGAAAAGAAAATATTCCTACTCGACGTGTACGACCGGGTGGTCCCTCTCGGTCATGAGACGAGCGACAACGCCCTCCTCGGACTGATCGGTGAACTGAGGGTCGGAGTTTCCCGCATGGGCGTGAACGTGCCGCTTTCTCTACCCCCGTGCTTTCTCTGCACACCGAGAATCTGCAAGAAACCCGCGGAGTGCTCGTCCGTCGACTCGAAATGGATGCGCGACTATGTCAAACGGACTGCACGCGCGGCCCAGGCGAAAGGCATTCGAAGCCTGCCTATCACCCCTTACACGCAACGACCGATCGAGCTCTTCGTGCGTTACTCCATTTTACCGAAAATCCCGGAAAACCTTCGATTTGAAATCGACGAGACCCTGGGTGGAAACAGAGCGCCGCTCACGGCCCGCATGCATTTCCTTAAAAGGGCGCTCGAGGATTTCCAACTTGTCGAGGTTTGGCCCAAGCTCTCGGTCTCGCTCTTCGCCGACCCGCTGAAGCTCTCGAAACGGGTTCTGCAAAACTATCGACAACTTGAATCCGGAGTCGACGCCCGCACCGAGATTCTCGAGCACATCTCGGAACGCCAAGGCGTCTTCATTTACGATCGCGACCTCAAGAAACTTTCAGCCAGCCTTGCGGCCTTTGATTCATTCATCTGCGCGTATACTGCGCTCCTGGTCGACCTCGGCCTCTGCCAGAAGAGTCCTGCGGGGTTTCCAAAGAAGTCGGGGTGGATTGCCATCCCAAACAGCGCAGGCCTGGGGCTTCGCGCCGAAGGTCCGCGGTCGGGCGAGGTTCTCGCGTGATCCAGTATGCCCTGCGGCGCCTGGCAGGAGCAATTCCGACCTTGCTCGTCCTCGCCGTGGCCACCTTTCTACTCCTTCGTCTGGCGCCGGGCGGGCCCTTCGACACGGATCGCGCTTTCCCGCCGGAAGTGAAGGCCGCGATCGACGCCAAGTACGGCCTCGATCAGCCGATTTGGCTACAACTCGCTCATTGGCTCGGCGACCTCGCCCATGGCGACCTCCGCGAATCGCTCCAATATCTGGGACGCCCCGTGACCGAAATCATCGCGGAATCATTCCCCGCGTCAGCTCAGCTCGGATTGCTCTCACTCATCCTTTCGCTCGGAGCGGGAGTCTCGCTCGGTGCGCTTGCGGCCTGGAAGCAGAACACCTGGCTTGACTTCGGCGCGGTTTTTCTCACGATCGCGGGAGTGAGCTTACCGAGCTACCTCGTTGCGAGCCTTCTGATTCTGGTCTTTTCAATCGGCCTCGACTGGCTGCCGCCTGCACTCTGGGAGGGGCCGAGCTCCATGATCCTGCCGACGATCACCCTGGCGCTCCGACCGCTGGCACTGGTCGCACGCATGACCCGCAGCTCGATGCTCGAAGCCCTGTCCTCTGACTACGTCCGGACGGCATACAGCAAGGGCCTGGCGGCGCCCCCTGTCGTCTTCAAACACGCGCTCCGCAACTCGTTGATTCCCGTCATCACTTTGATGGGCCCCATCACCGCGAACCTGATTACTGGCTCCTTCCTGGTCGAGATCGTCTTTCAAATTCCAGGCCTGGGACGCCATTTCGTGAGCGCAATGCTCAATCGCGACTACCCCCTTGTGATGGGGGTAACGCTTTTCTTTGGGGTCATTCTTATTTTTTCAAATCTGGCAGTGGATCTAACCTACGGCTTGATCGATCCCCGAGTCAGGGTTTCGGAAAAAAAGGGCGGTGGGTAATGGGTTGGAAACGGTTTTTTGCTCATCGACTGGCGGTCCTCAGCCTCCTCTTTCTCGTCGCCCTCTCGCTCGCGGCCGCCGCCGCGCCCCTGATCACGCGCTATTCATACGAGGAACAAAATATCTCGGAGAAACTCCAAGGACCCAGCCGGCAACACTGGATGGGCACGGATACCCTGGGCAGGGACCTCTACAGCCGCATTCTTTATGGCGCCCGAATGTCTCTGACGGTCGGTATCTTTACCGGCATCTTCGCGCTCGCGCTTGGAACCCTCACGGGCGCCCTCTCCGGTTATAAAGGCGGCTGGGTCGATGGCCTCCTGATGAGAACCGTCGATCTTTTCTATATCTTCCCCTCCCTTCTCATCGCCATTCTGATCATGGTGATTCTAGGTCGAGGGGTTTATGGAATTCTGCTGGCGATCGGAATCACCTCCTGGGTCACACAAGCCCGACTGGTTCGCGGGCTCGTGCTGCAAGCGCGCGAACTGCCCTACGTCGAATCGGCTCGGGCGCTCGGCGCTTCTTCATGGCGCATCATCGCGAAACATATCCTACGCAATTTATGGGGACCGATCATCGTTTCCCTGACCTATCAAATCCCGACCAATATCATGGCCGAGAGCTTCCTCTCCTTTATCGGTTTGGGGCTGCAGCCCCCGTTCTCGAGCTGGGGAACTCTCGCGAATGAAGGCTTCCGGGCCATGCGCTCCTATCCGTACCTCATGATCTTCCCCAGTACGGTGCTCTTCCTCACCATGCTGGCGTTCAATTACCTCGGCGACGGCCTACGCGACGGGCTCGATCCCAAAGCAAAAATGGGACTGGAAGGATGAGCCTCCTTCTCGCACTTTTTGTGAACCTGACGCTGGCGTCCGAACCCACGCCCGACACGCTCTCGATTCGACTCACTGCCGAACCCGAGACGCTGGATTGGAACAAGGCCCACACGCCCGTCGAAACTCACCTGCTGATGAACCTCATGGAAGGCCTGGTCGAACTCGACGGAAATTTGCGGACCGTGCCGGCCCTAGCGAAAAGTTGGACGAAAAGTCCGGACGGAAAAAAGTATACCTTTCATTTGAGGACGGACGCGAGTTGGTCCGACGGAGTGCCCGTAAAAGCGCGCGATTTCGTAGCCAGCTGGAAGCGCCTTCTCTCTGCCTCGACCGGGGCGCCCTACGCCTATTTTCTTTTTGATCTTGAGAACGCAGAAAATTTCTACGCCGGCAAAGAGACCGATTTCTCCAAGGTGGGAGTCACGGCCTTGGACGACCGCACGCTCGAAGTCCGTCTCACGCGCCCGATTGCCCACTGGCTCTACATGCCCACCTTCTGGGTTACCTTCCCCATTCGCGAAGATTTGGTCGCCCGCTACGGACCCCAGTTCACCCGACCGGAAAAACTCGTTACAACAGGGCCCTTCACCTTGAGCTCACACCTGGCCGACTCCAAGATCGTCCTAAAAAGAAACCCATACTATTATGGAAAAGCGTCCGTGACGCTGAAAACGGTAGAGTGCCTGATCGTCGCCGATCACTCCACCGCTCTGAGCATTTTCGAGGCCGGCCGACTCGATTTCATGAACGACATCTCACCCATCGATCTGATCAGACTGAAGGACCGCCCTGAACTGAGAAGCTTCCCCTACCTGAAAACCGTCTATCTCGGATTCGTGACCTCGCAACAGGCCGTCTCTAACCCGCTCGTACGCCAAGCCATCGCTCTCGCCATCGAGCGCAATGGATTCGGAGATCTCTTATTCGGCGGGCAAACCCCCGGGCATTCCTTCGTTCCTCCCGCCATGACGGGCTTCGACGCCCAGGCCGGCCATTCGCCTCGCGCAAAAAGCGCACTAGAACTCTGGACCTCGATCCCTGTCGAGCACCGACCGAAAAAACTGACACTCGTGGTTCCAAACACGGACAAAATCCTCACCGTCGCGCAGTATCTGCAGGAACAGCTTCGAAAAGCCCTCAAACTTGAGATATCCATCTTGTCGCTCGATCACAAAGCCTATCAAGCGATGACCGCGTCCAAGCAGGAGCCGCTGTTCCTTCGCAGCTGGAGCGCGGATTTCCCGGATCCGGATAATTTTCTCTCGGTCTTTCTCGCTGACTCAGGGAACAACAGAACTGGCTGGAAAAGCGATTCTTTCGACGCCTTGATCACGAAGGCGAGAGGGCTTCCGCTTGGCAAGGCTCGCACCGCGCTCTTTCTCCGGGCGCAAACCCTCCTCGTAAACCACGATACCGTGATTATTCCCCTCTACTATGAACCCAACCTGGCGCTTGTCAGGCGCCGCGTCGAAGGGTTAGAACTCACTCCTCTCAACTACCTTTTCCTCAAAAGAGTGCATCTCAAGGGTGCTCTCGCCACCCCATGAAAAATCAGGAAAAATATGCAGGAACTCATTCATAACTGGATCGACGTAAGCTGGCTGGGAAACCCGATCTACCTCTGGGTCCTGACACCGATTCTTTTCGCTGTTCTTTATTTTGGGTTGCGAGGCACCGCCCACCTCCTTGCCCTTCGCTTTGCACGAGGTCCCGCGGTCGTCCGACCGATGAGTGAAAAAGTATCTCGCATTTTTCTCCTCACGCTTGCCCTCTTCCTCGCCTCCATACCGCTCGATCTTTCTCCCACCGTCGACTTGACCTTTTCTCGCGCCTTGATGATCGGAAGCCTTCTCCAGGCCGGAGCGTGGGGCAACATCTGGCTCCGATTCTGGATCGAACATACCTTCCTCAAACGCGGCGACGGTGATGAATCGATCAAGAATACGGTGGGTCTGATCAGCACGCTCGCCCAAGCGGGCCTCTACTCCACGCTCGTCATGCTGGGCCTGAACAACCTCGGCGTGAATATCTCCGCATTAGTGGCGGGCCTCGGTGTCGGCGGCATTGCCGTCGCCCTCGCGGCGCAAAATATTCTGGGCGATCTCTTCAGCTCGCTCACGATCGTGCTCGATAAGCCGTTTATCGTCGGCGACTCCATTTTAGTCGATAACATCTCAGGAACGGTCGAACACATCGGCCTCAAGACCACTCGCGTGCGGGCGCTGACCGGCGAGCAACTCATCTACCCGAACTCCGCCTTGCTCCAGAGCCGGATTCACAACTTCAAACGGATGCAGGAGCGTCGCGTGACGCTCGCCCTGGGCGTGACGTACCAGACCTCGCCCGAACAGGTGAAAAAAATTCCCGGCATTCTGCGCGAGATCATAGCACGTCAACCCGAGGTGCGCTTCGATCGCGCCCATTTCAAAACCTTTGGATCCTCGTCCCTGGATTTCGAAACGGTCTACTGGATTCTCACCTCCGACTACGGTCGCTTCATGGACCACCAGCAGGAGATCAACTGGCAGATCTTCAATACCTTCAACCAAATGAAGATCGACTTCGCCTATCCGACGCAGACCGTCTTCGCCGCCAAGAGCTAGCGATCCAGGTTGAGAATCTCGACTGTCACGTCGCCGTGCACTTTCGCCTGGCAACCCAAACGCGAAGCATCGGCATAACCCTCGACGCCTTCCATCCGATCCAGTTCATCCGGCTCAGCCGTCGAGAGGCTCTGGGGGCCCGCCACGACCTTCACATGACAAGTCGTGCAGGCGCAGAACCCACCGCAGGCGTGCATGAGCGGCACATCGTTCGCGATGGCCACCTCAAGCAGCGTATCACCGTCATTCGCCTCAACTGTTTGTTGAGTCGGCTGAAAAGTCACCTTCCATCGCTTGGACATCATCTTCTCCTCGCTTGCGTCATCGCATCCTTGAGTAACAACTCCGCCATATTCACCGTCGCTTGATCGAGTGCCGCCTTCGCCTCTCGAATCAACTCTGAGTCGCTCCCGCCGAGCGCCACCTTGAGCCCAGAGATACGCTGCTCGATCGAATGATACTCTTCATCCGAAAGGAGTTTTTTTCCCTGAGAGAGCGCCTTTTCGGTTTGGCGCAAAATAGGCTCGGCCTCGTTCCGGGCGTCTACCAACTTGCGAAAACCCACGTCCTCCTCAGCGTGCTCAAGCGACGCGAGAAGCATATCTTCGACCTGCGCGTCAGACAAACCAAAGGTGGGACGAACCTCCACCGATTGCTCCAGGCCAGTGTGTAGATCTCGCGCTGAAACGTTCAGAATGCCATCCGCGTCGATGAGGTAAGTCACCTCGATACGGTGGAACCCGGCAGGCTTTGGCCCGAGGCCCGTGAGCTTGAAACGTGCCAGCGAACGATTATCAGCAACTCGCTCGCGCTCACCCTGGAGAATATGAATATCCACGCCCGTCTGGTTATCGACGAAGTTCGTAAAGGTCTCGCGCGCAACGGTCGGAATGCGGGTGTTCCGCGGAACCAGAACGGAGACGATGCCTCCATAGGTCTCCATGCCGAGCGAAAGAGGCACGACATCCAGAAGCAGCAGCTCCTGATTGTTGCCCGCCAAAATGTCCGCCTGAATAGCGGCGCCCTGTGCGACCACCTCGTCCGGATTGAGCGACGTGTTCGGCTCTCGGGAAAAAATAGAGCGCGCTACATCCTGCACCACTCTCAAACGAGTCGGACCACCGACCAGGATGACATCTGAAAGTTGCTCGAAAGTCAGACCCGCGTCTGCCAGTGCCTGCTGGCACGGCTCGCGCGTTCGTTCCAGCACCGGCCGCACCCATTCTTCAAACTGCGCACGGGTCAGCTCGGCCACGAAGGTTCCCTTGCCCGGGATCTCCATCCGAATGATCGAGCTCTGAGCTTCGGCGAGTTGAATTTTTGCCTGCTCGCAGCGCTCGATGAGTTCCGCCTGCAGATTCGGATCTCCAAACGGCTCGACGCCAAATTGCGCGCTGATTTGCTGCGAGAACTGGCGCGCGACGACAAGGTCAATATCATCGCCCCCCAACCGCGTGTCTCCGCGCGTAGCAAGCACCTCGAAAATCCCGCCGTGAAGCCGCAGAATCGAGACATCGAAGGTCCCGCCCCCGAGGTCATAAACGGCGATCAGGCCTTCCTTCTTTCGATCGAGCCCGTAGGCCAAAGCGGCCGCCGTCGGCTCGTTCACGATTCGCAACACGTCGAGACCCGCCAGCCGACCTGCCGTTCGGGTGGCCTGCCGCTGGGCATCGTTGAAATAGGCCGGTACCGTGACGACCGCGCGTTTGACGGCGCGGCCGAGTGACTTCTCTGCGGCAGCTTTTAGCTCGCGAAGAATCATAGCCGAGATTTCAACGGGTGTGAAGAAACGGTCGCCAATCTGCACTCGCAAGGGGCCCCCTGCGCGATCTGCCACGACCGTATACGGAAGATCTCCCTGCGCTTCAGCCAAGTCTTCGAACCCCCGACCCAGCAATCGCTTCACCGAAAACACCGTGTGTCGGGGATCCCGCATTTTTCGATGCCGAGCCTCACGCCCAACAACCAACCGGCCAGCGACCTCACTGACCACGGAGGGAATCAGGCGCTCTCCAGATTCGGTCTTGAGCACCTCGGGCACGCCATTCCGAACGATCGAAACCAGGCTATTGGTCGTCCCCAGATCAATGCCCACGATCGGGCCTTGCTCCTGGTCGTCCGGGCCCTGGGAGTACCCATGCCCTGAAAGCTTGAGGTCGATCTGAATGGCCATGACCTGGTCTTAACTCCTTGCGAGCTTGGAATCTAGGTCTCGCTGCAACGAAACCAGGTAAGATTGCTCTCGCACAATGGCGCTTAATTCCAGGAGCGCCTCCTCGTTTCCGGAATCAAAAGCCCGCTCGCATTCAAGCGCCCTCTGTTCCAGGGCAGCGCGATGCTCCTCTAGCTTCATCTTGAACTCAAGCGCATGAGCCCAAATCCACGCATCCTGAAGGTCAAACCACGCCTCCGCTAGCTCGAGCGGCAATGATGCCTTCCCTGCGGGGGGCGGTATTTTTTGAAGACTGAGGAGGTAATCGCGCCGCCGAGCGGGGTCCTTCAAGGTCGTATACGCCTGGTTCACCCGGCTCATTTTTTCCAGCGAGGCCTTCACGGCTTCAGGGCCCTGTCGCACGAATCGATCTGGATGCAGCTCCCGCGAGAGTTCGTAGAAGCGCGCCTGAAGGCGCCCAAGATCGACCTCAAAGCGGACCGGCAAAGAAAATACGTCAAAGTCATTCATACCGAACGGTCAAGCCGAGAAGCTCGACCCGCAGCCACAGGTGCGTTTGGCGTTGGGATTCTTGAAAACAAATCCCTGGCCGTTCAATCCGTCCGTGAAATCCAGCTCCGTGCCGGTGATGTAAAGGAGCGACTTCGAATCGACGACGACCTTCACTCCGTCTTTCTCGAAAATCTTATCCTTCTCGGATGGCGCATCACTCTCGAACCCGAGCTTGTAACTCATCCCCGAACAGCCGCCGCCGACGACTTGCACGCGTAAATAGGCGTTCGCAGTAGCGGGATCACTTGATCGTATCCGCATGATCTCTTTCACGGCCTTGTCCGTCATCGAAATACTCGGCTGAGGCTTCGAAGCAGGAGGAGAAGAAATCGGGGTCTGCGCCGTATCGTTCATACGCGGGCCCCACCGGCCTTCTTCAGATAGTCGCCGATTGCCGCTTTGATCGCATCCTCGGCCAAAACCGAGCAGTGAATCTTGATCGGAGGGAGAGACAGCTCCTCGACGATATCCGTGTTCTTGATCGTCAAAGCCTCATCCAAGGTCTTGCCCTTGATCCACTCGGTCGCGAGCGAAGAACTCGCGATGGCACTACCGCAGCCAAAGGTCTTGAACTTGGCATCTTTGATGACGTGGGTCTTCTCATCGACCTCGATCTGGAGCTTCATCACGTCACCGCATTCCGGGGCGCCGACCAAGCCCGTACCCACGTTGCCTGCGTTTTTGTCCATCGAGCCCACATTGCGGGGGTTTTCGTAATGATCCACTACCTTTTGCGTGTATGCCATAAAGCTTCTCCCGTCTCGCGGCGCTTAGTGCGCCGTCCATTGAATCGATTTGATGTCGATTCCGTCTTTCACCATTTCATAAAGCGGAGACAGCTCGCGAAGCCTCTTCACGGCCGTCACCATCTTCTGAAGCGCGAACTCCACTTCCTCATCCGTCGTGAAGCGGCCCACGCTGAATCGAATGCTCGTATGAGCTAAATCCTCGCCCACGCCGATCGCCTTGAGCACATAAGAGGGCTCAAGACTGGCCGAAGTACACGCCGAGCCACTCGAGACCGCGAGCTCCTTCGTACCCATGATCAACGATTCACCCTCGACGTAAGCAAAGCTCACATTGAGATTGTTCGGGAGGCGCTCAGTCGGATGTCCGTTCAAGAACACCTCGTCCAGCTGCTCCTGAAAGCCCGTCCAGAGGCGATCCCGCTGGCGCTTCATCTTCGCCGATTCTTCCTTCAGGTTGAGCCGAGCCAGCTCGGCGGCTTTGCCGAATCCCACGATGCCCGGCACGTTCAAGGTACCGGAGCGCATTCCGCGCTCATGGCCGCCGCCATGAATCAAAGGAGAAAGCCGTACTCTCGGGCCTCTGCGCCGAACGTAAAGGGCACCGACACCTTTCGGGCCATACATCTTGTGCGCGGTGATCGAAAGAAGATCGATCCCCATCGCATTCACGTCGATCTCGACCTTGCCCGCCGCTTGAACCGCGTCGGTATGAAAGATCACGCCTTTTTCTTTGCAAATTTTTCCGATGTCAGCCACCGGCTGAATCGTGCCGATCTCGTTATTCGCGAACATGATCGAAACAAGAATCGTCTTCGGAGTGATGGCGGCCCGAAGCTCATCCAAGTTGATCCGGCCATACTGATCGACGGAGAGGGTGGTCAGCTCATAGCCCTTCGTCTCGAGATACTTGCAGGTATCCAGCACGGCCTTATGTTCGATCGGCGAGGTAATGATGTGATTGCCCTTCTCTCGGTACATCTCGGCCACGCCGGTGATGGCGAGGTTATTGCTCTCCGTGGCGCCGCTCGTGAAAATAATCTCTTTGTCGATCGCGCCGATGAGTTTGGCGACCTGGGCTCGCGCCTTCTCCACCCCAGCCTCGGCACTCCAACCGTATTCATGGTTACGGCTCGCGGCATTGCCGAACACCTCGGTGAAGTACGGCAGCATCGCCTTCAGTACTTCGGGATCGACCGGCGTCGTCGCATGGTAATCGAGATAGATTGGAAATTTCATTGCCGCTTCACTCCTGCCAATTCCGCGAGGCGAATTCCCGAAAGAAAACCCTGAATCCTTTGATTGAGCGCCACCATCGGCGCGTGAATCCCGCAGCGTGAATGATACTCGCAGCTCGCGCCACCCGGCGCTCCCACCGAACCTTGAGCTTCGGCCGCGCTGGCCTGCCGATGCCCTGCGCACGCCACCACGCCCTGCGGCCCTTCCATCATGTCAAGAAACTCGGCGAGGGTGATGTCCTTCAGAGGGCGTTTCAGCGTGTAACCTCCACGCGCGCCTTGCGCGGAACCGATCAGCCCCGTGTCTTTCAATCGCTGAAGCGTTTTCGCCGTAATCTCAAACGGAAGCCCGTACAGATCCGCCACTTCGCGAGCGCTCGTCACGCCTTCGATTTCGTGGTCCTGCTTGTCACTCATGTGCTGAAGAGCAAGCAATCCGTATTCGGTGGTTCTGTTGAGGCGAATCATAAATCCCTTGACTCCATCTACGATACTTTGGATCGGATTTCAATCTCCTATCCATATACGACCAATTGTATCGTAGTTAAAGAGGGATCTATAACTTATTGTTATTGTTTGAGTTAATTAATTATTAACTGCCTGATGGTCGAAGCACCGGAAGCTCAACGATAAAAGCAGCACCCTGGCCCAGCTCGCTTTCCACCCAAATGGATCCGTGATGAGCATCCACGATCTGATGGGCGATATAGAGGCCCAGGCCGAGCCCACTGATCTCGCTGTTTGAGACGGCGCGGTCGAACTTGTGAAAAATTCGCTCATGGTGCTCGGGAGCAACGCCCCGTCCCTGATCACAAACGACGAGCCTTGCCCCGGCGGAAGAGCTATACACCTGGAGCAAAATCGGCTTTCCAGCACCATACCGCATGGCATTCGTCAGGAGATTCATGAGCACCTGCTCGATGCGAAACCGATCCCAGTTCCCCACGGCGGACGGGCAAAGCTCTACTTTCAGCGCGCATCCCGCCACGACGAACTGCTCGGAGCTTCGTTCAACGACGTCCCGGGCCAGCTCGCAGAGATCAAACTGCTCGAACCGCATGGAAAGCACCCCCGAGCCGATCCGGGATACATCCAGCATGTCGTCAATAAGGTGAGTGATCCGCTGGAGCTGCTTTTCGTCTGCCTCGAACATCTTCGCTAGACGCTCGAGCGAGAACGCGGCGAGGTCACCGAGCTGCACCTTGCGTTTTCTCAGCTGGGATTGAAGCTTCAAGGAGGTGAGAGGGGTTTTGAGTTCATGAGACGCCATCGACATGAACTCGTCCCGAATCCGAACTGCCTGCTCGAGCTCGGCCTTGGTGTTCTTCAGCTCGGCCAGGAGTTCTTGCTGCTGCCGCTTATTCCGGCAAAGCTCAATGAAGATATTCGCCTTGCGCTGGACCGCATGGGCATCGAGGGGCTTCAGGAGAAAATCCACCGCGCCGCTTTCATAGCCCTTAAACGAGAAGCTCTGCTCATGCGCCGTCGCGGTCACGAAGATGATCGGGATATTTTTGGTCTTCTTCGCCCCGCGCATCAGCTCGGCGAGCTCAAATCCGCTCATGCCGGGCATCTGAACATCGACGAACGCCACGGCAAATTCGTGGGAAATCATGAGTTCCAACGCTTCGGCTCCAGATCTCGCTTTTAAAATCTCGACGTCATCCCTCCTCAGCAAGCCTTCCAAGGCAAGAAGATTGTCCTTCAGATCGTCGACGAGCAGAATCTTCATTAGCATGTTCACTTCTTCCGAAAAATCCGATCCCTCTTCACGAAAGGATCGAAATGTTCCGCGTGTTTCGAAAACTGGAGGGTCTCCTTGGAGCCCAAACCTAAAAAACATTTCCGGCAAAGCGACTCAAGAAAGAGGCCGAACACCCGATCCTGAAGTTCGCGATCGAAATAGATGAGGACATTTCGGCACGAAATGAGATGCGTCTCCGAGAATACCGCATCGGTCACGAGGCTATGGTCCGTAAACGTGACGTTTCTCTTCAAAGCCTCATCGAATTGAGCCGACCCAAGTGTCGTCGTGTAGTAATCGGAAAGCGCGCCCCTCCCACCGGACTGCGAATAGTTTGGGGTGGCTCTTTGGATTTCTTCCAATGAAAAAACGCCCGCTTCCGCCTTTTTCAGGCTTCTGGGGTTGATATCGGTCGCGTACAGAATCGTCCGCTCCAGCAGCCCTTCCTCATGAAGCAAGATCGCGAGCGAATAGACCTCTTCCCCCGTGCTACAACCGGCGACCCAGACTTTAAGCGAGGGATAGGTCTTGAGAATGGGGATCACTTTTTCCCGCAGCGCCAGGAAATAGGTTGGATCGCGAAACATCTCGCTCACGGGGATCGTGAGGGATTGCAGCAGCTCGTCAAAACACTCCGAATCCCGGAGGACTCTATCCTGAAGGAGCGAAAGAGTGGGACACCCCATCCGATTCATCGCATGGACCAGCGTGCGTCCTATCGAAGAAGCCGAGTAGTTCCTGAAATCGTAGTCGTATTTGAGATTGATCGCCTCGAGCAAGCGCTTCATCTCGATCTCGAATTCGAGGGTGAGAGTCCGTTCCATGAGCCTTAGTTTTGCCCCAATTTCGGCGCCCAGACCCGGATAACCGAGAAGAGCTGATGAAGGTCAATGGGCTTGGCGAGATAATCCGTCGCACCCGCTTCCATGCACAGTAGCTGATCGTTTTTCGTCGCTTTAGCCGTCACGGCGATGATGGGAAGCCTCGCGAACTGCTTTTGCTTCCTGATCTCACGGGTCGCCTGGTAGCCATCCATCTCCGGCATCATAACGTCCATGAGCACGAGATCCACGCGGGGATCCTCCTTCAGCTTCGCGAGCGCCTCCTTGCCGTTCCTCGCGATCTCGATGCTGGCACCTTTCTGCTCTAACGCCGCCGTCAGCGCAAAGAGGTTCCGGACGTCGTCATCCACCACGAGAATCTTTCTCCCCTCGAAAATATCTTCATGGCTCCGCAGGGTTTTCAGCATCTGCTGCCTTTCGGGCGAGAGCTGGGATTCCGTGTGATGAAGGAAAAGACTGACTTCGTCGACAAGCCGCTCGGGAGACTTGGCGCCCTTGATGATGATGGAGCGGGAATACTTCCGAAGCGCGCTCTCCTCGTCCCGCGAGAGCGAGCGCCCGGTATAGACGATGACCGGCGGAAACGAGGCCAACTCCTCTTGCTCGGTCATTTGCTTCAGAAGCTGTTCGCCCGACATATCCGGAAGTTTCAGGTCGATCACCATGCAGTCATAGACGCTCATTTTGAGCGCAGCGAGCGCCTCTCCCGCCAACGCCACGGCAGTGATCTCCACGTTCGAATCCGCGATGAGTTTGACCATGCTTTCTCGCTGGAGCTGATCGTCCTCCACGATCAAAACGCGTTTGACCTTCACAGAGAGCTTGGCTTCTAATTTCGCGAAAACGGCCTTGAGATCGTTCCGCTGAGCGGGCTTGAGCGTGTACCCGATCGCTCCCATCTGAAGCGCCCTTTCCACGTAGTCGTGAACGGACACGATGTGAACCGGGATATGGCGGGTGGCCGGGTCTTCTTTCAGCTGATCCAGCACAGTCAAACCCGAATGATCAGGAAGCATCAGGTCGAGCAAGATCGCGTCTGGAAGAAGGCTTTGGGCCAGCTCTAGCCCCTCTTCAGCGTCTTGCGCAACCACGCACTTGTAGTGAAGCTCATGGGCGAGGTCCAGCAGGATCTGCGCGAACTGCGAGTCATCCTCGATCACCAGAAAGGTGCGCCCTGGCCCCGGAAGCAGACCTCGATCATCGGAGAAAAAAGGCGCCTTGACCCGCTCCACTCGTGGCTTGGTCATCGCCTCGGGCGTGACTGCCGAGGCGGAGTAGGCCTTGGGAAACGCCGCCACCACCCGTGACTCGTCGTAAGCCTCCGGCAGGAAAAGAGTGAAGCGACTCCCCTCTCCCGGCATGCTCTCGACCTCGATGGTCCCACCCAAGAGCCGAGCTAAGTCTCTTGAAATCGAAAGCCCAAGGCCCGTGCCCCCATACTTTCGGTTGGTCGTCCCATCTGCCTGCCGAAACGCCTCGAAAATCACGTCCTGTTGGGCTTTCTCGACCCCGATGCCGGTGTCGATCACCGAAAGGGAAAACCGATCTCCCGCGCTCCGCGACACGTGAAGCGTCACCTGACCCTTTTCCGTGAACTTAAACGCATTAGAAAGCAGGTTCTTGAGGATTTGCTCCAACCGTTGACGATCCGTGAAGATCGTATCAGACACGTCGGGATCGATCTTGATGAGAAAATAAAGCTTCTTCTCGTCTGCGAGCGGCTGGAAAGAATTCGTTATGCTCTTTAAGATCCTGGCCAGAAAAACGCTCTCGGGCCTGATCTCCAGCTTACCAGCCTCCACCTTCGAGAGGTCCAGGATATCATTGATGAGATTCAGCAGGTCATTGCCGGCTGAGGAGATCGAATGCGCGTACTGAATCTGCTCCTGAGTCAAGTTGCCACCGACGTTGTCCGCGAGCAGCTTCGCTAAAATCAGCGAACTGTTCAGCGGCGTGCGTAGCTCATGAGACATATTGGCGAGGAATTCGGATTTGTACTGACTGGCCCTCTGAACCTCATCGGAACGCTCTTCAAGAAGCGTCTGAGCCTTGCTGAGGGCCGCATTGTTCGTATTGAGAATGTCCCGTTGCTCCTCAAGCTTCTCGTTGGTTTGCTCAAGCTCCGATTGCTGGCTTTTGAGTTCCGTCTGGGAATCCTGCAGCGCGCGGGCCTGGTCCTCCAGCTCATCGTTGGTCGCTTTCAACTCCGATTGTTGAGTTTGGAGTTCCTCAGTCAGCCCCTGGGATCTCTCGAGAAGCTCCTGCTGCTTCTTGCGGCTGATCGAGGTGTTGATAGCGATCCCGATATTCTCGGAGACGTGCTCCAAGAACGTTTTTTGATGTTCGGAGAAGGATGCAAAAGAAGCCAACTCGATCACCCCGTTGACCTCGCCCTCATAAAACACAGGAGCCAAGAGAAGTGAGCGGGGGGACGCATCCCCGAGATCCGAGCTTATTTTTCCGAAGTATTGGGAGGGCACTCTCTCGAGAAGAATGGGCCGCCGCTCCAGGGCGGCCTGCCCCACCAAGCCCTCCCCCATCGCGATCGTCTTCTCTCTCACTTCCAATTTGGAGTAGGCGTAACCGCTCACTCGCATCAGGGTCTTCTCTTCCGTAACGCAGTAAAAAGCGCCCATCTGGGCATTCAGAAACGGCGCAAGGTGACTCAGAACGCTCTGGCCTAAGCCTGAAAGATCCTGCTCGCCTCGCATTTTATCGGAGAGGGTAATCTGACCTTCGCGGAGAAATTCAAGCTCACGGGCCTTCTCCCTGAGGGACGCCTCCGCGTGCTTCCGCTCCGTGATGTCCCGTTCAGTGGTCGCGATTCCCGTCAAGGTTCCCTTATCGTCCGTGAGCTTGGTGTTGGTTAACCAGACATCGATGATCCGGCCGTCTTTGGTTTTACGCTTCGTCTCCAAAGTAGGCACCAGCTCCCCGCGCTTGAGAGCGGAAAGGAATTCGCGTGCTTCTTCCTGGTATTCCTTAGGCACGGTATCCACGATATTCATGCTTAAGGCTTCGGCTTCCGAATAACCGTAAATCTGCTCGGCACCCAGATTCCACGCCAATATTTTTCCGTCTAAATCCTGGAAAGTGATCGCATCGTTGGAATCCTGGATGACCGTCGCCATCCGGCGAAACTTTTCCAGTGTTTTTGTCTGCTCGGTGATATCGCGCTCGGTGGTCGCGATTCCCGTGAGGTTCCCCTTATCGTCCGTGAGCTTGGTGTTAGTCAGCCAGACATCGATGATCCGCCCGTCTTTATGCTTTCGCTTCGTTTCCAGATTTGGCAGCAGCTCACCGCGCTTGAGCGAGGCCAAGAATCCGCGCGCCTCGGCCTGATACTCTTCGGGCACGGTATCCACGATGTTCATCCTCAGCGCTTCCACTTCTGAGTAACCATAAATCTGCTCGGCGCCCTGATTCCACGCCAGGATGTTGCCCTCCAGATCCTGGAAGGTGATCGCATCGTTGGAATCCTGGATGACGGTCGCCATCCGGCGGAACTTTTCCAGCGAGCCCATGCGCTTCGCGAGCGATTGCGGACCTTTCGCGATTCGCTTCTGCAGCCGCTTCGATTTTTTTTGATAGGATGATTTTTTCGCCACCCTTCTAACTACCGCATTCAGCAAATATTAGCTACTTGTCGAACGTCAAGGCCATGCTGCCGCGCACTTGCCTGAATTTTCAGCGCCAGGCCGAGGACCGCCTCCTGGTTTCCTTGCTGCGCCTCGAACTCCAAAAGGCCCCCCAGATCAGTAAGATCCGGAAAGCCATACATGGATCCGTTTCCCTTCAGCCGGTGACCGACCGACTCGATCACCGTAAAATCAGTGAGCAATCCCGTTGTTGCGCCAACCAAAACGTCCAGCAACCCTGAAACAACCACCCGGTACTTCGGAAGCAACTTCTCCATCAATGCTGCCCTTTCATCCTCTCGCATTCCCTGCTCCTCTGCCCCTTTCCGCCTCGATAAACCTGGCACGCTGATTGCTAAAATATTCAGTGAACATCTAATCAGATTTCATGGAGGAATGTCATTATGATGAATCTACGGACGAATCCAGTACCTGTTGAATCGCGAATCTCCCCGAGGGCCCGTACCCAGGGGCGGAAGGCCTCGACGAGGCACCTTTGCAATTTATGCAATGCCACCTTTCGGAGCAACCTCCCTCACCAGCTTTTCTGTGAGAGCTGCCGCAACGGCGACGAGACCCTGCGCTACTCCGAGTGGTTGCCCGGTTGCATTTAACGTCGGCGTCAGCCATGAAACAGGCTCGAACATGAATACCGGCCGACGCGTTCTCGTCATCGATGATGACCCAGGCATTTGCGAAGCGATCCACGATGTCCTCCAGTTGGAAGACATTGAGGTCCGGGTCGCGTCCTGCGGGGCCGACGGAATACAGACGCTTCGCTCGGGATATCGCCCGGGCTTGATCTTGCTTGACCTCATGATGCCGGGCACGGACGGCCCCTGGTTCTGCTCCGAACGTGCGAAAGATCCAGAGCTACTCAAAATCCCGGTCATCATCATGTCGGCTCACGGACAAGCAGAAACGCGCGTGGCTGGACTTTCCGTTAATGCGGTGCTCACGAAGCCGATCGACCTCGACGACCTCCTCAGCACCGTAACTCCTTTTCTATCACCAAAACTGAAAAAATGATTGAGCGGGGGGCCTGGCCACTTCGA
>CAYIHX010000009.1:0-95985 GCA_964363305.1 uncultured Bacteriovoracaceae bacterium | reverse complement strand
CTCTCGCGAGCCAGGATGGCGAGAGCGAGAGGACAGGAGGTTCGTGGAGGTGCCTTTTCGATTGAGGCCCTGGAGTTAAGTGCATACGTAGGGTGGCAGTTTACAAAGGTTACAAAAAGAAGCCGCCTCGAGAAAACTCGAGACGGCGTTGAACTTTCTGCTTTGGGCCCCCGAATCAGCGCGACTGAGGACGACGATCGCCTCCGCGGTCGCGATCTCCGCGATAACCGCCGCCACCACCACCGCCCTGAGGAGGAACGCCGCCAGCGGGAGGAGGAAGAAGCGCTTTGCGGGAGAGGCGAACCTTACCCGCTTTATCGACTTCGATCACCTTCACTTCGATTTCATCGCCTTCTTTGAGGTAATCGAGCACGTTCGCGACGCGTTCGTGAGCGATTTCCGAGATGTGAAGCAGGCCATCCTGATTCGGCATCACACCGACGAAGGCGCCGAATTCAACGATCTTCTTCACCACGCCTTTATAGGTCTTGCCGACTTCGACTTCTGCGATGATGCCCTTGATGATTTCGATCGCCTTCAAGGCCGCAGCGCCATCGCTCGAAGCGATATTCACCTTGCCGTCGTCGTTGATGTCGATTTTGCAGCCCGTTTGAGCCACGATATCGCGGATCACTTTACCGCCGGAGCCGATCACTTCGCGGATCTTGTCGACAGGAACCTGAATCGTCGTGATGCGAGGAGCGAACGCTGACATGTCAGAACGTGGCGCTTCGATCGCCTTCGACATTTCCTTGAGGATGTGAAGACGGCCTTCACGCGCCTGCTTCAAAGCGTTACGCATGATGGTTTCGTCGATGCCTTCGATCTTGATGTCCATCTGGATGCCGGTGATGCCGTCTTTCGTGCCCGCCACTTTGAAATCCATGTCGCCGAGGTGATCTTCGTCGCCCAAGATGTCGGAAAGAATCGCCACTCGGCTCCCTTCCTTGATCAGTCCCATCGCGATGCCGGCGACAGGTTTCAGATACGGCGCGCCCGCGTCCATCAATGCCATCGAAGCAGAACAGACGGAGCCCATGGAGCTCGAGCCGTTGGATTCGAGGGTTTCGCAGACGATTCGCACCGTGTACGGGAAGTCTTCGAACTTCGGCATCATGGCCTTGATGGAGCGCTCGGCGAGCGCGCCATGCCCGATTTCTCGACGGCTTTGCCCACCCATGCGACCCGTTTCGCCCACCGAGAAGGGGGGGAAGTTGTAGTGCAACATGAACTTGCGCATCGAGTTCTGAAACATCGTGTCGACGATCTGCTCGTCGTCGCTCGTGCCCAAAGTCACGACCGAGAGAACTTGAGTCTCGCCGCGCGTGAAGAGCGAGCTACCATGCGCGCGAGGCAAGAGGCCGGCTTCGACTTCGATCGGGCGAATGGTCTTCATGTCGCGACCGTCGATGCGAATCTGATCACTCAAGATCATCTCGCGCATGAGGTTGTACTGAAGGAGCTCGAATGCTGACTTGACATCCCCTTCGCTCACCTTGAGGTCTTCAGAGACCAGGGCGGTGAGGGTCGCTTTCTTGGTCGCGTCGACTAAAGCGTAGCGGTCATGCTTATCCTTTGTGCGAAGCGCTTTTTTCAGTCCTTCGGTCGCCGTCTTGGCGACCGAGCTCTTGATGTCGTCCGCGGTGACGGCCGGCGTGAATTCACGCTTCGGACGTCCACAGAGCTTACGCAACTCCTCGACCGCGAGGCAGGCCTTCTTAATTTCCGCATGAGCGAGCATGATCCCGGCGAGGCAGTCTTCTTCAGCCGCTTCGCGAGCCCCGCCTTCGATCATCATGATGGCGTTGGCGGTGCCAACGACCATGATTTCCATGTCGGTTTCACCTTCGTTGACCTGTTTCCAAGTCGGGTTGATCACCCACTCACCCTTGATGCGGCCAATTCGGCAAGCAGCCGTCGGGCCGCCAAAGGGGATATCGCTGATGTGGAACGCGGCAGAGGTTCCGATCGCCGCCGCAACATCCACGTCGCAATCCAAATCGAGGGAAAGCACCGTGACCACGAGTTGAGTTTCGAAATAGTAGCCTTCCGGAAACAGAGGGCGAATCGGACGATCGATCAGACGAGCGGAAAGCGTAGCTTCCATCGTCGGGCGGCCTTCGCGCTTCATGAAACTGCCAGGTACTTTGCCTGCTGCGTAGAACTTTTCCGCGAATTCGACGGTCAAAGGGAAGAAGTCGAGTCCGGGCTTGGGCCGTTTCGACGAGCAGGCCGTGACGAGAACCCGGGTATCTCCGTAAGAGACAAGAACGGAGCCATCGGCTTGTTTTGCGAGTTTTCCAGTTTCAATGGTGAGCGTTTTGCCGCCCAGCTCAGTACTGACACGATGAATATTGAACATAATTCCTCCGGTAGGTGTGGTGGATGGAGATCGGGACGGATCGCGCCCGGTCGAGGGCCCGGGGTGTGAAGGGAAATTCCTTTCACACTCGAGCGGACCTTCAACGACCGGACGATCCGGATATCGATTGAGAGAACTTTACTTTCTGAGTTCGAGTAACTGAATCAGGCTCGAGTAACGGCTGAAGTCACGCGAGCGAAGATAATCCAGCAGGCGGCGACGTTGGCCGACCATCTTCAAAAGACCCTGACGAGAGTGGTGGTCTTTGGGGTGCTCTTTGAAATGCAGGGTGAGCTCGTTGATGCGACTGGTGACCAGCGCAACCTGCACTTCCGTGCTGCCAGTATCCTTGGCGCCACGACCGTTGGTTTTCATGATTTCAGCTTTTTTAAGTTTTGTAGCGGTATCGACCGACATTTTCCTGTTTCCTTACAATGCTTTCACTTTTTATTGGTGGACCCGAGGTAGCACGGCCTAGGCCTTGGTGTAAAACCGAAAAACCGAGTTCGAGGCGATTACTTCAGGTCCTTGCCCAGGAATTCTTGGAGCTTAGTGATCACTTTTGCCTCAATTTGCCGCGTCCTCTCTCGAGTTAGACCATATTGGTCGGCTATTTCTTGCAGGGTTTTTGGCTCTTCGGAGAGGATTCGGCTCTCGAGGACGTTCCGTTCTTTTTCGTTCAGTTGGCTTCGAAAGGCAGGCAGCCGATCGTGCAGGAGTTGAATCCATTCCGCCCGAGCCAGCTGATCGTCGACGCCTTCTCTGCCGTCTCCGATCAGGTCTCCCCGGCTCCGGCCGCCCCCGGCATCCTCGTCGCTCCCGAGAGGGGCGTCGAGAGACATTTCGGCTCCGAGAGGCGAAAGTCGTTGAGACATCTCGATGACGTCTTTTTCTCGTACATTTAATCTCTCGGCGAGGAGCTTGGGCGCGGTCAGCAGCCCTTGAGCCTCCATTCGCTCTTTTTCACGCATCAGGTGATAGAAGAGCTTCTTTTGAGCTTGGGTTGTGCCCACGCGCATCAGCCGGAAGTTATCGAGCAGATATTTGAGGATGTACGATCGAATCCACCAGGACGAGTAGTAGCTGAGCCGGGCACCTTTCGTCGGGTCATACTTCGACACCGCTTTCATGAGCCCAATGTTTCCTTCTTGGATCAGATCGAGCACGTTCGAATAGATCGAGCGGTATTCGAAGGCAATCTTCACGACGAGGCGGAGGTTCGCTTCGACGAGCCTTCGCGCTGCATCGAGATCGCCGCTTTCTTTGAGTCGTTGCGTGAGTTTGAATTCTTCTTCTGGAGAAAGGAGCGGATGGCGACGCACCTCCTCCATATAACGACGAAGGGGATCGCTGGCTCCGACCGTGGTCAGTTCGGTGTCTGGCACCTCGGGGGTGTTTTCTAATAGCGATTGCGGGGCGAGAACCTGGATCGCGTTTTCGTCGGGTTCCTCCCCCTCCTCGTCCTTGCTTTCGAAGTCAGATTCCTCAGATTCTTCTTTTGGAAGGACCGTGGGCTCGAGGGCGGGTTTTTTTTTCTTACGAGGGGTCGCCATAATGCCTCGAAATCAGCCTTTGGAACGCCATGTTGCAGCGAAGGCACCGCTGAGGAGAAAGCGGGGAAACGTCACCAGGTTTTCGGCTGTGAAGCGGGCAAAGAAATCGAGTGGGGAGAGGAAGGGCGCCTGACGCTTTTCTTCAAAGGAGTGTCCGAGTTCCTGGGCGAGGATGGCGGCGCCATAGAGCGTCAGTCCCATTCCGAGCCAGCTCCACTGCTGGGAGAGTGCCCCCAACCCAGCAAGTACAACGCCTCCGCCAACCCAAACGAAGGTCAAAGCATGGATCATGAGGTTGGCGCGCACGGTATGACTCGCGGGGTACTGGGTCCATTGCCAGTTGAAGAGGTCGGGGGTGATTTTCCATTTCCTCATGTGCGTCATTTTCTCTTGCTCCAGACGATCTCCAGCTTGCTCTTAAATGCGGCAGGAGTGAAGGGCTTCGTGATGTAATTGGTGACGCCGCGCTGAATGGCCAAGAGGATCTGCTGTTTTTCGCCCTCGGCCGTGATCATGACGAACGGCATGGCTTTGAAGTGGGGGGAGGAACGCACGGCCAGAAGGAAGTCGATTCCGGTCATGATCGGCATATTCCAGTCAGACAAGATGAGGTGAATCGGGTTGCCCTCCTTGAGTTGGCTTTCGAGGACCCCGAGCGCTTCCTTTCCGTTCGTGGCTTCCCAAATATTTTTGAGGCCGAGGGCCCGGGTCTGACCCTTGACGAGAGCTCTCATGGGTTTCATGTCGTCGACGATGAGTACGTTAGTCTCCGGTGGAAACATCGGCTTAGGCTTCCTTCATTAACGGAATTTTAGCGCGAAAAGTGGTGCCGACGTCTGGGGTAGATTCCACTTGGATGTCGCCCTTGTATGAGTCGACGAGGGTTTTGACTGCCGAAAGCCCGATACCCCGACCCGCTAATTCCGTGACTTCTGGGGCGGTGCTGAAGCCGGAAAGAAAGAGGATGCGCCAAGGTTCTTCCGCGGCCACGAAGCGCTCGATCGCGGCCGGATCGATGCTTTCGTTGCAGGCGGCCTGCTCGGCCAAGGTGCTGAAGTCGATTCCGCGGCCGTCGTCTTGGAGTTCAAAACTAAGCTCGCTTTCGTCGGTCTCAATCCTCACTCGGAGGGAACCAACGGGGGGTTTGCCTAGTGCTTCGCGCTCCTCGGGAGTTTCGATTCCGTGAGCGATGCTGTTTCGCAAAAAATGGATGAGCACGCTGTCGAGATCTTCGAAGATTCGCTTGGAGACGGCTCCGCCATCGCCTTCGACGGATACTTCGAGATCTTTGCCCAGGCTCTGGGCGATTTTCGCGGCCTCGTCCGGCCAGGCGGACACCAGCTTGACGCAGTCGATCTTTTCAACCGCGACGAGGAGCTCGAGGAGCTGGGGAATCGCGCCTGCCGTCGCGTACTCCCGCAGGAGGGCGAACTCCGAGGTGCTGAACGGCACTCCGAGCAGTCTTTTTCTGAGGCTTTCTCCGATCCGATTGAACATGGCTTCGGTCGAAAGATACTGTTCTTTGAGGGCGACGATGCCGTCCATCAGTGACTGAAAAGCCAGAGGCTCCCTTTTCAGAAGTTCCTCCAGCTGATGGGTGGCCTGCTGGACGCCGGTTAGCGCGAAAACCCCTGCGTACCCTTTGAGGCTGTGAAGTTTACGCAGGTATTCTTTGCGCGCCTCAGAGTCTGCTTGGATTTCATCGTTCCGTAGCTTTTTCACGTAGGCGATGGAGGCCGTGAGCGTTTGGAGGATGAATTTCTTCAGGTTCAGGAACGACTCCGGGTTGTCGTAGATTTTTCCCATGGCGGTCTGGTCGGCGATCATCTGCGCGTTCCGTCGCTCGAACTCTCGCGCCTCGGTCACGTCTTCGATGCCGATATCGATGGCTTCAACGGCTCCGGTGAGGCTCATGCAGGGGTAGTAGGAGAGGACGAACTCCTTTTTTGTTCCGTTCTCGAGCGAGAAGGAAAGTTCACGGTCGAGAAGGTCGGCGATGTCCGCGAAGGTGAGGGTGCCCGAATCGTCAAAGAGCATCGGGTAAGTCTGGGCCCAGAGATCTTGTATTTCGGGTTTTCCGGGATGAATGAGTTGAGCAAACTCAATGCCGGAGAGATTTTCTTTTCCGAAGTATTGGGTGCATTGAATCGAGTATTCCTTGGTGATGATCCCCTGCTTGTCGACTTTGATCAGGCCCTGAGGGGTGTGCATCAGAACCTCGCTGAGACGCATGTTGACGGCCTTGAATCGCCCGTTCATCTGCAGGAACAGGGTTTTCCAAAGTTTCGGAATCTGGTTAACAACGTCCAGAAATACGTCTTTCTGGATTCGAAACGCGTGACATTCCTTTGTCGTGACGACTGAAGCGGAGGCGGGGGTGTCGGGAAGAAGGCAGGACATCTCCCCGAAGCATTGAACAGTGTCGACCTGTGCGACCATCTCTCCATTCACGAGAATCTTCACTGCGCCTTCGATAAGAAAGTAGACGGCCTCGGCGGTCACGTTCTGCGTGAGAAGCTCGGTCAGCGCGGGGAGCGGGAGGGCCTCCATTTTCTGGGCGAGCAGCAGGAGCTCGGCGTTGTCGAGCTCCTGGAACAGCGGAAAGCCTTTGAGAATCGCGATTCGACTCTCAAATTTCTCTTCGATTTCTGGGTTGGCTACCGCGGCTAAAATGCGCAAGTCCTCCGTTTTATTCTGTTTAAGTTGTTTAATTTTACGGAAACTGCCGCACGGCGATGTCTTCGATGATCCCGCCGACGCCGTAAGGAACGGAGTAAGGGCGTTTCGCGGTACGGTTGAAATCATGGCCAAAACCGATCTTATGCAACCACTCGTGCACGAAGTGACCCGCGAGCTCGGCGTCCGTCATGCGATAGAACCAATTTCCGTTCGTCCAAATACGTGGACTATCGGGAAGGGTGTAGCCGACCACGCTCCACTTTTTCCAGAACCAGAGCGCGAAAGGCCAGTAAATCTCGTTTTCGATGTCGAGGGAATGCTCTTCGCCCTCATATGCCAACTCGTGGCCCACACGAATCGAATGATAGACCTCGCCGTTTGAGATCGCCGTACTCGCGAATTGTCGCTTGCCATCCCATTCGAAGTTCAGCACGCGCGCCTCCAGTTCTTCACTGTTGAGAACGGCTTCGAGAATATGTTTCACCCGGTCGGCTTTGGCTTGAGCCTGGGGGCCGTAGCGGACGAGTTTCGTGAAATTTACCTTCATCTCTGGGTACTGGGTGCTGGCCGGGTACAGATCCGGGTTGGCCTGGCTCTGAGAGAGCGTGGTGTCCGCGTCGTTTTGGCGCCGCAGTCTTCGGTTGAGCAATTCGGTCGCGTCTTCGTTCGCGTGAGCGAAAGAGGAGAGCCCGAAGGCGATCAGGGCAAGGGTTGGGAACATGTGAACCTCCGTGTTAGGGATCGGGAGGGGTTCTCGGTCCTGAAATAGCGACGAACCCCTCTCACCTGTCTGATCGGAGGGGGAGGGGTTTCTCTGAACGGGCACCTTTTGCCGGGCGGTCGGGCGATGATGACTTCCCTGTATTTTAGGAATCGGGCGTGCCTAAACTGAAAGCGGAGATGGCGAAGCGCTCAAACTTTTCTAAGCAGGTATTGGGAAATGGCCTGACGGTTCTCACCGAACGCCATGAGCAGTTTCGCGGCATGTCGCTCGGTATGTGGGTCAAGGTCGGTACCCGGCACGAGGCGACTTCCGTCGCCGGTGTTTCACATTTTCTCGAGCATATGCTTTTCAAGGGGACCGCCCGTCGCACGGCCCTGGATATCGCGCGCGAGATCGATCAGGTCGGCGGAGATTTCAACGCGTTCACGGCGCGGGAGTACACCTGTTTTCATCTGTTGATCCTCGATCGCGATCTCAACCTGGGGCTCGATATTTTGACGGACGTTCTCATGAACTCGACTTTTTCCGCGGAGGAGTTTGAACGCGAGCGTCGGGTGATTTTGCAGGAAATCTCGATGGTGGCCGAGAGCCCCGAGGAGCTGCTGTTCGATCTGTTTTTCGAGAGAGTCTACGCGGGCCATGGGTTGGGGCGGCCTATTCTCGGAACGCCGCATAGCATTCGGCGGATGTCTCGCGCGAAAATGGTGCGCTTCTTCCGGAATTATTACCGTCCTGATCAGATGGTGTTTTCGATCGCCGGAAATGTCGACGCCGCGAGCGTGAAGAGAAAGCTCGGCGCGCTCCGAAACTCGCGTTGGCCGGGGCGACCTCTTCGGCAAAGCAAGGCGCCGGTGAGCGTTTTGCCCGCTCCTCGTTCCGGGCTTTGGTGGGAACAGCGGGCGACGGAGCAGGTGCATCTGGCTTGGGGTGTGCCCGGGCTGCCCTATGGGGCGAGGGATCGTTTCGCGATGCTCCTTCTGAACGTGTACCTGGGAAGTGGGATGAGCTCGACTCTCTTTCAAGAGATCCGCGAGAAAAAGGGCCTCGCCTACTCTGTCTACTCCAGCGTCGCGGCCTTCGTCGATACCGGGATGTTTACGGTATATGCCGCGACGGGCATGAAGCAGGTGGCCGTGTGTTTGCGGCTGATCGAGGAGTGTGTCGCGCGCGTGGAGCGCGAGCTCTTGAGCGCCGAGGATCTCTCCATGATCAAAAACAACCTGAAGGGTACGATTCTCCTTTCCGCCGATGACGTCGAGAGCCGGATGATGAGCATCGCGAAGAATGATCTTTTTCTGGGGAAGCAAACCGCAGTTGCTGAGGTTTGCCGACAGATTGACGAAGTGACCCCTCAAGATATCCGCCGGGTGGCGCGCAGGCTGTTTCGCGCGGATCGGAGCATCCTGGCCCTGGGGCCCAAGCCACCTCGCGATCTTCTCGCGAAGCTTCCATTCAGCAGGGCAAAGTGATGACGAAGCTCGTATGCGGGGAGATTTCGTCGTACTGAAGGGTACCGTGATGCTGCTCAATGATATTCTGCGCGATGCTGAGCCCGAGCCCGGTCCCCTTGCCCACGGGTTTTGTCGTGAAGAACGGGTTGAGCATCTTCTCCGCGATCCAGGGCGGGATTCCGGGGCCGCTGTCCATGAGTGAGATTCGGAGTTCGCCGTGCGGCAATTTTTTAACTTCGATTTTGACCCATTTCTCGTCAAGAGCGAGAGTCGCATCGAACGCGTTCAGCAAGAGGTTGAGAAGGACCTGCGAAAGCTGGACGGGGCGGCATTCGACCGCCGTTCCCAGATCACCGCTCGTGCTGAGCTCGATGCCGTTGGCTTTGAAGCGCTCCTGGCAGAGCGTGAGCGTATCCTCAAGGATTTGGGAGATGGGCACGAGCTGAAAGGGGTCGGCCTTGGAATCTCTCGAGAAGTTTCGCAGGCCTTTGATGATTTTCGCGATCCGCTCAGTGGTTTGGATGATGCAGAGAAGGAGGTCATTGGCTTTTTCTTGGCTGAGGTCGCCTTTTTGCAGGCGAAACATGAGAAGCTCCGCTTTGCCGCTGATGATGGAGAGGGGGTTGTTGATTTCATGAGCAACACCTCCGGCCATCTCCCCAAGGGCGGAGAGTTTCGCGGAGGCAGCGATCTGGACCTCCTGGTCCTCGATTTTCATTTCGAGGAATTTTTGCTGGGTGAGATCTTCCGCGATGCCCATGTATCCGACGATGCGGCCGTAAAGGTGTCGTACGGGAGTCATCGTGAGTTTCACGGGAAAGCGAGTGCCATCCTTACGATGGCAGGTCCATTCCCGCGATTCGGCCCCGGTTGCACGGCATTGGCGTACGAGGACGTCGAACCCGGGTTCAATTTTTTGGGCTTCCGTGGTGCTTAGCTCTTGCGCTCTTTGTGCGAGCTCGTCCTGGTCGTGAAAAACGAGGGGGGTTTTTTTTCCGACTACCTCTTCCGCCGTATGACCAAACAGTTTTTCGGCGGCGCGGTTGAAGGTGGTGATCGTTCCATCGGGAGAGAAGGCCATGATCGAGTAGCTGGCGCCGTTGAGAATCGCGGCATGCCAAGCGGAGGTCGCCCTCGTCCGTTCTTCCGAAAGCCTGGAGTCCGTGATGTCGAAGCGGACGGACATGAAGCGATCGATTTGTCCGGCGGAATCGTAAAGGGGGCAAATGACGGTGCGAACCCAATAAAAATCGCCGTTTTTTCGGCGATTACAGATCTCGCCTGTCCACACCTGGCCAGAAACGATCGTTTTCCACAGCTCGGAAAAGAAGGAGCTCTTATGGTAGCCCGAGTTGAGAATGCGGTGATTCTGTCCCAGGAGCTCCTCTCTCGTGTAGCCGCTGATTCGGCAGAATTCGTCATTTGCCTTGATGATGTTGCCCGCGCTGTCCGTGATCGCCACGATCGTCGCTTGATCGATCGCGTTCAGGATTTGCTTGAGCTCGGCAGGTTGCTCGCCTCGAGAGGAGCTGACGTCACGGAGTATCCCGAGGGCGTATTCTCCGGCGTGGGTGATGCGGCACTCGATCCATGAGAGGCCTCGGTCCTCATTTTTGACGCGAAAAATGAGTTCCGACGAGGGCTGTGGTTTTTGTATTTCGTTCAGACATTCTTTCAGGCTCTCTCGGTCGTCTTCGTGGACGCGCTCCGCCCAATCGAGGGGCGCCGCGTGTTGGTCTGGGGTCAGGCCGAGCAGGGCGGCCGCACCTGGATTGGGTCTGAAACCGCCGCTGCCGGGGTCGATCAAAATCAACGCGTCGGCCGAGTTGCGTAAAAGGAGGTGAAAGGGTGACGACGGCATCATGTGACAAGTGAATTTTCGGATGGAAACACAAAAAAATGTGGTGAAGATGCCGTGAACATTTGAAGGGCGGCGTCACTCGGCCATGAGCGCGTGGGCGACGCCCGCGAGGCTGTCGCACATGAGCTCATCAGGAAAGAAGGGGTTGTCCCATTCCTGGACGGTAATTCCGAAGAACCCTTGGCCAGCCAGCGTGCGCATGTAGCAGTCGGGAAAACCAAGGATGTGGCCGAACTCGTGGGCCAGAACTCGTGGCGTGATCGGTGAGGGGCCGATGACGATCAGATGGCCCCTCACGTAGGTGGTCGCTCCACCGGTGGTGAGTGCGAGTCGGTCCGCCGGAAAATGCCGGAGATGCTCGTCAAAGCCCTGACGGCCGGCGGCCAGTTCGGAATTTTTCGGGATATGCTTCCAACGGATGAGGAATTGGATTTTTAGTTTCCGTGCCCAGGGCGACTGGTTCCAATGGGTGTCGATCGCACCGTCGAACTCGGCGAGAAAATTTGCGTCGTCGACATCGGTTGTTCCTGGAATGACGATGGTTTGATTTCGAAATGCGTTAAACTTTCGAGGAAGAAACGGCAGGAACGATACTCTTCGCGGTCGCATCCACTCGCGGATTAGCGAAAGATCCGCTCCGCTTTCCCGGCGGCCGAGCACGGCGTCCACGGCCTGATAGGCGCGCGGGCGCTTCGAGAGATCCTTCGAGCTTTCTTGGAGCGCCGTCAGGTGGAGCGGAATCCATTCTTGCGAGATCCGAAGCACATGAGCGGCAAGGGTGATGTCCATCTCAACCTGGTCGAAACGACGGAGGATCTCCCGAAAAGCTTGCTCTCGGGTTTCCAAGGGTTGAGTGGACCAGTGGCGGATTTTTTTTCGGAGGCTGGCCAGGCCGTTCAGCGAGCTGCCTGCGGATAATAGACCGCGAAAGGCGGAGGTTCGGTAAGGGGCGGAAACAGGGCGGGGATAGGTGGCTCCGGAACCACGATCGATGTTGAGTCGGGGTAGCTTGCCGTAAGAAAGAGACGTTCGCATGGCCGCTTCCTTTGCTTCGTCCTCAGGATCGATTTCGGGTCGCTCGCGGACGGGATCGGCCGCTACCTTAAACTCGCTCAGTAACAGTCGTCGTTGCGAGTTCGCCTCCTCGGTCGCGTTTTTTAAGAGTTTCTGCCAGAAGGGCTCCATTTGAATCGCCAGCCGCGAGACCGGGTCCCGCGTGTGGAGAAAGGAGTGGTCCGGATACTTTTGCTCTTGGAATAGTCCGGCGACTGGCAGCGCCAAGATGAGAAGCCGCGTCGAAATCGAAAGCGCCATCCTCTCTCAGAGACGGGGCTAGCCCGCGCTCCGCCGCTTGCGAATGATGATGAAAAGAATGGCGGCAGCCACCACCCCGATCAAGGGAAGGGGGAGTTCATTCTTTTTCGGAGGCTGGTTTTCAGGTTCGCTCGAGGCGACGGGAGCCGAGCCTGGGAATACGGAATCGCCCTGAACCTGTTGCGGGATGTGGGTCGTTTTGAAGAGATCAGCCGAAGGCGGGGCCGCGTTGATGCCACCGGTTTTCCTGAAGACCTTCAGGGTCTTGACCATGTTTTCGAATTCACTCAGGTACTGCTGATACTTGTTCTTATTGATCGAATAGGTCACGAGCACGCCGATGTCTTGTTTCACCGTTGCGAGGTAGCGTGTGTAGAAGCCGGGAATTTCCGATTCCAGATGAAGGGCGTCGACCCAAGGATGGCCGTTCAGATTCACGGTCTTGGAGTAGCGCGGTTCCGACTTCACGGCCTTGTTCTGAACGCTGGTAAAGGTCTTGGCGGCCTTCAGGTAGCTGAGGTATTGATCCAGGCTATCCTGGTCGCCCTTCAATTTGGCCGCGAGCACGATGATCGCGTCTCGTTTTTTTCCTTCGTTGGTGCTCTGGCAGACCCATTCGGCTCCTTCCAGATTGCACTGCCACTGGGGAGGCAGCTCAAATTCCGCGAACTGATTCGCGAACTTGGCCGCGAAGGCCGATGACGAATTCAGAGCCAGGGCCAGGGCCAGGGTCGAGATTCCACGTTTGTTCATTCCAAAGGTCTCCGCGCGATCATTCCGTTTTCGATCCAAATTTCTTGGTAATACTCTTCCACCCGAAGGGTCGACTCCGTCCCCTGGGTGTCGATGACCTGGGTTCGGGCTACTGCCGATCCGGGGGCGTTTTCGGTTCCAGGTTTAAAGATATCAAAAAGTTGACCAACTTCCACTCCCTGTTGCGTGCCTCGGTCGATTCGAACGGAGTTGATCTTGTCATTGACTCGAGTCACCTTGGCGTCCCCTTCATAGGCGACGAACCCTTGGTTCGAGCGGCCGTAGTCGACCGGTAGTTCGTGCTGCGCGGGGGTTTTCGGTCGATCGGTGCCACCGAAAGAAAATTTCGCCACGGCTCCGCCCCAGTATGCCGCCGGCGCGTTCAGACCCCAGACGTGCAGGCCGGCCTCGGCTTCGAGGGACCAGATGGAGTTGAATTTGAAACCCGTAGAGCCGCGAACCGCGAGGAGGGTGGGGTTCGCCGCATTCACAAAGTAGGAGCCCGAAGCACCGGTGCTGCCTGTCGGCGCCAATTGCGTGGCGGCGCGCGGATCGCTATTCAGGGACACGACGCCATCAGCGGAGAGGCGAGCCATAAAGCCAGAGGTGACCGGGTCGAGGGAGAACTGAGCGGTCCAGGGGATGGCGGATGCGAAGTTCGCGGTCCGATAGGTGAAGCCGACTCCGGTTCGAAAGAAGAGACGGGTGTTTCGGCTTTGCACCCAGGGCATGGTGAGAAACAGTCCGCCGGTGGTGTCGAGGGTTTGATCGCCGAACGCAGGTTGGCCGGCCGCGGTTTGAATGGCGTTGTTGTACGCGGGGATGTCGACTTGAAGCTGAAAGTCGAGAGCCAGGCCGCGAGGGCCGATACCGGAGATCAGGGAGAAGGGCCTCGACTCACCGGCCCTCAGGGTGAGGCCGACAGTTTGGTCAGGGAAGCCGATCGTGTAGGCGCTGGTATTGAGCGCCGTTTGCACGAAAATCGCGGCGAGCGAAGCCCGCGCATACAAGGTCACGAAGGGGTTGAGGCCATACGCGACCGTCAGATCGAGCTGTGTTCGAGTGTAACGATTGAGGTCCGTCGGAGTGAAGCGGGCGCCCGTCGCATCGAAGTTGGCGGATGAGGTCGCGCCGAAGAGGCGAGGCTCAAACCGAAACGATTTGGCCGCGGTGTGCTGGTCATCCCAGAAGTGGTTGAAAAAATCGGCGTGCGCGGTGGCCGACCACAAGAGAAGGGGGACGAGACCGAGAGATGCGTACCTACGCGATGCAGTATTCACCCTTTCATCCAAACACCTTTTGGGTTTAACTTCCAGCTCATGAGCATCTATCAGAAATCCCTCGAGTACCATTCACGCGGACGCAAGGGAAAGATCGAGGTCGTGCCGACGAAACCGATGTTCACCCAGCAGGATATCTCGCTGGCCTACTCCCCGGGGGTGGCAGAACCTTGTCGCATGATCGCCGAGAAGGAAGAGCTGGCCTACGAGTACACGGCGAAGGGCAATCTCGTGGCGGTGGTCACCAATGGCACGGCCGTGCTCGGGCTCGGGGATATCGGTCCGCTCGCGTCCAAGCCGGTCATGGAGGGTAAGGGGGTCCTCTTCAAGAAGTTCGCGGACATCGACGTTTTCGATATCGAGCTGAATGCGAAAGACCCCAACGATGTGATTCGCGCCTGCGAGATGCTCGAGCCGACCTTTGGCGGGATCAATCTCGAGGATATCAAGTCGCCTGAATGTTTCTACATTGAGGAAGAACTCAAAAAGCGCTTGAAGATCCCGGTTTTTCACGATGATCAGCATGGCACGGCCGTGATCAGCGGCGCGGCTTTCCTGAACGCGCTCGAGATCGTCGGCAAAGACATCTCAAAAGTTCGCGTCGTATTCTGCGGGGGAGGGGCCGCAGCCATCGCTTGCGCCAATCTTTACCTCAACCTCGGCGTGCGCCGCGAGAACATCATGATGGCCGACTCCAAGGGGGTCATTTACAAGGGCCGCAAAGAGGGGATGAATCCCTACAAGGAACGCTTCGCGGCTGAAACCACCGCGCGAACGATCGCTGACGCCTTGAAGGACGCCGACGCGTTTGTCGGGGTTTCGGTGAAGGATGGCATCACTGCCGAGATGGTGGCTACGATGGCGAAGGATCCCATCGTGTTCGCCATGGCGAACCCAGAGCCGGAGGTTCTCCCCGAGGCGGTACTGAAGCTCCGGCCCGACGCGATCATGGCTACGGGGCGATCCGATTACCCGAATCAGGTGAACAATGTGCTGGGCTTTCCGTTTATCTTCCGTGGCGCGCTCGATACGATGGCCAGCGCGATCAACGAGGAAATGAAGATGGCAGCGGTTCGGGCCTTGGCGAAGTTGGCCAAGGAAGATGTGCCGGAGACCGTGGCGCGGGCCTACGGCGGCCAGCGCTTTAAGTTTGGCCGCGAGTACCTCATCCCCAAGCCCTTTGATCGTCGGGCGCTGCTCTGGGTTTCGACCGCCGTCGCCGAGGCGGCGATGCAGACCGGCGTGGCTCGAAAGCCGCTTGATCTGCCCCAGTACCGAGAGCGCCTGGAAGCTTTGCTGGGGACGGCCTACACGGTGATGAGGGGGATCAAGCGCCAGGTTCGAGCGGAAAACCGTCCGCGCCTGGTTTTTCCCGAAGGCGAGAACCTGAAGATTCTCCAGGCCGCCGCGACCATTCGAGAAGAAGGGGTGGCGGAGCCGATTCTGCTGGGGAACGAGCAGGTCATCGAGGCCCGTATTTTGGAGCTGGGCTTGACCGCGGAACTCAAGGGGGTCAAGACGATTCGTCCTTCGACGAGCCCATTGAGCGCCGAGTATGCACGGCAGTTTTTTCTGAAACGGCAGCGGAAGGGGATGACCCTCACCACGGCCACGCAACTGGTGAAGCAGAGCAATTACTACGGCGCCCTGATGGTCGAGCTGGGGCATGCGGATGGCTTGCTCAGCGGGATCACGCAGAGCTATCCCGATACGATTCGACCGGCGATCCAGGTCGTGGGGCCGAAGCCGGGCTCCCGTCTTGCGGGCATCTACATGATGATTCTCAAGGGCCGGGTGCTGTTCTTTGCGGACACCACGGTGAATATCGAGCCCACGGCGGAAGAGCTGGCCGACATCGCGATCGAGACGGCGGAGACGACTCGCAGCTTCACGCTGGGCGAACCGCGCGTGGCGATGCTTTCGTTTTCGAACTTTGGTTCGAATACGCATCCCTATGCTCAAAAGGTGAAGCGCGCCACCGAGCTGGTGAGGCAACGGCGTCCTGGCTTGGTCTGCGATGGGGAGATGCAGGCGGATACGGCTCTTTTACCGGAGATCTCGGCCGAGTCGTTTTCGTTCAATCAGGTGCCCGGTGACGCGAACATCCTGATTTTTCCGGATCTCCAGTCGGGGAATATCGCCTATAAGCTGCTCAGCAAGCTCGGAGGGGCGGAAGCCATCGGTCCGATTTTGATCGGGATGAGCAAGCCTATTTTTGTTCTGCAGCAGAATTCGGACGTCAATGACGTCGTGAACATGGCCGCGATCGCTGCGGTGGATATCCAAGTCAGAAGAGACAAGAAGGAGAAGGAGAACCATGGCTAAGAGCAAGAAGAAGAGTGTCGTTTCAAAGGGGCGAAAGGTGATCCTCACCGGAAAGGCTCCGCAGCCCATCGGTCCCTACAGCCAGGCGATTCGCCTTGGCTCGTTGCTGTTCTGCAGCGGTCAAATTCCGCTCGACGCCCAAACCGGGGCCATTGTCGGTACCGACGTCGAAACTCAGGCTCGCCAGGTGCTGGAAAATTTGGGGGAGGTTTTGAAGGCCGGAGGGGCGAAGTTCGATTCCGTGTTGAAGACCACGATCTTTCTCAAGTCGATGAGTGATTTCCCGAAGGTCAACGAAGTCTATGGCCAGTATTTCAAGGCAGCTCCTCCGGCGCGCTCAACGGTAGAGGTTTCAAGGTTGCCGAAGGATGTGCTCGTGGAGATCGAGGCCATCGCGGTTTGCGAGTAAGCCGAAGCAGATTCCTCTTTTTCGGTGTCGGCGGGGTGAGTCTCGTGGTCTTCGTGGTCTCCATGGTTTTCGCGGGGGAGATTTATGACTATACCGACACGGTTGATGGAGTGAATCTTCCGCAGGTCGATGCCGTGGTCTGTTTGGCGGGCGGCCGGGGGAGAATCGCCGTCGCAGGCGATATCTGGTACCGCTACTGGGAATTGGCTCACTCGCCCCGTGTCGGGGTTCAGCGCCGCGCGGAGGTTCCGGTGCTCTATCTGTCCGGGATGGGAGAACGAGCTTCGCTTCAGACGGTCAAAGCGCTCGTGCGACCGGGAGTAGTCGGCGTGCTCGAGGCGTCGCGGGTGGTCATCGAGACGGAGAGCGTGAATACGGTGGAGAATGCGCGCTGGCTGGCCCGTTATGGTCGCGCGCGCGCATGGCGCCGCATTTTGCTCGTGACGTCGCGTTATCACATGAAGCGCGCTCGTCTTATTTTCGGGCAGGTGTTGGCTAAGGGCGCTCCCATGGAGATTGAAACGATGTCGGTCTACCAGGAGCCGTTCGAGCCCGGAGAATGGCGGGAGGATTATCATGGCATTCGCGTCACTTTGACGGAGTATTTCAAGTGGCTTTACTACCGTTCGATTATTTATCAGGTTCAGCCGGAGTGAGAGTGTACCGGGCCTGTCGCTGAACCATTTCTTTGAACAGGTTCAGCATCCGGTCGTGCGCTCGTCCCGGCGGAGCCGGAGCGATCCCGCTCTGGTCGCAGAGATCGATGAGTTCGTGCACGGCCTCGAGCGTGGAAAGGCACTCCTCCTCGGGTTGTCGGCGGATCAGATACTGCGAGGGCGTGCGGGGACGAAAGGCGATCTGGGGGAGCTTGCCCAGAGTGAGGGGTGATTTTCTGAGCAGGGATTTCGCGCAGGGCCAGGTGCCGTCCAGAAGTACGAAGAGCAGTTTTTTACCGGCCGGGGGCATCCAGTGATTCGTCGTTGTCGAGAGCCAGGTGGCTTGTGGCCCAGGGTAGACCAATACCGGGAAGCGATCGGGCTGATGGAGCAGCGCGAGGAGGGCCACGTCTTCGTCGAAGGAGGATCCCACCAGGAGCGTGGAGGGGGTGATCGTTTGGATCGTCATGCGCCCGGTGCCGATCGCTTTCCGGAACTCGCGGGGATGCATCAGGATGAGCCACTCCTGTTCGGTTTGAAACGGAACGATTTGCGCGCACTGGCAAATGGAATCAGCTCGAAGGCATTTGAGACAAAGGGCGCGCATCAGTCGATGCGTCGGTAGGTGCGTCGCACGACTTCGGAGGGAAACCGGTTGAAGTGCCACCACTCGTTGGGGATGGGGAGGAAGCCCGCGTTTGTCATGGCATCGCGCAGGAGAAGTCGGTTCTGGTACTGTTGCGCGCTGAGCGCCCCTGTTTTGAGATGTGCCTCTTCATGCTTCGGCTCTGAGAGGGGTGAGAAACCATCGAAGGGGGTTCCCATGTCGAGAGGGGCGCCCGTTGTGTCAAGAACGCTCAAATCAACGGCCATGCCGTAAGCGTGGATCGACCCGAGCGCCGGGTCCGCGACGTAATCCTGATCGGGCGTGCCTTTCACGATTTTCCAGAGCTCAGACTGAAAACGGTGAGGTCGGAGGGCGTCGTAGATGACGAGCTGATAGCCGGGGTGCCTGCCGGTGACGGTGTTTGCCGCGAGTTGTAGCGCTGTTGCCGCCGAGCGATGGAGGAAGGCTTCCTTGAACTCGCCGTAGATGTTTTTTCCGACGAAGTTGTCCGCCTCGGCATACTTCAGTTGGATGCGAACGCCGGAAAGGGACGAGAGATTCACGAGTTCCGGGCTGGCGCGCACCGTTTGCAGGAGGAGGGGAATGGATTCCACGAGATGGTTGATCCTCAGGGCTTGGCGAAGACGATGCCTCGGGCTTTCACCTGTGACATCAGCTCATGAACCGCTTTGGCACGATGGGAAAGGGCGTTTTTCTCCGCGAGGCTCATTTCGGCGAGTGTCTTGCTCGCGCCGTTGGGGATGAACAGGGCATCGTAGCCAAACCCGAGTTCGCCGCGAGGCGTGTTTGAAATCGTGCCTTCGAGGGTGCCCGTCGCATGAATCGAGAGACCCTCGATACAGAGAACGAGGGTTGTCTTGAAGCGTGCGGTGCGCGGCGCACTGGCTTTCTTGGCCATCTCTTGAAGGAGGAGGTCTCGATTCGCTTGGTCTTGGGCCAGCTTGGAGAAAGAACCGACCGGAACCTTCGCATAGCGATGGCTGCGGACGCCCGGGCCGCAGTCGAGGCAATCGACCTCGAGGCCGGTGTCATCGCCCAGGGACGGGTAGTGGGCGCCATGGTTCGCGGTCCGGGCCTTGGCGATCGCGTTTTCGAGGTAGGTCGCGTGGTTCTCGACGAGTCCGAGCTTCTCGGCGTTCCGCATGATTGATTCCGCTGGAACGAGTTCAATTTCTGGGTACGCGGCAAAAATTTCCCTGAATTCGAAAAATTTATCGGGGTTCAACGAGGCTAGAATGACTTTGTTCGCGAGTCGCATGCCTTAGCAGTAGCATATGCTATCCTTGAAATTAAGCATGCGACTGAGGGAATTACACATCGTTATCGCGGTGGGGGGGGTGGGAGCATTCTCGGGCTGCGCGGGCGCGCCGCAGGGAAGGGTGACCGCTCTCGACTCCGGCGGCTATGAGGTGGTCGCGGTCGGTTCTTCCGAGCGGGGAACGCAGGCGGATGGCCGAGAGCTGGCGCGCCTGCAGTGCAAGAAAAGCGGGCTCGAACCCGAGATGACCCACGAGGAGAGTTACTTTCGAGGGATGAACCGGGAGGCCCGGGCGGGCATGGCCGTTGCCGGTGCGCTGCTGGGCAATATGGTGGGCACGTATCGAGCGAGTGCCGCGGGACGGACGGTGCGAGGCACGAGCGCGCGAGATGAGGATTACCGCTTCGTCATGAAATTCATATGCGCGAAGCCTAAGGTGAAGAAAAAGAAGTCGTTCTTGGACGATATTTTTTGATCGAACACGGGAGTTCATGAGATAATCCGCAATAGCGATGCGGATTATTGTAAATGAAAAAGAATACAATGATATCAATAGGTTGGTCGATCTATGGTCGATTCATAAGAAGCAGTCCACATGGGGCGAAGAGCATGATTTTTTAGAATCCGCAATACCATTGCGGATTTTCGATACCGCAGAGGGGAGCATCTCCATTCTCTATGGCCCTCGTCAGATCGGGAAGACCTCATCCCTCAAGCTGTGGCTGGCGCAAGTCACTGGCTATGACACGCTCGCTTTCACCGACTGCTCCACTCTTCTCAATAAGCAGGATTTACTGAATCATCTGAGAGCGGTTATCCATGGGCGGACGACTCTGGTACTCGATGAGGTGCAGGAGGTGGACGGCTGGCATCTCGCGCTTCGTTCATTGCACTCGGAGGGGGGGCTGGAGCATTGCCGCATCTGGTGCACCGGTTCAGAAGCCCGTCATCTTTTGGAATCTGGCGAAAGGCTTCCCGGGAGAAAAGGCGCCGGGAAAATGGTTTTCGCTCGGCCTTGGAGCTTCCGCGAGTACGCCGATTTTTTTTACGCGCCGATGGTTGAGGAGTTCAAGATTCTGTCTCTCAAGGACGTTACGCCGGAATGGATCGCGTCGCACGCGGGACGGTTAAATCAGCCGTGGAAAGAGTACTTGCGTTGTGGCGGTTTTCCCTGGGTCGTGGCTCATTTTCGTAGGCACGGCATGGTTTCTGACGAGCTGTTCGGCGTCTACCGTGATTGGATTTTAGGGACCTGGTCGAGGCAGCGAACTCCGGAGCGGAGTCAGTACGCGCTCGCCCAACGATTGGTGGAGACCCTCAACTCGCGAGTCGGAAACGAGGCGTTGCGCCGAGGGACTGATATTCAAAGCGCCAATACCGTACGGACCCTGCTGGAGATGCAGGAAGATCACTTCGCGCTTCGGGTCGTCCCGCGTTTCGATCCGCAGAAGAAAAAATTTCTTCCGGCGAAGCTCAAGAAGATCTATCCGCTGGATCCGTTCGTTGCCCGGGTGTGGGCCTCCATCGGCGGGGATCTTCGGCGCCTCATCGATGAGAGTTTGCCTGAGCTCGCGCTCTCGGAGTGCGCGTTCCAGGCCCAGACTTACCGGTATGAGGGAAGTTCCGAGCTGAGTTATCTCTATAGCGACGCGACAAAATCCGAAGTGGATTTCTTCTGGGAGAATCGAGCCTTCGAACTGAAGTCGCGCGGTCGCCCCACCCCCAAGCAGCGCCAGCTCATGAGCCATGCGCCTCTCGCGTTTGCGTTGAGCGAGGAGACGGTGCCGCTCGCCGCTTACCTTGTCGGCGAGGGGTCGATGGAGCTCAGGAGGCGTTAATCCCTCGCATTCGAGTCTTAACAACGGGGCCCAGGCACCGTAGACTCTAGCTATGGTTGCCCTTTTTCTTATCCAGTTTCTTTTTTCGTCTCGCGTGTTCGCGGCAAACGTCTCGCTCGACATCCAGACCGAGCTGAGCCCGGAGCCGCTCACCACCGAGCAGGTGTGGGAGATCGATCCCGCTGAGCGAAATCCCCATCGTGCGCGGTGGGCGCTCGATCGCCAGGTTCAGCTGCTCGGGGTGACCGGCGTGGCGAAGCAGGGGCGCTTCGTGGTTCAGACCGGACCGATCGTGGCGCGGACCCAGATTCGTCTCCGTGCCGAGGGGCCGGGGTTTCTGCCCTACGCAAATTTTTCCTGCAGCCCGCGGCCGGATGACTGGTTTTCGACCCGGGCCGGTGCGCAGCTCGCGGCTCAGACGGCCGCGGATCTCTGGCAGAAGCAACTCTCGGAGAGACGGGCGCGGCTGGCGGTGTTGCTTTCGAAAGTACGTGAGACTTCACCCGAGGGAGCCGTTGCCCGGGCCTACCAGCATTTTCAAGATTGGCGCCGGGAGGCCGAGACGGACTGGCGCGCGCGCGCCTTTGCGGCCGGAAGAACTGCCGAGTGGCGGAGCTATCTGCTTGCGGCCAAGAATACGCCGAACTGTAAAAAGAAGAATGGCGCGCTGGTGGCGCGCCCGAAGTGGGAAGATCTGATGGAGGAGCCGGCGGCGCTCCCCATTGATCCGGAGCAGCGGGTGAAGGTGCTCGCTCGTGCTCCGGCTCGTCGCTGGAACGGTTTGTTCTCGGTCCGGGTGATGATTGATGTCGGGAGCAAGACGCTTTCGGGACAGTTTTTGATCGATTCGGGCGCGGCGCAAAGCGTGATGTCACCGCTTTGGTTGGAGAAGCAGGGCGTCGTCCCCGAGCTCATCGAGTTGCCGCGTGCGGGACTCAAAAAAATAAATTGGGCAGGCGGTACGGGTTTCGCCCGCGTCGGCCAAGTAGCAGAGGCACGACTCTCGGGCTTCAGGCTGCCGATGAAAGAATTTCTTTTGTTGGATACGGAGTTATTCACGCAGCCTGAATCCATCGGAGCCTGTTGCGACGGGGTTCTCGGAGCGGATTTTCTCAGAAATTTCGCGGTTGAGTTTGTAACGGATGAGCCTTCCGCGATCCGCCTTTGGCCGAAGGAGTCGTTCAACTGGGGGAAGGATCAGGCCTGGCTTGAGGTCTCGACTCTTCCGAGTGGTGAGCTTGTGAGCGAGGACTGTCAGCTTGAAGGGCCGGGCAAGACTCTTCTTCAGGGAGGGCGTTGGGATACGGGCAGCGACTCGGCCGTCGAGGTCCATGCGCCCTACGCGGCGGCGGTGCGATCTAAGCGGGGGGCGTGGCATGTGAATTGCCATCCGGGCGAAATTTTTCGCCTTGTGAAGGAGCTGGACGTCACCCAGCCGTTGCGTGGAGAGAAGGCAATGAGCGGTCCCTTCGTCTCACGGTTTCCGGCGTTTAATATCGGGATGGAAGTGCTCGGTCGCGGCAGGTTTGTTCTCGATCTCTCCCATGGCCGGATCTGGTTTCAGCCCCAGGGGCTGGAGCGCTCGATCCCCGCGAACCGAACGGGCTTGCGGCTCGCCTACCGAATCGATCGGGGAGGCGAGCGGGAGCTTTACGTCGTGGGCGTGCGTCCCGGCTCTTCCGCGGCCCAGTTGGCGAAGGAAGGGTTGCGCGCCGGCTTGGTGATTTCAGAGGTGGATTCCGAGCCGGCCGCTGATCTCGATCTCTGGAAAATCGAACAGCGCCTGGCCGGTGTCCATGGCGAGCAGGTGGTTCTGCAGTGGGAGACCGACCAGGGCAGAAAACTCGTGCCGCTTTCCGTGCGCGTGAAGAGTGAAAGATTACTGAAAGAATAGTGAAAGAATGATATCTTAAGAGTCGTGACTTTTATTCCCTCTAAAATCAGCATCGACACTGATCTTTTAGCTCTCGTCGGGGAAATTTCTCGTAAACAGGGTGAACTCTCCGCTTACCGTCATGGCATTCGCGACAGCGAGGCGATCGAAGCGACGGCTGCCGTGGACGCAGTCCATTTTTCGACCAAGATCGAGGGAAACCTCTTCACGCGGGATCAGGTCACGCAGGTTCTGCGGATCCACAAGACAACCCGGTCTCCGACCCGAGATCTACACGAAATTATGAACTACGCCCGAGCAAGGCGCATGGTGCGGGAGGGGGCGTTGAAGGGGCGGGCCTTCAATGATGAGTGGGTTTTGCAGACTCACGCGGAGATTTTGAAGGGCATTGTGAAGGGCCGGTTGCGGGGTCATTACCGGGAAGCTCAATGCGTCGTGCAAGATGCGAAAACGCGCGCCATCGTCTACATGGCTCCCGAATGGGGCGATGTTGAGCCTTTGATGAAGGGCCTGCTCCGTTGGCTACGCGCGCAGAGAAAGGCCGGTGGGAGTGCACTATTGCTTGCCGCCCAGTTCCATTTTGAATTTGTCACGATTCATCCGTTCATGGATGGCAACGGTAGGCTCGCCCGCCTTCTCACGAACGGCATTCTGATGGCGAGCGGTTATGAGGTTGAGCGGTACGCCGCTTTAGAAAAACAACATGAACGAAATCGCGGCGATTATTACCGCGCTCTGCGGGAATTGCAGGCGAACAATTATTATGACATCTCGCCCGGCCAGGACATCCGGACCTGGGTGAGTTACTGGCTGCGGTGCCTCTTGGCCACTTATGACGAAGCCCTGAGTCGCGTCACGAGCCTTGGTTCTGTGGCGATTTCCGCAGTGGACGGCTCCCATGCGGAGCGACTTGCCAAAGCCGAAGCACTGTTTCGCCGTCACGGGCGGTTACGTGCCGGGGAATATGCGGACTTGCTCGGCATCGGCAGAACCCAGGCCGTTGCTGACATGGGCACGCTCATGCAGGCTGGCCTCATCGAACGAGTCGGAGGGGGGCGCTCCACGGTTTATCAGATGAAGGCGCGGAGCTAGTCTGACGGATTGCGGAACGAACGATTTGCTCGGGTTTTTTTAAGGAAAATTTTGCCGACTTGATCTGAAATTGTTATTCAAAGATAATTTATGATGGGTGGTGTTCCGATGTGGAAAGGGTGGAGTGCAGTCGCTGTTTCTCTATGGCTATCGGTTTTCGGCATTTCGCGGGTTCTTGGAGCGGAAGCGGCTGGTTCCGGGCCAACGCCCTATCAGAAGAACTCCGTTGTAGTGGGGCAAGTGACGGCGACAAAGAGCTGTGCCGAGACCTCGGGTAAACGTTCTCCTGAGGTTTGGCTCTCGATCGGACAGATTCTCCTCTATCAGGTCGAAGTACCGGTGAATGGAAATTACGAGTTCCATGTCGTTCCAGGAAAGTATGATTTGCTCGTAACGAACTCCGGTGGCTGCTTGGATCAAACGGAGATCAAGATAGCATCCAAACAGGTTGCGCAAGTTAATCTTCGGTTAACATCAAGAGGACGATGATGAGACATTCAATGATCATTCTCGCCTTTTTTCTGACCGTGCTGTCGAGCATCCTTCCGAATTCATCGTCAGCAGCGATGGGTGGGCGCTGTGGGACGATGTGTTTTGCCCAAATGCAGGGCTTTTGTCCTACTTGTGGTTACGGCGTGACGCCTCCGGGGATTATGCCTTGGGGAATACCCGCTCCTGATTACTGGAACACTGGGCCCATGATGTTTGCCAATTTTTATGCGCCGGCGCCTTGGAGTTATGCACCGTCTCCTTCGATGTACCCGTCGATGAGCCATCAAAGTCCGGGGGTGGTTCCTGGTTTTTTTCCGGGTAACGGTGGCTTTTTTGCCGCCAAACCCAACCTTTATGTTTTAGGTCCGGACGGAGCCCAGGTTAACGTCAAACTGAGACTCGTGGAAGAAGGAGCGAACTGGCTGGTGGCGGTGCCGACGCACGGCGCGCAAGGTTGGCAAGCTACTTTGACGAATGGCGATCGGGTTCGTGTGAATGGCGTGAGTTACGGGTACCTTTACTCCGACTATCGCGCTTATGGTAAACCGCTTCAGGATGCAGAAGGTTTTTGCGCCCCCAAAAATTTGGTATTGAGAAGAATGGCGACTGAAATGAAAATGGCGGGTTTTACTGAACGCGAGATCGCGCATTTTTTGGAATATTGGACGGTAAAACTTCCTCAGTCCGAGAGTTTCTGTGTTTATCCCCAGGATGAGCGGCAGCTGGATCAAATCGCGGTACTTGAGATTACGCCAAAGCCCGCCGTTGTTCGTCGCCTTCTTTTTCTGGTTCAGGTGAAAGAAGGACTGCGCAAGAACGGAGGCAAGTTCACTCAAGCCCCCCGTCGTGTCTGGAGCCCGACACCCTTGAGAATGCCGGCCGCTATGGATACCCAGGCGGTCGTGGTGCACGAATGGGGCGTTGGATTTCTTGCGGAGAAACGATAATGCCGCCATTTTTCCGGTGAGGGATGAATTTACCTCATGTATCTCTATTTTTTTCCGGCCTTCCTGCCGCTTGTTTCGTTGCTTCCTATCCTCCTGACAATGGTTGGTTTCTTGGCCGGTGGGTTACAAGGTCTGCGGAGACGACCCAGAACGGCACTAGTACTCCTGACGGCGTGCCTGTTGAGCGCCAGTGCCGCGTTCAGCTTCAAGCGTTATGACACCGCACGGAAGCTCGGGCGATTGCCGCATCGATTCACCCCGGAAAGCCTACCGACACAAGCGACGGTCGGTGCATGGAATCAGTTGTTGCCGCGCACGCCATTATCGAATCTTTCTTACAGCACTCATTACCGGCTCGTTGTCTACGGAACGGAGGAGAGCACATTGGATGCGATCTCATCCGAGGATGGCAGGCTTGCCTTTACGTTGCGGTTTGCCGAGCCCATTGTCTCCGAGCCTCTTATTCATGGCGATCGTCTCTATGTCGGTGAGGGCTTGCATGATGCACGACATGCGCGTTTAGTCGCCGTTCGGCTTCCGGAGGGCGTGCCCCTGTGGCAGCACGAAATCTCCGGCCATGTGGAGTCAGGGCCTCGACTTTCAATTAATCAAAAAAACCTTGTCGGTTGTGCCGGTGATGCGGGAGTTTATTGTTTAGCCGCACAGGACGGCGGGCTGATCTGGAATAGACCGATCGGGCATTGCGATACAACGCCGTGGATCGACGGTCGTGCCGTTTACGCTCTTGCGAGGACGGCGCGGCAACGGAGTCAGCTCATGGCTTTAAACTTTCAAGACGGCCAAACAGAATGGGTGATCGATCTCCCTGGCGATCCATGGGGTACGGTTGCTCATGACTCTCGTACTGGCCACCTCCTTGTTACGACGGGGATTGGGCAACTGACTCCGAAGGTGGATCGCACTGAAAAGGGTTGGCTTCATGCCATTGATGTCGCGAAGAGAAGGGTTGTTTGGACGACGCCAATAGCGGGAATGCCGCTTTTGAGCGGTATTTTGGTCAGGTTGGAGAATCGCACTCTGGCGATCCACGCGCACAAGAACGGGGAAATTCTCGCCTTTGACACTCGCGACGGCTCCATCCGATGGTTGCTTCGACTCTCTGGCCCCCTTCTTGCCCAGCCTCGATTGATCCCTGGGACGGCTCGCCTCGTGGCCCTGGCATTTGACGGAAGTCTGTATGAGGTGGATGCCGTAAGCGGGCGGGTTCTGGAAAAAAGTCACCTGGGCACACGATCGACATCGGCGCCGGCTTTTGGCCCTCGGTGGGCGTTCTTTGTGGATCGAGCAACTCTCTGGGCTTTTCCCGTTTCGGAAGGGAAGTTACAGCGATGAGCTCCCAGGCGTTATGGGTGCGTTTCGCGGATGAGTCGTTTCCGGTGGAGGCAATAGATGGGGATGCCCTTCGACGGCTCGAATCGCTTTGGCGAGCGGCGCTTGCGGAGACTGGTTTTATCGTTTCATTGGAGCATCGGTTTTTCACCTGTCTGCACAAAGTTCCCTACCTGAACTTCAGTCTTCTCGCCTCCGTATTGAGCGACGGCAGCATGCGCGTCGTTCGTGGTGAAGATGGCGGATTTCGAATCCAGTCCGCGACGTCATGGATGCGGTCAACGCTCTCGCTCGTGAAAATTCACTGGAAACTGGAGCGCCAGCTTTCAGTGTCGATTGAAAGGATCGACTCAGTCCAGATCAGAAGTCTGGCTCTCGGGCTCTGCCAGCAGTTGCTGTTGATGCGCCTTCCTCGGCATACTCCGAAAATGCTTGCCACTTGGTTCATGGATCCCGAGCACGCTCCAGTCGGTACGCGTCGGACGTTGCGGCAGCTTGTGCAGCTGCAAAAAAGGCGGCAAGACCTTTCAGGTGCATGGCACGGTTTTTTTCAATCGGGGTTCGACTCCTCTGGGTCGGCCGACGGGCTACAAGCTCCCGAGTTGGTCTGGTCTGACGGCGTTTGCTCTGAGCTGATTCAACCATCGATCCCGAGCACGATTTCGAACCCTTCGCCGCCAAAGACATGGACGGGCCTTGGGGTTTTTCCAGGTTCTCGCGAGGGGATCTTTTGGGTTGTTCCGGAGTTGCTGGAGGGCGATGCGGTACCTCCGGAAAACACCTCGATTTTTATTTTCTCCCGTGCCAGGCCGTCCACGGTTGAGTTCTTTCATCGAGCCGCCGCTATTTTGTTTGCTGAAGGCGGAATGCTGAGCCACGCGTGTTGCCTTGCGCGAGAGCAGCATATTCCGTGCGTAACAGGGCTCGGCAAAGAGTTTCTGTCGGCCGCTCGGGCATCCCCCGAAAAACAAATACAAATCGAAGTTCAGGCAAACAACGGTGTCGGGACCGTAACGATTTTCTGATGATTTTCTTCTATGATTTCATGCTGGTACAAAGTTGATTATTTTTGTAAACTATAGCTTCCTATCTGCCCACTTTCTCGATATAAACGCGCTGCATTATGCAGCTCGCAAAACCCGCCCCCCTCTTTGTTTTTCCACAGGTACAGCTCCCTCCGCGGGTGGCCATTTGCTTGAACCCCCAAGCCGGCCGCGGCCTGGTGCGCGCCCGGATGCAGGCCGCGCGTTCGGCCCTGTGGGGCTACGAAATCGAGTGGGCGGTGCCGAGCTCTCTGAATGCCTATCTCGATTGGCTCGAGAACCTGAATTTAGATCGTCTGCGGGCCGTCGTCATCGTCGGAGGGGACGGCTCCATCAACCGGGCATTGCCCTTGATCGTTCGTCGGGGAATCCCGCTGATCTCTTTTCCGGCCGGGACGGCCAATGATCTCGCCGATGAGGTGGGCTGGAAGGCCGACTGGTCGCGTCTGCAGGGCGTCCTCGATCAGGGACGCGAGAAGATCCACGATCTGATCGAAGTGAATGGCGTGCCCTTCGCGACCGTGGGCGGGACCGGCATCGGCTCTCACCTTTTGACGGAGTTCAATCGCGTGCGTGAATCCTCGCCTTGGTTGCGACGGCGGCTCGCGCCGCTGCAGGATCAAATCTACACGCTCCTTACGGTGAAAACGTTGCTGCTCAACCGAGACTACTGGCAGCGGCTAACGATCAAGACTCGAGGCTTTCATGAGACCTTGAAGGTCGCGGCCCTGTTCGTGTGTAATCAACGTCGCCTCGGCGGCGATATGATGATCAGCGATCGCTCCAGCCCGGCCGATGGGCGCATGGAAGTCGTCATCCTCACGCCCGAGAATCGGATCGAACTTCTCGAGGCGTTGATGAACTTCAAGACCGGTCGCTTGCCGAGCGGCGCCATTCATCTTTCTCAGGCTCAACTCACCCTCGAAGAGCCTCGAGGAAGGCCGATTCGCTTCTTCGGCGACGGCGAAATTCTCGTCGAGTCGTCTCGCCTGGAGCTTTGCGTGGCGCCCGGCGCGTTGAGGCTCAGGGTATGAAGATCCTCCTCACCGGTGGTACCGGTTTTCTCGGTAAAGCGGTGCTTTCCAAGCTGCTCGTTTCGCAAGAGGTAGAGCGCGTTTGGGTGCTTTCACGCAAGACGCGCACCCATCCCGATCCGCGCGTGATGGTTTTGCAGGCCGAGCTGACCGAGGCCGGCAGCTTGCGCAGGCTGGCGATCGATCCTGATCACATCATTCACTTGGCCGGGCTTTATGACTTCCGGGCTTCAGCTTCCGAGCTGTACCTCCAGAATGTCGTGGCCACTTTGCATCTGCTCGAGCAGATGAAAGCCTGGATCGCCCGCGCCGGGAAAATCATTCCGCTTCACTTGGCCTCCACTTACGCCGTCGCCTACCGGGATGAACAAATGGGCGTCGAAGATGAGCGCCCGCAAGAAGGGCACCCGCCGACTCGGTCCGCCTACCCGTATACGAAGGCCATGGTCGAGCGGCTCGTTCTCCAGAGTCGCCTTCCTTCCCGAATTTTTCGCCTCGGAATTCTCGTGGCGGCTCCTTCCGACCGTTCGATCGAAAAAATGGACGGGCCCTATTCGTTCCTCAGTCTGTTGGATCGAATGAAGGATTTTTTTCCTTCGATCGATCGATTGAGCCTTGTGCCGGTTCCTGCTCACCCCGATGGGAGCCTTCCCCTTGTTCCGGTCGATGCGGCGGCGAGCGTCTTCGCTCGCTCCGTGCTCGAGCTTGCGTTGCCGCAAGCAGCGGAGATCTACGGCGTCTATGAGTCAGGAAGCATCCCGATGGGAGAATTCGTCACGGAGAGCTTGAGGCGATTGGGCTATCGCGCACGTCCGTTCTATCTCAAGAAGGTGCCGCCATTTTTTCTGCGGGCTCAGGCTCGCCTGACGGCCGTGCCCGCCGGGGTTTTTGAATTTGCCCTCCGCCCGCCCCGCCTCTCGAATCCCCGTTTTCTCAGCGTTTTCGGCGAAGACGCGGTTCCCTCTTTTCGAAGCTATCAGGACCAGTTCTTCGCGGCGTGGAGGTCGGAAAAATGAAAGTGCGGAAGATTGTCGTCATCGATTTCATGGAGTCGGGCCCGGTTCAGATCTCTGAGACGCAGATCGGAAACGTGCGCTTCGAGCTGACCGAGCACAAAATTGGCTGGAATCTCGAGCTCGCGGTTTCGCTGGTGGAGAGGTACGATGGCGAGGTCGATGGAATTTCGCTTTCTGGCCTGCCGAAGCGACTGGAGGCGGGAAAAACACGCATTCTCTACCCCGGCTACTGGAAGCTGCTCCGGGCGGCGAAGGAGACGCCGTTGTATTCCGGCGACGAGATTCGCTCGTTCTTCGCGCGCTGGACGCTCGACCGCGTGATGAAGCAGGAACCTCGATTTTTCAGCGGGAAGAAAGTGCTGTTTCATTGTGGCGCCGCGACGGATTATGCGGAGTCGGTGTCGAACGCCGGCGCGAAGCTCGAGTTCGCGGATCTGAATTTGATCGCTGGCGCCCCGCTTCGCCTGAAGAGCCTGGGTCAGCTCGAGAAGGTGCTTAAGCGCCTTTCGCCCCTGGTGAAGACCCTTGGGCCGCGCATCGATCCTCTTCTCGGCATGAAGAAGGAGTGTTCGTCCCTGGGTGGCGCACGGACTCGTAGGCTGGAGCGGTGGATTTCCGAGAACGACATCTTTTTCACCTTTGGCAGCCTGCTCTCCCATTTTGAATCTCTCGAGGCGCTGAAAGGGAAGATCGTCTTTCTCGATTACCTTCCAGAAGAACAGGCGGCGCGCCTGAAGGCGGCGGGCCCGGCCCAGATCATCACGTTTCTTCCTGATCTCCCCATTCTCGAGCTCTTCCGGCATAAATCGTTTTCAGTGGGCGCGGCGGCGCTGGACATCCTGCGTGCCCTTGACGCCCCGACCCTCACGCTCGAAGAGTATCTCCTCAGGCTCATTCAAAAATATTCGGTCGAGCCTTCCGCTTTGCTGACTAACCGAGGCGTGAAGCGTCGCTGCGCCTTTGTCGTTCATCCGCTGTCGAATGCGGATTTTTTCAGACTGCCGATGCTGAAAAAATCCAGGAAGCTGATCCCCGGCACGGTGGTGAGGGCCATCGAGCGCGGCGCTTCGCGCTTGCCGGTCTATCACTACGGCACGATCACGGGTATTCGCTCGGATCACGACGGCCAAGAGGTGGAATGCGATCTTTATGGGTTTCTTGCGACGCCGAAGCAGCTTCTCTCCATGGATGAGCATTTTGTTTATGACCGCTTGGTGCAGGCGGCTGACCTGGCCGCCGCGCGTGGCTCGGCGCTGATGGGTCTGGGTGCTTACACGAAGGTCGTCGGCGACGGCGGCGTGACCGTGCACAAGAGGTCGCCGATCCCGGTCACGACTGGAAATTCCTACACAGTGGCTACTTCCCTTTGGGCTTCGCGTGTGATGGTGGAGAAGATCGGGCTCTTTCCGAAAGAACGCGTGGGCAATCGCTTCAAAGCGACGGCCGTGATCGTCGGCGCGACGGGCGCCATCGGGCGGGTCTCGGCGCTGCTGGTGGGCCTGATCTTCCAGCGCGTCGTGCTCGTCGCGCCGCGAGTGGATCGCCTGCTCGAGGTGCAGGCCGAGCTGAAGGCGCATTATCCGGAGATCGACGTGGTGGTCACGACGGATGCTTCGACTGAGGTCGGCCGCGCGGATCTGATCGTCACGGCCACCTCGAACGTCGGAGGCAAGAGTCTCTTTGAGATGTCGAAGGTCAAGCCCGGCGCCGTGATCTGCGACTGCTCGCGTCCGCTTGACATCACGAAAGAGGAGGCGCTTTCCCGGCCGGACGTGCTCGTGATTCACAGTGGCGAAGTCGAACTGCCAGGCTCGATCAAGATCGATGCGGATATCGGACTGCCGAGGCCGGCGGTGTACGCGTGTTTGGCGGAGACGGTCTTGCTCACGCTCGAGGGTCGGTACGAGCCATTTACCTCGGGTAAACGGCTGTCGATCGAGCGCGTGAAAGAGATTTACCAGATGGGAACGAAACATGGCGCTCGGCTGGCGGCGATTCGCGGTCATTTCGGCGTGATCACTGATGAGCAGGTGGCGCAGGTTCGTGAGCGGGCGCTCGAGCGCTTGCAGCGAGAGGAACACAAGAATGAAGTATCTACTCACGTCTGAGAGAAGTTGGAACGAGTTTCGGGCGCGCGCGGGGGGAAAAGCCGCTCATCTGGCGCGGATGCAGCAGGAGGCCGACGTCCGCGTGCCGGAGTTCTTCGCTTTGGGCGCGGAGGCGTTCGAGGCGTTTCTCGCGTTTAACGGACTGACGAGCCTGGTGGGGGAGGACGGAGAGCCGGCCCCCCGGGCGGCGGCGATCGCAGCCGCGTTTGAGAAAGCGCGCCTCCCGGCGGAGGTCTCCACCGAGGTGGCTGCCGCGATCGAGCAAGAAGGGTTTTCGAACGACTGGCTGGCGGTCCGCTCCAGCGGCCTGGACGAGGATTCCGCCGAGCACTCCTTCGCGGGGCAGTTTTCGTCGTTCTTGTTTCAGCGCGGCCGGGAGGCGGTCGAGGTTTCCATCAAGCGTTGCTGGGCCTCGGCCTACAGCGAGCGCGGGCTGGTGTACCGCCGAGAGCGCGGCTTAAAATCGACCTCGATCGCCATGGGCGTCGTGATCCAGCGAATGGTGAATGCGGATGCGGCGGGCGTGGCTTTTTCGCGCGATCCAACTCGGCCCTCGGATCGCGCCCACGCGGTGGTGAGCGCGGTCTACGGGCTCGGCGAAGGCCTGGTCAGCGGCGAGCTCGATGCCGATCATGACCGTATTGAGCGCGCCACCCTGAAGGTGGTCGACCGAAAAATTGTCGAAAAAACTGAGATGCTGGTCCGGGACGAGGCCGGTGGCCTCAAAAAAACAGCGGTTGCGGCGGAGCGGGTGAAGCTTCCCGCCTTGAGCGACGAGCAGTCTCGGCAAGTGGGCGCGCTCGTGCTGCGGCTGGAGCAGGCGATGGGCGCCTCCCAGGATTGCGAGTGGGCCTTTGAGGGAGGAACGCTCTACTGCGTTCAAACGCGCCCGATCACGACGCTTCCGCCTGATGCGCTTTTCGACGCTCGTGTGGTGGGTGATCAGGCCATCCTCTGGGACAATTCGAACATCATCGAAAGCTACTCCGGCGTGACCTCTCCTTTCACGTTCTCCTTCGCGAGTTTCGCCTATCGGCAGGTTTACGTGCAGTTCTGCGAGGTGGTCGGCGTCCCGAAGCTCCTCATTGAAGAGCGCGAAGATATGTTTCGGAACATGCTCGGCCTGGTGCGGGGTCGGATTTTCTACAACCTGGGCAACTGGTACAAGCTCGTGCTGATGCTACCGGGCTCGTCGACGAACCAGTCGTTCATGGACACCATGATGGGCGTCAAGAAGGCCAGCGGCGTTCAGGCGGAGTCCGCCTTCGACTTCCTGAAAGACGTGCCGAAGTACACGGCCTGGCAACGGGCGCGAATTCTCGCGGGCACGGTGATCAAATTCATCCGGATCGATTCAATCGTGTCGGAGTTTCAAACGCACTTCAAATCCGTTTACGAGTCGGTTCGCAAAACCGCTTTTCGTGAGGCCTCCCTGCAGGAGCTCTCGGCGCTGTATGCGCGGCTGGAGGGGCAGCTGCTGCGGCGCTGGCATGCGCCGATCATCAACGATTACCTCTGCATGATCTTTTTCGGTCTTTTGAAGAAGTTGACTGAGAAGTGGGTGACGCTCGGAACCGCGCTCGATGTCGGCTCGCTCCAGAATGATCTGCTTTGCGGGCAGGGCGAGCTGGAGAGCACGGAGCCGACGAAGACGCTGATGAGGCTTGCGGCCTTCGTGGATCACGGAGATGCCGAGTTCCGGGAGTGGATCCTCCGAGCCTCAACCGCCGAGCTCAAGGCCGAGTATCTCGGTGGCGCTCGCAGCCCCGAGTTCAATCTGCGCTTCGCCGATTTCATCGATCGTTACGGGTTTCGCTGCGTGAACGAACTGAAGCTTGAGGAGACCGACCTTCACGACGACCCGTCGTTCGCCTTGCAGGCCGTGCAGAGTTACGTCCGCATGAAGGCGTATTCGGTCGAAGCGATGGAGGTGCGTGAGCGCGAGATTCGGCGGCGCGCCGAGGGCGTCCTGGAAGAACGGCTGCGCGGCGTGAGGCTGCTCGTCTATCGATGGGTTTTGAAACACGCCAGAAAAGCGGTAAAAAACCGGGAAAACCTGCGATTCGCCCGGACGAAAATTTTCGGCGTGGTTCGACAGCTCATTCGGGGCGTCGGGCACCGGCTGCACGAGCTGGGGCAACTGTCCCAGCCTGCGGATGTTTTCTATCTCACGGTCGATGAGATTTTCTCTTTCGTCGAGGGACGGGGTCTGCATTCCCGCCTCGGTGATCTGGCCGGGATGAGGAAGCTCGAGTTCAAAGGTTATGACCAGGGCATTCCACCGCCGGATCGGTTTTTGACCCAAGGGGCCGCGGGCGCCTCGTTTCACTATCCGATGTTGCTCGCGGATTCGGATCTTCTCAAGACGCTCGTCCCGGTTTCGGACGATCCGAATGTGCTCATGGGCACCTCCTGTTGCCCGGGAGTGATCGAGGGGGTGGTGCGAGTGGTGAGGGACATGAAAGACGCCGAGAATATGGCGGGCGATATTTTGGTCACGGAGCGAACCGACCCCGGCTGGGTGCCGCTCTATCCGTCTTGTGGTGCGCTGCTGATTGAACGAGGAAGCCTGCTTTCGCATTCGGCCGTGGTGGCGCGTGAGTTGGGCTTGCCGACGATCGTGGGTGTCAGCGGTGGCTTGATGAAGAAGCTCAAGACGGGCATGCGCGTGCAGGTCGACGCCGGACGTGGAGAGATTCGGATCTTATGAAGCTCCTAGCGCGAGGTGATGCGGCGGATCGTGATGCTTTTGATGCGGTGTTTGCGAAAGTGCCGGAGAGGGTGCGCGTGGATGCGGCCGACCGACTCGGACTTCCGCCCGCGGCGCTGTGGCTTCGACTCCTTCAGTTTTTGCCGCCCGGCGCCGCTGAGTTCTGGCTGCTCGAGAACACGAAGGGCGAAGTGGTGGGCCGGGTCGGGGCCACCTTGACGCGCGCTGAGCCCGGGGCTGGATATATCGGTTTCTTCGAGCTGGGACTGGGGGCTGATGTACCGGCCTCTGCGAAAATGCTGCTCGGTGCCGCGGAGGATTGGCTTGCGGAGCGCGGAGTGAAGCAGGCCATCGGGCCGATGGTGGTGAACACCTGGTTTCCTTATCGCTATCGAGTCGGGGCGGTGGAGCGTCGTTACGCCTGGGAGCCGGTGCATCCGGCCACCTACCCGGAGCTGTGGCGCGCTTGCGGTTACTCGGAATACGAGGCCTACCGCAGCGATGCCACGCGAGATCTCGCGGCCATGCGCGATCGGCTCGCGCCCTCCCTGCGCGCGGTCGAGGCGGAGGGTTTCACGCTTCGGGATTTCAGTGCGGATCGCTTGGAGGACCGGGATCTTCCGGCGCTGTATCGTCTGAGCATGGAGGTATTCAAGAGCGCCCATCTTTTCGAGCCGCTGCCGTATGAGGTGTTTCGCGAGCTCTATGTGCCGCTGGTGACGAAGATCGATCTCTCGTTGTCGCATTTTCTCGTCGCCCCGGACGGCACCGAGGCGGGTTTTCTGTTTTCTTTTCTCGACCGCGACCCGATCAGCGACGAGATCGCCCTCGTGATGAAGAGCATCGCGCTCGCGGATCGGTTTCGAGGAGGCGGGCGCTCGAACGCGCTCGTCTGCGGCGCCATGCAAAAGGCGCTGGCTCGAGGAGCAACGCTCTCGATCAGCGCCTTGATTCGCGTGGGCAATCACTCGGCTGCTTACACTCGCGAGACGCGGTTCGCGTTCAGTCACGAGTACATGCTGTTTATGCGGTGCCTGGCACCGATTGCTTAGCGAGGGTAGCCGCCACCATAGCCGGGGCCGCCGTATCCAGGTCCGCCGTAGCCGGGCTGAGCGTAGCTCGGGCCGCAAGAGTACGAGGCGAACAGCGGGCCGACGTCGCGGAGCGTGTTGATCACGCGCCAGACGAGCAACTGCACCTGATCGGGATAGCCGAAGCCCGCGCTGATCTCTTGCACGAGCGCGAGCAAGCCCGCGGCGATGCACGAGTAGTTGTACGCGTACAGGCTTTGCGAGAGGTCCTCGTTCACGACGGGCGTGAGAATCCGCTGCGTGGCGCGCAGAAAGAACGCCGGTGAGCCAAGCGGCGCGTAGCCGTTGGCGAGCGTGTCGGTGATCAGCGTGAGCTGCTCCGAAACCGCCGAGAGGTAGCGTCGTTGAAACTCAGCATAGTCGAAGTACGGGAGGCCTCCGCAGTTCACGCCGCAAACCCCTTGATAGTAGTTCGCGTAGGGAATGTAGTAGGGTCGATCGAGATCGCTGGCGACTCGGATCACCATATTCACCCAGCTCGAGGTGAAATTCAGGAGCGGGCTGAGCGCATCCTCAGTGGGGAAATCCGCCTGCATTCCACGGACAATCTGAATGCCTCGATCCAGGAGGCGACCGGACATCGTGCGGCGTCGGCCCTGCACGGTGGTCATGTTGAGGGCCTGTTCCATTCCGACGACGAGCGTGCGGATCGCTTCGCGTTCGCGGCCGGCGAAGGTATGGGTCATGGCCAGGGCCTGCGCCCGTCCGAGTACGGGCACGACCTGGTTGCACCAGGCGATCAGTGAACCGACCGCGGGGGGAAGGGGGGTACCGTCGGGCAGAGTGGCGACGGGTAGCTGGGGCATGGACGGCAGGCCTTGAGCCGTCGGATCGATGATGGCGGGCACCTGAGCCCAGGTGCTGGCGGGGACGGCCAGCACGAGCGCAAGGGTCCCGAGAAGAAGGGCAGTTCGGGGTTGGGTGGGGGACATGGTTTTACTCCTTAGGGTTGGTGTTTACTCGCCTCTGAGGCTCATTCCTGCGATCGAGTAACGCAGCGCGCCGAATAGCACGGTCACCTCGAAGATCGTGCTTGAAAAGCCAGCAGATTCAGAGATTTCCGAAACAGAAATGACAGGGCACCCCATGGGGTTGAGAAAAATCTAATCTCTGATCCGGAGAGACCGATACAGGGCAGTACACAACAAATCATCATGAAAAGGAGCATCTCGAATGCGGAAGAATATCTTGCGTTTCAAAGGTATGGTTGCGCTCTCTGCCCTGGGCCTAGGATTGAGCGGGCAGGTGAGCCTTGCTGACCCGCTTTGGTCCGGACCGCCGCACGTTGCTGCGGAGTTCAGCGGTGGCTTTGCGATTCATGGAGTGGCGGGCGATCAAGTTTTGCTGTTTGCCCTGGTCCCCTCCGCCTCTCCGGACAAAGCGCCTGGCGTTTATGCGAAAAAACGAGTGGGCGGAGCAGACGCCGGCTCGTTGGTGGCTCCCTCGACGGGTTGGGGCGTGCCTCTTTCCATGAAGATCACGGAATTTCAGCGCACGGGACTTGGAACCACCCATGGCCAGGCCCTGATTCTCGATAATCGAGTACCGCCTGCCTTGGCTGGAACTCAAGCCGCGCGGATCTATCGCTATAGCTATTCCTTTTCCGTTCAGGGGGGGCTGAGCTCTCAACTGCTGTCCGAGCATGTGCTTCCGCTCAATACAGTGGCACCCGGAGCCGGCCTTCCTAACGGATTGGTTTACCCCGGATCGATCGCGTTGCTTCCTAATAACGGGGTCGTCGTGACGGACAATTTTACCGGAGGTCTTTGGGTGAGCGATGATTTAAGTCAGTGGCGCCTGGCGGCCATCGATCCTCGTTGGTCCGGAACCTTCGGGGGCCCGGTTCAGGGGGTGGGCCTCGCCCAGAGCGGTGAGATCGAGCCTTACACTTTGCTGACGCCAGCTCCTCCGGGATCGCCTCCCGGCTTGGGCTTCTATCCCGGATCCCATTCCATCGCCTATGCTGCATTGACGAACGAAGTGGTTTGGGCGGTCACGCTTCCAGGAGGAATTTACGGCATGCCGTTGGGCGTCCTTCTCGATACGAATGTGCCCCCGTTCGCCAAGAGCGGAGATCCCGGTCAAGGAACTTTGGGTTCGGTTCGGTTGCTGGTTCCGCCGACCTCGGGCTTGGGAGACTTGACGGATGGAGTGGATTACGACCGGTTTCATCCCTCGAGTGAATGGGTCTATTGGCAGCGAGCGCCGGCGGATGTGGCAGGGGGTGGCTTCAATACCCTTCGTCGAGTTTCCCTGATCACTGGGCAGGTGCAAGTCGTCGCCTCTGACAACACGGTATACTCTTGGGCGAACGAGATCAGCGCGCTTCCTCCGCTGCTCAATGCAAGCCCTCTGACCACGATCATCAGCTCGGTCGGGCAGGAGTACAACAACCCGGACGTCAACGCGCTGTTGAACGGTGTGTCTCGGTATTTCTCGCCGAGCAGAATGCCCTTCGTGGTGGTGGGGCAGCATTAAGGATCGATTCACGGGCAAGGTCGGAGAGGAGCCAAATCAGCGATTCATGATCGCGGATTTGGCTCCTCTCCATTTAGGGAGGGAGGGGCAGGAATCAAGAAGCGCTCAATACATCATGCCGGCCGCCCAGAGCGGAACCTCCTTGCCGTTTCTGGTGGGTAGATCCGTCTGATCCCGCAGCACGATATCCGATTTTTTCTTGGGCTTGCTGGGTCCCCCCACTTCCAGCTTCACGCCGTTCACGACAAAATCGCAGTCCTCCTCGTTCTTCGAGGCGAAAGGGGTCTGACCGGTGCTTGCGAACTGACTCGCGACGAAGGCCTCCCGCTGATTGCCACGGTGGGCGGACCCCAGCGCGGCATAAAACGAGGGATCGCGAAAAAGGATCTTCGCCCCTTTGGAGAGCACTTTTCGATCGCTGGCTTTGCGAATGATGTGAAGCAGCTCGATCTGATCCATCGCCGAAAGCAATCGGTAAAGCTTCTCTTTTCCGATCGCCCACTCACGCCCCAGGGAATCGATATTCAGCGTCGGAACCGGCGACATCGCGAGATGCCCCATGATCGCGTTCATGAGGCGAAAGTGATTCTCATGAAGCTGAGGAATCAAAAACGGAAGATCCGAGAAGAGGGTTTTCTCGAGAATCTGAAGCATTCGCTCCGGGTAATGCCCCTCCTGGAAAATAGGACGCATCCCTGCATCGAGGTACGAAGAGAAGTGTTTCGACACGGGGACTTTCTGAAGAACCGCCTGGCAGCGGCGATTGATATGCGCCGAATCGAGGGGGTCAAATGGCTCGAGCTCAATACCCGTTTTCAAATGAAGGTACTCGCGAAAGGAAAGAAGGGGGATTCGGATCCGCAAAAAGCGCCGAGAAAGGTCGGCCAGGCCTTTCTGAAGACTGAGCTGACTGGAGTCACTGGCCCAGATCTCCCGGTCGGGAAACTCATCGTAGAGCGCCTTGAGATCGCGACTCCAGTTGCGTGCGAGATGAACCTCATCGAAAAGAACACTTTCGTAGCCCCTCGCAAAGGCCGCTTTTCCTAGCTCCCAAAGCGAGGAGGAAGCAATGCGGGGCGAGTCGGCGGATAAGTAGAGCGCCTTCTTGGTCCGAGCAGCGAGAAGCATCAGAGTTGACTTACCGACTCCGCGAGGGCCGAGCAGGAGGCAAGCACGGGGATTTTTTTCACTCAAACGCTTCTTGAAGGTCAACCTGACCTTCTCGGGAGAGGGCAGACTCAGATCCAAGCGCTGCTGACTCCGTTCGAGATCATCGAGAATTTCGTCGAGGCCAAAATCCAATCGTTCTACCATAGAACGATTATAGCATTAAATCGTTCTGTGGTAGAACGATTTTAAAGTAAAAACCCGAAAACCCGCTCCCTACGCCTCTCTAGGGGCTATCCGCGTCACAATATTATTTTTACCCCCCTCTTCCCAAGTGACGAAATCGGGTCTCCAATCATCCATTACGGATCGGGGGGACCGCAAAAAATGACTATTGGAACGATTAGAAATCAAAAAGCCGCTCTCGTGTTGACGCTGACTCTCTCTTCAACGGGGGCGAACGCCGGGAGCGTTCTGCATCTTCGGGTTGGCCAGCTCCAGGCGCAGGATCAAAGCATCCAGCTTCAAGAACTCAACCTGAAATCCCGTGCAAGCGTTCGCGGCTTCTCGCATCAGCACTTCATCGTTCAATTCGAAAGAGCACCGGGCGAAGCCCAGAGATCGGCGCTCGAGGGTTTCGGATTTCGAGTGCTTCGCTATCTGCCGGATGACGCCTACCTCATCGCGGGCCCTGCCGAGAACGCCGGCTGGCTGAAAGAGCAAATTCCGCAAGTGAGCGCGGTCATCTCTTACGCGGGGGGAATGAAGGTATCGCCCGGCCTTCCCCGTGACTCTCAACTTCGTTTGACCGTCACGCTGACTTCAGAGCAAGAAAAAGCGTCAGTTCTGGAGAACATTCGACTCCTCTCCGGAATCGAAGTGCTGGCCGCGTCGGGTTCCGACGTGCTGGTATCAGCCCGTGCGGAGGCCGTCTCGAAACTCGCGGCGATTGAAGGCATCGAATTCATCGATGAGGCGCTCACCGCGAACACCCTCATGATCGAAGGCGATGATGAGCCCACGACCGCGCCATCCACTCTTGGCTCATACACCGGATACGAATCAGGCACTCGCCTCATGACCCTTGCTGATCCGCACGCGCGCGGACTGACCGGAGCAGGCCAGATCGTGGCCGTCGCCGACACGGGAATCGATCGCGGTTCAATCTCAGACATCACTGCCGACCTCCAGGGGACGATTCTGAACGGTTACTCCGTCGGTGTCGGCGGAACCAGCTGGAAGGATCCGAACGGCCACGGCACTCATGTCGCCGGGTCAGTCGCGGGTCGAGGCACCCTTTCAAACGGGCGGATTCAGGGCTCCTCACCTCGAGCCTCGCTCTACGCCGTGAGCCTTCTTACTCCCGACGAGCGCATGAACTTCGCAGAAAATTTTGAAGCGATGGCCAAGCCCACCTACGCGGCTGGCGCTCGAATTCACACCAACTCGTGGGGTTATCGGGGCCATTTCGGCGAATACCCGTCCCTTTCTCGCCAAGTCGATCAGTTCGTCTGGGAACACCCTGACTTTCTCGTGCTCTTTGCCGCGGGGAACGATGGCATCGACGCTGACTCGGATGGACGAGTCGACCCCGGGAGCATCGTTGCGCCCGGCACGGCGAAGAACGTGCTCACCGTGGGGGCAAGCGAAAACCGCATCGAGCACGGCGGGCGAGTCGGAACCGTGGACGAGCTTGATCCGAAGAAGAGACGTTTTCCGATCGACGAACCCCTTCGGATCGGCACGATGTCTGACAACCCCAACGGGATCGCGGCATTCAGCGCACGAGGGCCGACACTCGATGGCCGCTTGAAGCCCGAGATCGTCGCGCCCGGCACGCAGATCGTGTCGATTCGCTCGGCTCTCATCGGCGAGGATGGGCTTTTCGGAAAATACGCGGACGGCTACGTCTACTGCAGCGGCACCTCCATGGCGACTCCACTCGCGGCCGGCGCGGCGGCCGTCGTCCGCCAGCACCTCATCGAAGAGCGCGGCCTCGGCCAACCTTCGGCGGCGCTGATCAAAGCGGTCATGATGCACACGGCGAAAGATCTCTTCCCGGGCCAGTACGGAACCGGACAAGACCAAGAGATTCCAAAGAAGCGTCCGAACATCGAAGAAGGCTACGGGCGAGTGGATGTGCAACAGGCTGTTTCGCTCCCCTCCTCCGCTCTTCTTCTCGATGAATCGTTGGGCCTCAGCGCGGACCAAGTGATCGAAAAATCCGTGAGCGTGGGGACTGGCCAAGGACTGCATGCGACCCTTGTCTACAACGACGCTCCTGGCGCGGTGTCGGCGGCGATCGCTTTAGTGAATGACCTCGACCTCGAGGTGATCACGCCCTCGGGCCAAGTCATCACCCCGAACGACCACATCAACAACACCGAGACGGTCGAGCTTGCGAGTGCTGCGGCCGGAACGTACCGCGTCCGCGTGAAGGGGATACGCGTCGCCCAGGGCAAGGCAGGTAAACAGCCATTCGCGCTGGTCGCGTCGACTCCCGCACTCTAGCGCACTCTCGATCCAGCCTGGATAGAGCCAAATCAGCGATTCACGATCGCTGATTTGTCTTTTCATATGATTATTTAGTGATATCATCGAATTAGAATGGACAGGTTCTCGCTCGATAACCCCTGGTGGCTCGGAAGTGTCTCTGAAAGAGACGACCCGCACCTGTGTGCGATTGAAGGGCGACCCTATTACTACCGACATCAGAGCCTCTTGAAACTGCCTCTCGAAGCAGGAGAGATCCACGTCTTGCGTGGCCCTCGTCAGGTCGGCAAGACGACGCTTCTGAAGGAATGGATCCGCAGGCTACTCGTTCAAGAGAAGGTTCGCGGTCAGAGAATTTTTTTTCTCAGCTGCGAGACTCTAGAAAGCTTTGGGGAACTCGCCGCGATTCTCAAGGATTGGTTTTCGAATCACAAACAGGAACGAACCTACGTATTTCTGGACGAGGTTTCGTTTGTTCCAGATTGGCAGCGGGCGATTCTCAGCTGTTCGAATTCGGGCCTTCTCCAACAAACGACGCTCATGATTACCGGCTCGAATGCGCGAGACCTAAAAATGAGCTCCGAGCGCCTGCCCGGTCGGCGGGGCACCGGAAAAGACCTGCGCCTTTTTCCTCTCTCTCCCCGCCAGTACCTCGAGCTGGAGTGCTTCAAAGGCAAGAGCCACGAAGAGCTCATGAGTATCTTTCTTCGTGTGGGGGGATTTCCTCATGCGCTGCGCGACTTCGTCACTCTCGGTCGGGTTTCCGAGGAAACCTATGCAACTTACCGCAACTGGATCATCGGCGACGCACTCCGATACGGACTCACGGAAGAAAACCTCAAGCATATTTTGTTCCGAGTGGTCGAGACACTCACGAGTCGGATCACCTTCACGAGTCTCATCGAAGGAACCCCCATTCGAAGCCATGAAACGGCTTTGAGTTATCTCGAGCATATCCAAGACGCGTTCCTCGCTCATCTTCTCTACTGCTACGATCCAAACAAAAAGGGGCCCGCCTACCAAAAAGCCCGCAAGGTCTATTTCATCGACCCGCTTCTCTACTTTCTCGTGGACGGTTGGAAGAACAACGTCGCCAACGTATGGGGCCTGGCCCAGCAAGAACTTCAGTCGCCTCAATTTGAAGGGAACCTTCTCGAGGCCATCTGGGTGTCCGAGTTCGCGCGCTCCAACGAAGGAACATACTTCTGGTACTCGGCCAAACAGAAACGCGAGGTGGATCTGGTTCTGCTCAAAGAAGGAAAAGCAGCTTACTTCGACGTCAAAAGGTCAGCCGCAGGCACGCTCGGGCAAGCCAATGGTCATGCCGTTCAGGCCCTCGGCGCGGGGGATCTATTTCGAGAGCCGGGGTGAGGTTCGGATGAGCCTTTCGTTCGCTGGGTCAGTCCAGCAGGCCGAGCATTTTCAAGATGCCTAGGCATCGGTCCGAGTCTTCCGCTGTGTAGTATTCATCGGGAATCAGGTCATTTGCCCCGTAAAATGAGGGAATTCGCTCCGCAGTGAGAACGTCGAGCTGCGCCGGAGTCACCCCAGATAGACTACCCCAGGCCTCGGCAAGCCCTTTGAGATCATGGGTTTTGCGCACGACTCGATCGTGCGCGCCATCGGCCTGGCTCTGGAGGCATTCTTTGGCAATCGTTCGCGCTGCGCGCAGAAAATAGTCTGCGCGGTTTTTCTGGGAGGGGCTCATGCGATTTGGACTCCTTTCGGGATCCAGAGCCATCCGCCATCGATTTTTTTGACCAAAGGCCTTCCTGTATCCACCGATTTGCTTCATGCAAACTCTGGCTCAGAAAGCCGTCGTCGATCAGGATTCAGGCTTCGCTGGAAAGGGAGAGGCGGAGACCGGAAGAGTCGAGCCAGCCTTGCTCGGAGAGGTAAAGGGGAGACAGGGCTCTCGGCAACGATTTGAAAAGCGGATGAGCGCGCCATTCCGTTGAAATGGGTCCAAAGAGGTCTCCGCGCTCAAAGGGACGGCGCGGGATTCGGTCACCGATGAGGAGGAGGTCGAAATCACTTTCGGGCTTCCAAGAGGAACGAACCACCGATCCGAAAAGTGCCACGCAGCGAGGGTTGAGATTCGAGGTCATCACCCGGTCGCGGATCCAGGCGGCGGCTTGATGGACGAGAGGGCTCGCAGTCATGCAGCGTCAATGATGACGGGGGCCAGTGAGCGGGTCAAGCGTGACCACCAGAATATGCCATATTGAGGTATGGCGCTGGTTCAGTATTCTGTTCGCACGTAAGAGGAGCGATTATCTACGAAGAAATCGGGGGAGGAGGGGTCAGAGAGACCGCCCAAGCCATGCCACTGACCGATGAGTCCGGTGGCGCGCTCGATCCGGCGAATCGCGAAGGCGATCTGAAATCCCGGTCGGACCTCCGTTCGGTAACCTGCAGGCCTGACCCGGAGTTGCACCTCGACCAGCTCGGACCCGTGAAGTTGAACCACGGAGCTGGTGCACACGGCCGAATCACAATCGGAGGGCTGAATGAGAATGTGTGTTCCATAGAGGCTTGGCTCGCAATATTGTCCTGAACAGGGGGTCCAACGAGGCGTTCCGTACCGGGTGTGATCCGTGAACGTGATTTCAATTCCGTTCCCCACTCGGCCAATTCTGAATTGGTCTGCCCCCGAGAGATGCGCGGAGGGACGGCTTTGCACTCTCTGTGTGTAGAGCTCATAGGAGCCAGCCGAAACTCGACTGAGTAAATTTCCTTCTGGTGCTGGCACGGGTGCCGGTACTGGCGCGGGGGCGGGCGGATCCAGGGGAGTCCCCCGGGGATTCATCTGCAGGATGATCGGATAGGAAACCTCATTGTCTTCGTCGCGGGATCCCTCGCCAGAAACGCGCATCAATTCGTGCAACACCATCATATAGCGCGTGGACGTATCGTACCCGTAGAAAGCTTCGGCGTACCAATAAATGACCGGAGGCTGCCGAGTCGCGCAAGCGTCTCGCAGCTCAAGCTGTCCTGCTGGATCGGGGCAGGGAATGCTCTCTCTTCTTGAAAATACGGTGACGTCAGCGATGGCCCGTTCCAGGGCCGCGAGATTCAGCCGAGGTAAGGCATTCGCTTCTCGCGATCGCAAAAACACGAGGATCTCACGGCCCATTCCCTGAACTTGAGCCTGAATGCCGTCCCCTCCGTGACCTTCTCGTTCATTCTCCGCCCGCGCGCCGTTGCTGGCCAAAGCCAGCAGTCCCAATCCAATCATCAAATTTTTGATCGTGCTCATTTGTGTTTTTTCTCCGGGTTAGGTGGCCACGGGGCCACGGTTTTCAAAACGAATCACTGGGTAGAGGGATATCCCCAGGTGGTAAACCTGATCCCTGCGCGCACCGCGGCTCAAGAATGCCGCGAGGTCTCGCCGAAATTCCTTGATGCGTGCTTTTGCTTCAATCATTTGCGATGAGTCTGCCGCGAAGGTCATGGAGGTCTGATCCCGCCGCTCCATCGGCACTTCCTCCAGGGCGACGAGCGCTTTTTGCAAGACCTGCCGCTGGAGATTCCGAAAGGCGGCCGCCGTGAAATCATTTCCAACGGTCGTGGAGCGCCCCCCTGACAGGTCGATCCAATTTCCGTGCTCATCGATTTTCAGCATCCCGACGCGTTGCAATCGCTCGAGGGCGGCGCAAACTTCCAGCTTCGATATTCCGAGGGCTCGTCCCGCCCATCGCGCATCCGGCTTGAAATGATCCACCCGAAGGAGCTCGAGAAGAGCGTAGTGGTACCACTCGGAAATGACATGAAACGCGTCGGCGGAGAGTACGGCATATTCGGGACCGGAAGGGGTTTGAGTCGTCGTCGTGAATCGGGCCAGGGCGAAGGGGGTCAGGCCCAGTCTGATACCGAGTTTCTGAATCGCTCTCTTTTTAAGCACGCGCTTGCCACTGAGAATCTTGGCCAGAGTGGACGGATCGGTTTGGAGCATGCGGGCAAACGCGCGCATCGAGTAGCTTGGGTTTTGCTGGCACCGCCGCACGAGTTCGCTCTGGAGAAACTCTCGGAATGGGGCGCCACCCAGGGCAGCTGCGGGAGTTGACTTCATGCGTTATGCTATAGTGGATTGAATGACTCACGGCAATAGGTTTGCCCCTAAAGTGAGGGCAAACTGACTGAAATTTGCCCTCACTAGCGGCATCCTGATTTTATCGTGATGGAATTCACGAAAAATCACAAAAAAACGTGATAAAAATCACATTTATTGTAACATATTGACATGATAAGAGAACTCTTGGCTGATTTGGTCGCATGGAAGACCGGTACGAGGCGGAAACCTCTGGTTCTCCGTGGCGCCCGGCAGGTGGGTAAGACTCACCTCCTCCAGGAGTTTGGGCGGACTCAGTTTAAAAGCTGCGCGTACATCAACTTCGAGAAGCAGCCGGACGCGCAGGAGATCTTCAAGCGAAATCTCGATCCGCTCGAGCTCGTCCGGAAACTTTCAGTGCTCGCCGAGCAGCCGATTTTGCCTGAACAGACTCTGATTATTCTAGATGAAATTCAGGCGGCTCCGCATGCGTTGCTGTCTCTCAAGTACTTTTGCGAGGATGCACCCGAGTTTGCTGTAGCGGCCGCTGGCTCCCTGCTCGGAGTCATGATGAGTGGCGCCTCATCCTTTCCCGTTGGAAAGGTGACCTTTAAAACTCTCTATCCGATGCGCTTCTCGGAGTTTCTCCGCGCGTCGGGGAAAGAAGGGCTTCTGGAGCATCTTTTGGATCACTCGCCAGAAAAACCTTTAGACGAGGTGTTTCATCAGCAACTGCTGGAGCTTCTGCGCGTCTATTGGCTGGTAGGTGGCATGCCGGAAGTCGTTCAAGCATATATCCAGCACGGTGATTTGCCTGAATGTCGAGCTCTGCAGGAGGATATTCTGCAAGCCTACCTGCTTGATTTTTCGAAGTACGCGGATCCATCGACGACCCTCAAGATTCAGCAGGTGTGGGCATCATTGGTGGGGCAGCTCGCCAGGGAAAACCGGAAATTTACCTATAGCCAATTAGGGGTGAACGCCCGCGGACGAGATTATGAGGCGGCGGTTCAGTGGCTATCCGATGCCGGGCTAGTGCTCAAAGCTCATGCGGTGGAGCGGGCCATGGTTCCGTTGGCAAGTTATCGAAAGGATGCTTCGTTTAAGCTGTACTGTTTGGACGTGGGTTTGTTGGGCGCCATGGCGCGCGTGAATTTCAAAGCGGTGCTGAGCCAAGGAGGTCTTTGGGGGGAGTTTCACGGAGCGCTGACCGAGAATCTGATCGCGCAGGAGCTGACCTCGTTGGGATGGGCACCTTTGCACTACTGGTCCATCCCGTCACGCGCGGAGGTTGACTTCGTGATTGAGCAAAGCGGGCAGGTGGTGCCGGTCGAAGTGAAGGGGAGTGACAATGTTCGGGGAAAAAGCCTGGGGTTATTCCGCGCTAAATTTCGGTCAAAGAAGGCGGTTCGATTCTCGCCTCTGAACTTTCACGCCACGCCGGATTTCATGAATCTCCCTCTTTATGCTGCTAGCGTGCTCCGGAGTTGAGGGCCATGAAAAATTCGCCCTACGAGTTGTAAGATTTCATCGTTTCTTACAATATCAGGAGAAAATTGAGTCTTGGCCTATGGGAACTTCATCCGCAGGCTTGAGCTGGCCGCGAAGCTAGAACGCCGCTTCGTAAAGCAGGCGTACCGTGCCGGTCGTGATGTTCACGCGCGACTCGGGGGGGAGTTCGCCGAGGAGGTTCCGCGTGGCGCCGAGGTAGTGCACGACGTCGGCTTCGAGGCGAAGGCCGTCGTTGGCGAGCAGGGCGCCGAGGGGGAGAGAAACGCTCGCAGACCCGGCGAAGCGCTCGAGCTGTTCACCGCCGGGGTAGGCGCCGCCGGAAGGAGAATAAACGTCGTAGCGGCCGCGTACGAGGACGAAGAAACTTCCGGCGCGCAGGATGGCGGAGAGGTCGCCTCCGGTTCCCCAGTCGTGTTCGATCTGGTTGCCGGAGAAATCGTGGCCGTTGGCATGGAGGTCGATCCAACTTCGACCCACGCCGAGCTGGATCATCAGGTAGTCGCCGCCGCCGAAGTCGATCGGGGCGGAAAGCACGGAGAAACCCAGGCGCGCGATTTTTTCGGAGAGGGCGCTGAACTGATTGGCGTCGACGGCGCCCCAGAGGCCGCCGATGCCGAGGGGCGCGAGCGAGCTGCTGAGGTTGAGCTGCATCGTGTAGAGCGGGCGGTCAGCGCTGGCCTCTAAAGCGGCCCGTACGTCGAGGGATACGGTCGGCTCCCAGGGCGCCGCCGTGCCCATGTTGTGGCTGGCCACGCCGTGGACTACCATCGATGCGCCGCCGGTGCCCGAGGTTGAACTCGTTCCGAGCGCGTGGTCTTCGGTGTGGTGTACGCCGCCGCCGAGACCGACGCGTGCGCTGGCGCGTACGCGGTACCCACCGGGCGCAAAATGTGCTGGATCTTGCTCGGAGCGGACGAACCAGGCGCCACGCCGGGGCCGCTGGCTCTCTCCGTAGCCGGCCACGAGGCCACGCCAGTAACGCCGAGCCAGGTCTTCGGTTTCGTAGACGGTGGTCCCGGTGTAGACCATGCTGAGGGCCGTGCTTTCGGTGACGGGAGTGAGGTCGCCTGCATGGTCGCCCCACAGCTCATTCACGAGGCCACGCATCTGCGCGGCGTTGACGCCTGAGCGGCCGCTCATTCTGAAGAGGATCCAGCCGGCGATCACGCGGCCTTCACGGGGGTCGGTCTCTGCCGATTGCAGCGCGCGGCTGCCGATCCGAATGCGGTCGTACCGGCGAGTGAAGCAGAAGGGGCCCGCGAAGCGAAGGCGCGCGCCGCCGGGTTCGATGATGGAGTCTTCGTCGCAGGAGATGCTCATCCCCTCTTGCTCGACCCGTTCGAAGCGCACGTTGCTGACCAGGCTGTACGCCTCGTTCCGGCTGATTTCAGGGAAGACGTCGGGCCTCAAGCTCAGGGCCGCGTGCCATTCGAGGAGGTACTGGCGCACGAGGACGGCGGTCCGTGCGTCGCGCGGGATGCTCTGAGCGTAGGCGGAGGAGAGGCCGCTCACGATCAAAAAAAGAGCTGAAATGAGGATTTTTTTAGAGTTTTTCATCGCCTAAAACCTCAGCTCGTAAACGGCGCGCAGAGTGGCCGCGAAAGGATGTTGGTCTGCTTCAGAGAGCGTCGAGTCCGAGCGGAAAAATTGAACGTACTCGGCTTCGAGTCGAAAGCCGTCTCGTTTGGAGATCAGGTTCGCGGGGATTCCGATGGATCCCCGCGCGGCGAAGCGCCCGATGTCGTTGCCGGTTTCTCCCGATAAATTAACGGCGACGAAAAACTCCCCCTTGCGCATCAGCAGGGACAAATCGAAGGTCATCCAACGTTCAGAGAGCTGATCCACGTTTCCATTTTCGCGGGTGAAGTCCATGTCTCGGAACGCCATGCCGGCGAACACGCCGACCATCACGTAGTCGGTGCCGTTGCGTTCGACGATGCCCGCGAGAATGGGTAGCCCTAAGCGGAGGATGCGCGAGCGAATCCGTTGAAATTGATTGGCCTCGACGGCGACCCAGACGCCTGCGATGGCGGGGAAGACGTTGCCGACTGCGCTGGCTTGGACGCTGTAGAGGGGGCGATCGAGCGCCCCTTCGAATGCGCCTCGCGCGGTGGCGGAAAAGAAGGGGAGGATTCCGGGCGCGTTGGGGTTCTCGGCGACGTAGTGTGCGAGGCCCGCGACCCCCGCGGTGGGCGAACCACCATGGGCATCGACCTCGCCTCCGGCGCTGACTCCGACGCGAACCATGCTTCGGTGTTCGACGCCGGGTTGGCCTTGGGCAGGGTGTGACCAGTGGGTGCCGGTCGTGGTTTCGGGGTCGGGCCTCTCGCCTTCGCTGGGGCTGTAGCGGAGGTCGCCCTTGATTTGCTCGATCGTGATTTCTGGGCTCTCTGGGAACGAGCGAGTGAAGGCCCAAGCAGCGAAAACCTGGAGAGCCTCCTCTCCTTCTTTCAGGGCCTGTCGGGCGGCGGGTGCGGAGATCCTCAGTACTCTTTCGTCGCGCTCCCAGCAGATCGGGCCCGCGTGTCTTCGCAGGCGCGTGTTTCCGGGTTCGACGATCCAGTCGGAGCGGCACTCGACCTGTTGTCCTTCGGTTTCGACGAGGTCGATGGGCGCGTACTGAATTTGTTCAAGGAAGGCGTCGCGATCGAGTCGGCTCAACTGGCCCTGGCCTCCGTTGTGCTCGACGAGCTGTCGCGCGAGCGTTCGCATCTTCGATTCGAGCGCGAGGCGGTCGTCGACCGGGAATGAATCCGCGCTCTGCGCCCAGCCGAGAGCCGGGGCGAGGAGGAGGAACGCGAGGGTGAGGGGGGCGAGGGATTTGCTCATGGGGTAAAGTTAGGGAATTCTCTCGAGGAGTTTCTGTTCGCCATAGCGTGGACCTAGGGTTCCACGATAGGGACCCTCAAGAAATTCGATGACGGTTTCGTTGTCCGCCTGGATGCCGACGATGCGGGCTCGCCAGTTGTGGGCCGCGTAAGCGATCCACTCATCGCCCACGCAGAGGTGGCCGTTGGCCGTGCAGCCGTAAACGACTGCGAGATCAGAAGGATGTACGCCGGAGAGGCGTGGGCCGTTGGTTCCAAATTCGACCACGAATCCGTTGCTATCCTCGCGAACGACACGAGTTCGATGTAATAAGATGTCGGTCCATCGTCGTTCCGGTGGGGGAACCAAGGAAATCACGCGGTCACCGATGCAGATCCGATCCGGGCACGAACGGACGGTGGAGATACCTTCTCTGAGGCCTGGATGAACGGAGAGCATCGTGGCCAATCCCCCCGTCAACTCAATGAGCAGTCCGCGCATCCTGCGCTTGCCGGCGTTGACGGGTCCGAGCGGCGCGGTCTCGACGTTCGGGAGGTTGCCGTAGGCCTGGAGGATACTCTGTGTGCGCGCGATGAGCGGGGCGAGCTCAGCCGATCGAACGTTCTCGGAGCGAGTCACGATCTGGAGCCACTGCATGAGGGCGACGCGGAGAAACGCGTACTCAATGCGGGGGCTGACGAGAGTCATGCTTCGGTTCCAAGCGCGGGCGAGCGCGAGGCGTTCGGACGCAGCGGGCCCGTAAGGGAGGTTGAGCAGCGCCAGCTGCGGAGCCCTTTGTCCGGCGGTTGCGATGACGAGGTCGGCGTCGCGTTCGGCGTATCCCTGTGCGAGCATCATGCTGTCGCGGAGAATGCGATAGATGAGCTCGGTCTGCGAATCGAGGTGCTGACTCAGCACGCCCGGCGCTTCGCGTCCGGTTCCGGAGGCGTTCGGGCGCCCGACCGTCATTTCGAGCGCTTGATTGAGCACGATGCGGAAGAGCAGCTCTCGTCCGCGCGAGATGGAGTGGGATCGAACGACCACATCCCGAACCGTGTTGAGCATCATCGGCACGGCGTCGGCGGCCACTAAGGTTGCCGTATCGCGCAGGGTCTGCTCGAGCTGGTTCTTCGAAGTGAGCGAGTACTCGCGGATGGTGGCCTGGGTGTCGGCGTCGATGACGACCGCGCCCGTGCCTGTAGCGAAAGGGTTTTCCACTTCCGGCGGGACATCCGCCCAGGCTCCGGTGGCGCCTGAAAAAGTGAGAGTCAGAATAAGTAACCAGTTTGGAGTTTTCATATTAGTAGAATCTCAAAGTGAGGCCGGCCATGAACTGCTCCACCGAACGGTGGCTGCTGACGTCCGCGCCTTCGAGCCAACGCTGATTCGTGCTGATTCGTGCGTAGACTTCGATGATGCGTGTGAGCGAAACACTGAGCTGGCTGAACAGCTCGAGGTCAGCGATGGCGACTGCGCCTCCTCTCGATGCGACCCCAGCCGAGCCCTCGGCTCCGCCGCTGAGGCGGATCACGACCGCTTGGTCGAGCAAGAAGGTCACCCCTGCTTCGACACGGGCATGCCCGGCGTGCAAGCCATGAAGTTCGGCTCCGCCTGGCAGGTCTTGCTGGTTCACGTAGCGATAGCCGAGCACGTCCGCTGCCGCTTGAACGAAGAAGCCGAAGAAGGTTTCAGGGAAGGCCTGCAAGCGAGCGTCGATGCCGACCGCGCTCACCCAGACGTCCGCCTCGCGATTCACGCGCACGTCGCGTTGGAGGCGAGCCGGTAATACATCGACGTGAAAGCCGACATCGCGGCCGTAGCGTGCCCAGCGTTCCTCGGTCTCGACCGTGGTCTGAGGCGAAGGAGGGATCGAGACGGGTGTGAAGCGGATGTTCATGTACTGCAGCATCTGTGCGCCGGTGGCGTTCGGGTCCAGCGCCGCAGCGGCGTCGATTGTCGCGACGATCATCTGGCTGTTGCGTGGCATGCAGACGACGTCGAGCACATCGCAGTGTGTGCCGCCCAATCCAATGCCTCCGGCGACGCGCAAGAGGACGTTGATCGAGCCGCCCTGGCTGACGGCGCTCTCCATGCCCCCGCCGACTTCGAACATCGGGGCGATGCCGACGCTTTGCGCGTGAGCGAGAGTGCTTGAGAGGATCAAGCTTCCGAGGGCTGCTAAGTTTCTGTAGTTCATTTGGGTTTTCATGGGTTTTCTCCTGAGATAGGTGAGGCTATCGGTTCATTTTCAATAGGTGACTGAGTTCGATGGACTGAGCGAATATGTTGCGCCCGCTTGCCTCTCCCTCAAGGAGTCGAAGCTCGACATCGTAAAACGAGTTGGGATCTTCCGAAATATCTAGAATCAGTGCTCGGAAGTCGCAAATCCTGACTACCTGTCCGATGCAATAGTTGCCCCGGGACGTGCATTGTCGTGGATGGGCAGGAGGAGCGCTATGGCCCCGAGAGTACGAGCCGCCCGCGTGAGCGAGAGTGCTTGAGAGGATCAAGGTTCCGAGGGCTGCTAGGTTTTTCCAGTTCATTTGCGTTTTCATGGGGTTTTCCTTTTTCAGTGGGGGTTAGCTGATTCTTGCGAGTTGGCCGAAGGGGACATTACTGACTCGCTCCCTGCGTCGTGCGTAACGGACTTCCTTCCCCCCTTGTTCTACGGCACGAACAGCGGGAATCTCGACGATGTAGTTTCCGTTTGGATTCAGACCGATGATCTCGACTTCAACATTGTCTCTCGAAGTCAGAATATAGGCCTGACCGACACACGCGCCGCCAGGATGGCAACCGGAGGCCGATGCGAGCTGTGAAGCGTTGACTCCCGAGATTCGAGACAACGACCGTTCGTTTTGAATTTCAATCACGTACTTTGAATCGGGCGACACACCGATGACCCTTGCGGCCTCCAATCGCTCATTGAGCTCGAAAGGGATGACTGAATCGCCGATGGAGAAAGTCCTGTGACCTGTCCGGTTGCTTGGATTGATCCTGACTTCTTCACCTAGGCCTGGATCGACAGAAGCAGTAGTCGGCGCGCCCTCCGTCAGTTCGATGAGCAGCCCGCGCATTCTTCGCTTGCCGGCGTTGATAGGTCCGATTGGTGCGGTCTCGATGTTCGAGATGTTGCCGTATGCCTGGAGGATACTCTGTGTGCGCGCGATGAGCGGGGCGAGCTCAGCCGATCGAACGTTCTCGGAGCGAGTCACGATCTGGAGCCACTGCATGAGGGCGACGCGGAGAAACGCGTACTCAATGCGGGGGCTGACGAGAGTCATGCTTCGGTTCCAAGCGCGGGCGAGCGCGAGGCGTTCGGACGCAGCGGGCCCGTAAGGGAGGTTGAGCAGCGCCAGCTGCGGAGCCCTTTGTCCGGCGGTTGCGATGACGAGGTCGGCGTCGCGTTCGGCGTATCCCTGTGCGAGCATCATGCTGTCGCGGAGAATGCGATAGATGAGCTCGGTCTGCGAATCGAGGTGCTGACTCAGCACGCCCGGCGCTTCGCGTCCGGTTCCGGAGGCGTTCGGGCGCCCGACCGTCATTTCGAGCGCTTGATTGAGCACGATGCGGAAGAGCAGCTCTCGTCCGCGCGAGATGGAGTGGGATCGAACGACCACATCCCGAACCGTGTTGAGCATCATCGGCACGGCGTCGGCGGCCACTAAGGTTGCCGTATCGCGCAGGGTCTGCTCGAGCTGGTTCTTCGAAGTGAGCGAGTACTCGCGGATGGTGGCCTGGGTGTCGGCGTCAATGACGACCGCGCCCGTGCCCTCGGCGAAAGGATTTTCCACTTCCGGTGGGACATCCGCCCAGGCCGCGGTGGCGCTGAGTGAACTCAGAAGCAGGAGTGAGAGAATTTTCGTTTTCATATCATTCTCCAAAAGCGACAGTGGTGGTTGAGAAGACCGTGCCCGGTACGGTGCCACGATCCGAGGTTTCTTGGGTGAAGGTCAGCATGCGCAGCTCGCGCCAGGCCGAGGTGAGATTGCGATTGGTCACCAGTGCGACGATTCCATACAGACGCTGACCGGCTTGGCTGCCCGACACTGCCGTGAGATCGGCGTCAATGAGGCGAGCGGTGTAGATTCCCTTGAACATCTCGTTCAGCTCCAGGCGTCCGGAAGAGAGTCCGTAAGGAATGAAGCCCTCGGGGCCTTGGGTGATCCTGAAATTGACGAAAGGGTTCCCGCTGTTGGTGGAAAAGGTAGTCGACGCTTCTCCTTCAAAGGGAGCCTGGCCATGACCGAGTACGGGCCTAGAACCATCCAGTTCGAGCCACTCCCGCTGAGCCGCCTGAACGGGGCGGCGCAACACCCAAGTGAAGGGTGTTCCGGCGTTCGCTTCGCCATTTCGAAGACTGATTTCGAACTCGCGGCGATTGCCGCGAATCGGGCGCTCGGCGGGGGTGCCGACCATCCAGGGGGATTCCCAGGCTTCCAACGTGGGCGACTGCGGATCGACGAACACGCGCCGAAAAGCGAGCGAGCTGTCGTCGAGTTCTTCAACCGAGAAGAGATTGCCCCACATCCGCCCCTCGGTGGTCGTGAAGTAGAGCGCGAAAGATTGATCGCCCTCGGTCTTGATGAAGAGCTCCGCCTTGAAGTGCTTCCCGTTCGGGTAGGTCAGGTCGCCCTGAAAGTATCCGTTCGGTACGGCGGCGTTCGCGGTCAGAGAGGCGAGGGCCGCGGTCAGCCAGGTCGTGGTCCAGAGTCCGATTCCAATTCCAATTTTGCGATTCATAAAATTCTCCTTAGTTACAAGCGTTGAGGTTCGAGATCCATTGAGTGAAGTTCGCTCGGACGTTCTGCATGGCCTGACGCCTCGAGCGGAACGGTGAGATGACCCCGGCATTGAATGACGAGAGCATCTGGTGGAAGGAGCGCATCTCCTCCACGAGGTGGGCGCAGCGTCCGGCGGAGATCGACTGAGACGGATCCGCGAGATGGTAGCTCGAGAGCGTCTGGGCCAAGTCGTCGGCCGCCCCGATCGTCATCCACTCTGCTAGGGTGAGCACTGCTCGGTCAGAGCCGACCGGCACGATGATGACATCTCCGAAGTGTGCCGTGGTTTCGGTGAAGCCCGCGCTCAGGACGAGCTGAATCTGCTCGCTCACGAACTGCACGAACTTCTGTTCGAACTGAGCCTGAGACTGCACCGAACGGGCCGCCACTTCATTTTGGTAGCCGGTTTCGCGTGCGGCCTGGGACCGGGTGAACTCCGCCTCGCGGTTTTGGTTGGCGCTCGCGAAGTCTCGGGTTCCATTGGCTTGCGCGGCAGTGAACTGTCTTTCGGCATCGGATTGGGATCGCTGAAAGTCTTCCGCTGTATCCCGCTCGGTGCGGGTATGGTCTTGTCGGCGCCGGGCCGTTTCCCGGGTGAAATCTTCGCCCATGCGGGCTCGCAAGGTGGAGTCACCGATGCCGGAGATCGCTCGTTCATGAGCGTGCCGAAGTTCCATTTCGTGGGCTTCGAACTGCTGCACGCGCCGTCGGCGCTCCTGTTCGTGGATATCCTGGCGCTCGCGCTGTTCCTGCGGAAAGTTTTGGCGTGCGGCTTGGAGCGCCTGCGTGCTTTCCTGTCGAAGGGCGGCTTCGCGCTGGTTGAACTCGGTTTGGCGCTGAGCCTGACTTCGGCGGAAGTCTTCCGCTCGGGTCGTCTCATTCGTTCCCGAAGCGTAGCGGTTGGGCAGGTACCAGTTCTGATCGAGGTCGCTCGCGACGCGGACGATGAAGGCCACGTAGTTTTTCAAGAAATTCAGCTTAGAAATGAGCGGAATCTCGGGGTCGGCGCGATCGAGCGAGATCAAGGTGTTCATCCCGCGCTGCACGAGGCGATGGGTGATCGGTCCGGACGACGCGTTCACCGCCAAGCTGTTGCGCGCGACTTCGAGCGTTCGTCTCAAGACGGCCTCGGCGTCGCCTAGGCGCGCTTCGCGTTCAAAGCGGTCCGCATAGGCGAGCGCTTCGTTCAGTACCGAGCCGGCGCGCGAGCACCAGCCCGTGGCCTCGGCCAGATCGCGCGGCAGAATCGCCACGCCGTTGTTCATCCGAATGAGAAACTGTTGAGCCAGAGTATCGACCTCTTCGCTTCCACCGTTGCCCACGCCCGATCCTTCGGCGGACGAAGGCATTTGAATGCGTTCGCGACGCGAAACATCGGCGTGGGTGTCTGGGGTGGGGAGAAGTACTAGCTTGGCGACCATCAGGACGAGGAGCCAAGCGAGTATGGCCTGGGGAGAGGCCAGGGGGTGAGTCGATTTTTTGTGGGAGGCTTTCATTGGAGGTTTTCCTTCTTGTTTTTAGATTCGGCAGATTCCGGGGCATCGGAATCCGTCATTTGCAGGGCCTGTACGCTCACGACTACGACGTGCTCGCGGGGCGCGTCGGAGGCGGGAAATTTGTCGAGAAGTTCCTTCCAGAAATTGCGGACCTTCTCTTTAATCACTTCGACTTCGCTGGCGGGGACCGCGAACGTCACCCAGCCGAATTCGCGTTCTTTCATCGGTTGAGTGCGAACGGACGCAGCCGCGTGCTGAAGATAGGTTTCGTGAAATTCTTGCACCAAAAGGCTCGGGCGGTGCGGTTCGGTGATGAGCTTCGAACTGGTCATGACCCAGCGGCCGTCTTTCTCCGCGACGAAGCCGAGGTTCACGAGGCGAGTCCAGGCCTGATCGGCCTGCTGCGGAGTGATTCGGCGTTGAAGTTTTTTTGAGAGCCAAATGGGATCGGGTCGGAAGCCCGGAAGGACGACCATCTCGCGGATGACGTGGTGAGACCAATGGCTCAAGTACTCGGAGTAGTCGCTCAACCGGCGAAGGCTTTCCTTGCCTTCGCCCGTTGGCGCAGCTTGGGTGAGCTGGCCGAGGTAGTACGCCTGATCGGCGGAGTTGTCGGCTTGGTTGAAGAGAACGAGAGCTTCGAAGAAAGGGACTTGGTTTCCGGCCAGTTCGAGGGCACGGGCGAACGCGCGCACGGTTTTGTGGGTGAGGTTGCGATCGCCACGAGTCACCATGCCGAGCAGGGTGTGGGAAGCAAGGCCGGCCTTTCGGGCGAAAACGGCGCCGGAATAGGTTGGCTGGACCCGCTTCTTGAATGCGAGCCAGTCAGCCAAAAACGTCCGGTAGTTCCGGTAGGCAAAAACCGACGGGAGGGCTCCGGTGTCGGCCTTTGGGGTGCCCAGGCGGGTGGAGGATTGTTGTGAAATCGGTGCCAAACTCATGGAACAGAGGAATACACTGTGTTATGATGCGCTGCAACGTGTATTTGACGCGACGCAGAAATAACTCCAAACAGTTGTTTCGCGGGAAGTTAGGAATGCGGCTCAAGAAAGGAGGGTTAAAACAGATGAACATAAAAATTAAAAAAGTGAATATAATCAATTACTTATTCTTTGTTGTTGCTCTCTTCTTCTGCCCCGCTTTATGCTCCTCCGCCTGGGCGCAGATACCCACTCAAACCCCCTCAGAACCCACTGATTCTGTTTCGGGCCAGCAGGTTTTTTGCGGAAGTTCCGTGACCGGTGCCTGCCTCTGGGCAGAAACTGACGTATCTGCTGAAGAAATCAGAGTCTTTGACTCGAGTTTGAGTCGTTTGGCGCGGACCCTTCCGGGGTTTTCACTTCTTCCTTCGCGTTGGAACCTTTGGCTTTCGAATCATTGGTGGGCGAGCGCGGGTTATTGGTCCCCCACGCAAATGCTTTCGGACGGCAGTCCTTATCTGTTGCTTCGTCGAGGAACTTTCCAGGCTGAGCGAGGCGCGATCCGCATTCTCGCTCACGAACTCACACATCTGATTCAGTATCGATTGCAGCCTCATGCCGAGGATTGGATTCGCGAGGGTATGGCGCTCTTGTCTGAGTATCGAATGCTTCGCGTACCGCCTTCGTCGATCTTCGCCGCGCAGGTCAGCTCGGCGGTGCAGCTGACCGGGCCTCTCAGCCTGGAGCTGGAGGGAGCCGAGGCCGCGCTCAGCGGGCTTTCGATGATTCAGCTTCAGCCGCGTTATGGCGCGATTTTTCTCTATTTTCATTATGTAGATCGCGTGTGCTTCAGCGGGACGCTGTTGGAGACGCTGCTTGCGCCCGGCGCGCGGACGGACGCGGAGTTCGGTCTCAGCGAATGGGATTCGTTTCTTCGCTTGAATTCTTCACATGCGCTCTGTCGCAACGGTTTCAGATCCTCCTTCCGCGCGTTCGCCCGCGCGCGTTTCGCGCCTGACCTCTCTCGGCCGGACGGAAGTGTCTGGACGTTCTCGTCGCTCCCCGCTGTCTCCTCGTCTGAGCAGCTGGCGGCTCTTCCCGCGAGGGCGATCTATGCCGCCACTTCGAATGCGCAAGGAAGCCGCTGCGCGCGAGGCGAGGAGTATCTTCCCGCGTCGTTCGCTAGCGCGGCCGCGCGTTGCCTGCGCATTCACTTCCCGGAGAATCGCTGAGCGAGGGCGTATTTGCGCGCTTTTTTTGAAGGATCGATCACGATGAAGAAGCCTTCCTCTGCCCATTGCTGGCAAAGATGGCGAGTGGTTCTCGAGTTGAGGCCCAGAAGCTTTTCGACTTGCGCGGCGGTCGTCCAATCCGAATCCCGAAAGAGCGTGAGCACTTTTCGTTGGCGGATGTCGAGTTTCCGAAGCATCTGCGAGTGATCCGTTTTGCCCGTTTTCGCTTCTTCCTTCGCTCTCCGTTGGACATTTTCAAAAGCCTCTGCCATCCCAATGCTGAAATACTCGACCCAGCCAGTAATATCTGCTTCTGCCCTACCCAGGTAGTAGTTGTGGGACGGGCCCACGGCCAGCGCGTCGTAATATGAAGGAAGATCGTGGGCATAATACTCTTCCAGCGAGTAGAATCCTTTGAGGTCATAGCCACCCAGATGCAGGACTAGCGTCGCCAGGAGTCTCGCTGTCCTTCCGTTTCCGTCGTAGTAAGGGTGGATCGTGGCGAACTGATAGTGAGCAACGGCTGCCCGCAGCGGAATGGGTAATTCATCTTTTTCCTTTTTCCCAAGCCACTTAATGAGATCTGCCATCAGCAGAGCAACATCCTTGGCCTCGGGGGGAAGATAAACGATCGCGCCGCTGCGGCTGTCCCGAATGACATTCTGACCATCACGGTAAGGAGTGGGTTTTCTTTTTCCGCTTTTCCCTCCCATGACGAAAGCGTGCAGCGATTGGACTGCCTTTTCGGTAATTGTGGTTTTTTTTGCAACCAGCTTTTCGAGCTCGTCGAGCGCTCGGTAGTGGCCGAGCACCTCCTGCTGGTCTCTCTGGCGACCGGGGAAGCGCTCGCTTTTCTGAATCACACGAACGGCTTCGTCCAGAGTGAGTCGATTGCCTTCAATCTGAGTCGAGTAGTGAGTCGACAAGAGGCGGGCGGTTTCCCGTAGGCGAGCCTGCACTGTTGGCGTCATAGGAAGATCGGCGACGGCTTGCCGGGCGGCCTCGATTCTCATCAACGCATGGGCTATCTTTGGAGTGATCGTAAGCTTAGGTTGAAACAACTTGCCGTTATTTTGCCATTAAGTTGCCATTAAATCAAGCAGCCGAGACGCCGCAGTGTCCGAGGTGAGGATTCACAAGATGAGCGGTCAGGCCTCAAGCATTCGGATCATAGGTCATCAGCTTTACCTCATCGCCCCACGCGTGTTTTGGACTGGTCTTCGCCAGTCCGCCAATGAGGCAGTACCTCAACTTGCCCTTCTCGAGGAGGTCAAGTAGCTTTGCGACGTCGTTGAGCACTCGTGGTTTTTCTTTCTAGGCGGTGGATGACTTTTCTCAGTCGATCATTCATCGATTCGATATCGGGCCACCGAAAATATTCCCGCTCCTTGATCGCGGAAAAAATCGCTTCCATGGAGATCATGGGGCGTGGCGCAGGTTTTTTCGCGGGAATGCAGGCCGTGTTTGGATTCTAGCTTTACCGAGCCACTCCCGCGGAATCGATGACGTCGTCATTATCCCCAGTAGGCGTATCACCGACCTTTCCAGGAACGTTCTTTCGGGAAGACGAGGTTCGAGGCGCGCGTGAAAGATCATCCGAGGAGGTCGAAGCGTCGGATCCGCGCAGGAGGCATTCGAGCTTCCTTTGGGGATTCCAGAAGAACGGCGCCGATCCACAAGCGGTCGAGCTTCCGCAGTCCTGCCAGATCGGCTCGCACAGGCAGCTCCAAAGAGGGGCTTCGGCACGAAGCTGTGGAGGGCACCAGAGATTTCCAGAGGACGGCCTTCCTGAGAAATTTCGGCAGGCAGCCAGCTGCGCCCGAACGCTCGGACATAATGGCGCCTCTCGATCGGGAGCTGAACGCGAGCCTCGCACCGAGTCCGCATCGAGATAGCTCTGCTCGTCGCAATGCGATGACCGCCCGCTCCAGCCGGGAAGTGGCTCGCACCGAAGCATGGCGGCGGCAAGGGTGGAGAAGGCAGCAGTCCACTCCGCGATCGTTCCGCAGGCAGAAGCCATTTCTCCGGCTTCGAGGTCGCGACAGCGGAGCTCCACCGTGGTGCCGCTGCTGCCCGGCGCTGCGTTGATCGTTTGCGTAACCGTAATCGTCGCTTGGGCCGAATCCACGAAGCCGATTGCCCAAAGTGCCATGGCGAAAATCATCATTCCTCACCTCTCATTGAAAGCCGCGAGCGCCAAACTCAAGGGCAGCACCCAGATCTGCACCACCAGATTCAGCGTAGCAGCCATCTCGACCCATTTGTAGAGCTGGCGATTCACCATGAGGAGCCCCCACGAGAGCGCGATGAGCGAGCCGTTCGAAGCGACTCCCAAGAGAAGCCCGAGGCGGACCGCCCCATAGGTCGAGACCAGCGCCAGAACAGTGACGGCGGTGCAGACGACAATCGGTCCGTGAGAGGCCAGATAGGTGCGTAGCACCGGGTGGGCGCGTGGATCGAGTTTGCGGCAGATCTCATAAGCGAAGAAGGCTCCGAAGATGATTAAGCCCGCGAGCCAGGTTTCTATTCGGGAAAAACTGGGAACGTGAGCGAGCGCCGCCGGGTAGGCGATGAGGGGCAGCAGTAGGATCTGATGGGTGAAAGCGTAGAGGAAGGGCCACTTCGAAAGCCGTTCGCCGACGTAGAACTCGCGGTACATGAGCCATAAATAAGCGGCAAGGCTGGCAAAGAGCGCACCCCCGAGGCGGTATTCCGGGGAGATCGCCAGGAGTGCCGCGAAACTGAAGAGCAGAATTTGAAGGCGAAAAATCAGTCGGCGGACCTGCCCGGATTTGAGGAGGCCTCGAGGCAACGGTCTTCTCGGATGCGCGATCCGATCTTTGTGCTCGTCTTTGAGCTCGTCCATCAAGCGGAGCTGAAAGAAGAACACGAACAGTGAGAGGAAGGAAATGATGAAGGCGGGCCAGCGCCAGACGGTCGAGACGGCTACCCCGGTCGCCGCCAGGCCTCCGACGAGAATCAGATGGACGCCGAGCGGAAACCGTTCGCGAACGTAAGTGAGCCAAGTTACTGTAGCCATGAAGCCCTCGCTTTCAGTGTAGCCTGTCGATCGATCCGCGCGCGATGGCGGCGATCCCGGACGATGGTCGCCGGAATAAAATCGCTGATTTCCGGAAAATGAGGCTGCGCCGCCGCCCAGGCCGAAGCGGAGACCTCGCCCACCAGGTAAAGGTGGTTCGTCGCGGAGTGCCTCGTGACGAAGGCGGCCGTGCAGTTCGTGCGAGCATAGATTTTTTGCTCGAGGATGAATTCCTCGCGCGGCTGGGACGCGCGGCCCAGGTAGTACCACTGGCCATCGAGCTCCTCGATGCGGTCGCCCATGCAGTGCCAGCTCCGGCCGCGCTCGTCCTTCCGTTTGAGCGTACGGTTTTCGGGAACATCGCCAAAGTAGGCCGGGCAGACGTGGGGGCCGGTGATCCAAAGAGTCCCCTCTCTGAATTCATGTTCGATGGCGGCAACCGGTCGCCCCACGCAGAGCGATTGGACAAAGCCCTGCCGCTCGCTTTGTCGGACAGCGTCGTGCGCGTCGATGCAGGCCACGGGTTCGGCCTCTGTACCGCCATAGACATGGGTGAAGTGCGCGTCAGGCCAACGCGCGAACGCCTCGTGCCAGAGCTGGTTATCGACGAGCGCTCCTCCGACGTGAAGCCGTTGCAGCCCTGGAAAGCGTCGCTGGTCGAGCAGGCGGCGCAAGAAGGCGGGGCCGCAGGTCGTGCTGACGGGTTGAAGTTCGGTGGGCAGGGTCTCGAGCGCATCGAGGTGCCGGCGGGCCCAGGAAGCCGGGACGATCAACGAAGTGCGCCCTGTGGCAAGGTTCGAGAGCGCGAAGTTGGCGAAAATGCAGAGATCCGGGCCCGCGAGGTCATGAAGCCGGAGATCTTGCGTGAGCACGCGGTGCTGGTCGATCAGGTAGCCCTGGGTGCGCACCACTCCCTTCGGTGCGTCGGTGGTGCCCGAGGTGAAGGTGAGGATTCCCGGCGTGGCCGGTTCGACATCGATAGTGGAGAAGGTCCCGGGCCGCGCCTGAAGCTGGCGCGGCGAGGCCCAGGTTGGGATGCTTCGAATCTCGGGAATGCGCAGTCCCCACGCGCGCCCCAGCCATCCGGTGATGAAGATCTTCGGTTGAGTCAGACGCACGATGTGCGCGATTCGCTCCAGCGGCATCCAGGGCTCGACCAGAAGCAAGGTGATTCCGATCGACAGGCTTCCGATCACCGTGGCGTAGAGGTCTTCGGAGAGCGGCACGAACATGAGCGCGCGGTCTCCCGGCTGGAGTCCGTGCGCCTTCAAGCCTTGGGCGATGGCCGCCGCGCGGTCTCGCAGAGCGCCAAAGCTCAGGGGTTTTGAGCCGGCCAACACGAGGGCCGGCTTGGCCGGGTGCTCCCGCGCGCGTTCGTCAAAAAGCGAAACGCAGTTCATAAGTGAAGAGTAGCTTGCTTCCGGGCTTTTACGCGATGACAATCTCTTTCATGCCCTCATCGGAGCAGTACTTTTCGACCCTGAATTACAGTCTCGCCAATGAAGACACCGCGCTCGAGCTGGCTCTGCTGAAGGAGGGCGCCGGCCACGTCGTCTGCGTGGCCGGCAGCGGCGGAAGGGCCATGCCCCTTTTGGCGAAAAAACCGACGCGGCTTACGTGTGTCGATCTCTCCGAGGCGCAGCTTCATTTGACGGAGCTGCGAATGGAAGCCGTGCGCGCTCTGTCGAACGAGGAGTATGTCTCATTTTTCGGTTATCTGCCGAATCCAGCCACTCCTGGACAGCGAAAAACGCTCTTCGCGCGGATTCGTCCGCGGCTCAGCGAGGGGGCTCGCGCTTCCTTTGAGAAGAGTTTCGAGCAGGCGCAGTGGGATAGTCTGCTCTATGCCGGACGTTGGGAGCGCACTTTTGCCAAGCTCGCGAAGCTGAACCAAGCATTGACGGGAGCAGCCGGCGCCGGCGTGTTCGAGTGCCGCACGATGGAAGAGCAGCGCCGGTATCTGGAGGAGCGCTTTCCTTGGCGCCGTTTTCGGTGGGTGCTGAGGCTGGCCGGAAACGCGGCGGTCTTCAACGCGCTTCTTTACGGAGGGCATTTCCCGAAGAAGAACATCGCGGAGAGCATGCCACGTTTTTACGAGGGGGCTTACCGGCGGCTGTTTGCCCGGGGCTTAGCGCGCGCGAATTTCTTTTTGCAGATCTCATTCTTTGGCCGGATCCGTTATCCGGAGGCGAATCCGGTCGAGTGTGATTTTCAGGTGCTGAATGCCGCTCGAGAGGCGCTGAAGTGCTGCACGGTCGAATACCGCTCGGGTGATTTTCTCCAGGGCCACGCCGCCGATCCGCTCGTCGATTTTTTCTCAGTGTCGGATGCGGTTTCTTACCTGGCTGGTGAGCAGGAAAAAGGCTACCTTCAGGCTCTCCGGTCGCGGATGGCGCCGCGGGGTCTGGTGATCGCCCGTTATTATCTACGCGTTTGCGAGGGTCTTGATCTTTCTGGTTTTGAAGAGGTGGCCGCGCAGTATCAGGCGCCGATCGAGGCCGAAAAAGTTCAGATGTATCGGGTGGCTGTTTATCGAAAGAAGGATTGAGCATGCTCTTTGAGGGAAAAAATGTCTCTTTCAAGTATCGCCTCGGTTCGCAGTGGGTCGAGGCGCTGCGGGAGGTGAGCTTCTCCATCGCGGAGCGCGAGTTCGTCGGCCTGGTCGGCCCGTCGGGTTCGGGAAAAACCACGCTGCTCAATCTGCTCGGCTTGATTGAACCTATCCAGGAAGGCGTGATTGCCTGGAACGGCCGGACGATCTCCGGCTTGAACGATCGCCAGAAAAATACGATCCGTCGGCATGATGTCGGGTTCATTTTTCAGACCTTCCAGCTTTTTCCGGTTCTTTCGGCGGAAGAGAATGTTCAATATTTTCTCCATCGCCAGCGGTTACCCGGAGGCGAGATCCGTTCCCGGGTGGAAAACGCGCTCAAGTCGGTCGGCCTGTGGGAGCATCGGATGAAGCGTCCGCTCGAGATGTCCGGGGGACAGAGGCAGCGAGTAGCGATCGCTCGTGCCTTGGCGAAAAAGCCCAAGGTGATTTTTGCCGACGAACCGACGGCGAGCCTCGATCAGAAAACGGGGGCCGACATCGTCGAGATCCTTAAAATCATGAACGAGAAAGAAGGCGTCACCATCGTGCTTTCCAGTCATGATCCCATGGTGCAAGAGCGTATGAAGCGATTGATTCGCCTGAAAGACGGCCAAATCGTCGACGGAGGTTCCCGATGATTTTCAAACTCTCGCTCCGGAATCTTTCCCGGAATCGCAGGCGGACGGCCGCCGTGCTGCTGACGCTCGCGACCGGAACCGCCGCGATGTTTATCTTCCATGGTTTCAATGCCGGAATTATGAATCAGTATCGCGACGGGACGATTCGCGCGCGCTACGGCCATGGGCAACTGAACGAGGCTGGCTACCGTGATCAGCATTATGAGAAGCCCTGGGAGCATTGGGTCTCGGATGTTTCCGCCTTGGGCGTCGAGCTGCGCAAGGATTTTCCGGGCATTCTTCTTTTTCCGCGAGTTGAGTTCTTCGGTTTGCTCTCGACGGGATCAGTGACGGTGAGCGGTAAAGGGCAGGGTGTGGACGGCGCCGCGGAAAGCCAGTTCTTCACGAAGATGAACATCAGCTCAGGCCAACCGCTGGCGGCGCAGGCGGATGGGATTCTCCTCGGTCAGGGGATCGCTCGCAGCCTGAACGTGAAAGAGGGAGATCGAATCACCCTGGTGGCGAACACCATCTTCGGCAGCATGAATGCCATCGATACGCAGGTAGTCGGCGTGTTTCATACCGGTCTGAAGGAGTTCGACGACACGTTCTTTCGAATTCAGCTCAAAGAAGCTCAGCGCCTGCTCGACACGGATCGCGTCGAGTCGGTCGTGCTCGGTCTGGAACGCCTGGATCAGTGGGCCGAGGTTGCCGCCTGGGCGAAGAAAAACCGCCCCGATCTTGATGCGACGCCCTTCGCGGTGCTCGATAAGGTGTATTACCAGAACTCGGTCGACTTTCTGGATTCACAGTTTCAAGTCATTCAGACCATCATTCTTGTCATGGTTCTCCTCGGGATCTTCACGACGGTTTCGTCGGTCATTCTCGAGCGGAAAACCGAGATCGGCAACCTGCGCGCCAACGGCGAGTCCATCCCTGAGATTCTCTCTTTACTGCTCGCGGAGGGCGCCTGGTTGGGGATTTTCGGAACGGCGCTCGGAATTGGGATCGCGCTCTTGCTGGCGAATGTGTTCTTGGCGAATGGTATCTTGATGCCTCCGGCGCCGGGAATCACCCGCCAGTTTACCGTGAAGATTCAATTGCAGGCCCTGATGGCTTTGAAAGCGGCGACCTTGGGGATGGGGACGGCGCTCCTCGCCACGTTGATCGCGGCGTATCGAGTGGCGCGCCAGCCCATCGCGGATCTGTTGCGAGCGGCTGGATAGCCGGGTAAGGGACGAGACGATGATGATTCGGAAGCGGGTACTGTTGTTGGGGTTGGGTCTTTGGGTTCCTCTCGCTGCCGTCGCGCAGACGCCGTCGGAGATCTTACTCAAGGCCGACGAGATTCGAAATCCCGCGCAGAGTTTTCAGATGATGGTCGAAGTCTCAAGTTCGGGCTCCGCGCAGGAAACCTCTCGCTTCGAAGTGGCGCTGAAAGGCAATACGCGCACGCTGATTCGTACCTTGGCGCCTTCGCGGGACAAGGGCCGAAAGCTTCTCATGGTGGAACAAGACATGTGGGCCTTTCTGCCGTCCGTTTCCCGCCCGATTCGAGTCAGTCTCGCGCAGCGTTTGACCGGTCAGGCTTCCAACGGAGATCTGAGCCGTCTGCGTTGGGCCGGCGACTACGACGCGAAGGTCGAGCGGGAGGACGCGAAGAGTTGGACGCTTTTTCTCACGGCCCGTCGCAAGGGCCTGACTTATGAAAAAATCCGAGCGTGGATCGAGAAGGGTACTTTCAAACCGATCCGGGCCGAGTACCTTTCCGTGAGCGGAATGGTGATGAAGAGGGCTCGCTACGGGGGCTGGAGGGACATGGCGGGGCGCGAGCGTCCGACCGAGATCGAGATTCAAGACGCGATTCGCGAACAAGATCGTTCAACGATCCGGATTTTGTCGATGCAAGCGAAGAACTTCCCCGATTCGCAATTCAATCCACAGGGGCTGAAGTGAGCGGTGGAACGAGGGTACAGCCGCTTGCGCTGGTTTTTTTCCTTCCTTGGCTTTTCGTGGCGGCGATGGTGAGCGCCAACGAGGTTAACTGGGAGAACTCCTTTGAGACGGGCACGCAGACCGGGCTTTTCTTCAAGGAGTTTGGCAAGAGTAGTTCGTTTTCTCGTCTCCGACTTTATGCGGATCCCGCCTTGGCGCTCAAGATCTCATTTGCCGAGGACAGCGAGAGTCCGGGTGAGTTCGGTGCCCGCCTGCGACTGCGCGGCTGGATCGATTCGTACAATCGCGCGGCGCAAACGCCATTTGAGTACCAGCTGGTCGATGCCTCCTTGAATGTGACCAAAGGCTGGTTTCGCGCGGATGTCGGTTTTCAGCAGATCGGCTGGGGCGAGACGTTCGGCGTTTTCATCGCGGATCTCGTGAATCCGCGTGATTTGCGTGACCCGCTTTTCAACGAGATCAGTTGGCTGCGAGTGGGGCAGCCCGCGGCGAATTTTCAGGTGCTGACTGATTTATTAAATATTCAGGCAGTATATATTCCGGTTCCCTTGGATCCGATTTTACCGGAGGCGGGCAGTCCTTTTGATCCTTTGACTCAGAACTCCGCGACCCAGCTTCTGAGTCGCCGAACCTTCGATGCGCGGTCTTGGCAGCGGCCCTTCGAAAACGGTGAGGGCGGCGGGCGCGTGACCGGCCGTTTGCCTGTCGGGCTCGATCTCTCGGGTTTTTTTCTTACGCACTGGGCGCGTTCACCGGCCTTTCGGCTCGAGGTGAACCCCGCCGCGGCCGGTGGTGTTGAGCTCGTGCCGACGCGTACCCGCGTGCACAGCATGGGAATGGGCGCCGCGCAAGATTTCGGCGCGGGTTGGGTCGGGCGTCTCGATGTCGTCGGGCATGTCGATCAACCCGCATTCGAGGTTGCCGGTATCGGGCAGACTCCGCGGGTTTATGTTCAGGCCCAGTCGATCGTCGGCGTCGATTTCACATCCGAGAGCGAGTGGACGATCGGTGGTCAGCATCATTACCAGAACGATTTGCCCGGCGGCGCCCGGCACTGGGCCAGTTTGCGGGTTTCCAAGCCGCTTTTGGCGCATAAAGTTGAGATTCAGGCCTTCGCCTTCGCCGGGTTGGGTAACGCCGACCTCTGGTTACAGCCGCAGGTGAGTTATCACCCCGAGCCCGGGTTCACCCTCTCGCTGCGCGCCGATCTCGCCGGCGCGGTCGGATTGAATCGCGAGGGCCTCTTCCCGCGCTCTACGGATTTAAGCCGCTTGCTCCTCTGGCTGGCGTGGAAGATTTAGCCTCAATGCGATGTCCAGGGGACATTGCCGTGTTCTTCCCCTTGAGGCGGGAGCGCCCAAATCATCCGGGAGTTCTTGTTTGCCGGGGCTATGGCAGTCCTATTTTTTCCTTCTCACTCGATCAACTACTTCGCCCCTCGGCTGCGACGATCCTTTTTAGGGTCGACCCAGCGTGACTCAGAAATCCAACGTCCCGTCTGATTTCCATCTCATGACGAGAAGTTCTGAGCCGCCCGCCGCGTTTTTGCTTGTTCCTGACGCGACGACGCGATTCAAGCGGTCCACTTGCATACTGATTACGTAATCCGTCTTTGTAGCGTTGGCCGCCCCGGCAATTCCCGCTACGTCGTGATTCAACAACGAATAGCCAGTACCACCACCGAACGTTGTATCCAGGGAACCATCAGTGCCGTAGCGCATCACCATGGCTTCATAACCGCCACCCACATTGCGGCTCATTCCGCCGATGACATAGCGCCCTAATGAGTCTATGCGCAGACTGTAGGGAAATTCTGCTTTCGTCGCATTGGCTCTACCTGCCACACTCGTGCCGCCAGCATTGTAAAGAACGTACCCCTGGCCCGCCGTGGCTCCGTTGCCAAAAGTATTATCTATGGAACCGTCCGCATTGTATCTCCAGAGAGCCACCTCAAAGCCGCCAGCCGCATTCTTACTGCGTCCACTGCATACATAGCGGCCATTACTATCGATGTTGAGGTTATAAATAACGTCCGATTTAGAAGCATTCGCAGCACCAGCAGTGCCCGTGCCGCCGGCATTGAACAGAACATACCCCAAACCGGCCGTTGCCCCGGCACCGAAGGTCGTGTCTAAAGAACCGTCTGCGTTATACCTTAAAATTGAAACTTCAATTCCGCCGGCAGCATTTTTACTACTGCCACCGGTTACATATCGACCAGAGCTATCAATGGCAAAACCCCAAGTGACATCCTGCTTGACTCCGTTTGCAGCGCCAGCAACCCCAGGACCGGCGTTTTGAAATAATACATAGCCCAGCCCCGCGGTCGCGCCATCGCCAAAGGTGGTATCTATTGAGCCATTTGAGTTGTAGCGCCAAAGCACCGGCGTGTAAGCGGCGGCACCTGCTGCGCTCACACTGTTGCCGACGATGACGTAACGGCCTACGCTGTCGAGGAGCATTCGGATGCCGTTGTCGATCTTAGTTGCATTGGCGGCCCCGGCAGCGCCGGTACCTCCCGCGTTAAACAGGACATATCCTAGTCCCGCAGTTGCCCCGCTGCCGAAGGTCGTGTCCAACGAGCCATCGTCGTTGTAGCGCCAAATGGTCATTTCTAAGCCGCCCGCCGCGTTCTTGCTGTTGCCTACTACGACATAGCGCCCCGCAGAGTCGATATTGATCGCTCGAGGAACGTCAAGCTTAGTTGCATTCGCCATGCCTGCTGCGCCCGCGCCGCCAGCTTGAAACAGGACATAACCACTCCCAGCAGTCGTGCCGTCGCCGAACGTCGAATCGATTGAACCATTGGGGTTATATCTCCAAAGAGTCAGCTCCGTGCCACCAGCGGCATTTTTTGACTGACCCGCGATGACATACCGACCGTTGGAATCGATTTGAATACCGTCTTGCAAAAACGACTGGTCGAGCTTCGTGGCATTGGCGGCACCGGCGGCGCCCGCGCCGCCAGTTTGAAACAAAGCATAGCCGCTACCGAGATTAAAATAATGCAATATGTCGACGGGCCCTGAACAAACACTGAGACCGCTCGATTGCGCCGAGGCTTTTATAGAAATGGTCTCTTCCAGGGCCGAACCCAGCGTGTATGAAGCACCGGAGAACGAAGCGACTCCGGCAGCTACGCTCACTGGATTCGCGGCAAGAGCTAACGTACCAGCTGCGACACCGATACATCCCGAATTAGAATAAGCGATCAGACTCACGCTATCGGCATAGGTCGATAAAATTGACGACGTTCCTAAGTCATGGAACGCATAAGACGGCAGGGATGCCCAAGGGGCTGCAGTATAAGCCGATGACACAGGAGCAGCATGTTCGGTCATCGAGACGCTCGTTTTTTCAGAAAATCTCGATAGGCTATCCCCGCCCACGATGCAGCCGGACAACGTGGCCAACATCAATGCCGTAGCGCTGAAACGTGGAAGGTACTGCGGAAAACAGAATTCCTTCATAGGTTCTTTATTTTCTCTCTATTGACTTATTGTGTCAATGTTACTTTCAAGGTGTGTCCTCTATGACCACAATGTTGCTGCCCGCACTCTCTCTCGTGTTCCTAGGCTCAGCATCTGCCCTGGCTTCGGAATCGACGAGCGGTTTCACCGCTCACCTCGAATCGCCCTCTGACTCTCTCGTTCAATGGGCCTCTCTGGATGAATCGATCGAACCGGGCGCCCCGCCGTACGTCGTAATCTGGAAAGGCACGTTCCTTCAGGAGAGCTCCACACTCCTTCTCAATGAACAAAAAGTACGCCTCGACGAAAACGGGCGATTCGAGTGGCGACAAGAATTGCGCGCTCCGCAAGAAAAAGTGCTCATTCAAAGCGTGTCGGCCGATGGTGTGGTTGATCACCAGGAGGTCTTCGTCACGATCGAGAAATGGTCTGAACTCAGTCAATCCCCGCAAACTCCGAAGCCCTGGAGCCTCCACCTGGTGCTTGGTCTCACGGCCCTAAGCTATCAAGAGACGGATGTGCAAACCTATTCGATGCTAGCGCTTTCGGGCAAGCTGTCATTTCATTGGACCGTGCTCCCTCGACTCGACATCGAGGCGAATCTGTTTTCAAATCTAGCTCCCCTGGTCCGTAGCAATTCAAATATTGAGGCACGCCAGCTCGGTGCTAATGTTCTGGCGAGCTGTTTGATTACTAACCCATCGCATCCAGTCGCCTTCGGAGTCGCCGGTGGATTCTCCATGGCGACGATGCTCGTGACGAACGCAGCCTTCGGCTTTAAGCCCCTGCTCTATCCGCAGATCTTTCCGTTTTTTCGATATCGAAATTCATCTGACGACATTTTTAATTTCTATCTAAAATATATCCCGTTGAATCGTTCGTTAAACCCCTTCGCCGGGAATCACCGTGAGATCGCCTCTGGTTTGAGTTGGAGCCGAGGGGCCTGGAAAGTCGGTCGACTGGGGCTGAGTATCGATGTAAATGACATGTCTTTCGTGTTTGTATCGGGACGGCTCTCGCACACTTCGACGATTTCGCTCGCCGGTGTGTATTCGTACTGACCCAGCTTCGATTCGCTCGCCGGTCGCGGAATGGAAGAAAAGACCTCAGATAGTCACTCCGAAACGAATACGCGCTCGAGAGACCATTGCGCGTCCACGTGGCGAGCGATGGCGATGAGCGCGCCCTCGCAGTAGATGGCGATGCAGTTTTCTTGGCCGATGATGATTCCCGGCTGCTTTTCCGCCGGTGCAGCTTGGTGCGCGCGCGCGAGAATTTGAGCGAGAATCTGCTGCTTGCCGTTGAAGATCATCGCTCGTTCCTCAGGCGTGGCCTCGGCGCGAGCATATCCGGAGAGCAGCTGGTCAAAGGGCATCCAACAGGGGAGTTCATCCCAGTGCTTGCCTCGCGCGAGGGCGTCGCCGATTTCACCGATCGTCATGGCGCGGCCCAGGGTGAAGCCGCCGGTAAAGGTCCGGTTCAGCTCTTCGAGCAACGCCACGGAATCCAACATTCGGGCAAAATCCTGAGCCAGAGTCCGCACGTAGGTACCCGAGCTGCAAACCAGGCTGATCCGCGCCACCGGCGGGGTGTAGTCGACAATTTTGAATTCAAACAGATGGCAAAGCTTGGGGTCGCGCTCGATCTCGATTCCCTGGCGAGCCAGTTCGTAGAGGGGCTTGCCATCTTTCTTCTTCGCTGAGTGCATCGGCGGAGTTTGAAGATAGGGCTGCTTTTCAAGGCGGCCAGCGAGGTCACGCAGAATTTCGATCGAGGCCGGGATGTTCTCGCTCGTTTCTGTGACCGGCGAGGTCGGGTCACCCGGGACGGTCGTCACTCCAAATCGAATCAACCCCTCGTAGCCCTTGGTTGAGCCGAGAAAGTAACGAGCGAGTTTTACGGCGCGTCCGACACAGACTGCGAGGAGGCCCGTGGCGAACGGGTCCAGCGTCCCGCCATGACCGATTTTCGGCAGTTGTCGGAAACGAACCCCATACTGGGCCATATACTGCTTTTGCAATTTCTCGATCACGCCGAAGGAGGAAATCCCCGCCTCTTTGCGAATGAGAAGGGCCCCATCCATCACGCGCGCGGGGGCCACAGCGGGTTGTGAGGCGGGCACAGCGATGTCGAGGTTCATGAAGCGGTTGAACCGGAAGAACCGGACTTCGTCCCCATCTGATTGAGAAGCTCATAGACCCGGGTCGCGTTGGCGAGGCCCTTGTCTTCTTTGAAGGTCAAGTTCGGGATGTGGCGCACGGTCAAGGCTCGAGCCAGGTGCCGACGGAGGAAGCCCGTCGCGGACGTCAAACCGGCGAGGCATTTCTGCATCTCGAGATTTCGTTCCTTTTCTTCCTCCTCGGAAGCGGGCGGGGAGGCAAGCGAGCCCAGGATCGAGACATACACGGTCGCCTGACTCCCATCAGTGGTCACCTCCACCTGCGTGAAAGTGACGGTTGGAATCCGGGGGTCTTTCACCTCCCGGGGGACGACGACGGAGAGTTCTTCTTGGATGACCGCCTGAAGGCGGGCGCGCCGAGTGACTTGCATGGTACTTCTACTACTACTTTCTTCCCGGGATCTCCCAGGAGAGGGGCTTGGACCCTATTTGTGGCCGAATCTGCGATCGAAAGTTCGTCCTCTATGCGTTCATCTCCGGTGTCACGAGGTCGATCTGATAGGCCTCGATGATATCGCCTGGTTTAACGTCGTTGTAATTCTCGATGCCAATACCGCACTCGTAACCCTGAGCCACTTCTTTGGCGTCATCTTTGAAGCGCCTGAGCGACGAGAGCTTCCCTTCGAAGATGATGCGGCTGTCACGCAGCAAGCGGACATTCGCCCCCCGGAGGAACTTGCCATCGATGACGGACGAGCCAGCGATGGTTCCGACCTTGGGAACGCTGAAGGTCTGGCGAACCTCGGCACGTCCGAGGAATCGCTCGACCTTCTTCTTATCGAGCAGTCCGGTCATCGCGAGCTTCACGTCGTCGATGAGTTGGTAGATGATGCTGTAGGTTTTGATGTCGACATGTTCGGCCTCGGCGATCTGGCGTGCCTTCGTCTCCGGGCGGACGTTGAAGCCGATGATGATCGCGTTGGACGCGCTGGCGAGCATGACGTCGCTTTCGGTGATGCCACCGGTACCGGAAGAGATGACCTTCACGGTCACCTTCTGGTTCGATAGTTTCACGAGGCTGTCGCGAACCGCTTCAGTTGATCCGAAGACGTCCGCCTTCAAGATGATATTCAGCTCCTTCATTTCGCCGGATTTCATCTTGGCGAAGAGAGAGTCGAGCGACATCTTGGTTGCGCCCCCGGCCGCGGCACTGCGGTTCGCCTCGTTTCGGAACTCAGCGATTTTCCGTGCATCCGTATCGGTCTCGGTGGAGTCGAAGCGATCGCCCGCATTCGGTACCCCTTCAAGTCCCAGCACTTCCACGGCTGTTCCTGGACGGGCTTCTTTCACGGAGCGACCCAGATAATCGACCATGGCGCGCACCTTGCCGCAGTGTGTGCCGGATACGATCGCTTCGCCGGCGCGGAGCGTTCCGTTCTTCACAAGCAGGCTCACTACGGGGCCGCGGCCCTTATCCAGCCTTGCTTCGAGAACGACCCCCGCCGCGCGCGCAGTCGGGTTCGCCTTCAAGTCAAGCACTTCGGCCTGAAGCAAGATCGCTTCGAGAAGCTTGTCGAGGTTGGTGCGTTTGAGGGCCGAAACAGGGATAAACATCGTCTGACCGCCCCAGTCTTCCGAGAGGAGATCAAGGTCTGCAAGCTCCTGTTTGATCTTCTCCGGATTGGCCGAAGACTTATCGATCTTATTGACCGCCACGATGATGGGAACCTTCGCTGCTTTCGCGTGTTGAAGGGCCTCGCGAGTCTGAGGCATGACGCCGTCGTCGGCCGCTACTATGAGGATCACGAGATCCGTAACGTTGGCGCCTCGGGCTCTCATGACGGTGAAAGCCTCGTGGCCGGGAGTATCGATGAACGTGATCTCGTGGCCGTCTTTGGTAATCGTGTACGCTCCGATGTGTTGGGTGATCCCGCCTGCCTCGCCTGCGGCGACATTCGCTTCTCGGATGGCGTCGAGAAGGGAGGTTTTTCCATGGTCGACGTGACCCATGATAGTCACGATCGGTGGACGAGGTTTCAGAGTCTCAGTCGTGTCTTCGGCCGGAGCGAGGAGTTTCGCTTCGTTAAACGCGACGTTTTTCACTTCATGCTGAAACTCGGCGGCCACCAGGGTCGCTGTATCGAAATCAATGGCCTGGTTGGCCGTCGCCATCACGCCCATTCCCATGAGCTTGCGAATCACTTCCGCTGCCTTGACGTTCATCTGAGCGGCAAAGTCTTGAACGCTGATGCTGTTCTGCATCTCAACGACCCGTTTGATCGCCTTCGACTTGGTGAGGGAGGTTCGCTTGAGATCCTTGCCTACCGGGATGCGCTTCCGTTTCGGAAGGAAGACCATTTCCTTTTTGCGATAGTCGGCAAAGCGGACATCCTCGGGCCGAATGATCGCTTCGCGGCCTGCGCCACTCCGTTTTTTCGCGGCTTCCTCTTCCACCATCTGGTCGAGGTTTTCTTTCGTCATCCGAATGATTCGGAAGCCATCTTTATCCTGAGTTTGCAGACCGCGGATCGCCGGCTTGATCGGTGAGATCGGGCTGGCAGCGGGCATCACTTTCGGTTTCTGGGGAAGCGGCTGCGCTTCTACGATCTTGAGGAAAGATTTGCGAGTCGCCACCGGCCGGGGCGCCAGAACGACTGGTGCACGGGGAGGTTTCTGAACGGGCGGTGTAGCCGAGGGAGGGGCGGCCTTTGTGGTCGTCTGCGTGGTCAGTTCGTTCATGGATTGGATCGAGGTCTCTTCAGTAGTGTTTTTGGACGTGTCTGTTGTGATCTTCTCGGGTGGGACGTGTGCCTCTGATAAATTTGATTCGGCAGGCATCTCCGGGCTCATGACCTGAGTAAAGGTTGCCTTTTCGGGCTCGAAAAAAGTGATGTCTTCCTGGACTTCCTCTCCTTGATCCGTAGGCTTGGCGAGCTGGTGCGGGAGGATGGTTTCCGTTCCGCCGTCCTCTTTCATTCGGCGGCGAATCACGGTCTTGCTGCCGGCAGCCGGAGAGGTCGAACCCGGGAGGGTTGCGGGCGACGCAGGAGACGGGGTCAGCGAGGAAGGAGTCGGGGCGGTTTCTGTCTTCTTGCGCGCCCGGGTGGCTGGTTTTTTCGTGGCCGTTCCCGCAGAAGAAGTTGTTTTCGTTCCGGCGGGGCGTACGCCGAGCTTTCCTAGAGCGGCGCGTGCGGTGCTCACATCGAGAGGCGCTAGGTCGCTCATGTGGTTTTTAACCTGTATCTTCAGATCTTTGAGTTTATCGACGAGGGAGAACGAGTCGATGCCCAGTTCTTTCGCCAGCTCGTAGACTTTTACTGATGAGATTTCCTGTTCCGTCATTCGTTTCTATTCCTAAAGGTCCAAAGGGTAAGTGAGAAAAATTCCGCGTTATTCCGATCCCATCCTTGCGCTGTTTTTTTCTTACCCCTCTGATGAGTCGTCTTTTTTCGACGGCTCATCCGCTTGACGCATCATTTGGCGTAGTCGATCTTCCGCGGCCGACTTCGCATCTCTATTTGGCGCGGCAGTAAAACTGCCACGGCTGTCCTCTGTCACCGGAGCCGTAATGGTATCGCCGACCTTGTCGACCACTACCTGGGCTCGTTCTTTCAATTTCTGGGCTATTTCGGCGTCTTCATGGCCAGGAATTTTCTGTAGCGCGTCCACCGGGGCCTCTGCCACCTGCCGGACGTTCATGAAGCCCGCCTGATAGATTCCCTGGGCGATGGTATCGGTGATCCCCTCGATATGCTGGAGGTTGAAAAGCGAATCCGCGGTTTTCTTCTGCAGCTTAGTTTTCGAGATGATGTCAAGTTTCCAGCCCGTGAGCTGCGCAGCGAGGCGCACGTTCTGTCCTTTGCGGCCAATGGCCAGCGAGAGCTGATCGTCTTCGACCATGATCTCCATGGTCCGGTTGCGCTCGTCCATGCGAACGGATGAAATTTCAGCCGGGGCCAGTGCCGAGCGGACGAAGATGACCGCGTTATCCGACCAAGGAATGATGTCGATCTTCTCGCCTTTGAGCTCGCCGATGACATTTTGTACGCGAATGCCCTTCATGCCGACGCAGGCGCCGACTGGGTCCACATCGCGGTCCTTCGATGTTACGGCGATCTTGGAGCGGGCGCCCGGCTCGCGAGCACAGAGCTTGATCTCGATGATCCCTTCGCGCATTTCCGGCACTTCTTGCTCGAAAAGTCGCATAAGGTACTTGGGCGAGGTGCGGCTCAGGTAGATCTGAGGCCCGCGGGTCGAAAGCACGACGTCTTCCAGGTAGGCTTGCACTCGGTCGCCAGGCTTGAACTGCTCGCCTGGAATGATCGATTGCCGTGGCAGCAACGCGTCGGTCTTGCCGAGATCGATGACTAGGTTGCCGCGTTCCACTCGACGAGCGATCCCGGTGATGATCTCGCCCTTGCGATGGATATATTCGTTGAAGATGATTTCGCGTTCGGCATCGCGAACCTTCTGGAAGATCACTTGTTTGGCGAGCTGCGCGTCAATTCGACCGAAGTCCGGGGTCTCGATTTTGATCCCGATCTCATCGCCAAGTTGGCACTCGGGGTCGAGTTTGCGACCCTCCTCGAGCAGAATTTCTTCGCTCTCTTCGAGCATTTCGGGTTCGCTCTCGACGACCTTTTTAAAGAGGTACAGGTCGATTTCGCCTGAATCATTGTTGTAATGGGCTTCGAGCACCGCGTGTTGGCCGTACTTTTTCGCGGCGGCCGCCAGAATGGCTTGCTCCAGCGCACTGATGATAATCTCGCGTTTGATGCCGCGATCTTTGCCTACGGATTCGATGACTCGTGTGAGTTCGGTAGCGTTCATGGTCTCTCCTGAGCGTCAAAGTCGAACTTAGGTTCGAGATTGGCCTTCGCGATCAAGCGAAGGGGAATCCAAACCGTTTCGCCGCTGATTTCCAGCGCGATTCGGGCAGATTCAGGTTCATCTCCCTGGGTGTCCTTAAGGACGCCCAGAAAATTCTTCTGACGGGGGTTGCGCTCCTGGTAGGAAGCGTTCTCCATCTCTTCCGCGTTGAGAGGGCGGAAAGTACTGAGTTTCACCTCGCGCCCTGAAAACTTTCGGTAGTCCTTGCTCAGTCTGAGGGGCCGATCGACACCAGGGGACGAGACTTCAAGTTCGTACGGCGCGGTTCCGAAGATCTCCAGGATCTCGCTACTCGCTTCGAGGGGCGCGTCGAGCGCTTTCGTGACCTTCACACAGTCTTCGATGCTCACGCCAACGTTCTGAGGCCGATCGACGAAGATTCGCAGGACCTTCTGGCGCTGATTCAGAATTTCAATTTGCACGCATTCATAGCCGAGCTGTTCCAGTTCGCTCGCGACGCGATGAAAGAGCCGATCTTGCGCAGTAACAGTAGGCGAAGCACCGACTACGAGCATTGCGCCGGTCGGATTGCTTTCGTCATTCTGTTCGGTTCGTCGTTCAGTCATTGGTGTCATGGAACTCTTTATTAGCTAAAAAAAAAGCGGGCCTGCCGCTGCCCGCTCGGTCGCAACCTCGTGAGATGGCGGAGGGATACCATGTAGGGGACACGGGCGGCAAGAGAGGATTGATGTAAACTCATTAAGTTGATCTAGTGAAAAGAAGGGGGATTTTTAGGAACAAGGTGACCGTCATTAATCTAGACTAAAATAGTCAGATATGCGGCGTGCTCGATGCTCGACCGGGAGTGCCGGTAAACCCGGCACGAAATGCCGAGGTATCTCAGGCGTTGGAGACCCTTATTTTTCATTATGCCTTCAATAAGTTCGCTTGATCAGACATAATGCACCATAGAGAGAAGAGGGGGGCCAGGATGGCGCCAAGTTTGCCGCAACTCGAAATGACGAGTCCAAGGGAGTTATGGACTTTGATTGCTACTCGTTGGCGCCAGGTGTTGCTGGCGGCCATTTTGGGACTCGCCGTGGGCGGGCTGATTTCTCTTTTTTCAGTGCCGCAGTACCAGTCGGTCTCGACCGTACAGGTCGGTAGCTTTCGGGTGGGGAAGGCGATCGACAGTCGAGCGCTGGTGATGGCTGACACATCGAGCGAGCGGGGTCTGGTGAATAGCGCTCTCGCAGTCCTCCGGAGTAAGCGTTTTCTGAACGCGCTCGCACAAGAGCTGCGCGACGCTCCGAATCGGGACCGTCTCGTCCTGTCTTGGGGGGTGGGTCGGCGCCTGAGGTTTACCTATGCTTTGAGCCGCCTGAAGCTCGCGTCCGTGAATTTTGACCGCATCGATTCAACCTCCGTCGAACTGGATGATCTGGGCGTCCTCGTGGGGCGCATGATCGAGCTCGAGCCGAATTTCGATGATCTCACCGTGCAGATTCGGGTGCTGGCCCTCGAGCCGAGCACGGCCTTCCATATCAACAGCTATGTGGTCCGCGCTTTTATTTCCGCGACGGACGCCATGAATCGTTCCGAGATCGAACATTCGATCGGTTTTTTTAACACTCAGCTTGAAGAAAGCCGTCGACATCTGAACGGCCTCGAGTCGAACTTGAAGGATTTTCTGTCCCATCATCCCGGACTGAATCCGACGGGAGACAATTCATCGCTTCTCAGTGAGTACAATCTGCTGGCCCAGAGGCATCGTGAGATTCAGGCGAGGATATCGGCTCGTGTTTCGCTTCTTGATACTTATCGCCAGCTCATGATGAAGGGTGATGGCGGCGAATCGACGACGGTGGAGATGATCGGGGCCCTTCAGAATGAGATCGGCTCTCTCGACTTCCAGAAGGCTCGGCTTCAGAAGGAAGGTTATCCAGCCACCTCTCCCGCAGCCCTCGAGCTGGACGAGCGCGTCGCTATGATGCGCGGCCTTCTCGCCGATGCCCGCGCGCGGATGAGCAGCGCCACTCCTGAGGAGATGGCCATGATGGCTCGCCCGGAGGGGATTGCGCAGCTTTTGGCGCAGGCGCAGGCTGAGATCAAGTCAGGGCAGGCGGAGCTTCAGGCGAATGAGACGAGCCTGAGAGAAGTCGGGCCAGAGATTCGGAATTTGAGCGCCAATACCTTGAAGCTGCAGAGCTTGACCCGCGAGGTGAAGCTCGCCGGGGAGCTGCTCGAGGAACTGAGTCGCCGCCTTCAGCTGACGAAGGTTCGAGGTGCCGGAGAGGAAGGATCTCTGCGCGAGCTGAACCCCCCTCAGTTAGAGCTGGCCCCGGTCAACGCGCGGGGTGGAATGCGGATTCTGTTCGCGGGGCTAGTGGGGGCTTTGCTTTGGATGAGCATCCTCATTCTGGGTGAGCTAGTGAAGCCGAAGGTGCACGACGCGCGGTTGCTTGCCGCTCATGGCTTGCGCTACGTCGGCTGTCTGAACGGCCGTCTGGCCACGCACGCGGTGGTACTCGCGCAGATGGGCCTGCTGGATAAGCTCACCTCCGTTGAGGTGGATGCGCAGGTGGTGCTCGTGACGATGCCGAATCCCGAGGTGGGTTTCGCGCCGGTGTTGAAGATGACCGGTTACCTGGCGCGGCATCGAAAGCGTTCCGTCATTGTTCATCTGGCGGGCGACAAAACCGAAGGAACGGCACCGGTCGAAAAAACGCTCAGTCCGTTTGAAAAACTCATTCAGCTCCCCGATATTGACGTCTATGGCTATCTCAGTACGCATCTTTCGGATCTCAAATTTGAGTATGATGTGGTGTTCCTGGTGGTTCCTAATGGTGCCGATCACCCGAGCTATCCGCTGATCCAAAAATCGGCTGATCGCCTCTTGATCCTGGGCGAGGTTTCGATGCACCCGATCGACGATTACCTGGAACTCGCCCAGGGATTTGGCGCCTTGGGAGAAGTGAGGGTGGCTTTGACGATGCCAGTGGAAAAGACGACGCGTGAGCGCGTTGAAGAGTCCGTACAGACCGGGGTTCGAGCGGTGCGCCAGGCCTGGGTTAAACGCAGTTCGAGCGGCAAGAAGGCTCCAGAGGTCGATGCTTAAAAAAATTCCGTTTCTATTGTTCCCTTGTTTGCTTCTCTCGATGCCCGGCGCGGTGTTTGGAGATCTGTCAGGCGACTTGCTCATCGAGTGGCGAAGTGGTCAGGAGGTGCTGCCCTTGGTGCGTCTGACGTTGCAGGATCTCGCCGGAATGAAACAATCTCGGGCGAAGGAACCGGCGCCGCAGACCTCTGCGGTGTCGTCGTGGCAAGGTCCGGCTCTCTCGCTGATCGTCGAAGAAGGGATGAAGAAGCTTCCGGCTGCACGTCGAGCCCAGGTCGATCTCGTGGTTCTTCATGGTCGAGGCGGTGTGCGAGCGCTGTTGCCGCGTGCTTTCGTGGTGAAGTACCCCATCCTCGTCGCCGCCCGCAAAGAGGGGAGTCCTCTGGATGCGGCCACCGGGCCGCTTGCCACCATCGTGCCGTGGTCTTCGAACAAAAAGATTCAGCTGGAAGGTGTCCCCCTCGAAAGCTTCTTCGTCAGCGGGCTGGAGCGGATCGAGTTCGCCAACTACCGCGAACTCTATGGAAGCGTTTTTCTGAAGCGCCGAACCGATCCGGCTGCGATGCGTGGCGAGAGGCTTTTTGTGCAGAACTGCCTCGCCTGTCATGCCGCGGGGCAGGGGCCTGCCGTCAGCGAAATTGCGCGGGTGGATCGAAATAAAGGGGGCTCTGATTCCCCTCATCCGGAAGTTCGAGGCGTGCCCTCTTTGACTTCGAGGGATCGGCGTGCCCTTCGAAGCTACTTGGACGCCTTCCTGGGGGAGCAAGGCTCTGACCGGGTCGGTCAGAGCCAAGCATCATCCTTTCGGTAGCTGAGCTTCTACGGTAGGATCGTGGCCATGTCGCACGTTGCACGTCCGGTTCGAGTTCGTTTTGCTCCCTCTCCGACGGGTTTTTTGCATATTGGGGGGGTTCGGGCGGCGCTCTTCAATTGGCTCTATGCCCGGCATCATGGCGGTAAATTCCTCCTCCGCATTGAGGATACGGATACCGAACGCAGCGAAAAGAGATACACCGACGATATTTTCGCGTCGCTCAAATGGCTGGGCCTCACGTGGGATGAGGACGTGATTTTCCAGAGCCAGCGGATGGAAAAGTACCGCGCGGTGGTGGAAGGAATGATTTCCAAGGGCCAGGCCTACCGATGCACTTGCACCGAGGCAGATGTCGATCGGATGCGCGAACGCCTCACGGCTGCGGGCAAGAAGCCGAAGTACGACGGTACCTGTCGCGATAAAAAGAACCCCGCTTCGGGAACCTTTGGCATTCGGGCGAAGTTGCCTGAGGATGGATTCGTTGAATTCCACGACCTGATTCGGGGAACCATTCGGGTGCAGAACGAAGAGCTCGACGACTTCGTGTTGATTCGCACCAATGGGGCGCCGACCTACAATCTCTCTGTCGTGATCGACGATGCGGAGGGGCAGATGAGCCACATCATCCGGGGCGACGATCATATCAACAATACGCCCAAGCAGCTTCATCTCTACCGTTTTTTGAATTACCCGCAGCCGGATTTCGCGCACTTGCCGATGATTCTCGGCGCCGACAAGAAGAAGCTCTCGAAGCGCCATGGCGCGCTCTCGGCCAATGTGTATCGGGGTGATGGTTTCTTGCCTGAAGCGATGCTGAATTTTCTTGTGCGCCTGGGCTGGTCGCATGGTGATCAAGAAGTGTTCTCGAGCGAGGAGATGATCCACCACTTTGAATTCGATCATGTGCAGCGGGCTTCAGGAGTCTTTAACCCGGAGAAGCTGCTCTGGTTGAATGGCGAACACATGCGCAAGGCTTTGCCCGCGCGGCTGGCGGGCATTGTCGCCGAGGACTTCGCGGATCATTTTGCCGTGCCCGGCAGCCTCGATCGGTTGCGGACGTCGCTCGGCGAGCAGCTCGTCGCGCTGGTTCAGCCGAAGGTGAAAACGCTGAAGGAGTTGGTGGAGCAGCTGGTTCCGCTCTGTTCGCCGGGCACAGTAGCGGTCGATGTGACGGGTTTGAAGTGGAACAAGGACCCCAGCCTGAAGCTCGCGGTGATCGCGGCCGTCAAGCGCGCGCATCGCGAGTGGGACGAGAAGATTCAGGCGGTGCCCCCCAAAAGTCGGGCCCAGGAAGACGCTGCTTGGGGTCAGCAGCTGTCGCTCCATGATCTAGGTCTCACGGCGCCTGACATCGATCAGTACCTGCGTTCCATTGGGGAGCAGCATGGAGTTAAGCTTGGGGATTTGGCCCAGCCGATGCGTCTGACGGTCACGGGACGTTTGGTCAGCGCCGGGCTCTTTGAGCTGCTCTCGCTCTTGCCTTGGGATGTCATCGGGCCACGTCTGGCGCAGGTGGAGACGCTCTAACCGGGCGGGCCGGAATTTCTTTCGGGGGCCAGGCACTGGTACGCTGCCCTTGCCTGGTGCGGGCTGTTCGGCTATATCCGAGCTTCGGTATTTATCTAAATTGATGGGGAATCGTCCAATGGTAGGACTCCAGACTCTGACTCTGGCTATCTAGGTTCGAATCCTGGTTCCCCAGCCATTTGGCAAAGTGTTCGAACCAAAATATGGAGAAGGCTTTGAGAAAGAAGGGGCCGAGCGACTGAAGGGCTGCTCGGCCCTTTTTCTTTTTCCACCTCTGTCAGCCTGTGGACAGAAAAAAGGGAACCCGCTTTCCCAGCTCCGAAATACCCGCAATCATCAAGGCCGACACGCCGACCTTGATCCAGAACTGCGTCACCGCTCCAGGCTCCGGGCACACTCGGGCGTGGCCTCAAGCTTTCGTCGATTCTCGGGTGTGAGCTTGGCTAAGACCGCCTTCAACGCCTCGTCATAGGTCTGTACTTCGTCCGCACACAAGAAGAAGCGGTTGCGGGTACAGTTGCGAATGAGGGTTCGATAGGTATCGCGATCGACAAAAAGATCACGGCACATCTCGGGAAGCTCCCCTTCGTTTACCCAGGCATTCAGGAGCGAAAGCCGCCAGTTTGCCTCTTCTAGGATCGCCACGCCCTCTGCCATGATGGCCGAGTAGTAGGCCGCGAACGCTTCGTGCTGCTTGGTTTGGTAAGGCGTATGCGACACCTCCGCCAGAGCCTTGGCTTTGAGTTCCTGAATCTGGGTGATTCGGTGGAGCACATCAGAATCCCGACAGCCGTTGAGCGCAAGTAAGGCCACGGCCAATAGTGTAAGATCGGATTTTTTCACAACAGTTCTCCTTCCCCAGGACGGCGATCGCGCTCAAGGGCCTCAGTGTAGGCGGGGCGCAAAGTATACTCGCCGTGGAAAATCAGACGGGCGAGTCTGTCTTCGTTCGACAGGAAGCGGTACTGAATACCCAAAAACGCGGTTTCGGCCTGAATCCGATTCCGAGACGCCTCGACCAGGCTGAGAATGTTCACTTCTTGCCCCAACCGCAGATTGCGTAAATGTTGCGCTTCAGTGAGTTTGGTCAGCTCCACCCGCCGCCTCAGATTGGAGTAGTTTTCCAGATCCATGTTGTAGCTCTGGATCATCAGGTTGAGATGGCGCTTCAGCGTCTCTTTTACGCCCTGCTGCTGAGCACGCAGGATCGAGGCTTGTGCGCTCACGATGCGCATGGATGCCGCGGTCCCGAAGCCCAGACCATCTTGAATCGGTAAGCCATCGAAAATCCCACCGCCCACCCCACGGCTCATGCCGGTGGTTCCCAAGAATGAGTAAATAGCTTCCCGCCGAACATAGGCCGCGGCCGCCACGAAGAAGTCAAACTGCCGCACCTCCGGTGAAGACGAGACCGTCCGATACTCAAAGTCCGCGTAGTTCAGGGGTTCCAATGTCGAGAGGTCGGGAATCTCCATAGGGTCGAGTTCCAGCTCCGTGGCCACCGGCATCCCCATCAAGTACGTGAGCGTGCTTTGCTCCTCATTCAAGAGCACTTCCAACGACCTCTGGTCTTCGAGCAGCGCCAAAGAGCGCACCTCGAGCTCACGCGAGGTTCCCGGAGGAAGTCCGCCCAAGGTCTCGCGGTTACGAACCATGATGAGAGCTTGATTCAGAAAGACCTGCGCCTCGGTGATCTTTTGAGCGATCGATCGGTCCAGAAGCACATGGTGATAGAGACCGCGAGCCGTCATCATCTCATTGGCCCAGAGCGCCCGATATCCCTCCTGTTCCGCCATATAGAGCAGCTTTTGTTCCTGAAGGCGGAACCAATTGGCCGGCACCAAAAAAGGCGCCAAATCTTGAATGAGCCCAAACGCCGAAGCGTAATTCCCCATAACGATGTCGACGATGCTCCCGACCAAGCGCCACAAATTCAGCTTGGGAAGCAGGTTACCCCGGGCAACCTGAATGGCTTCACGTGCCTGGTAAACTCGCAAAGCGTTCGAGTAGACCGTGAGGTTTTCTTTACTGATTTTCTGGGTTAACTGTTTGAGCGTGATCTTCTCGGTGCGAGCGTAAGCCTCGGCGGGAAACCCCACGGGCAATAACGCGACAATCCCCAAGACTAGAATGAGTCGCTTCATTGCTGCCTCCCTGCGGCGAAGGAATAGGTGTCCGAGTTCTGCGATGGCCTGATCTCGCCTTCCAAGCCGGGCGCTGTCGGGATTCCACCGCCAATTAAAGACCGAGCCAACGACTCGCTGATCTGTGCGCCGGCTCGCCGCTCTTCAGGCATGGAACTCTCGCCCATCGATAAGCGCAGCAGATAGACGTTGGAGCATTCGACACTAGCGATGTTGATCTCGCCGCGCACTAGGTCCGGTCGAATGCCTTCCACTCGGCAGCCCACCGCACTGAGCGGAACCGCCGGTGTCCATTGCACGACTTGGGCGCTGAAGCTGAGGCCCACCAGATCTGCGGCAATCTCTTCCAGTCGTCGCACCCGGGCGGTCGCATACGGTGACACGGTGGGGATGAGGGTAATGCGAATTCGCATTTCTTCACCGGCGGCGCGGAAGGTTCCCTCATAGGTGCCGCGCAATCCCTGATAGAAATGTTGTCGGGAGGTGAGATCGGCTTCCATCTCCGCGGCCTTTTTTTCCTGGCTCGCGTTATCAGCCTCGACCTGTTTCTGAGCTTCACGCTCAGCCTGCTCATCCAATGCCCGCACTCCCGCTTCGTTGCAACCTGCGATGACGAGCAAGGCCGCTGCCAATCCCAAAAACTTCTTCATCATTTGCCACTTCATATCGTGCCCTCCATTTTAACGACCCAGGATCGAGAGTGCCTCGATCTTGGCCGATTGATAGTTGCGCCGAATCTCGGCGAATCTTTTCCGGTACCCTAAGAGGCGCTGGCTCGCTCCTAGAACGTCCGGCGAGTTCTTCACACCTCGGTCGTATTCGTTCAAGGTTTTGCTCAAATAGGTGCGCCCCTGCTGCACGCGAGTTTCCGCCTCATGGATCAAGGTGTGGGCGTGCTTCATTTCCTCGCAGGCCACATAGAGATCTGCCTTCGTGCGTCGTGCTTGTTGCGCCATTTGATTTTCCAGCGCCTGGGCACGAGCATGAGCCGCATTGGCCTCGGCCTGAGATTGAAGCCCATCAAAGATGCGCCAATTCAGGCGAACCCCAGCCACGAGGTCGTTGCGGAGCGTGATTTCAAGGAAATCACGGTCGCGGGTCGTGTACGAATAGAAGCCCCCATACAGGTCCACGGAAGGGGCCCACCAGAGCGCTGTTTTGCGAGCCTCCTGCAGCGCGGATTCCTGGTTGGAACGCAGATATGCGATGTCATGCTGGTCGTCGCCTACGGGGGGCGGGCCACTCTGCAGATCGTCGTCGTGATCGTGTGGAAGATGAACGGGGGTCTGGATCTTCGTATCTTCCGGAGTTCCTAGAACGGCGCTCAACTGAACTTGTTCGAGGCCCTCGTCATGCTCCGCACTCGCCAGCTCCTCTTGGAGGAGCGACTTCTGGATCTCAAAATCCAGGCGGTCGGTGTCGGTTGTTACCCCACGAGAAATCCGGCGACTGGCCGCGGCAAGATGCCGATCGTTCTCTTGAATGGTTTCTTTCAGGAGGCGGATCTGCTCGCGGAGATGGACCAGATCCCAATAGTGCTTGCGAGCTAACGCCAACTCGCCGGCCTGAACTTTTTTCGCTTGGGAAGACGCCGCCTGAAGCTGCGCCCCTCGGGACTTACTTTCAAAAAAATCTCGCCCGCCCTGGAACAAGTTCCACCGCGCCTCCGCGTAGCCATAAGGCTGAAGGAGCCAGGAGTAGCGGCTCGTTTGAAAAAACTCGCCGCCCCCGATCACTTCTAAAGTCGGCAGGTAGGATCGCAAGAGATATCCCGTACGGGCCTGAGCGGCATCGACCTGAAGTCGTGCGCCCCGAACATTCTGGTTTTTCTCTCCCAGAATCCTCGGCAGCTCATCGACGCTCATCAGCTCGATTTCACCCGCCCAGCTGACCGACGCCGCAAGATGCATTCCTGCGGCCAACGCGGTTGCCCATTTGAGATCGTCCTGCTTGCGATTCATAAATACCCTAGTCGAGGTTATCGAACGCCGTGAGCAACTCGCGGCTGCCTTCTTTGATTTTTACGTCGATATTGAAGGGTTTTGCTTCCGCTTTTGGAGCTTTCCCCACATAGGCGCCTTCCGCCTGCTTGAGCACGAAGGTCGCATGGGTCCATTTCTTCTTTTTCTTGAACGAGAGGATGCCCTTGGCTTCCGGGCTCAGCTGAGTGACGTCGATCGCATTCATGGCCGAATCATAGAGATAGATTCGAACGGTTCCGTCTTCCGAGCGCACTAGCTCCGATTTATAGACGAGCGCCGCCTTTTCGCCTTTGGATGCGTCCTTCGCATCGACGACCGGTGATACGATTCCCCCCTGCTTTCCGGAGTCGGTGATCTTCGGGCCATGACCTTCGTCATGAGCCCAAGCAAGGGCGGCAGACAAAACGAGAGAAAGGGACACGACTGCATACGTAAAACGCCTCATAGAATTCCTCCTTCATTGGAATTGAGGTGAGATGAACTTTGAGCCGCGAGCAGCTTTTCAGCCGCCCGCTTCCCAAAGCGGAAAAAGATTGCGGGAGTAACGACGATATCCAGAAGCGTGGAGGAGAAAAGCCCGCCCACGATCACGACCGCGACCGGATACAAGATTTCCTTGCCAGGCTCGCCCCGGGACAAAAGAAGAGGAACGAGCGCCAACGCGGCGGAAAACGCCGTCATCAGCACGGGTACCAGCCGCTCGAGCGACCCGCGAATAACCATCTTCTCGGAAAACGCTTCGCCTTCTTCTTTCATCAAGTGAAGGTAGTGGCTGATCATCATGATGCCGTTGCGACTCGCGATCCCGCACAGGGTGATGAACGCGATCAGGGTCGCCACCGACAGGACGCGCTCGGTCAGGAAAATCGCGACGATGCTGCCGATCAAAGCCAGCGGCACGTTCAGCATCACCTGCAGCGTGAGCACCACCGATTTGAAGTGAGCGTAGAGGACGAAGAAAATGCCCAGCAGAGAAATGATCCCTAGGAAGAAGAGCAACCGGGACGCCTGCTGCTGACTTTCAAACTGCCCGACGTAAACGATAAAGTAGCCTACGGGCAACTTTACTTTTTCCGCGATCTTGGCGCGGATCTCCTCGATCAGGCTCCCCAGATCGCGACCGTGGGAATTCGCCGCCACGACGATGCGCCTTTGCATGTCCTCGCGATTGACCATGTTGGGCCCGGTGCCGGAATACACTTCCGCCACGTCACCCACGCGAACGACCTGACCGCTCGGCATCGTTTTCACCAGAACCTGTTGAATCGATTCCGGTGTCGAGCGCGAAGGATCGTCCAGTCTCAGGAAAATGTCATAGATCCGCTGTTTTTCGAGAAGCGTCGCCACGGCACTGCCGTTGAGCGCGATCTCGAGGTCATCTGCTAAAGCCCCTGGCCGGAGCGCGACCTTACCCGCTTCTTCCCGATCGATCAGAATCTTGAGCTGCGGGATGAGCACCAGCGGTTCGAGCTGGAGATCGACAATCCCGGGAATGCCCTTCATGACCGATTCCACTTGAGACCCGAGGCGTCGAAGCTCCGACAGCTCTGGACCAAAGACTTTGACGGCGATCTGCGCGCGCACCCCTGAAAGCAGGTGATCCAGGCGATGGCTGATCGGTTGGCCGATGTTGACGTAGACGTCGCCCGTCTTCTCGACCTTCTCGCGAAGCTCTTGGAGCACCTCGGGACGTGGGCGGCCCTTTCCCTCATGGAAGTCGACGTCGATTTCGCTCCAATGCACGCCTTCCGCATGTTCATCCATTTCGGCCCGGCCCGTGCGCCGAATCGTGGATTTGACTTCGGGAATCGAGAGCATCGCCTCTTCGACTTTCGTACCGAGCTGGTCCGATGCCGCGAGTGAAATCCCGGGCGCGGCGGCGACCCCGATCGTGGCTGTTCCTTCATTGAACGCGGGGAGGAAATTACTTCCCATGAACGGCAGCAAAGCGAGCGCCGCGATCAGCAAGACCGCGCAGAACCCCAAAATCGCGTAAGGGCGATGCAAGGTGTGCTGCAGTGCCCTCTCATCCCACTTTTTTAGCCAGCGCACGAGCGCGCCGTCTTCTCGATGCGTCAGTGTCTTCGCTTGGGGGAGGAGATACGAGCAAAGGACGGGAGTGACCGTGAGTGAGACCAGCAGGGACGCCGCGAGCGAGATAATGTAGGCGACGCCCAGAGGCGCGAACAAACGGCCCTCAATGCCTCCCAAGGCAAAGAGCGGAATAAAGACCAAAATCACAATGATCGTGGAAAACACGATCGAGTTACGCACTTCGCTCGAAGCCTCATAGATCACCCGAAGGGCTGGGCGTGGCTTTTTTGCCGTCCGGTTCTCTTTGAGCCGACGGAACACGTTTTCCACATCCACGATCGCATCGTCGACCAATTCACCGATCGCGACCGCCAGGCCACCCAGGGTCATCGTGTTGATGCTCATGCCTAGAAACTTGAAAACGATCGCCGTCACCAGCATCGAAAGCGGAATCGTGACCAAGGTGATGGCCGTGGTACGAACGTTCATGAGGAACAGGAACAAAACGATCGCCACCATGATCGCGCCGTCCCGAAGAGCCTCCTCCACATTCGAAATCGAAGACTCGATAAAGTGCGCTTGCTTGAAGAGGTCGCTTTCAACCTTCACGCCCGCAGGCAGGGATTTTTGCAGGTTGGCGAGAAGCACGTCGATCCGACGCGTGAGGCTGATGGTGCTCGCACCCGGCTGCTTCTGAATGGTCATGACGACGGAGTGTTTGGCATTGATGCTGGCTTCGCCGCGCTTGAATTTGGCGCCGACGCGCACTTCGGCCACTTCTTTCACGTAGACGGGTCGGCCTAGATGCAGACCCACGACCGAGTTCTCGATCTGTTCGATCGTTTCCACTCGACCCAGGGGCCGGATCAGGAATTCCTTCTCGCCGACGTCGATGAAACCGCCTGTGGTGTTCTGACTGATCTCGCTAAGCGTATGTTTCAAGTCTTCGAGTGAGATGCCGTTGCGCTGCAGTTTGTCGCTGGAAACCAAGATTTGGTACTGCTTGACCTGCCCACCCATCACCACCACTTGGCTAATCCCCGGCAAGGTCATGAGCCGGGGGCGCACCGTCCAATCCGCGAGGGTTCGCAGCTCCATGGGATTCATGGAGCCGTCGGGGCTGGTCAGTCCGACGAACTGGATCTCGCCCATGATTGAACTGATAGGCCCCATCACGGGGGTCATTCCTTCAGGCAGGCGATCCCGAACGAGTTGCAGCCGTTCGCTCACGAATTGGCGGTTCCGAAAAATATCGGTGCCCCAGTCGAACTCGACGTAGACGATGGAAATCCCAATACCGCTCGACGAACGGACGCGAATCACGCCCGGAGTCCCATTGAGCGCGGATTCCACGGGTAAGGTAACCAATGTTTCGACTTCTTCGGGTGCCAGACCATGAGCCTCAGTGAGCACCGAAACCGTGGGACGGTTCAGATCCGGAAAAACATCGACCGGAAGATTCGGCGTGATCCAGCCGCCATACAGGAGCGTCGCTGAGGCCAGAAGAATGACGGTGAGCCGAAACTTGAGAGAAAGCCGAATGATCGCATTCAGCATCGGGAGACCGCCTTATTGAGTTCAGAAACAGTTATGGACTGAATGAGTCCAGATTTGTTGCGCTTTGATCCCGGAAGGTCAAGCGATCGGAGGGCGAAGGAGAGAAGAAAGAACGGAGTTCGAGGGAAGATGCTCGTCCGCGTGATGAAAGATCATGCGCGGCGCTTCGAGCCGCTGAAAATCGAGACTGTGGAACTCAGGCGCCAGAGTGGAAACGGATGCATTCCAGACGATCCAAGCCGAATGGGGATGTTCGTGCTCCGGCTCATTCGGCGAATGTCGGTGATGATGAGAGTCCGCGTGATCCTCATGCCCGTGGCCTTGGGGTTCCACCGAGGCGAGATGCGCCAAGGTCTGAAACTCGGCCAGCTCAAGCCAGCCGCGCGCATCGATCGCTAGCGAAGCGATCACCGTACAGAGGAGGCCGGTGAGGAGAAAGGAGAGACGCGCCTGAATCATTTCGGGCCGAAGCTAGCCGAAGTGAGGTGCGTGGTCAAGCGTTCAGGAATAGTGCGAACTTTCTCCGTTACTCCAGGTCCGCCGACGCCCCAGTAGGGGCCTGTCGTCAGCCGGTCGTCATGCAAGAACGGGCCGTGAAAGTATTGCGACGGCTTGAACAGAATGGATGGAGTAATTTTCAGATTTTTAAGGCGGATCTCAGTATCTGAAATGATCTCGATGAGAGGACCCGATTTTTCGAAGCGTCCATTCGGATGTACATCACTCTGATTTTCTAAATGGCTTCTTGGCGGCAAGCGGCAGGTCGCTTCGAAGACGTTGACATGAAGGCCGCGATGGAGAAGGCGGGCCAGAAGGACTACCCCAAGGGAGCCCCTTCGGGACACGATCTCGCGGCTCTTGCAAAAGTGCATAATCGCTCTCGGTCTGCGGGAACGGACGCAGCTTGTTGATTATGGAATCTACTATTGCCAAAAAAGTAATTTTTGGATAAAATAGTATGCATTATGGGAAGAAAAACCGTTACACCACTCCCGTCCTTACGAAGGCTGCTCACTGAGTTGGGTGAAAACATCTACCTCGCGAGACGGCGACGTAAGCTGACCGCATCCCAAGTTGCCGAACGGGCTGGGATGGCGCGCCCGACCCTACGCGCAATTGAGCGAGGAGAACCCGGCGTTACTCTCGGAGCTTATGCAAACGTGCTGCTTTCGCTCGGGTTGGAGAAAGACCTTTCACTACTCGCCCGTGACGATGCTTTTGGCCGCAAGCTACAAGATGCTGCTCTAATAACCGGGATGACCCATGAGAAAAAATGAACAGCGCCGCATGGAAGTCTGCGCGCATTGGGCTGGGCTTACTGAGCCTGCGCTCATGGGCACTCTTTACGCGACGCCAGGGCGAGGAAAAGAAATATTTTCTTTTGAATACGATCCGGAGTGGTTGAAGGGAAAACACGCGCGCGACCTCGACCCACGCCTCGGTCTCTTTAAGGGGCAACAGTACGCTTCTGATACGCGCGACAACTTCGGCATTTTTCTCGACTCATCACCTGATCGATGGGGACGACTACTCATGCAAAGACGTGAGGCGCAAGAAGGTCGCGAGCAAAAGCGCGCACCAAAAACACTCTACGAGTCTGACTATCTCCTCGGCGTTTATGACGGCCATCGCATGGGCGCATTGCGATTTCGTGCAAACTCCGAAGGTCCCTTTCTGAATGACAATCGGACACTGCCCGCTTCGCCTTGGGCCTCGCTGCGAGAGCTGGAAAACGCGAGCCTTGAGCTTGAAAAAGATGACGCCGAAAACAATCCGGAATACTCAAAATGGCTGAAGATGTTGATAGCGCCGGGCGGATCGCTCGGAGGCGCTCGCCCAAAGGCGAGCGTTATCGACGAGCAAGGGCATCTTTGGATTGCGAAGTTTCCCAGCACGCGCGACGAAGTCGATATGGGCGCTTGGGAGGTGGTTGTTCACAAACTAGCTCAACGCGCCGGGATTGCCGTAGCGCAAGCTTCCGCACGCCGTTTCGGCAGTCGTTACCATACTTTTCTCACGCGCAGATTTGATCGCACTGACGGCGGTGGTCGACTGCATTTCGCATCCGCAATGACACTCTTAAACCGCGTGGACGGCGATGGGGCCGCCACCGGAGCAAGTTATCTGGAGCTTGTTCAATTCTTGTCTAAAGAAGGCGCTCAAGCCCCGGACGACTTAGGGCAACTCTGGCGACGGATCGTTTTCTTTATCTGTGTTTCGAACACGGATGATCATCTGCGCAATCACGGGTTCATGCTTCAGCCGAAGGGCTGGGCGCTTGCGCCCGCATACGACATGAATCCGGTATCAACTGGCAATGGTCTTCACCTCAATATTTCAGAGTCAGACAACGCGCAAGATCTCGAACTTGCTCTTTCTGTGATTGAATATTTTCGCCTGAAGAAGCCACAGGCGGAGAAGATCATCGCGGATGTGATCGAAACGGTTAAAACATGGCGCGCCGTCGCCAGTTCGGTGGGCATCTCGTCGGGCGAGCAAGATCGCATGGCCAATGCCTTTCGGATCATCGAGACACGATCAAATTCACCTTGAACGCGAAAGAGCAATAGCCGGAAAATGCCAAATGAGGGTATTGAAGTATGTTTGGTCTAACCTTTCATTCGTGACGACTTCTTCCCTTTGAAGCGGATTCTCGTGTGTGGCTCCTCCGGGACCACCCGCCCGATGATCGAGGCGAGCGGGAAGCGTGGTTGGAGGAGACGTACCACTTCTTCCGCGTCCGCTTCCGGCAACGAGAGCAGCAACCCTCCGGACGTCTGTGGATCAACGGTCAGCCAGGTTGTTGCCGCATCGACTTCCTCGTACGTTACGTTCTTTTCAGTATAGTCACGGTTGGTCTTGTGGGCGCGGTTGAGGTATTCGTTGTTGAGCAGGTTGAGTGCGCCAGGCAGTGCGGGCAGACGTTGGGTTTCGATCTCGAACGTGCAGCGACTGGCCGCGGCCATCTGCATGGCGTGACCCGCGAGTCCGAATCCGGTAATGTCGGTCGCGGCGTTGATATTCAGGCCTCCTATGAGATCATTCGTGCGATTGAGGAGTTTCATGCTCTCGATCGCAGTCTGTGTGAACTCCGCGGAAAGCTCGCCCAGTTTCAGGGCCGTCATGAGCGTACCAGTTCCCAGTCCCTTGGTTAGGATGAGGGCGTCGCCTGGCCGGGCGCCTTGATTCGTCCAGGCCCGCTTCGCATCGACGAAGCCCGTGACTGAAAATCCGAGCTTGAGAGTCTCATCGTCAATCGAGTGGCCACCCGCGAGGCAGGCTCCCGCCTCAGCGATTTTTTCCACCGCGCCTTCCAGCAGCTCACTGACGAGTTCGATCGGCAGAGTCGAGGTGGGAAAGGCGAGAATCGTCAGCGCGATCCGAGGCTCGCCTCCCATCGCGTAGACGTCGCTCAGCGCGTTGGCGGCGGCGATCGCGCCGAAGTCTCGCGCGTCATCAACGATGGGCGTGAAGAAATCCAGGGTCTGCACGAGATACTGACCATGGCCGAGGTCCCAGAGGCAGGCGTCGTCCATCAGTTCGGTGCCCACTTTGAGTTCAGGCGGACGCGGAAGGTGGAGCGCCTTCAGGATTTGACGAAGTTCTCCGGCGGGAAGTTTCGCGGCGCAGCCGCCTTTTTTTGCTGTCGTCGTTAGGCGAATCGATTTCGGATCCATTGTTGGCATTCCTCGTAATTTCCCCGGAAAAGTACCGGACGGTTCAGTGATTCCAGGCTAGAAAGATAGAATTTATCGTAATAGTGGTCGAGCAGGTCGCGAATCCAAGGGATGTGTCGAGCTTCTTCAAGGTGCCCGTGGTTCGTAAACGCATCTTCAAGCGACTTGAGGATCTTCGAAGTCAGCAGCCCGCCGAGACGTTGAGAGATGCGGTTCACGGCATGGCGCAAGGATTCCAGATGATCGGTCGCAGAAATTCCCGCGCGGATCGGTTCGAGCACATAGGTCCGTGCGATGTGCAGGGCCCGGTCTTCGAGCGCAACCTCCAGAAGGACCACCGGTGCCCGGGTCATCCGCCCTTTGATTTCACGGGGGAGGAGCACTCGACCGATGGCGCTACTTTCGTCTTCGATGAGCACCTCAGGGCGTCGCGTCTGTTTCGCCTGGTAAAGCGCCAGAAAGAGCTGATTCTCGAATGTCGCCTGACTGGGTTGCTTGACTCCGGCGAGCGCGCCGAAGGCACTGCCGCGGTGTGCAGCGTACGCTTCGAGATCAACCCTTGCGGGGCCGGCAGCGGCGAGCAGCTCGGTCTTGCGAGAGCCGGTCAATCCCGTCAGAACCAGGAACGCAGGTTGCGCGGATTTCGAGATCGAGAGGAGCTCCGCGCGAATGGCTTTGTAACCTCCCTCAACCGTTTGAATGGGACGTCCGGTGAAATCAGCCATCCATTCCGCGGCGATACGCGAACGAAGGCCCCCACGCCAGCAGCTCACAATCGCCTGGCGATTTGCCGTGGCGTCGATCACGGCGCGCCAAGCCTCGAGCCGCTGCAGACGGTGGGGGGCCACGAGGTCCTGACCGAGACGGATGGCCGCTTCTTGTCCTTGTTGTTTGTAGATCAAGCCGACTTCGTGTCGTTCTGAGTCCGTGAGGATGGGGAGATTTTGGAAGCCTGGAATCTTTCCCTGCGCATACTCACCCTCCGACCGCACATCGATGAGTGCGGCCGCTCCGTGATTGGGCCCGGACAATAGTCCAAGCGTTTCCACTGCGGTGAGCGTTGAGGGAGCGGGCATGTGTTTCTCATTTACCTTTCTCATGGGGGGGCGTGTATTCAAAGCTGTGCTTATCGTTTACGTTTTTCCCCCAACCATTCTTTTTGCAAGTTTTGTGCGGTGGGGTGACATATATTTCTCCTACAAAGATCCGTATTATTCTCCTACGGAAGTAAATCACTTTTCATGTGAATATTGGGGTGGCCTCGGCCCATGTGCTTAAAAATGATGGGAATTATGTTTTTCCCAGAGGGATCCGTATATTTTTCCTAAGAAGAGTCGTGTTTTTACCCTGTAGAAATGTGTACTCCTTACCATCCCGGATAGTTGTGGCGTATTGCCCCCAAACGTTGACTCGGCCACCATGCATGGCTAAGAGGCCCGAAGAGAAGTGCGGGTTTGGTAAGCCCGGGCCGCAAATGCGCCGACTTCAAGTCCGTCAAGGCCAGACGTATCGAACAGACGTATCGAAGCTTGATGCGATCATATTTGCCGATGGAAGCGGTGCTTGGGATGATTTCTTTCCGAATCTGGTTGTTCACAAAATTCTACCTGAGGCGATCGCTCCAGCGTGTTGACGTATTTGATGGCGAACGCGACCGATCACAAATCCCGAGAATTCGTTTTTAGGTCGCGCCCGAAAAGGCGGAATCGCCACGCAAGCCCTTCGCGGTATGATGCGCTCGGCACAAGAGCTGTAAAT